>JAHRYV010000010.1:26070-70519 GCA_020621965.1 Curvibacter sp. | reverse complement strand
AAAAATACCTGGCCACCTGCGCCAACCACTGGATGCCGCAGGAAGTGAACATGAACCGCGACATCGCCCTGTGGAAGGACCCCAACGGTCTGACCGAGGACGAGCGCCGCATCGTCAAGCGCAACCTCGGCTTCTTCACCACCGCCGATTCGCTGGCCGCCAACAACATCGTGCTGGGCACCTATCGCCACATCACGGCGCCCGAGTGCCGCCAGTTCCTGCTGCGCCAGGCTTTCGAGGAAGCCATCCACACCCACGCCTACCAGTACATCGTGGAATCGCTGGGCCTGGACGAATCCGAGATCTTCAGCGCCTACCTGGAAGTCCAGTCCATCCGCGACAAGGACGAGTTCCTGCTCCCGTTCATCAACGCGATCATGGACCCCAACTTCCACACCGGCACCCTGGAAACCGACCAGACCCTGCTCAAGAGCCTGATCGTCTTCGCCTGCCTGATGGAAGGCCTGTTCTTCTACGTCGGCTTCACGCAGATCCTGGCGCTGGGCCGGCAGAACAAGATGACGGGTGCGGCCGAGCAGTACCAGTACATCCTGCGTGACGAGTCCATGCACTGCAACTTCGGCATCGACCTGATCAACACGATCAAGCTGGAGAACCCGCAGCTGTGGACGCCCGAGTTCAAGGCCGAGATCAAGGCCCTGTTCGAGAAGGCCGTCGAGCTTGAATACCGCTACGCCGAGGACACCATGCCGCGCGGCGTGCTGGGCATGAACGCCTCCATGTTCAAGGGCTACCTGCGTTACATCGCCAACCGGCGCGCCACCCAGATCGGCCTGGAGGCACTGTTCCCCAATGAAGAGAACCCCTTCCCCTGGATGAGCGAGATGATCGACCTGAAGAAGGAGCGAAACTTCTTCGAGACCCGTGTCATCGAGTACCAGTCCGGCGGTGCACTCTCCTGGGACTGAAAAATCAATCTATGGCTTCCCGAATCGCACCGGCTGTCTACCGCTCCACAGAGAGCGGCGCCAGCCTGTGCACCCCTGTTCATGGCGTTGGGCCTTACCCCAGCCTCATGAATCGCTTCATGTATCCCAACACGCATGAAGTGCTCTTTGTAACTTGATCAAGGAGAAATGAAATGGCAACTGCAAAAAAAGCGGCTAAGAAGGCCGTCGCGAAGAAACCCGCAGCCAAGAAGGCTGTAGCCAAGAAGCCGGCAGCGAAGAAAGTCGCCGCCAAGAAACCGGCTGCCAAGAAGGCCGCCGCCAAGAAGCCCGCAGTGAAGAAGGCTGCCGCCAAGAAGCCGGCCGCCAAGAAAGCCGCTGCGAAGAAGCCCGCTGCGAAAAAGGCTGCTGCCAAGAAGCCGGCCGCCAAGAAAGCCGCTGCCAAGAAGCCCGCTGCGAAAAAGGCTGCCAAGAAAGTAGCGAAGAAGGCCGCTGCCAAGAAACCGGCTGCGAAAAAGCCTGCTGCGAAGAAGGCCGCCAAGAAGCCGGCGAAGAAAGCTGCGAAAAAGCCTGCTGCGAAACCTGCTGCAGCACCGGCCCCCGCGGCTCCTGCGGCTCAGACCACTCTGAACCCGCAGGCCGCATGGCCCTTCCCCACGGCCAGCCGTCCCTGAGACGACCTAGGCCGCAAGCCCGTTGCCTGCCCAGGCAACGGGCTTTTTAGTTTCCGCCCTGAACCGCGCTCATGTCCTCCAGCCCCCTGCCGAACCTGCCGTTTCTGCATCAGCAGAAGGACGGCAGCGTGCTCGTCGACGTGCACGTGATGCCCAATGCCGCCCGGACCGAGATCCAGGGTCTGCACGACGGCGCCCTGCGCGTGCGCCTGCACGCGCCGCCGGTGGACGGCAAGGCCAATCTGGCGCTGCAGGCCTGGCTGGCCAAGATGCTGGGCGTGCCCAAGAGTGCGGTCGAACTGCTGCGCGGCGCTGCGGCGCGCCGCAAACAGCTGCGCGTGGCCGCCAGCCATATCACCCAGGCGAACTGGGCCGGCCTGCAGCCGGAGGATTGAAACGCGCCGCGCCTCAGGCGCCGAAGGCCGCCGGCGAGACGGTGTAGTTCTGCGGGCCGCGGTGCGCGATCTTGTGTGAGCCCATGCGGTTGCCGAGTTCCGCCGAACGCTCCAGCGACCAGCCGCGTTCCAGGCCGTAGAGCAGGCCGCCACGGTAGGCGTCACCACAGCCTGTCGGATCGACCACCGCCGCAGCCTGGACCGGCGGCACCAGGGTCTTGCTGCCGTCGACCCAGACCTCGCTGCCTTCGTGGCCCAGCGTGATGACCAGGCCACGCACCTTGCGCGAGATCTCCGCCGCGCTCCAGCCGGTGCGCTCGCACAGCATCTTGCCTTCGTAGTCATTCACGGTGACCCAGCTGGCAAGTTCGACGAAATGCGCCAGGTCCTTGCCGTCGAACATGGGAAGGCCCTGGCCCGGGTCGAACACAAAGGGAACGCCGGCCGCCTTGAACTGCTCGGCGTGCTCCAGCATGGCGTCGCGCCCGTCGGGCGAGATGATGCCCAGCTTGACGTCGGGATGGGGCTCGATGCGCGTGACATGGGCCTGCATCATGGCGCCGGGATGGAAGGCCGTGATCTGGTTGTTGTCGCGATCGGTCATGATCAACGCCTGCGCGGTATAGGTGTCGCCGATCTCGCGCACGTGCCGGGTGTCGATGCCGAGTTCGCGCAGGCGCGCCAGGTAGCCGGCGCCATCGTTGCCGACCGTGGCCATGGGCAGGGGCGTGCCGCCCAGCGCCTTGAGTGCATAGGCGATGTTGCCGGCGCAGCCGCCAAAGTCGCGCCGCAGCGTGGGCACCAGGAAGGACACATTGAGGATGTGCAGCTGGTCGGGCAGGATCTGCTCGGCAAAGCGGCCCTCGAAGTTCATGATGGTGTCGAAGGCCAGCGAGCCGCAGATGAGTGTTGCCATGGGAAACGTTTTCCAGGAAGGTCAGGGATAAAAAGCAAGCAACCGGTAGCCCGCCACGCGCTCACCGTTGCCATTGGTCTTGATCGTCAGCACCAGCGTGCTCTGGATCTCGGAAGCCGCCGGGATGACACCGGACTTCCCCCCCAGTTCCTCGGGGAGAAGCACACGCCGCAGCAGCGCCTGGTCCAGGGTATCGGTCAGCGCCAATTCCACCGCCGGCATGGCCAGATCGATGGGGGCGTTGTTCTTGAGGGTCAGACTGAGACGGTAGACATCACCCTTGGTCTTGCTGAACGCCGAGCTGTCGATGACCACCGATTCGATCTGCTGCAAGGGGCCGACGCGGCAGTCCAGCAGCAGGCAGACATCCTCGAGCAGCGGCTTGAGCGCCGGCTCGATGGCCGCGATACGGTTGCGTTCGTGCACCATGAACTGCCCCGCCAGGCCGGCCAGCAGCAGCAGGCACAGGACCATCAGTGTCGCCCGCACCAGCGGGCGGTGCCAACGCGACGTCCGCTGGGCATCGCGCATGAAGGACAGTTCGGCCACGGCCTCGTCCTCGTCCGGCTCGGGCTCACGTGGTCGCACCTTGGGGACGGCGATCACGGGCGCCACCTCGCCGGCCGTGCTTTGGGGTTCTTGCCCGGGGCTGGGCGCAGCCGGCTCCGTCGCCCCGACCGGGCCGGCCGCAGGCGCCTGCAACTCGAAGCTCAGTTCGCCGACCGCCGGTGTGTCCGCTGCGGGCGTCGGCGTCCCGCCGGGCACAGCCTGCTGCGCTGCGGCTTCGGTGGCGACGTCGTCCTGGCCCGCCCGTTCGAGAGCCACCGTGTCCGGGCCATCGTCCGCGGCGGCAGCGTCGTCCTGGGCGACACCCTCCTGCATATGGGCGGCGGCATCAAACACTTCCTCGCACTTGCCGCAACGCACCCAGCCCTGGGAGATGCGCAACTGGTCCGGGACGACCTTGAACATCGTCCGGCAGGCAGGGCAACGTGTGATCAGGCTCATGGCTGGCGATTGTAAGAGCCCGTCCCGGCGTCAGAGCCGGGCCGTCATCAACACCCAGCCGTCCTCGCTGTCGGAGACCACCAGTTGGCAATGTGGCGCATAGGCCTGCTTCAGCTCGTCCGCCTGCCGCTCCAGGATGCCGGCCAGCACCAGGGCGCCGCCGGGCGCCACGCGCGAACACAGCAAGGGGGCCAGCACCTTGAGCGGCGTGGCCAGGATGTTGGCCAGCACGGTCTGGTACTGGCCCTGGACCAGCTCGGGCAGACCGGCGCGCAGGGTCACCGCATTGGCCTCGGCATTCAGGCGGGTCGACGCCACCGCGGCCTCGTCGATGTCGACGGCGTCGATGTCGCGGGCGCCGAACTTGGCCGCGCCGATGGCCAGAATGCCGGAGCCACAACCATAGTCGAGCACGCGGCCCAGGCCCTGCGCGCCATGACCCGCGATCCAGCGCAGGCACATGCGTGTGGTCGGGTGGGTGCCGGTGCCGAAGGCCAGGCCCGGATCGAGGCGGATGATGGTCCTGGCCTGCGCCGGCGGCTCGTGCCAGGTCGGCACGATCCAGAATTCGGGGGTGATATCGACCGGCGCGAACTGCGACTGCGTCAGACGCACCCAGTCCTGCTCGGGCACGTCGGCCACACCCAGCACCCGGCAATCGCCGAAGAAGTCCTGAGCCTGCAGCAGCGCCGCCGCCTCGTCGGCCGCGGCGCGGGTGGGGAACAGGGCCAGGATGCGCGACCGCTGCCAGCCCTCGGCCGGCGGCGGCATGCCGGGCTCACCGAACAGGGCCTGCTCGGCCTCAGTCTGGGCGTCGGCGTCCTCGACGCTGACACTCAGGGCGTCGAGCGCATCGAGCGCATCGCCCAGCACCTCGACGCGGTCCTGGGGGCAAAGCAGCCGAAGTTCGTACATGGTGTGCCTAGGGGGTTAAATTCGCGGGCTCCCGTGGATCCGGCTCTGCCGGTCCACTGGGAGTGTCCCCCCGCTACCGCGGGGGGAAGGCGCGTCAGCGCCTCAGGGGGGTCATCTTTTATGATGCCGCAACCACTCTTCGAGGTAGTGGATGTTGGTGCCACCGCTCATGAACTTGGCGTCGGCCATCAGTTCGCGATGCAGCGGGATGTTGGTGCTGATGCCTTCGACCAGGGTCTCGGCCAGCGCCGTGCTCATGCGCGCCATGGCCTGCTCGCGCGTGTCGCCGTGCACGATGATCTTGCCGACCATGGAGTCGTAGTTCGGCGGCACGAAGTAGTTGGTGTAGACGTGCGAATCGACGCGCACGCCCGGGCCGCCCGGTGCATGCCACATGGTGATGCGGCCCGGCGAGGGCGTGAACTTGTACGGGTCTTCGGCGTTGATGCGGCACTCGATGGCGTGGCCGCGGATCTGGATGTCGCGCTGGGTGAAGGGCAGCTTCTCGCCGGCGGCCACCATGATCTGTGTCTTGACGATGTCGATGCCGGTGATCATCTCGGTCACCGGATGCTCGACCTGCACGCGGGTGTTCATCTCGATGAAATAGAACTCGCCGTTCTCATACAGGAACTCGAACGTGCCCGCGCCGCGGTAGCCGATCTTCTTGCAGGCCGCCACGCAGCGTTCGCCCACCTTCTCGATCAGCTTGCGCGGGATGCCGGGGGCCGGCGCCTCCTCGAGGATCTTCTGGTGGCGCCGCTGCATGGAGCAATCGCGCTCACCCAGATAAACGGCGTTCTTGTGCTTGTCGGCCAGGATCTGAATCTCGATGTGCCGGGGGTTCTCCAGGAATTTCTCCATGTAGACCGCCGGGTTGTTGAAGGCGGCACCCGCCTCCGCCTTGGTCATCTGCACCGCGTTGATCAGCGCAGCCTCGGTATGCACCACACGCATGCCGCGCCCGCCGCCGCCGCCGGCCGCCTTGATGATCACCGGGTAGCCCACGGTCTTGGCGATGCGCCGGATCTGGGCCGGGTCGTCGGGCAACTCACCCTCGGAGCCGGGCACGCAGGGCACGCCCGCCTTGATCATGGCCTGCTTGGCCGAGACCTTGTCACCCATGATGCGGATGGACTCGGGCGTCGGGCCGATGAACTGGAAGCCGCTTTGCTCCACGCGCTCGGCGAAATCCGCGTTCTCGCTCAGGAAGCCGTAACCCGGGTGGATGGCCTCGGCATCGGTCACTTCAGCAGCCGAGATGATGGCCGGCATGCTGAGGTAGCTCTGGCCGGAAGGGGCCGGACCGATGCAGACGGCCTCTTCGGCCAGCTTGACGTACTTGGCCTCGCGGTCGGCCTCGGAATAGACCATCACCGCCTTGATGCCCAGCTCCCGGCAGGCACGTTGAATCCGCAGGGCAATCTCCCCCCGATTCGCGACCAGTATCTTCTTGAACATGAAGGGGCTGCCTTATTCGATGATGAACATGGGCTGGCCGTATTCCACCGCCTGGCCGTTTTCACACAGGATCTGGGTCACGGTGCCGGCCTTGTCAGCCTCGATCTCGTTCAGGATCTTCATGGCTTCGATGATGCAGATCGTCTCGCCTTCCTTGACCGTCTGGCCCACTTCGACAAAAGCCTTGGCACCGGGCGAGGCCGCACGGTAGAAGGTACCGACCATGGGCGCCTTGACGGCATGGCCGGCGGCGGCCGGCGCAGCCGCGGGGGCGGCCGGTGCCGCGACAGCGGCGGGGGCCGCGGCCGGGGCGGCCGCCATGGGCGCGGCCATCTGGACCGGCATCTGGTAGGCCTGAACCATCGCGGGACCGGCCTTGACGATGCGCACCTTGCCTTCGGCTTCGGTGATTTCCAGCTCCGACACGTTCGAATCGGACACCAGATCGATCAAAGTCTTGAGTTTTCGCAAATCCATGGGGATCTCCAACGTCGTTATTCGGGACTGCCACTAATTTAGAACAATTTGTAGCAATTCCCAGCCATCTACGGCGAAATTGTGCGCTGAGCACAGCAGGGCGACATCATAAGCGATCTTGGGATCGTCACTTCAAGGCCCGCCAAAGTGCCAAATCCTGCTCTGAAAGCTTGCCGATCTTGCGATTCAGAACCCGGCCGTCGGCACCGATCAGCACCGTAAAGGGCAAACCGCCCACCTGATTGCCCAGCGTTTTGCTCAGAGTCAGGCCCTCCATGCCGGCCAGCGCCACCGGAAATGCCAGCGGCTGGCGGGCCAGGAAAGCCTTGACCGGCTCCAGTTTATCGACCGCAATGCCGACTATTTGCCAACCGTTGGCGGCATTTTCCCGGTAGAACGCATTCAATAGCGGCAGCTCTTCGATGCACGGCGGACACCAAGTGGCCCAGAAGTTGATCAGCAGGGGACGCCCGCGCAGACCCTGCAGCGCCAGTTTCGTACCCGCCGGTGTATCGAACTCCAGTTGCCAGAGCCCGGGCATGGCCCCCTCGTCCACCGGCGCGGGCGAGTAACGCCACCAGGCCAGGCCGGCACCGGCCAGACCGGCCACGGCCGCCGCCATGGCATACAGGGTGCGCCGGCGCGTCCGGCTCTTGCTGTTTTCCTGCTCCACAAGCTTCATCAATTACTTTCTATTTCACTCAACAGCCGGCGTACTGCCGCCAAGTCACCGCGCGGCGTCCGGCCCTTGCTGTCGCGCAGCAGCGCCCCGCGCAGATCATCCAGATCATGGATCATCAAATGCACCCCGATCGTTTCCCCCAACTCCCGGCAGGGAGCGTGAAAACTCAGGGCCTCGACCGCCTCCTGGTGCAGGCCGGTCACGGTGCGCGGCTCGTAGGCCACGCCCATGTCGATCAGGGCGATCTCGGCCGACTTCTCGTCCTCGCAGAACAGCTGGAGGTAGATGTCGGACAGGCGGGTGGCGGTGCCGTGCCAGACCGCCCCGCTCAGATGCGGCCGGAAGCGCTCCAGCCGCTGCATCCAGCCCAAGGCCAGCCGGCGCAGGGCCAGCAGTTCAGCCGGCTGGGTATCGGCGCAGAAGACGGCGATGTACTCGCGCACCGCATCCTCCACCTCATCGTTGCCCGGCAGGGCCGTGCGCGGCGGCAAACCGAGCTGACGCACGGCGCGCCGCTTGGCCGGGCCATATTCCAGTCCCTCGTCCACCACCATCTGGGCCGCTGCCGCGGCGATTTCCTGTTGCACGCTCACAGCCGCCATTGTGCGCCGACCGGGCGCTGGCGAGTGGAGCACCCCCTAGAATTGCCCGATGCATATCCATATCCTCGGCATCTGCGGCACCTTCATGGGAGGACTGGCCGCCCTCGCCCGCGAGGCGGGCCACAAGGTCACCGGCTGCGATGCCGGCGTCTACCCGCCCATGAGCGACCAGCTGCGCGCCCTGGGCATCGAACTGATCGAGGGCTTTGGCGCCGAGCAGATGGCGCTGCAGCCCGACATGTACGTGATCGGCAACGTGGTCAGCCGCGCCCGCGCCGCCGACGGCAACCCGAAATTCCCCTTGATGGAAGCCATCCTGGAAGCCGGCGCCCCCTACACCAGCGGCCCGCAATGGCTGGCCGCGCACGTGCTGCAGGGCCGCCATGTGCTGGCCGTGGCCGGCACCCACGGCAAGACCACCACCACGTCCATGCTGGCCTGGATCCTGGAAGCCGCCGGCCGCCAGCCCGGCTTCCTGGTGGGTGGTGTGCCGATGAACTTCGGCATCTCGGCCCGCTTGGGTGGCCCGGCGGCAGCCGGCCAGCGGCCGCTGTTCGTGATCGAAGCCGACGAATACGACACCGCCTTCTTCGACAAGCGCAGCAAGTTCGTCCACTACCGGCCACGCACCGCCATCCTGAACAACCTGGAGTTCGACCACGCCGACATCTTCGACGACCTGGCCGCCATCGAGCGCCAGTTCCACCACTTGGTGCGCACCGTACCCGGCTCGGGCCGCATCGTCGTCAACGGGCTGGAGGAAAGCCTGGCGCGCGTGCTGCACACCGGCTGCTGGAGCGAGGTGCGCAGCTTCGGCGCCGCCGTGAGCGACTACTGCGCGCGCGGCGAGCCGCATGATTTCGAGGTGCTGCAACAGGGCCGCCCGGTGGCGCGCGTGCAGTGGGAGTTGACCGGCGTGCACAACCAGCTCAACGCGCTGGCCGCCATTGCCGCGGCCGAGCACGTGGGCGTGGCGTCCGACGTGGCGGCACGCGCCCTGGCCGAGTTCCAGAACGTCAAGCGCCGCATGGAGGTGCGCGGCAGCGCGCGCGGCATCACGGTCTACGACGATTTTGCCCACCATCCCACGGCCATCCGCACCACGGTGGACGGGCTGCGGCGCAAGGTCGGGCCGCAGGCGCGCATCCTGGCGGTGTTCGAGCCGCGCAGCAACACCATGAAACTCGGCACCATGAAAGCCCAGCTGCCCTGGAGCCTGGAGGATGCCAACCTGGCCTTCTGCCACGGCGGCGGGCTGGGCTGGGACGCGCGCGAGGCGCTGGCCCCCATGGGCACGCGCGCCCAGGTGGCCGACAACATCGAGGAGCTGGTCAGACAGGTGGTCGCCGCAGCGCAGCCGGGCGACCACATCCTGTGCATGAGCAATGGCGGCTTTGGCGGCGTGCACCAGAAGCTGCTCGACGCATTAGGCCGCGCTTAGAACAGACGGTATTCAGCGCGAGACACCGCGGAACCGGCTTCGCCGGGCCGCTGGTGTCGCCCCTTGAGGGGGGTAGCGGAGCGACACGCCCTTTGCGCAGCCTGGGGGGCGCTTTATCCTCGCCGGGCCTTGACCGCGTCGGACAACACCTGCAGGGCCTGAACGGAGTCGTCCCAGCCCAGGCAGGCGTCGGTGATGCTCTTGCCGTATTCCAGCTTGGCGACCTCATCCTTGCCCGGGGTGAACTTCTGTGCGCCGGGGTTCAGGTGGCTCTCGATCATCACGCCGAAAACGCTGCGCGAACCGCTGGCGATCTGGCCCGCGATGTCGCGCGCCACGTCGAGCTGTTTCTCGTGCTGTTTGCTGCTGTTGGCGTGGCTGAAGTCCACCATCAGCGTGGTCGGCAGCTTGGAAGCCTCCAGCTCCTTGCAGGCGGCAGCCACGCTGGCGGCGTCGTAATTGGGCGCCTTGCCGCCGCGCAGGATCACGTGGCAGTCCTTGTTGCCGTTGGTCTGCACGATGGCGACCTTGCCGTTCTTGTGCACCGACAGGAAGTGGTGGCCGCGTGCGGCGGCCTGGATGGCGTCGGTGGCGATGCGAATGTTGCCGTCGGTGCCGTTCTTGAAGCCGATCGGGGCCGACAGGCCCGAGGCCAGTTCGCGGTGCACCTGGCTCTCCGTGGTGCGCGCGCCGATGGCACCCCAGGAAATCAGGTCGCCGATGTACTGCGGCGAGATCACGTCCAGGAACTCGCTGCCGGCCGGCAGACCCAGACGGTTGATCTCGATCAGCAGCTGGCGCGCGATGCGCAGGCCCTCGTCGATGCGGAAGCTCTCGTCCAGGTAGGGGTCGTTGATCAGGCCCTTCCAGCCCACCGTGGTGCGCGGCTTCTCGAAGTACACGCGCATCACGATCTCCAGCGTGTCCTGGTATTTCTCGCGCTGTACCTTCAGGCGGCGGGCGTACTCCAGCGCGGCCGCCGGGTCATGGATCGAGCAGGGACCGATGATGACCAGCAGGCGGTCGTCCTTGCCGTGCATGATGTTGTGGATGCTGTGGCGGGTGTGGGAGATCAGGCTCTCCACGGGCGTGCCACTGATGGGGAAGAAGCGGATGAGATGTTCGGGCGGGGGCAACACGGTGATGTCCTTGATGCGTTGGTCGTCGGTGCGGCTGGTCTTGTCACCGGGATGCGCATACCAGGCGTCGGTGCTGGTCGCTTGGGCTTTGGCAGTCATCGTGTCGCTCCTTGAGTTCGGTTTGGATGTGTGAGCTGGTCAAAAAAAAACCGCCGGCGGGGCCGGCGGTTTTTGGAATTCGGTACGTTTCTGCTGGGTACGTTCAGAACTCTCTTCCGCCGACGGCGCTTGAGAACCAAAAGTAGCCAAAAAAGTAGGAACGGGTCGAAACCATGGTTCTCAATATAGCACAGTTGAATTACAGGCCGTGTCGCCCGGCCGCTAGGCCGTTCCCCCGACCGTCAAGCCGTCGATGCGCAGCGTCGGTTGGCCCACCCCGACCGGCACGCTCTGGCCTTCCTTGCCGCAGGTGCCCACGCCGCTGTCCAGCCGCATGTCGTTGCCGATCATGGTGACGCGGGTCAGCGCATCGGGGCCGTTGCCGACGATGGTGGCGCCCTTGACCGGATACAGGATCTTGCCGTTCTCGACCCAGTAGGCCTCGCTGGCCGAGAACACGAACTTGCCGGAGGTGATGTCCACCTGGCCGCCGCCGAAGTTGGTGGCGTACAGGCCGCGCTCGATGCTGGCCACGATCTCCTCGGGCGCCTTGTCGCCGCCGAGCATGTAGGTGTTGGTCATGCGCGGCATGGGGATGTGGGCATAACTCTCGCGCCGGCCGTTGCCGGTGGGGCGCCCCTTCATCAGGCGCGCGTTCATGGCGTCCTGGATGTAACCCTTGAGGATGCCGTCCTCGATCAGCACATTGCGCTGGGTCGCGTTGCCCTCGTCGTCGACGTTGAGCGAGCCGCGCCGGTCGGCGATGGTGCCGTCGTCCAGCACCGTGACGCCCTTGGCCGCCACCCGCTGGCCGATGCGCCCGGAGAAGGCGCTGGAGCCCTTGCGGTTGAAGTCGCCTTCCAGGCCGTGGCCGATGGCCTCGTGCAGGAGCACGCCGGGCCAGCCCGGGCCCAGCACCACGGTCATCTCGCCGGCCGGGGCCGGGCGCGACTCGAGGTTGGTGAGCGCGGCGCCCACCGCCTCGTCCACGTACTGGCCGATCATGGTCGCGTCGAAGTAGGCCAGGCCGAAACGGCCACCGCCACCGGACGACCCCATCTCGCGCCGGCCGCCCTGTTCGGCGATCACCGTCACGGACAGGCGCACCAGCGGGCGCACGTCGGCGGCCAGCGTGCCGTCAGCCCGCGCCACCAGCACCACGTCGTACTCCCCCGCCAGCCCGGCCATGACCTGCACCACGCGCGGATCCTTGGCCCGTGCCCGCTGTTCCAACTGTTCCAGCAGGGCCACCTTGGCCGTGCTGTCCAGCGTGGCGATGGGGTCCATGCCGGGGTAGAGCGTGCGCGAGCCGGCAATCTTGCGGCCCGCCGCCTTCACGCGCGCCGACTGGCCGGCACTGGCGATGGTGCGCACGGTGCGGGCCGCATCGAGCAGCGACGCCTCGGAGATGTCGTCGGAATAGGCGAAGGCGGTCTTCTCGCCGCTGACGGCGCGCACGCCCACGCCCTGGTCGATGCTGAAGGAGCCGGTCTTGACGATGCCTTCTTCCAGGCTCCAGCCCTCGCTGCGTGTGTACTGGAAGTACAGATCGGCCTCGTCCACGCGATGGGCGCGGATCTCGGACAGGGCCCGCAACAGATGCGTTTCGTCGAGGCCAAAGGGCGTGAGCAGCAGCTCGCGGGCGATGGCCAGGCGCTCCAGGGTGGGTTCGCGTGAAATCATGGATTCATTGTAGGGCGCTGCCATCCCCGCTCGGGGCGTGGGGCCAAGACGGGGCGGCAGGATGCCTCAGGACTGGATCAGCCGCTTGGACTTGGCGATCGACATCAGGATGCCCAGCCCCAGCCCCAGGGTCACCATGGCCGTGCCGCCATAGCTGATGAAGGGCAGCGGCACCCCCACCACCGGCAGGATGCCGCTGACCATGCCCATGTTGACGAAGGCATAGGTGAAGAAGATGAAGGTGATGCTGCCGGCCAGCAGGCGGGCAAACAGCGTGGGCGCTTCCAGCGCGATGGTCAGGCCGCGCAGCACCAGGAACAGAAAGGCACCGATGAGCACCAGGTTGCCGATCAGGCCGAATTCCTCGGAATAGGCGGCGAAGATGAAATCGGTGGTGCGCTCAGGGATGAATTCCAGGTGGGTCTGCGTGCCCTGCATATAACCCTTGCCCAGCACGCCGCCGGAGCCGATGGCGATCATGCCCTGGATGATGTGAAAGCCCTTGCCCAGCGGATCGCGCCAGGGGTCGAGCAGGGTGCAGATGCGCTGCTGCTGGTAGTCGTGCAGCAGCGGCCAGCGCACGCCGGACGCACACAGATCGGACTCGAAGACGATCAGCAGCAGGACGGCGACCAGCCCCAGCAGCATCGGCGGCAGGATCAGCTTCCAGCTCAGGCCGGCGAAAAAGATGACCGACACGCCGGCCGCCAGCACCAGCAGCGCCGTGCCCAGGTCGGGCTGTTTCACGATCAGGCCCACCGGCAGCAGCAGCAAGGCGCCGCCGACCAGAAAGTCCAGCGGCCGCAACTGGCCTTCGCGCTTCTGGAACCACCAGGCCAGCATCAGCGGCACCGCGATCTTGAGGATCTCGCTGGGCTGGATCACCACACCCACGTTGATCCAGCGCTTGGCGCCCTTCTTGGTCAGGCCGAAGATGGCGACGGCGATCAGCAGGGTCACACCCAGCGCATACAGGGGCACGGCGAAACTCATGAGGCGCTGCGGCGGCACCTGGGCCACCACGAACATGATGAAACCGGCGATCAGCATGTTGCGCCCGTGGTCGATGAAACGCGTGCCGTGGTCGTAACCCGAGGAGTACATGGTCAGCAGCCCGATGCCGGCCAGCACGAAGACGGCGAAGGCCAGCGGTCCGTCAAAACCCTGGAACCAGGGCATGACACGCTGCATCAGGGTGGGGCGCTCAAATACGATCGGCATGGCCTGCATTATCCCGCCATCGTGGCCGGCGGGCCTTAGTCGATCGTGATCGCCACCACCGTCTGCCCCGGCGCGCTGACCACCCCCAGGCGCGCGCCGATGGCGAGCGCCCGCTCACGCAGCGACGCCAGCCCCTTGCGCTGCACCCGCTCCGGGTCGAAACCGCGTCCGTTGTCGATCACCCGCAGCTCGGCGCCGCCGCCCGGCTGCGCGCGCAACTCGATGCGCAGCTCGCTGGCCTGTGCATGCTGCAGCACATTGGACAGCGCCTCGAACACCATGAACTGCAACTGGCGCATGGCCTTGCCCTCGAGCCGGGCCAGCGGCGGCAGCAGGTCCACGTCCCACACCAGGGTGATGTCGGAGGCCTTGAAGCGCGGTTCGAGCCGGTAGCGCAGGTTGGCCAGCAGGGTGGTGATGTCGCCCGGCGGCAGGTTCATGGCGTCGATCGAGAGCTTGAGCTGGTCCATCGAGTCGCGCAGGGTCTGCAGCAGGTCCTCTTCGCTGGCGCGACCCGACTGCAGCTGGCGGATCGCAGCGCTGATGTGCGAGCCCACGCCGTCGTGCATGTCGCGCAGGATGCGCGTGCGCTCGGCCGCGCGCTCCTGCTCGCGCGCGAGCTGCTCGAGCTGCTGGTAGCTCGCCTCCAGCGCGTGCTCCTTCTCCTGCACCTTGGCCGCCATGTTGTCCATCAGGTCCCGCGCCTGCGTGCTGGCCGCACGAAAGCGCGAGATGACGATGTAGCCCAGGGCCAGGCCGAACAGCACCGAGGAGTAACGTGCCCAGGAGATCTCGTCGATGTTGCCGCTGGCGCGTATGACCAGCCAGTCACGCAGGCCCACCAGCACGTTGAACACCCCGGCGGCGGCCACCAGCACGTGTTCCGTCGTCGGCCGGCGCACGGCCGCCCCGAAATAGAAGACGGTGTAGCCGATGAAAAGAAAGGTGGCAAAGCCGTACCAGCCCGTCAGGTAGACATCCTGGTGCAGCGTCAGGGCCAGCCAGGCGGCCGGCACCGAGGTCAGCATCAGCACCCAGACCGCGTAACGCACCCAGCGCATGGACGGCAGGCGGTGCCAGCCGGCCACGTAGTGGCAGAACAGGCCGGCGCCGCAAAACCAGCCGGCATAGGCCAGCGTCTGCACCACGCCCCACCAGGGCCAGGGCAGCGGCGGATCGGTCATGGCCGTATTGCTCAGGCGCAGCATCCAGCAGAACTCGGCCACACCGGCGCTCAGATAAAGGTTCAGGCGGCGCGCCGGCGCCCCGGGACCCAGGTCGACCTGGGTGAGCCAGAGCAGCAGGGCGATCACCCCCACCACCAGGCTGAACACCGCCACGGCCAGCGAACCGTTGACCAGCCAGCGGTAGACCGAGTTGTAGTGCTCGCGCACCTCCCGCTCGGGTCCGATCATCACGCCGGAGAGTCCGCCCCGGCGCCCGCCATCGGCGCTCACGACGATGCGAAACAGGTTGTCGCTCTGCAGCAGCTGGGACGGAATCAGCACGTACTGCGGCGCCTTGGCGTAGTCTTCGCGGTTCGGCCGGTTTACGTCACCGAAGCGCGACAACAGGACGCCGTTGAGCCAGATCTCGGCCCGATTCCCGATGCGCGAAAAGTAGACCGCATGGGGTTCGGTCGGTGGCTGCTCCAGCTTGAGCGGGACTTCAAACACGGCCGTGCCGGGACGGTCGGCGTGGCGGCGGTCCCAGTGGTAGGGCAGGCGGGTGTCGCGCTCCTCCAGATGACCGTCGACGATCGAGGTGACATGCGCCTGCCGCAACTCCAGCATCTCGGCCTGCGCCGCCGGCAGCAGGCCGCACGCCAGGAGCAGGAGCCGCAGAACAAGCATCAGGGGACGGAGCATGGCGCACATTATGAACAGGACCCGCTGAACTGGACCCGCGCCGGCGCCATGGGCGCGCTCAGCCCCGGTGCGGCAACAGGCCCAGGCGCGAGGCCTCGAACACGGCCTCGTTCTTCGAGTGCACGGAGAGCTTGGAATACAGGTTCTTGATGTGGGTCTGCACCGTGTGCACACTCACCGTCTGCAGGCGCGCGATCTCGGCGTAGGAAAAGCCGCGCGAGATCAGCATCAGCACCTCGTGTTCGCGCGGCGACAGCAGCGCCGGCTCGCCGGCCTTCCTGGCGGCACCCGCCTCGGCGACGGGAGCGACCGCGGCCTCGACCGCCACCGCCACCGGCGCCGCGCCCACCGTCTCGGCCACCCGGGGCCGCGAGCTCGCGTACTTGGCCAGCACCTTGCGCGCAATCATGGGAGAGATCGGCGAGGCTCCGGCCTTCATTTCAAGGATGGTCTGCGCGATATCGTCCGGCGCCGAGTCCTTGTGGATATAACCCAGGGCGCCGGCCTCGATGCTGGCCAGCACATTGTCCTCATCACCGAACAGCGAGATCACCAGGGGCTCGCAGCGCGGATGCAGCCGGGTGGCGTGGCGGATCACTTCCAGCCCGCTGCCATCGGGCAGCCCCAGATCGGTCAGCAGCACATCGACCATGTTGGCGTCGTTGTCCAGCCAGGTCCTGGCCTCTTTCACCGTGCCCAGACTGGCGGCGAGCTGCAGCTGCGGGCAGCGCGAGACGCTGGCCGCAAAAAAATCCCGCATCTGCGGGTCGTCCTCCACCACCAAAACGCGCCAGACGTGCATTGCTTGATCAGTATTAAATGAATGAGAGCATAGCCCTAGCCTGCCCGTTTGCCGTGCTCCACCGCTCCCATGAATATGGGATACATCGCACATACATCGCGCAAGTGCGAAATCGTTGTGCTTACCGGCCCCGCGCGGGCGGGCCCATGGCCTGCGCCTATGATTTCCCGCATGGCCACCACCCACCTGCTCTACCTGCACGGTTTCCGCTCCTCGCCGCGTTCGACCAAGGCGCAGCTGGTGCGCCAGCGCGTCGAGACCCGCCACCCCGGTGTCACCCTGTGGTGCCCGCAGCTGCCGGCCTCGCCGCGGGAAGCCATGGCGCTGGTGCTGCGGGGCATCGCCGGCTGGCCGCGCGAGCGCATGGCCGTCATCGGCTCCTCGCTCGGCGGCTTTTATGCCACCTGGGTGGCCGAGCAGACCGGCTGCCGGGCCGCGCTGCTGAACCCGGCGGTGGAGGCGGCGCGCGACCTCGCGCAGTACGTCGGCGAGCACCGCAGCTGGCATGACCCCGAGGAGACCTTTCTCTTCCGGCCCGACTACGTGGAAGAACTGCGCGCCCTGCACTGCCCGGCCATCACCCGGCCACAGCGTTATTACGCCCTGATCGCCAAAGGCGACGAGGTACTGGACTGGCGCGAGATGACGGGCCGCTACGCGGGGGCGCACATCCATCTGCTCGAAGGCAGCGACCACGCGATCAGTGATTTCCCCGACTACCTGGACGAGGTGCTGGCCTTCGTCGGCCTGGCAACACCGTCAGCGTGACGGCGCCTTCATCTCCAGCGTCAGGCTGGGCGGCGCGTCGGCCGCGCCCGCAGCCAGCACCGCGCGGCGCCCCAGCACCGATTGCAGATACAGGTTGTCGGCCACCAGGGCCCCGACCCGAAAGGGCTTGGCCGGTTTGCCGTCGATGGAGATCAGGGCGGCGCCCCGGGGGCCCGGACCGGCCAGCACACCCGCGAGGCTGTAGCGTCCGCCGGGACTGGGCGCTGCGGCCGCCGGCACGGCGGCCTGGCCCAGCAACCGGGTCAGCGCCTGGGCATCCGCCGCGGACGCCTGCGCGGCGGCCGTCGCGACGGGCCGCGCATTGACCGGCTGGGGCCAGCGCAAGACCCAGTAGACCGCGCTCGCCGCGACCCCGGCGGCCAGCGAGAACGTAAGCAACCGTGACCACCAGACGCTGCGCAACTTGACAGACATAAAGAGTGATTATCATGCAAGCACATCCAGAGAACCGGCATCCCACACCATGGCACGACTTCAAACCCTCCTGCGCCGCGCACGGCAAGCGGGCTTCACGCTGATCGAACTGATGGTGGTGCTGGTGATCATCGGCGTGCTGGCCGCGCTCATCGTGCCCAATGTGCTGGACCGCGCCGACGATGCGCGCGTGACCGCGGCCAGGACCGACATCAGCAACCTGGGGCAGGCCCTCAAGCTGTACCGGCTGGACAACCAGCGCTACCCCACGGCCGCCCAGGGCCTGCAGGCGCTGCTGGTCAAGCCCACGACCGGCCCCATCCCGCCCAACTGGAAACCCTATGTGGAGAAGCTGCCCAACGATCCCTGGGGCAATCCCTACCAGTACCTGAACCCGGGCCTCAAGGGCGAGATCGACGTGTTCTCCTTCGGCGCCGACGCCCAGCCCGGCGGGGAGGGGAAGAATGCGGACATCGGCAGCTGGCAGTAGGCCCCGTCGTGGCGCCAGCGGCTTCACCCTGCTGGAGTTGCTGGTGGTGGTCACCCTTATCGCCATGGCCAGTGCCGGTGTGGTGTTCGCCATGCGTGACAGCGGCGCCACCGAGCTGGAGCGCGACGCCCAGCGCCTGGCCGCCCTGCTCGACAGTGCCCGCGCCCTGTCGCGTGCCAGCGGCACGCCGGTGCGCTGGACCCCGACCGGCCAGGGGTTTTTCTTCGACGGCCTGCCGGCGCGGGCGCTGCCCGGCCATTGGCTGAGCCCGCAGACCCGGGCCACCGTGACTGCCCCGCTGCTGCTGGGGCCCGAGCCCATCATCGGCCCCCAGACGATCACCCTGCGCCACAGCGAGCGGCCTGCGCTGGCGCTGCATGTCCACACCGACGGCCTGGGCCCCTTCGAGGTGCAGGCCCCCGCCGCGCCCACCCCATGACCGCGCCCCGGCTTGCGTCACGGCGACGCCACCAGCGGGTGCGTGGTTTCACCCTGGTCGAGGTGCTGGTGGCCCTGGGCATCGTCGCCATCGCCCTGCTGGCCGGCATCCAGGCCACCTCGGCGCTGGCGCGCAATGCCGAGCGGCAGTCCGATGTGCTGCTGGCCCAGCTCTGCGCCGAGAACGAGCAGGTCAAGTACCGGCTGGCGCGGCAGATGCCCGGGCTGGGCATCAACACGGTGGAGTGCCAGCAGGCCGGGCAGGTCTACCTCAGCGAGGTCCATGTGCAGGCCACGCCGAACCCGAATTTCCGCCGCATCGATGTGCGCGTGCTGCGCGGCGAGCAGCCGGTGCTGCAGCTGTCGTCCGTGGTGGGGATGTACTGAGATGCAACACCCCCTGAGCCGCGACGCGCCTCCCCCCTCTCTCGCCTTCGGCGGAAGGGGGGCGCACCCAGCGGCCGGGCCCAGCCCGTTGCGCGGGTGCCCTGGCCTGGATATCCGTCCGTTTCATCCGTCGTGGTTGGCGCATGAACCTCATGGCGATCGGATGCCTTACCCTCGCGCACGTGGTTTCACCCTGGTTGAGCTGCTGGTGGCGATCAGCCTCATGGCCCTGATGGCCGTGATGAGCTGGCGCGGCATCGATGGCATGGCCCGCGCCCAGGAACAGACCCGGGTGCGCGGCGACGCGGTGCTGGCGCTGCAACTGGGGCTGGCGCAATGGAGCGCCGACCTGGACGCCGTGGAGGCCGTGGCCGGCCTGCCGGGTCTGGCGTGGGACGGCCGCGTGCTGCGCCTGACCCGTCGCGACAGCGAGCACAACCTGCGCGTCGTCGCCTGGACCCGGCGCGTGGCCGATGGCCGCAGCCTGTGGCTGCGCTGGCAATCGGTGCCGCTGCGGCAGCGCGGCGAACTGCAGCAGGCCTGGCAGCAGGCAACGCTGTGGGCACAGAACCCGGACGATGCCGCGCGCCGGCAGGAAGTGGCCATCGTGCCCCTGATCGACTGGCAGCTGTTCTACTTCCGCCAGGACGCCTGGACCAACCCGCTGTCCAGCGACGCGGGCGCGGCGGCGCGCACCGGCATCCCCGAAGGCGTGCGGCTGGTGCTGGAGCTGCCGCCCGGCCCGGCCCTGGCCGGGCTGATCACACGCGACTGGGTGCGCCCGACGCTGGGGGGCAACAAATCGTGACCCCACGCCGCCTTCACGCTCGCCGTCGCCGGCCGCAGGGCGCGGCGCTGCTCAGTGCCATGCTGATCGTGACCCTGGTGGCCACACTGGCCGCCGGCGCCCTCTGGCGGCAATGGCGGCAGGTGGAGATCGAGAGCGCCGAACGCGCCCGGCAGCAGATTGCCTGGCTGCTGGTGGGCGCGCAGGACTGGGCGCGCCTGATCCTGCGCGAGGACGCCCGCTCCGGCGGCGCCGACCACCTGGCCGAACCCTGGGCCGTGCCGCTGCAGGAGTCGCGCCTCTCCAGCTTTCTCGCCGCCGGGCAGACCGACACCGACGACGTGCTGGAAGCCTTTCTGTCGGGCCAGATCATCGACCTGCAGTCGCGCCTGAACGTGCTCAACCTGATCGACAACGGCCAGGTGTCCGAACCCGCGCAACAGGCCTTCACGCGCCTGTTCCTGCTGCTGGGCCTGCCGCCCAACGAGCTGGAGCGGCTGACCGAAAACCTGCGCACGGCCCTGGCCACGGACGAAAAGACGACCACGCTGTTGCCGCCGCAGCGTGTGGAGCAGCTGAGCGACTTCGGCCTGTCGCCCCAGTCCCTGGCCCGGCTGCGGCCCTACATCACCCTGCTGCCCGAGCGCACCACGGTCAACCTCAACACGGCGCCGGCCGAAGTCCTGCACGCGACCATCGGCGGCCTGGACATGGGGCAGGCCCGCCGTCTGGTCACCACGCGCAGCCTGTCCCATTTCCGCACCCTGGGCGACGCCGCCCGTGCCCTGCCGGGCGAGGCCCGGCCGCCGGACGGCAGCCTGCACGCGGTGACCACACGTTATTTCGAAGTCCGCGGGCGGCTGCGTTACGGCCCCATCGTGGTGGAAGACCGCGCCCTGGTGCAGCGCATCGGCATGGACGTGCGCACGCTGTGGCGCATGCGCCATGTGCAGGGGCCCGAAGACCGCGGTCCCGACGTGGCCCTGCAGTAAGATCGCCCGCCATGGCCACCCTCATCGTCACGTTGCCACTCGAGATGCCGGGCCCCGGCATCGAGCTGGACTATGTGCTGACGACGGATGGCCAGTCCATCACCCGCCAGGGCCGCGCGGCCGCCGGCCTGCTGCCGCCCCTGCCCGGAGCCGGCCACGAGGTCGTCGCCGTCGTGCCGGCCCGGGCCCTCTCGTGGCACCAGGTCAGCCTGCCGGGCAAGCTGCTGGCCAAGGCCGCACCGCACACCGGTCCCCAGCCGCAGCTGCGCGCCGCGCTCGACGGCCTGCTGGAAGACCAGTTGCTCGATGAAGCCACCACCCTGCACCTCGCACTGGCCGGCCCGGCCGGCCCGGAAACCGGCCGCTGGATCGCCGCCTGCCGCAAGGACTGGCTGCGCACCCATCTGCAGGCGCTGGAGGAGGCACGGCACCCGGTCGCGCGCATCGTGCCCGAGTTCGAACCGGCCGCGCCCGATGTGCCGCCGGTCCTGCACGTCACCACCGGGCTCGATCCGGCGCAGCTGGTGCGCCCCGACGCCCAGGGCGTGAGCGTGCTGCCGCTGGGCCCGGGTGCCGCACGGCTGCTGGCCTGGCCCGAGGACGCGCCCATCCTGGCCGAGCCGGCGGTGGCCAGCCAGGCGGAAAACCTGTTCAAGCGCCCGGTGACGCTGCAATCGGCAGCCGAGCGCTGGCTGCAGTCGGCGCGCTCGGGCTGGAACCTGGCGCAGTTCGAGCTCGCCCGCACCGGCCGCACGCAGGCGCTGAAGGATCTGGCCCGGGGCTGGAACAGCCTGCGCCACGCCCCCCAGTGGCGCGCCGCGCGCTGGCTGTTGCTGGCCCTGCTGGCCAGCCAGCTGCTCGGCCTCAACGCCCTGGCCTGGAAAGAGCGTTCTCTGCTGGCGCAAAAACAGCAGGCCCTGCGCGACACGCTGCGTCAGACCTTCCCCGAGGTGCAGGTGGTGCTGGACGCGCCCTTGCAGATGGAGCGCCAGCTCAGCGCGCTGCAACAGGCCACCGGCGCCGCATCGGCGCGTGACCTGGAGGCCATGCTCAGCGCCGTGGGCGCCGCCGTGGCGCCGCAGCAGACCCTGAGCGAGATCACCTACGGCGCCGGCGAGGCCCGCCTGCAGGGACTCAAGCTCGGTGTCGACGAAGGCAGCGAGTTCAGCAACCGCCTGCGCGCCCTGGGCTACACGGCACGGCGCGACCCGGACGGCTGGGTCGTGCGACCGGAGAACACCCCATGACACCCCTGGCCACCCTGCAGGCCCGCTGGGCCCGGCTCGATGCCCGTGAACGCCGGCTGACGCTGCTGGGCGCCGGCGTGGTGGCCCTGGCCCTGCTGTGGTGGGTGGCCCTGGCCCCGGCGCTGCACACCCTGCGCAGCGCGCCGCAGCAGCACCAGCGGCTGGACGAGCAGCTGGAGCGCATGCGGCAACTGCAGGCCCAGGCCCAGGCGCTGCAAAACCGGCCGCGCGTCAACCAGGTCGATGCCGTGCGCGCCCTGGAACAATCAGTGCGCGAACAGCTGGGCGCCAGCACCCAGCTGCAGATCAACGGCAGCCAGGCCAGCCTGACGCTCAAGAACCTGCCGGCCCCGGCCCTGGCGTTATGGCTGTCCCAGGTCCGCGGCAGTGCCCACGCCAGCGTCACCCAGGCCCGGCTCATGCGCGATGGCGCCGCCGCCCCGCCCAGCTGGAGCGGCACCCTGGTGCTGGCCCTGCCGGAGCAATAACGTGCCCAAATCCGCCGCACCGCACGCCCTGACCGCTCGCCACCGGCCGGCCGGCGCCGCCTGGCGCTGGGCCGGTGCGGGTGCGCTGTTCGGCCTGCTGCTGGCCCTGCTGGTCTTCGCGCCGGCGCACTGGCTGGCGACAGGAGTGGAGCGCGCCACCGGCGGCCGGGTGCTGCTGCTCGATCCCCGCGGCACGGTCTGGAACGGCAGCGCCCAGCTCCTGCTCACCGGCGGCGCCGACAGCCGCGATGCCGCCCGGCTGCCGGGCCTGCTGCACTGGCAGCTGCAGCCGCGGCTGTGGGGGCTGGGCCTGAGCCTGTACGCCAGCTGCTGCACGAGCGCGCCCATGCATCTGCAGTTGCGCCCGCGCTGGGGCGGTGCCTCGCTGGACCTGGGCGACAGTCAATCCAGCTGGCCGGCCCAACTGCTGGCCGGCCTGGGCACCCCCTGGAACACGGTCCAGCCGGCCGGCCAGCTGCTGCTGAGCAGCCGCGGCCTGCGCCTGGACCTGATCGAAGGCCGGCTCAGCATGCAGGGCGACGCCCGGCTGGACGCGCTAGAGCTGTCCTCACGCCTGTCCACGCTGCGCCCGCTGGGCAGCTACCGGCTTACACTGCAAGGCGGCGCCAGCACCCGGCTGCAGCTGGACACACTCAGCGGCAGCCTGCAACTCAGGGGGGAGGGGCAGTGGATCGGCAGCCGCGTGCATTTCACCGGCAAGGCCGAGGCCGCGCCGGAGCGGGAGGAAGCCCTGTCGAATCTTCTGAATATCATAGGTCGGCGCGAAGGCGCACAGTCCATCATCACCCTGGGATAGCCGCATGACATACCCGCCCACCCGACGCTTGCGACTTGGCGCGGCCAGCCTCAGCCTGGGTTGCCTGCTGGCCGGCCTGTCCGGGAGCTGGCTCGCCCCGGCCCAGGCCCAGGTGACGCCGGCGTCCAGCCGCCCGGGCGCGCCCGTCACGCTGAACTTCGCCAATGCCGAGATCGAGGCCGTGGCGCGCGCCATGGCCAGCATCACCGGCCGCACCGTGGTGGTAGACCCGCGCGTCAAGGGCACGCTGACGCTGGCCACCGACACCCCGGTCTCGCCCGCCACGGCCTACAACCAGTTCCTCGCCGCCCTGCGCATGCAAGGCTACACCGTGGTGCAGGCCGCCGGCATCGACAAGGTCGTGCCCGAGGCCGACGCCAAGCTGCAAAGCGGCGCCGTCAACGCCGGCCCGGTGCGCAGCGGCTCCAACCAGATCGTCACCCAGATCTTCCGGCTCAACTTCGAGAGTGCCAACAACCTGGTGCCGGTGCTGCGTCCGCTGATCAGCCCGAACAACACCATCAACGTCAACCCCGGCACCAATGCGCTGGTGATCACCGACTACGCCGACAACCTGCAGCGCATCGCGCGCATCATTGCCGCGCTGGACATCTCCAACGCCGCCAATGTCGAGGTCTTCCCGCTCAAGCACGCGCTGGCCAGCGACCTGGCTCCGCTGGTGACCCGCCTGGCCGAGCCCGGCACGCCGGCCGCCGGCGCGGCCGGCCAGGCCGACGCCGGGCAGAAGATCTCGCTGCTGGCCGAGCCGCGCAGCAACTCGTTGATCGTGCGCACCGCCAACAACGCGCAGATCGCGCTGGTCAAATCGCTGATCGACAAGCTCGACCGCCCCGGCGCCGCCGACAACGGCGCCAGCGGCAACATCTACGTCGTCTACCTGAAAAACGCCGACGCCACCAAGCTGGCCGTCACGCTGCGCGCGGCCATCGCCGGCGACAGCCGGCTGGGCACAACGACCTCCGGCACGGGCGTCGCGCCGGGCATCAGCGCCAGCCCAGGCGGTGCGGGCGCCGCCCAGACCAGCACCGGCGGCCAGATCCAGGCCGACCCGGCCACCAATTCGCTCATCATCACGGCGCCCGAGCCGCAATACCGCCAGCTGCGCGCGGTGATCGACAAACTCGACGCCCGCCGGGCCCAGGTTTTCGTGGAGAGCCTGATCGCCGAGGTCAACGCCAGCAAGGCGGCCGAGTTCGGCATCCAGTGGCAGGGCGCCGTCGGCAAGGTCGGCGACGCCAGCGTCGGCCTGCTGGGCACCAACTTCGGTACCGGCGGCAGCAACATCGTCAACCTCAGCACCCAGGCCGGCGGCGCCGTGCTGCCGGGCAAGGGGCTCAACGTCGGTGTGGCCACCCAGAACAACGGCATCTACGTGCTGGGCTTCCTGGCCCGCATGCTGGAGACCAGCGGCGACGGCAACGTCCTGTCCACGCCGAACCTGCTGACGCTGGACAACGAGGAGGCCAAGATCGTGATTGGCCAGAACGTGCCCTTCGTGACCGGCCAGTACACCAGCGGCAGCACCGTCTCCGGCGGCACGGTCAACCCCTTCCAGACCATCGAGCGCAAGGACGTGGGCCTGACCCTGCGCGTCAAGCCCCAGGTGAGCGAGAACGGCACGGTCAAGCTGACCATCTACCAGGAAGTGTCCAGCGTGGACAAGACCGAGACCAACACCGCCGGCCTGATCACCAACAAGCGCTCGATCGAGACCAATGTGCTGGTCAACGACGGCGGCATCGTGGTGCTGGGCGGCCTGCTGCAGGACGAATACGCCGGCAACCAGGAGAAGGTGCCCGGCCTGGCCGACATCCCGCTCATCGGCGGCCTGTTCAAGAGCGAGGCGCGCGGGCGCAAAAAGACCAACCTGATGGTCTTTCTGCGCCCGGTCGTGGTGCGCGATGCGGCCACCAGCGACGCCCTGTCCAACAGCCGTTACGAACAGATGCGCAGCATCCAGCAGACGGCGCAGCCGGTGCCCAGTGTCGTGCTGCCGATCAACGAGAACGCACAGCTGCCGCCCCTGCCCACGCCGGGCGCGCCGGCGCCGGCAACGCAGGTGCCGGCTGCGCCCGCCGGCGGCGACGCGCCGCCGCCCGCGGCCGCGCCCACCGCACCGGCCCCGGCGCCCGTGATCGAGAGCGCGCCCTTGTGAGCCAGGGCCGCTGACATGCGTTACCCCCTGCCCTACGCCTTTGCCCGTGGCCAGCAATTGCTGCTGGAGGAGGACGGCGAGCGCCTGACCCTGTGGCTGAGCAGCGAGTCGGCGCCGGCCGGCCAGGGTGAGGTGTTGCGCAAGTACGCCGTGCAGCAAGTCGAGACCGAGCCCGCGGCCGAGCTGCGCCAGCGCATCAGCGGGGCCTATGCCCAGGGTGAATCGACCGCCGCCAGCGTGGTCAGCGAAGTGGAGAGTGACGCCGACCTGGCGCGCATGATGCAGGAGCTGCCCGCGGTGGAGGACCTGCTGGAGACCGCCGACGATGCGCCCATCATCCGCATGCTCAACGCCCTGCTGACGCAGGCCGCGCGCGACGGCGCCAGCGACATCCACATCGAACCCTACGAGCGCCACTCCAGCGTGCGTTTCCGTATCGACGGCACGCTGCGCGAAGTGGTGCAGCCCAACCGCGCCCTGCACGCGGCCCTGATCTCGCGCCTGAAGATCATGGCCGAGCTCGACATCTCGGAAAAACGCCTGCCGCAGGACGGCCGCATCTCGCTGCGCATCGGCACCCGCGCCATGGATGTGCGGGTCAGCACCCTGCCCAGCGCGCACGGCGAGCGCGCCGTGCTGCGCCTGCTGGACAAGAGCCAGGGCAAGCTCACGCTGGAGTCCGTCGGCATGCAGGGCGAGGTGCTGGCGCGGCTGCAGCAGCTGATCGCCCAGCCGCACGGCATCATCCTCGTCACCGGCCCCACCGGCTCGGGCAAGACCACCACGCTGTACGCGGCGCTGCAGCAGCTCGACGCCGCCCACAGCAACATCATGACGGTGGAGGACCCGATCGAGTACGAACTGGCCGGTGTGGGCCAGACCCAGGTCAACGCCAGGATCGAGCTCACCTTCGCCAAGGCCCTGCGCGCCATCCTGCGCCAGGACCCGGACGTCATCATGATCGGCGAGATCCGCGACTTCGAGACCGCGCAGATCGCCATCCAGGCCTCGCTCACCGGCCACCTGGTGCTGGCCACGCTGCACACCAACGACGCCGCCAGTGCCGTCACGCGCCTGATCGACATGGGGGTGGAGCCTTTCCTGCTCAGTTCCAGCCTGCTGGGTACGCTGGCACAGCGCCTGGTACGCAAGCTCTGCCTGAGCTGCCATGGCCAGGGCTGCGGCGAATGCGGCCACAGCGGCTACCAGGGCCGCACCGGCGTGTTCGAGTTGCTGGTGGCCGACGACGCCCTGCGCGCCCTGATCCACCAGCAGGCCTCGGAGGCCGACATCCGCGCCGCCGCGCTGGCCGGCGGCATGGTGCTGATGCGCGACGACGGCGAACGCCTGGTGCGCGCCGGCATCACCTCGCGCGAGGAACTGCTGCGCGTGACGCGCGATTAGCGACGGTTCAGCGCAGCCAGCCTGCGAGCATCAGCAGACCGATCAGCACCGGCTGGTGCAGCATGTAATAACTCAGGCTCCAGCGCCCCAGCAGCGCCAGCGGCCGCAGCGCGCCGGGCAGCGTGATCTGCAGCCACGTCGCCCGCCGGCGCTGCAGCCACAGGCCGGCCGCCACACCCCACCACATGGTACCCAGCCAGGGCAGCAGCGGCACGTAGTCTTCCGTGACGGGCTTGCGGCTGATCAGGCCCAGCCAGTTCCAGCCCCGTTCGTTCAGGAAGTCCAGCGCCGGCCAGCTCGCGTGCAGACCGGGCAGAGACCAGTAGAGGGCCCACGTGGCACCGCCCGCCAGCCAGAGCCAGTGGCCCCAGCCGGCCGTCAGCCGCGCCACGATCAGCATCAGCGCCATGCCGTGCAGGATGCCGAAATAGATGAAACTGCGCGGGTACATCAGGTAGGAGCCGGCGCTCACCAGCACGGCGCAGGCCGCGATCTGCCCCCAGCGCCGCCAGAAACGGGCCCAGCTCTGCCCCTGACTCCAGGCCAGCGCCTGCCCCAGGCCGGCGCAGAGCAGGAACAGGCTCACGATGGCACTGCGCTGCAGGGTCCAGAACGGATCGTGGTAGAAATCGGCCCGGATCCAGCCGAAGTGGCTGAGGTCGAAGCTGAAGTGGAAAACCGTCATCCAGACCATGGCCAGGCCGCGCAGCGCGTCGATGGCGGCGTAGCGATCCGTCCCGCTACCGGCCTTGGGATTTGCTTGCTTGGGCATGGTCCGCGCCACTATAACGGCTCGCACTTCATGCTATGGTCGCGCCCATGCCAGCCTACTCCTACCAAGCCCTGGACAGCGAGGGCAAGACCCTCAAGGGCACCCTGGAAGCCGACAGCGCCAAGGCGGCACGCGGCCAGCTGCGCGCCCAGGCCCTGATCCCGCTGGCCGTGGAAGCCCTGGGCGCCGACGCGCAAAACGCGGGGGGGCTGAGCACCCCGCTGTTCGTGCGGCGGACCTTCAACGCCACCGCCCTGAGCATCTGGACGCGCCAACTCGCCGGCCTGGTGAACTCCGGGCTGCCGCTGGAGCGCGCCCTGAGTTCGCTCAGCGAGGAAGCGGAGCAGGACAATCAACGCCATCTGGTGGCCGCCTTGCGCGCCGAGGTGAACGCCGGCGCCAGCTTCGCCAAGGCCCTGGCCCAGCACCCGCGCGAGTTCTCCGCCATCTACATCGCCGTCATCGGCGCCGGCGAGCAGAGCGGCCAGCTCGGCGCGGTGCTGGAGCGGCTGGCCGACGACCTGGAGGAGCGCGAAGCCCTCAAGGCCAAACTCATCGGCGCCGCGCTTTACCCGGCCATCGTCACCCTGATCGCCATTGCCATCGTCACCTTCCTGGTCAGCTACGTGGTGCCGCAGGTGGCCACGGTGTTTGCCGGCACCCAGCGCAGCCTGCCCTGGCTGACCGTTGCCATGCTGACCGTGAGCAGCCTGGTGCGCCACTGGGGCTGGCTGGCGCTCGGCCTGCTCGTCGTGCTGACCATCGGCGGCCGCCGTGCACTGCGGGTCGAGGCGCTGCGCCTGCGCTTCGACGCCGCCTGGCTGCGCCTGCCGCTGATCGGCCGGCTGGCCCGCGGCTACAACGCGGCCCGCTTCGCCAGCACCCTGGCCATGCTCAGCTCCGCCGGCGTGCCCATCCTCAAGGCCCTGCAGGCCGCCGCCGAAACCCTGAACAACCAGGCCATGCGCGACGACGCCCTGCAGGCCCTGGTGCAGGTGCGCGAGGGCGCCCCGCTGGCCTCGGCGCTGGCGCAAAAGAAGCGTTTCCCCGGCCTGCTGGCCATGTTCGCCCGCCTGGGCGAGCAGACCGGCCAGCTGCCCGTGATGCTGCAGCGCGCCGCCCGCCAGCTCTCGGCCGAGGTGCAGCGCCGCGCCATGCACTTGGCCACGCTGCTGGAGCCGCTGCTGATCGTGGCTATGGGCGTGGTCGTGATGCTGATCGTGCTGGCCGTGCTGCTGCCGATCATCCAGCTGAATCAGTGGGTGCGCTGAGGCGCGGGCGACCCGTCCGGGGCGCCATGGGACAATTGCACCCATGTTTGCATTGTTCGATGAAGCCGGGAAATTCCTGGCCGGGCGCGTCCTGTCCGAAGCCGAGGCCTCGCTCCAGGTGGAGCTGGAATCCGGCAAACGGGTCAAGGTGAAAACCGCCAACCTGCTGCTGAAGTTCGAGAAACCCGCCCCGGCCGAGCTGCTCGCTGCGGCCCAGGCCCTGAGCGAGAGTATCGAGCTGGACCTGGCCTGGGAGTTCGCCCCCGAGGACGACTTCGGTTTCGCCGATCTGGCGGCCGTGTATTTCCAGGACCCACCGACGCTGCCGCAGCAGGTGGGCGCCTTGTTGCGCCTGCACGAGGCGCCGCATTATTTCCGCCGCGCCGGCAAGGGCCGTTTCAAGAAGGCGCCGGCCGAGATCATCCAGCAGGCGCTGGCGGCCATCGAGAAAAAGCGCCTGCTGCAGCTGCAGATCGCCGAGTGGGGGCAGGTGCTGGGTCGCGGCGAGTGCCCGCAGCCCATCCGCGAGCAGCTCTACAGGATCCTGTTCAAGCCGGACAAGAACGCGCCCGAGTACAAGGCCGTGGTCGAGGCCGCGCGCGCCACCCGGTTGGCGCCGCTGGATCTGCTGCAGAAGGCCGGCGCCATCGACTCGCCCTACCAGTTCCACTGGCGTCGTTTCCTGTTCGAGAACTTCCCCAAGGGTTACGGCTTCCCGGCGCTCGACGCCCCGGAAATCCGTGACGACCTGCCGCTGGCCGGCGTGCAGGCCTACTCGATCGACGACTCGGCCACCACCGAGATCGACGATGCGCTCTCGGTGCAGGGCCTGGGTACCGGCACGGTGACCATCGGCATCCACATCGCCGCGCCGGGCCTGGCCGTGCAGCGCGGCGACGCGGTGGACAACGTCAGCCGTGCGCGCCTGTCCACGGTCTACATGCCGGGCTACAAGATCACCATGCTGCCCGACGAGGTGGTGCAGCGCTACACGCTGGAGGCGGGCCGGGCCTGCCCCGCCGTCTCGCTCTACGTCGCCTTCAACGAAGAGACGCTGGACGTGCTGGGCCACGACACCCGGCTGGAGCGCGTGCCGATCGCCCACAACCTGCGCCACGACCAGATCGACCACGTGGTCACGGAGCAGTGGCTGGCAGATCCGGCCCATGCGCACGCCACCCCCGATCCGGCCCACCTCACGCCGGCGCTGCGCGTCGAGCTGGCCTTCCTCTACCGTCTGGCCCGGCACCTGAAGGCGCAGCGCGAGGTGGTGCGCGGCAAACCCGAAACCTTCAGCCGCCCGGACTACACCTTCAAGCTGATCGGCAACGAAGGCGCGGAGCCGCAGGGCGGCGAGCAGGTCGTGATCGGCACCCGCAGCCGCGGCGCGCCGCTGGACCTGATGGTGGCCGAGGCCATGATCCTGGCCAACAGCACCTGGGGCCAGTGGCTGGCCGAGCTGGGCGTGCCGGCCATCTACCGCAGCCAGGCCTCGCTGGCGCCGGGTGTCAAGGTGCGCATGGGCACCAAGGCGCAGCCGCACGCCGGCCTGGGGGTCAAAAGCTATGCCTGGAGCACCTCGCCGTTGCGCCGTTACACCGATCTGGTGAACCAGTGGCAGATCATCGCCTGCGCGCGCCACGGCAAGATGGCGGCGCTGGCGGCGCCCTTCAAGCCCAAGGACGCCGACCTGTTTTCCATCATCTCCGGCTTCGATGCCGCCTACAGCGCCTACAACGGCTACCAGGCCACCATCGAACGCTACTGGACACTCAAATACCTGCAGCAGCAGGGCATCACTGAACTGGAAGCCACGGTGTTCAAGGACAACCTGGCGCGCGCCGACAACCTGCCCCTGGTGCTGCCGGTGCTGGGCGCCCAGGGCCTGCCGCGCGGCGCGCGCGTGCGCGTCAAACTGGGCGCGGTGGACGAGGTGGCGCTGGACATCAGCGGCACCGTGCTGGAGCGGCTCGATGCCGCGGCGGTGGAGGACGAGGAGCCCGAGGACGCCGAGGCCGACCACCTGGCCGCCGGGCCGATCGCCATTGCGGTCGACGTCAACGAGGCGCCCGATACTTCGGGCGATAATCCATCCTCGTGAAACTGCGCAATCTCAGCACTCTGCAGCTGGCCCTCGGGGTTTCGATCGCGGTGCATGCGGTGCTGCTGACGGTCCGCTTCGTGGACCCGCAAGCCATCGAACGCGCCTTCCGCGACACGCCGCTGGAGGTCATCCTGATCAACGCCCGCGGCCAGGCCGCCCCGGACCAGGCCCTGGCCATCGCCCAGGCGCGCATGGCCGGCGGTGGCGAAGCCGACGGCGGCCGCGCCACCAGCCCTCTGCCGTCCAGCCAGTTGAGCGACAGCGGCGACACGCTGGAAGAGGAAGCACAGAAACGCGTGCAGCATCTGCACAAACAGCAGACCATGCTGCTGGCCCAGGTGCGCCGGCAACTGGCCGCCCTGCCCGTGCCCGACCCCAAACAGTCCCAGACCAACCCCGAGCAGGCCGCGCAGGAGGAAAAACGCCGCCTGCTGCTCAAGCGGCTGGCCGAGATCGAGCGCCGCATCAAACACGACAGCCAGAAACCGCGCAAGCGTTATATCGGCCCCTCCACGCGCGAGGAAGCCTACGCCGTCTATTACGACCGCCTGCGCCGTGCCATCGAGGACAAGGGCACAGAGAATTTCCCGAGTGCCGGCGGCAAGAAGCTTTATGGCGAACTGACCATGGCGGTCACCGTGGACCAGCAGGGCCGCGTCGTCTCGACGGAAGTCATCCAGAGCTCCGGCATCACCCTGCTGGACCGGCGCGCCGAGGCCATCGCCCGCAGCGCGGCGCCCTTCGGTCGCTTCACGCAGACCATGCGCGACCAGGCCGACCAGATCGAACTGCACTCGCGCTTCACCTTCTCCCGCAACGACACGCTGGAAACGCGCATCAGCGCGCCCTGAGGCTCCCATGAAGGCCCTGCTGCGCTGGCTCGCCCTGATCCTGGCCGCTGTGCTCGGCCTGCAGCTGTTTTTCGTCGGGCGCATCGCGCTGATGAGCGTGGTGGACCCGAAGTCCACCACCTTCGAGCGCTCCGAGGCCTGGCGCATCCGCCAGGAGAAGGGCAGTCTGCGCTGGCGCCAGCAGTGGGTGGCCTACGACGACATCCCGGACCATCTCAAGCGGGCCGTCATCGCCTCGGAAGACGACAGCTTCGCCTGGCACGAGGGCGTCGACTGGGATGCGCTGGAGAAGGCGTGGGAGAAGAATGCCGAGGCCGAAGCCCGCGCCGCCAAGCTGGCCACCAATGGCAGCAAGGCCGTCAAGCCGCCCAAGATCGTCGGCGGCTCCACCATCACCCAGCAGCTGGCCAAGAACCTGCTGCTCTCGGGCGAGCGTACCCTGGTGCGCAAGGGACAGGAGCTGGTGCTGGCCCACCTGCTGGAACGACTGCTGAGCAAACGGCGCATCCTGGAGCTCTACCTGAACCACGTTGAGTGGGGCGAAGGTGTGTTCGGCGCCGAAGCGGCAGCCCAGCACTACTACCGCAAGCCGGCGGCCCGCCTCACGGCCGGCGAGTCCGCCCGCCTGGCCGTCATGCTGCCGCGCCCCAAACATTACGAGAAGCTGCCCAATTCGCCTTATCTGGCCGAGCGCGCCAGTGTCATCGCCGCGCGCCTGTGGCGGGCGGAACTGCCGTGAGAATCCTCGGCATCGACCCCGGCCTGCGCACCACGGGCTTTGGTGTCATCGACGCCACCGGCTCCCAGCTCAGCTACGTGGCCAGCGGCACCATCCGCACCACACAGGTCGAGCAGGGCGAGCTGCCGGCACGCCTGAAGGTGCTGTTCGACGGCATCCGCGAGGTGGTGGATCGCTACCAGCCGCAGGCCTCGGCGGTCGAGATCGTTTTTGTCAACGTCAACCCGCAGTCCACCCTGCTGCTGGGCCAGGCACGCGGCGCCTGCGTCACCGCGCTGGTGACGGCGGGCCTGCCGGTGGCCGAGTACACGGCGCTGCAGATGAAGCAGGCCGTGGTGGGCCACGGCCGGGCGCAAAAGGCCCAGGTGCAGGAGATGGTCAAGCGTCTGCTCAAGCTGCCCGGCCTGCCCGGGCCCGATGCGGCGGACGCGCTGGGCATTGCGATCACCCAGGCCCATGCCGGTGCCGCCCTGGCGCAGCTGGCCAAGGCCACCACCCTGGGCCGCAGCACCAGCGGCATGTACCGCGCAGGGCGCAGCCGCTGAGCGCGCGACGCCGCCTCAGGCGATGCGTTGCAGGACCAGCACGGCAAAGAAGCCGAAAGCGGCGATCAGCGTCCACTTCAGCGTGACCAGGCCCCAGCGCTTGTAGCGCGCCTGGCCGGTGCCGGCGTAGAAGGCGAAGCAGACGGCCGCGCCGATCAGGGTCAGGAAGATCAGCCAGCGAAACAGCAGCATGACGGCCTTGCGGTGCCCGCCCGCTTACCAGGCGCGTGCCGGCTGCGCGAAGCCCCGGGGCGCCAGCTTCTCGTTGTCGAAGGTGACCGTCTCCCAGGCGTCGGTGCGGTTGAGCAGTTCGCGCAGCAGCTTGTTGTTGAGCGCGTGGCCGGAGCGAAAGGCGCTGTAGGCGGCCAGCAGCGGCTTGCCCAGGATGTAGAGGTCGCCCATGGCGTCGAGGATCTTGTGCTTGACGAACTCGTCGTCGTAGCGCAGGCCGCCGGCATTGAGCACCTTGTAGTCGTCCATCACGATCGCGTTGTCCAGCCCGCCACCCAGGGCCAGGCCGTTGGCGCGCATCATCTCCACGTCCTTGGTGAAACCGAAGGTGCGCGCGCGCGCGATGTCGCGCGAGTAGTTGTGCACGCTCATGTCGAACTCGACGCGCTGGCCGGTGGTGTCCACCGCTGGGTGGTCGAAGTCGATCTCGAAGCTGAGCTTGTAGCCGTGATACGGGTCCAGGCGCGCCCACTTCTCGGTCGCGCCCTGCCCCTCGCGCACTTCGATGGGTTTGGTGATGCGGATGAAACGACGCGGCGCGTTCTGCAGCTCGATGCCGGCGCTTTGCAGCAGGAAGACGAAGGAGGCGGCCGAGCCGTCCAGGATGGGCACCTCTTCGGCCGTGATGTCCACGTACAGGTTGTCAATGCCCAGGCCGGCACAGGCCGACATCAGGTGCTCCACGGTGTGCACCTTGGCGTCGCCATTGGACAGCGTGGAGGCCAGCCGGGTATCGCTCACGGCCATGGCCGAGATCGGGATGTCCACCGGCTGCGGCAGATCGACGCGCCGGAACACGATGCCGGTATCGGGCTGCGCCGGGCGCAACGTGATCTCCACCCGCTGGCCGCTGTGCAGGCCCACACCCACGGCACGGGTCAGGGACTTGAGGGTTCTTTGCTGCAGCATGACGCTATTTTAAGTGGGTGGGCACTTTCCCGCCGCGAAAGCGGTTGAAAGGTTTTGTATCGGATTGATAGTCCGACGCGAACCGCGCGCGCGCCCGGTTCGCGCGGCACCGTCAATCGGCCTGCTTGCGCAGGAAAGCCGGGATCTCGAAGTCGTCCATGCCGCCCGAGGACAGCGCGTCCACCTTGGCCGCGGCCTGGGTGCGGTCGCGGGTGCGCCAGACGCTGGGCGTGGCCATGGCGTTGTAGTCCGGCTGCGGCACCCCGGGTGCCGGCATGGCCGGCGCGCCCGGCAGGGTGCCGGAGGTCACCGGGCTGTTCAGGGTGGGCACCTGGAAAGGCACGTTGTCGGTGCCGGTGCGCAGCACCTGCAGCGGCGGCGCGGTGCGGCGCACACCCTGGCGGGAGAGGCCGGTGGCGACCACGGTGACGCGGATCTGGTCACCCAGGCCGTCGTCGTAGGCCGTGCCGTAGATCACGTGCGCGTCGGGCGAGGCGTAGGCGCGGATGGTGTTCATGGCCAGCTTGGACTCGGACAGCTTGAGGCTGCCCTTGGCGGCGGTGACCAGCACCAGCACGCCCTTGGCGCCCGAGAGGTCGATGCCCTCCAGCAGCGGGCAGGCCACGGCCTGCTCGGCAGCGATGCGGGCGCGGTCCGGGCCGTTGGCCGCGGCCGTGCCCATCATGGCCTTGCCGGGCTCGCCCATCACGGTGCGCACGTCCTCGAAGTCCACGTTCACGTGACCGGGCACGTTGATGATCTCGGCAATGCCGCCCACGGCGTTCTTCAGCACGTCGTTGGCGTGGGCAAAGGCCTCGTCCTGGGTGATGTCGTCGCCCAGCACTTCCTGCAGTTTCTCGTTGAGCACCACGATCAGCGAGTCGACGTTGGCCTCGAGCTCGGTCAGGCCGGCGTCGGCGTTGGTCATGCGCCGGCCCCCCTCCCAGTCGAAGGGCTTGGTCACCACACCCACGGTCAGGATGCCCATCTCCTTGGCCACGCGCGCGATCACGGGCGCGGCGCCCGTGCCGGTGCCCCCGCCCATGCCGGCGGTGATGAAGAGCATGTGCGCGCCGGCGATGGCCGTGCGGATGTCGGCCACCGCGGCCTCGGCCGCCTCGCGCCCCTTTTCGGGTTTGCTGCCGGCGCCCAGGCCGGTGCCCCCGAGCTGGATGATCTTGTGGGCCGTGCTGCGGGTCAGGGCCTGGGCATCGGTGTTGGCGCAGATGAACTCCACGCCCTGCACGTCGCGCGCAATCATGTGGTCCACCGCGTTGCCGCCACCGCCGCCCACGCCGATGACCTTGATCTGCGTCCCCTGGTTGAAGACTGCGTCGTCAAACATTTCTATGCCGTCCATTTTGATACTCCTTACTTGCCGTTGCCTTGATGTGTGTTGCCTGAAATCCTTGCGGCGCGCTCAGCCCGGCGGACCGGTGCGGCGTCGTTTTCGATGCGGACTTCCTCGCGCCAACCAGTGCTTGTTCTTGGTATTCATGTTCAGAAGTTCCCGATGAACCAGTCCTTGACGCGGCCCACGGCCGTTTTCATGGAGCCGTGTTTCTGGGCCACCTTGTAACCACGCAGGCGCGCCATGCGCGCCTCTTCCAGCAGGCCCATGACGGTGGCCGCGCGCGGCTGGCCCACCATGTCGGCCAGCGCGCCGCGGTACTTGGGCAGGCCGCGGCGCACCGGTTTGAGAAAGATGTCCTCACCCAGCTCCACCATGCCCGGCATGACCGAACTGCCACCGGTGAGCACGATGCCCGAGGACAGCACCTCCTCGCAGCCCGAATCACGCAGCACCTGGTGCACCAGGGAGAAGATTTCCTCTACCCGCGGCTCGATCACGCCGGCCAGGGCCTGGCGGCTGAGCATGCGCGGCCCGCGGTCGCCCAGACCCGGCACCTCGACCTGCACGTCGGGGTCGGCCAGCAGCTGCTTGGCAAAACCGCTTTCGACCTTGATGTCTTCCGCGTCCTTGGTCGGCGTGCGCAGGGCCATGGCGATGTCGCTGGTGATCAGGTCACCCGCGATCGGGATGACGGACGTGTAGCGGATGGCGCCGCCCGTGAACACCGCCACGTCGGTGGTGCCGGCACCGATGTCCACGCAGGCCACGCCCAGCTCCTTCTCGTCGTCGGTCAGCACCGACAGGCTGGAGGCCAGCGGGTTGGCATGAGCTGCTCCACCTCCAGGCCGCAGCGGCGCACGCACTTGATGATGTTCTCGGCCGCGCTCTGGGCGCCGGTGACGATGTGCACCTTGGCCTCCAGCCGGATGCCGCTCATGCCGATGGGTTCGCGCACGTCCTGGCCGTCGATGATGAATTCCTGCGGCTCGACCAGCAGCAGGCGCTGGTCGGTCGAGATGTTGATCGCCTTGGCCGTCTCCACCACCCGCGCCACGTCGGCGCCGCTGACCTCGCGGTCCTTCACCGCCACCATGCCGCTGGAGTTGATGCCGCGGATGTGGCTGCCCGTGATGCCGGTGTAGACACGGGTGATCTTGCAGTCGGCCATCAGCTCGGCCTCTTTCAGGGCCTGCTGGATGCTGTGCACCGTGGCGTCGATGTTCACCACCACGCCGCGTTTCAGACCGTTGCTCGGCGCCACCCCCAGGCCGGCGAGCTTGAGCTCGCCGCCGGGCAACACCTCGGCCACCACCACCATCACCTTGGCGGTGCCGATGTCGAGTCCGACAACCAGATCCTTGTACTCTTTTGCCATGTCGATGGTCCTGCTGTATCTGCTTTTCTAGTGTCTCTTCGCGGGGTCGCGCCCGGCCACGGTGCTCACACCGTGCAGCCGCAAGGCATAACCCTGCCCATAACGCAGGTCGGCCGCGGCCAGCGCGTCGAGCTTGCGTCCGTGGTGGGCCGCCACCTGGCCGACGGTGCCGAGGAACTGGCGCGCGCGCGCCGTCACCTCCGCCACACCGCCACTACCCAGTTCGATCACCGCGCCGTTGCCCAGCTGCGCCTGCCAGTTGCCCCGGCCGCTCAGTCTCAGCTGCTCCAGCGGCAGGTCCAGGGCCTCGAACAAGGGCAGCAGCTCGCCGTACATGAGCAGCACCTGGGCCGATTGCTCGATCGGGCCGTCCAGGCGCGGCAGCCGGTCCTGCTCGACTTCGCCCAGGTTGGCCTCGAACACTTCGCCATAGTTGTTGACCAGCGTGGACTCGCCCTCCTCGCCCCAGTAGGCCACCGCCTGGTGTTCCTGCAGGATGACGCGCAGCCGGTTCGGAAACTCGCGCTGCACCACGGCACGGCGCACCCAGGGCGCGGCCTCGAAGGCCAGGCGCACGGCGTTCAGGTCCACCGTCAGGAAGGTGCCCTTGAGCTGCGGGCCGACGTGAGCCCGCAAGGTCAGGGCACTGGTGTGGCTGATGTCGCCCCAGACTGTCAGGCCGCGGATCGCAAACACCGGGTGATGCGTCAACCACTTGCCCGCAAAGCCCAGCGCCAGCAGCATGAAACCCAACAGCAGCAGATTGGCTGTCAGGTTCATGAGCTTGACGTCGAGCGGCACGGGCAGCGTGGGGTTCATGCGGGCGCGTCTCCGTGGTCCCGCGCGGCGCTTTGCAGCAGCCGCACGCAGAGTTCCTCGTAGCTGATGCCGGCGGCACGCGCGGACATCGGCACCAGGGAGTGGCCGGTCATGCCGGGCGCGGTGTTGATCTCCAGCAGGTAGGGCTGGCGCGTACGCGCGTCGATCATCACGTCGGCGCGCGCCCAGCCGCGGCAGCCCAGCACCTGGTAGGCCTGCAGCACCAGCGCCTGGATCTTCTCTTCCTCGCCCGCGGGCAGGCCGCAGGGCACGAGGTACTGCGTGTCGTCGCTGAAGTACTTGTTCTGGTAGTCGTAGTTGCCGCCCGGCGCCACGATGCGGATCACCGGCAGCGCGCGCGCCTGCGCCCCGCTGCCCAGCACGGGCACGGTCACCTCGTCACCGCTGACGAACTGCTCGCACAGCACCTGCTCATCCTTCTGCGCTGCCTGGGTGTAGGCCGCGTCGCACTGGTCCAGTGACATCACCTTGGTCAGGCCGATGGACGAACCCTCGCGCGCCGGCTTGACGATCATGGGTGCGCCCAGCTCGGCAAAGGCGGCGCGTGTGGCCGCGGCGCTATTCACCTTGCGCCAGGCCGGTGTGGACAGGCCCTCGGCGCGCCAGATACGCTTGGTCATGACCTTGTCGATGGCGATCGCCGAGGCCATGACACCGGAGCCGGTGTAGGGGATGCCCAGCAGCTCCAGTGCCCCTTGCACGGTGCCGTCCTCGCCGAAACGGCCGTGCAGCGCGATGAAGCAGCGCTGGAAGCCCTCGCGCTTGAGCTCGCCCAGCTCGCGCTCGGCCGGGTCGAAGGCATGCGCATCCACCCCGCGCGACTGCAGCGCCTTGAGCACGCCGCTGCCCGACATGATCGAGATGTCACGCTCCGCGGACGAGCCGCCCATCAATACCGCCACCTTGCCCAGATTCATTGTGTCCTTGTTCACTTCACACCTGCCTTGCCCGCAGCCTGTCCCTGCAGTTCCACCACCTTGCCCGGCACGGCCCCGATGGAGCCGGCCCCCATGCACATCACCACGTCGCCGCCACGCGCGTTGTCCGCAATCGCCTGCGGCATGGCGGCGATGTCGTCCACGAACACGGGCTCGAGCTTGCCCGCCACCCGCAGCGCGCGCGCCAGGCTGCGGCCGTCGGCCGCGACGATGGGCGCCTCGCCGGCGGCGTAGACCTCGGCCAGCAGCACCGCATCGGCCTCGCCGATGACCTTGACGAAATCCTCGAAGCAGTCGCGGGTGCGCGTGTAACGGTGCGGCTGGAAGGCCAGCACCAGGCGCCGCCCGGGGAAGGCGCCGCGCGCCGCGGCCAGCGTGGCCGCCATTTCCACCGGGTGGTGGCCGTAGTCGTCGATCAGGGTGAAGCGGCCGCCGTCCTTGGCGACCACCTCGCCGTAGCGCTGGAAACGCCGCCCCACACCCTTGAACTCGGCCAGCGCCTTGCGCAGCGCGGCGTCGGGAATGTCCAACTCGGCGGCCACCGCGATCGCCGACAGGGCGTTGAGCACGTTGTGGCGGCCCGGCAGGTTGAGCACCACGTCCAGATCCGGCAGCACCACGCCGTTGCGTCGCTGCACGGTGAAGTGCATCTGGCCGTCCTGGGCCCGCACGTTGACGGCGCGCACCTGGGCGCCTTCGTTGAAGCCGTAGCTGGTGATGGGGCAGTTCACCTCGGGCACGATCTCGCGCACCGCGGCGTCGTCGGTGCACAGGATGGCCGTGCCGTAGAAGGGCATGCGGTGCAGGAAGTCGACAAAGGCCTTCTTCAGCCGGCCGAAGTCGTGGCCATAGGTCTCCATGTGGTCGGCGTCGATGTTGGTCACCACCGCCATGACCGGCATCAGGTTGAGGAAGGAAGCGTCGCTTTCGTCGGCCTCGACCACGATGTGCTCGCCGCTGCCCAGCCGCGCGTTGGCGCCGGCGCTGTTGAGGCGCCCGCCGATGACAAAGGTCGGGTCCAGCCCGGCTTCGGCCAGCACGCTGGCCACCAGGCTGGTGGTGGTGGTCTTGCCGTGTGTGCCGGCGATCGCAATGCCCTGCTTCAGGCGCATGAGTTCGGCCAGCATGACGGCGCGCGGCACGATGGGGATGCGCTTGTCACGCGCGGCCAGCACCTCGGGGTTGTCGGACTTGACCGCGGTGGAGGTCACGACCGCGTCGGCGCCCGCGATGTGGTCGGCCGCATGGCCGACGCAGGTCTTGATGCCCAGCGAGGCCAGGCGCCTGAGCGTGGCGCTGTCGCTCAGGTCCGAACCCGAGATGGTGTAGCCCAGATTGTGCAGTACCTCGGCGATGCCGGACATGCCGGCGCCGCCGACGCCGACGAAATGGATGTGTTTGATTGCGTGTTTCATGGTGCCAGCTCCTCGCAGGCCGCCACCAGCTGCGCGGTGGCGTGGGTCTTGGCCAGCTTCTGCGCCTGCTCGGCCCACTGCAGCAAGGTGGGACGGTCGATCTTCTGCAGCAGGCGCGCCAGGCGTTCGGGCGTGAGGTCGGGTTGCGGCAGCAGCAGGCCGGCGCCCTGCTCGACCAGGAAGCGGGCATTGGTGGTCTGGTGGTCGTCCACCGCCGCCGGGAAGGGGACGAAGATGGCGGCCGCCCCCACGGCGGCGATCTCGGTCACGGTGCTGGCGCCGGCACGGCAGACGATCACGTCGGCGTCGGCAAACGCGGACGCCGTGTCCTCGATGAAAGGTGTCAGCTCGGCCTGCACGCCGGCGGCCTGGTAGTTGGCGCGCAGCGCGTCGATCTGGGTGGCGCCGCTCTGGTGCAGGACCTGCGGGCGCTGCGCGCTCGGGATCAGGGCCAGCGCCTGGGGCACCGCCTCATTCAAGGCCTTGGCGCCCAGGCTGCCGCCCACCACCAGCAGGCGCAACGGACCGCTGCGGCCGGCGAATCGCGCGATCGGCGGGTCCTGCTGCAGGAAGGCCCGACGCAGCGGGTTGCCCACCCACTGCGCCTTGCGGATCACTTCCGGGAAGGCGGTGTACACGCGGTCGGCCACGCCAGCCAACACCTTGTTGGCCAGGCCGGCCACGGAGTTCTGCTCGTGCAGCAGCAGCGGCTTGCCCAGCAACACGCCCATCATCCCGGCCGGAAAAGTGATGTAGCCGCCCAGGCCGATCACCACGTCCGGCTTGACGCGGCGGATCACCTGGATGCTCTGCCAAAAGGCCCGCAGCAGACGCAGAGGCAGCAGGGCCAGCGTGAGCGGCCCCTTGCCGCGCACGCCGCCGAAGTCGATGTGCTCGAAGGCGAAACCGCGCGGCGGCACCAGCCGGCCTTCCATGCCCTGCTGGTTGCCCAGCCAGTGCACGCGCCAGCCGCATTCACGCAGGCCTTCGGCCACGGCCAGGCCTGGGAAGATGTGCCCACCCGTACCGCCGGCCATGACAAGCGCACACTTGCTCATGAGCGCCCTCCGTGCATCAGCCATGCCGCGTGCCGCGCCATGCTGCGCTGCGCGCAGTGTCGATTTTGGTGAAACCGGCAACTCATGAGCGCCCTCCGTGCATCAGTTGTCGGTTTTCATAATCCACGCGCAGCACGATGGCCACCGCCACCAGGTTCATCAGGATGGCCGAGCCGCCGTAGCTCATGAAAGGCAGGGTCAGGCCCTTGGTCGGCAGGGCGCCGAGGTTCACGCCCATGTTGATGAAGGCCTGAAAGCCCATCCACACGCCCACCCCCTGCGCGGCCAGGCCGGCAAAGACGCGGTCGAGCGCGATGGCCTGGCGGCCGATGTGCATGACACGACGGGTCAGCCAGAAGAACAGTGTGATGATGCTCAGCACACCGATCAGGCCGAACTCCTCGCCGATCACGGCGAGCAGGAAGTCGGTATGGGCTTCGGGCAGCCAGTGGAGTTTTTCCACGCTGCCGCCCAGCCCGACACCGAAGATCTGGCCGCGGCCGAAGGCGATCAGCGAATGCGAGAGCTGGTACCCCTTGCCCAGCGTGTGGCGCTCGTCCCAGGGGTCGAGGTAGGCAAAGATGCGCTCGCGCCGCCATTCGCTCAGCGCGATCATCAGCACGAAGGCCACCAGCAGAATGGCCGCGATCAGGAAGAACATGCGGGCGTTGACACCACCCAGGAACAGGATGCCCATGGCGATCACCGCGATCACCATGAAGGCGCCCATGTCGGGCTCGGCCAGCAGCAGCAGGCCGATCACCGCCACCGCCGCCCCCATGGGCGCGACGGCGCGGAAGAAATGCTCCTTCACGTCCATCTTGCGCACCATGTAGTCGGCCGCATACAGCAGCACCGCCAGCTTGGCCAGCTCGGACGGCTGGAAGTTGGTGATGCCCAGCGCGATCCAGCGCTTCGCACCGTTGACGCCCTTGCCGATGCCCGGGATCAGCACCGCCACCAGCAGCAGCAGCGCGGCCACCAGCAACCAGGGGGCGATCTTTTCCCACTTGGCCACCGGGATCTGGAAGGCGATCAGGGCGGCAACGAAGGCGATCACCAGCGAGACCAGGTGCCGGCTCAGGAAATGCGTGTGTGCGTAGCGCGCGAACTTGGGGTTGTCGGGCAGCGCGATCGAGGCCGAATAGACCATCACCAGCCCCCAGGCCAGCAGCGCCACCACGACCCAGATCAGCGCCAGGTCGAAGTCGGACAGGCGCACCGGCTGGCTGCCGCTGCGGCCATAGCCGCGCGGCCCCAGTCGCACCGGCAGGGCGTCGGCCGCCGGCGCGTTGCCGAACCAGCCGCGGATGCGTTGGGCCAGAGCCGTCACGCCAGCCCTCCTTCGTCCGCGAGCGCCTGCACGGCCTCGATGAAAACGCGGGCACGGTGTTCGTAGTTGTCGAACATGTCGAAGCTGGCACAGGCCGGCGACAGCAGCACGGCGTCACCCGGCCGCGCCTGCGCGCGCGCCAGGACCACGGCCTCGGGCAGCGAGGCAGCGTCGAACAGCGGCACACCCGTGCCCTGCACCGCCGCGCGGATGGCCGGCGCGTCGCGCCCGATCAGCACCACCGCGCGCGCGTGGCGCTGCACCGGGGCATACAAGGGCGCAAAGTCCTGCCCCTTGCCGTCGCCGCCCAGGATGGCGATAACGCGCCGCTCGGCGCCCAGGCCGGTGAGCGCAGCCACGGTGGCCCCGACATTGGTGCCCTTGCTGTCGTCGAAGTACTCGACCTCACCCACGATGGCCACCGGCTCGACACGATGCGGCTCGCCGCGGTATTCGCGCAGGCCGTAGAGCATGGGCCCCAACGGGCAGCCGGCGGCCTGCGCCAGGGCCAGCGCAGCCAGGGCGTTGGTGGCGTTGTGGCGGCCGCGGATGCGCAGCGCGTCGGCCGGCATCAGGCGCTGGATGAAGATTTCCTCTTCTTCGCCTTTTTTCCGTTTCTGCGTCTCGTCGACCTCGATGGCGCGCACCAGCCAGGCCATGCCGTTGACCATCTCGATGCCATAGTCGCCCGGACGCTGCGGCATCTCCAGCCCGAAGCTCACGTACTCGCGCCACTGGGGCTTTTGCAGCTTGACGCGCACCGGTTCGGGCCGCATGGCCATCACCGCCGGATCATCGCGGTTGAGCACCAGCAGGCCCCGGCTGCCGAAAATGCGCGCCTTGGCCGCGCCGTAGGCCTCCATGCTGCCGTGCCAGTCCAGGTGGTCCTGGGTCAGGTTCAGCACCACGGCCGCGGTGGGCTCGAAACCCTGTACGCCATCGAGCTGGAAGCTGGAGAGCTCCAGCACCCAGACCTCGGGCAGCGTGCCCGCATCGAGGTGCTGGGCCAGCACATCCAGCAGGTTGGGGCCGATATTGCCCGCCACCGCCACGCTCTTGCCCGTGTGGGCGACCAGCTGGCCGGTGAGCGCCGTGGTGGTCGTCTTGCCATTGGTGCCGGTGATGGCCAGCACCTTGGGCGCGTAGCCGCGCTCGGCCTGCAGCTCGCGCAGGGCGCGGGCAAACAGGTCGAGTTCACCGCCGACCCACAGGCCGATGGCCTGCGCCGCCTGCCAGACCGGCGCCACCACGGCCGGCGTCAGGCCCGGGCTCTTGAAAACGGCGCGGATGTCGCTGCCTTCGACCAGGCCGGGCTCGAAGGCGCCGGCGCGAAAACTCGCCTGCGGCAGTTCGGCCTGCAGCTGAGCCAGCTGGGGCGGCGTCTCGCGGGTATCGGCCACCGTCACGCGCGCGCCCTGGCGCGCGCACCAGCGGGCCATGGCCAGGCCCGAAGCGCCCAGGCCCAGGATGAGCACGTGCTGATCGCGCAGCGGCGACACCAGCTCCTCGACGGCGGACTCGGCCGCGGCGGGCGCCTCGACCTCACCACCCTGCGCGCCGGCCTCGGGCGGCGGCGGGACCTCCGCCGCGGTGGCTGCAGCGGCCGCCTCGGGCGCGCTGACCTCGGTGAACAGTTGCGCCACAAACGCCGCCGCGTCGCGCGCGGCGGTCAAGGTCTCGGGCAGCGGCCGTGGGCCTGCCTTCTTCGGTGCCTCGGCGCTGGCCGCGGCCGTGTCGGCCACGGGCGGCTGCGGCGCCGGCAATTCCGGCGCGGGTTCACGCCCCGGCTCGGGCGCGGGCACGGCCGGCGGCGGCAGCTCCGCGGCTGGCGGTACCGGCGCCTCGCCGGGGTGGAGGGATTCGTTGTCGTTCATCGCAATTTCAGGGTCGACAGGCCGATCAGGCACAGCAGCATGGTGATGATCCAGAAGCGGACCACGACCTGCGTTTCCTTCCAGCCGCTCTTTTCGAAATGGTGGTGCAGCGGCGCCATC
>JAHRYV010000010.1:0-25953 GCA_020621965.1 Curvibacter sp. | reverse complement strand
CGCCCATGATGGCCAGCACGATTTCCTGGCGCACGATCACGGCGATGGTGCCCAGGGCACCGCCCAGCGCCAGCGCGCCGACGTCACCCATGAAAACCTGGGCCGGATGGGTGTTGAACCAGAGGAAGGCCAGGCCGGCGCCGGCCATGGCCGCGCAGAAAATCAGCACCTCGCCCGAGCCGGGGATGTGCGGGAAAAACAGGTACTTGGAATAGACCGCGCTGCCGGCAACGTAGGCGAACACGCCCAGCGCCGAACCCACCATGACCACCGGCATGATGGCCAGGCCGTCCAGGCCGTCGGTCAGATTGACGGCATTGCTGGCGCCCACGATGACCAGATAGGTCAGGATGACAAAACCGAACACACCCAGCGGGTAACTGACCTGCTTGAAAAAGGGCAGCTGCAGCCCGGCCTTGGCCGGCAGCTCGACGCTGAAACCCGAACGCACCCAGGTCATGAACAGCTCGTACACGGTCTGGTTGCTGCTGCCCGAGATGCTGAACACCAGGTAGAAGGCGGCGATCAGGCCGATCACCGACTGCCAGAAGTACTTCTCGCGCGAGCGCATGCCTTCCGGATCCTTGTTCACCACCTTGCGCCAGTCGTCCACCCAGCCGATGGCGCCGAAGCCCAGCGTGACCAGCAGCACGATCCAGACGAAGCGGTTGGACAGGTCGAACCACAGCAGGGTCGAGATGCCGATGGCCAGCAGGATCAGCACGCCGCCCATGGTGGGCGTGCCGCTCTTGGCCAGATGCGTCTGCAGGCCGTAGCCGCGCACCGGCTGGCCGATCTTGAGTTCGGTCAGGCGGCGGATCACCCGCGGCCCGGCCACCAGGCCGATCAGCAGCGCGGTCAGCGCGGCCATGACGGCGCGGAAGGTGAGGTACTGGAACACCCGGAAGAAACCGAACTCGGGTGACAGGGTTTGCAACCATTGGGCCAGGCTAAGCAGCATGATGATCGTCCTTGTTCTGTTCGGCGTGCGCGCTCACCGCCTGTACCACGCGCTCCATGCGCATGAAACGCGAGCCCTTGACCAGCGCGCTGGCCAGGCTCGGCAGGGTCTGCAGCACGGCGGCGTTGAGCGCGTCGACGTCGGCGAAATGGCGGGCCCCGGCGCCGTAGCTCTGCACCGACTGGCGGCACTGCTCGCCCAGCGCATACAGCTGCTCGATGCCGCGTTCGCGCGCGTAGGCGCCGACCTCGGCGTGAAAGCGCGGGCCTTCGTTGCCGACCTCGCCCATGTCGCCCAGCACCAGCAGGCGCGGGCCCGGTAGACCGGCCAGCACGTCGATGGCCGCGCGCACCGAGTCGGGGTTGGCGTTGTAGCTGTCGTCCACGAGAGTCAGCGTGCGGCCACCGAACTGCAGCGCCAGCGCGCGCGAGCGGCCCTTGACCGGCTCGAAGGACGCCAGCCCGCTGGCGATCTGCGCCAGCGGCACCCCGGCGGCCAGCGCGCAGGCCGCCGCCGCCAGCGAGTTCTTGACGTTGTGCAGTCCGGCGACGTGCAGTGTGTACTGCAGCACTCCGGCCGGCGTGCGCGCCTGCACCTGCCAGGCGGTGCCGGTCCACTGCGGGGCGGCACAGGTGAGGTCGGCGACCTCGGCCTGCCCGGTGAGGGCGAAGGTCAGTTGCGGGCGGGCCCCAGCCAGCTCGTGCCACAGGGCACTGTAGGCGTCGTCGGCCGGGAACACGGCGGTGCCGCTGGCGCCCAGGGCCTGGATCACCGCGCCGTTTTCGCGTGCCACGGCCTCGATGGTGGCCATGAATTCCTGGTGCTCGCGCTGGGCGTTGTTGACCAGCGCCACCGTCGGGCGCGCCATGGCGGCCAGCACGGCGATCTCGCCCGGGTGGTTCATGCCGAGTTCGACCACCGCCAGCTCATGCGTGGCGCGCAGGCGCAGCAGGGTCAGCGGCACGCCGATCTCGTTGTTCAGATTGCCTTCGGTGGCCAGCACGGCCTGGGGCTTGAAGGCGCGCAGGATGGCGGCAATCATCTGTGTCACCGTGGTCTTGCCGTTGCTGCCGGTCACGGCGATCAGCGGCAGCTTGAACTGCGCGCGCCAGCCCGCGCCCAGCTGTCCCAGGGCCAGCTTGCTGTCGGCCACCAGCAGACCGCTCAGGCCCGAGGCGCGCAGCGCGGCCTCGTCGCTGCACAGCGCGGCCACGGCACCGGCGCTGCGGGCCTGCTGGAGAAAGGTGTTGCCGTCGAAGCGCTCGCCCTTGAGGGCCACGAACAGGTCCCCCGGCTGCAGGGTGCGGGTGTCGCTGTGCACACGCTGCACACCCACCAGGCCGTCGCCGACCAGGCGCGCGCCGGCCAGCCAGGGCAGGGCCTGCTGCAGATTGAACATGATGTGGGCACTCATGCGGCACCTCCGGCGGCACGTGTCCGCAACGCCAAGCCCACCTGCTGCCGGTCCGAGAACGGGGCACGCACACCGGCCGTTTCCTGGTAATCCTCGTGGCCCTTGCCGGCCACCAGCACCACGTCGTGGGCAGCGGCCTGGCGCAGGGCGAGGGTGATGGCCTGCGCCCGATCCAGTTCGATCTGCACCGCGCCATGGCCGGCCAGGCCGGGGCGGATCTGCTCGATGATGGCCTGCGGCGCCTCGCTGCGCGGATTGTCGTTCGTCAGCACCACGCGGTCGGCCTGCTGCGCGGCCGCCGCCCCCATGAGCGGGCGTTTGTGCGGATCGCGGTCGCCGCCGCAGCCAAACACGCACCACAACCTGCCGCCGCGCTGCGCCGCCAGCGGGCGCAGGGCCCGCAGCACCTGGGCCAGCGCATCGGGCGTGTGGGCGTAGTCCACCACGGCCAGCGGCAGATCATCGCCGCCCTGGAATTCCATGCGCCCGGGCACCGGGTGCAGCACGCGGCAGGCGTCGACGGCGGCGGCCAGCGGCACGCCCAGCGTGCGCAGGGAGGCGATCACACCCAGCAGATTGCTGACGTTGTAGTCGCCCAGCGTCTGCGTGGCCAGTTCGATGCGCTGCTCGCCCTCGCGCACCGTGAAGTGCACACCCTGGTGACCCATGCGAATGTCCTGCGCCGTCAGACGCGCGCCGGCCTCACGGCGCAGCGAGACCGTCCACAGCTCGATCTCGCACCCGGCCAGCGTTGCGGCCAGCTCCACACCCTTGGGGTCGTCGAGGTTGACCACCGCCGCACGCAGGCCCGGCCAGTCGAACAGCGCCGCCTTGGCCAACCAGTAGGCGGCCATGCTGCCGTGGTAGTCCAGATGGTCCTGGGTGAAATTGGTGAAGATGGCGGTGCGGATGCGCGTGCCGTCCAGGCGGCGCTCCTCGATGCCGATGGACGAGGCCTCGATGGCGCAGGCGACCAGGCCCTCGCCAACGAAACGACGCAGGGTCTGCTGCAGCAGCACCGGATCGGGCGTGGTCAGGCCCGTGCTCACGATCTCGTGTTCACCCGGCGAGCCCGGCGCCGGCACGCGGCCGATGCCCAGGGTGCCGATCAGGCCGCAGGGCTGGGGCGGGTGCAGGGCGGAGAGGGCCTGCGCCAGCCACCAGCTGGTCGATGTCTTGCCGTTGGTGCCGGTGACGGCCAACACGTCGAGCTGTTGCGAGGGCTGCTCGTAGTAGGCGGCGGCGATCGGGCCGCTGGCGGCCTTCAGGCCGGCGTAGGTGGCGATCTGTTCGCCGGCCAGGCCCAAAGGCTGGGCGCCGCTGCGTTCGACCAGGCAGGCCAGCGCGCCTTGCGCCAGCGCCGCCGGCACGAACTGGCGGCCGTCGCGCGCCGCGCCCGGCCAGGCGATGAAACCGTCGCCCGCGCGCACCTGGCGGCTGTCGGTCTGCAGGCTGCCGCGCACGCGGCCGCGCAGCCACTGCGCGGCCTGGGCGGGGGTATGGAGTTCGACCGTCACAGCGGCGCCTCCTCGGCCTGGGCCCGCGCCACGATCTGAGGCTTGACCTCGATGTCGGGCTGCACGCCCAGCAGGTGCAGGGTCTGCTGCACGGTCTCGCTGAACACCGGCGCGGCGACGTCACCACCATAGAACTTGCCGGCCTCCGGCTCGTCGATCATGACCGCGACGATGATGCGCGGCCGATCGACCGGCGCCATGCCGACGAAGAAGCTGCGGTATTTCTTGTCGGCGTAACCACGGCCCTCCTGCTTGCGCGCAGTGCCGGTCTTGCCGCCCACCGAGTAGCCCATGGTCTGCGCCTTGGGTGCGGTGCCGCCGGGGCCGGTGGCGAGCTGCAGCATGTGGCGCACGGCGCGCGCATGGCGCGCCTGCAGCAGGCGCACACCGTTCACCGGCCCTTGCGCCTTTTGCAGTGTGACCGGGATCAGCTCGCCGTCGCGCGCGAACACGGTGTAGGCATGGGCCAGCTGCACCAGGCTGATGGACAGACCGTAGCCGTAGCTCATGGTGGCGTGCTCGATCGGGCGCCAGCTCTTCCAGGGACGCAGGCGGCCGCTGACCGCACCCGGGAAGGGCAGCTGCGGGCGCTGGCCGAAGCCGACCTGGCTGTACATCTCCCACAGGTCACGCGCCGGCATCTGCATGGCCAGGCGCACCATGCCGATGTTGCTGGATTTCTGCACCACTTCGTTGAGGGTCAGCGCCGCATAGGGGTGGGTGTCGCTGATGGTGGAGCCGCCGAGGGTCAGGCGGCCGCTGGCGCTGATCTGCACCGTGCTGCCCGGCGTCACCAGTCCCTTTTCCAGCGCCAGCGCGGCGACGAAGGGTTTGACGGTGGAGCCCGGCTCGAAAGAGTCGGTCAGGGCGCGGTTGCGCAGCGGCGCATCCTTCAGGTTCTTGCGCTTGCCCGGCACGTAACTCGGGTAGTTGGCCAGCGCCAGCATCTCGCCGGTCTGGGCGTCGAGCACCACCACGCTGCCGGCCTTGGCCTCGTGGTCGCGCACGGCCTGGCGCAGACGCTGGTAGGCGAAGAACTGGATCTTGCTGTCGATGGAGAGCTGCACGTCGCGCCCCTCCACCGGCGGCACGGCCTCGCCCACGACCTCGACCACGCTGCCCAGGCGGTCCTTGATGACACGGCGCGAACCGGGCTTGCCGGCCAGGGTCGGGTTGAAGGCCAGCTCCACGCCCTCCTGGCCCAGGTCTTCGACGCTGGTGAAACCGACCAAGTGCGCGGCGACCTCGCCCTCGGGGTACTGGCGTTTGTATTCCTTGCGCTGGTAGATGCCCTTGATCCCGAGCTCGGCGATCTGCCGGGCCACCGGCTCGTCCACCTGGCGCTTGAGCCAGACGAAAGTCTTGTCCTCGTCCTCCAGCTTGCGCTGGAGTTCGGCCAGCGGCATCTCCAGCAGGCGCGCCAGGCGCTGCAGCTGCTTGGGCTCGCGCGCCACGTCCTCGGGGATGGCCCAGATGCTGGGCGCCAGCACGCTGGTGGCCAGGATCTGGCCGTTGCGGTCCAGGATGCGGCCGCGATTGGCCGGCAGCTCCAGCGTGCGCGCAAAACGCACCTGGCCCTGGCGCTGGAAGAAGTCGTTGGACAGCACCTGGATATGGGCCGCGCGCCCGGCCAGCACGACGAAACTCAGTGCGATGAGCGCCACCACGAACTTGCTGCGCCACACCGGCGTGCGGCTGGCCAGCAGCGGGCTGGAGGTGTACTGGATGCTGCGGCTGCTCATTGCAGGCGCCCCCCCGAGAGCTGCGGCTGCACCGAGGCGCCGGCGGGCACGCTGCCGGCATAGGGCTGGTAGCTCACATAGTCGGTGATGGCGGGGGTGGCCGCGCGCATGTCCAGCCGCTCCTTGGCCAGTCGCTCGACGCGCTGCACCGTGGCCTGCTGGCGCTTTTCCAGCTCCAGCTGCTCGCGCTCGGTCTCGATGCGGCGCGCCTCCAGGTGGGCGCGGTCGATCTCGGCAAACAGCCGGCGCGAGTCGTACTGCACGCTCACCAGGTACAGGGCACTGGCGAGCACCGCCAGCAGCAGGACCAGGTTGACCCGGGTCATAGAGCCCCCCCCACGCTTGCCACTTCGTGGACTGCGCTGCCCCCCGAGGGGGCGTTCGCACCTTGGAGCGGTCCTGCGGTGCTCATGCTGTAGTCCTCACGGCCACGCGCATGATGGCGCTGCGTGCGCGCGGGTTGGCCGCCACCTCGGCCGCGCCGGGCTTGATGCGGTCGAGCGCACGCAGCTTCATGGGCTTGGGTTCGGCAAAGGGCGCGCGACGGTCGTAGACCTCACGCGAATGTTGCGCGATGAACTGTTTGACGATGCGGTCTTCCAGCGAATGGAAACTGATCACGACCAGCCTTCCTCCGGGTTGCAGTACATCGAGACTCGCCTTCAGCGCTTCTTGCAGCTCCTCAAGCTCGGCATTGATGAAAATCCGAAGAGCCTGAAATGTGCGCGTTGCAGGGTTCTGGCCCGGCTCGCGGGTTTTGACCGTGTCAGCCACGAGCTGGGCCAGTTCGCCGGTGGTTGAAACTGGGCCCCGCTCCTGTCGGCGCGCGACAATCGCCTTTGCAATCGGGCCAGCAAACCGTTCTTCACCGTAGTCACGTATCACCTCCGCGATCTCTCGGGTTTCGGCCGTTGCCAGCCATTGCGCCACGCTCTGGCCCCGCGTGGTATCCATGCGCATGTCCAGCGGCCCGTCGAAGCGGAAGCTGAAACCGCGGCTCGGGTCGTCGATCTGCGGCGAGCTCACCCCCAAGTCCAGCAGCACGCCGGCGGCGCTGGCCGCGGGCAGCTCGCCCAGATGGCGGAAGCCCTGGTGGCGGATGGCAAAACGCGGGTCGGTGATGGTCTGCGCCTCGGCGATGGCGGCCGGGTCCTTGTCGAAGGCGATCAGCCGCCCTTGCGGCGACAGCCGGGAGAGCAGCAGGCGCGAGTGGCCGCCGCGGCCGAAGGTGGCATCGACGTAGGTACCGTCGACCGGCGCGGGGCCCGGCTCGTCCGGCTTGTTGAGCAAGGCTGCTATGGCTTCGTTCAACAAGACGGTGGTGTGTGTCCATGGGGAGTTTTCCACCGTCTTCCTTCAGAAGGAGAAGTCCTTGAAGACGTCGGGCATGTCGCCCTGCATGGCCTGGGCCTCCTGCGCCTCGTAGGTCGCCTTGTCCCAGAGTTCGAAGTGGTTGCCCATGCCCAGCAGCATGGTGTCGCGCGTGATGCCGGCGGCCGTGCGCAACTCGGGCGAGACCAGGATGCGGCCCGTGCCGTCCAGCTCCACGTCCATGGCATTACCCAGGAAGATGCGCTTCCACCACTGCGCCGCCATGGGCAGCGCGGCGATGCGTTCGCGGAACTTCTCCCATTCGGGGCGCGGGAAGATCATCAGGCAGCCGTGCGGGTGCTTGGTGATCGTGAGCTGGCCGGCGGCCGTGGCGCTGAGGACGTCACGGTGCCGGGTCGGCACCGACAGCCGCCCCTTGGCATCCAGACTCAGCGACGAAGCCCCTTGAAACACGCGCACATCCCCTTTTTCATCACCAACACAGGAGGGTGAAAAGCGCAAACGCACTTTTCACCACTTAATTCCACTTTTTTGCACTGTAGCAGCAAAACCTCAGAGAGCAAGGGGGAGAGCGTGAAAATTTTCAATGAAATCAAGGACTTAGAGACACTTTCGCACAAAATCGCACAAGAAAAAGTGTTCTAAATTAAGCACTTAGAAAGCGATATGAATGTGATGCGTGAAGGATGCCGCCGGTTCCCGGCGCCAGCGTATCGCCGGGCAAAAAAGCCACGCCGCCCGAGGCGGCCTGCCCACGCGCGGCGCTCACACCCTCAGAGGATGTAGCGCGAGAGGTCCTCGTTGCGGCTCAGGTCGGCCAGGCGGGCGTCGACATAGGCCGCATCGATGCGCACCGTCTGCCCCTGCAGGCGCGTGGCGTTGAAGCTCACCTCGTCGAGCAGGCGCTCCATCACCGTGGCCAGGCGGCGCGCGCCGATGTTCTCGGTGCGCTCGTTGACGTCGTAGGCGATGTGCGCCAGGCGCGTGATGCCCTCGGGCGCGAACTCCAGCGTCACACCCTCGGTGGCCAGCAGCGCCTGGTACTGGCGCACCAGCGAGGCGTGCGTCTGCGTCAGGATGGCCTCGAAGTCCTGCACCGACAGCGAGGCGAGTTCGACGCGGATCGGCAGGCGCCCCTGCAGTTCCGGGATCAGGTCGCTGGGTTTGCTCAGGTGGAAGGCGCCCGAGGCGATGAAGAGGATGTGGTCGGTCTTGAGCACGCCGTACTTGGTGGAGACCGAAGTACCCTCGACCAGCGGCAGCAGGTCGCGCTGCACGCCCTGGCGCGAGACCTCGGCCGTACCGCTGCCCTCGCTGCGTGAGGTGACCTTGTCGATCTCGTCGATGAAGACGATGCCGTTCTGCTCGGCGTTGTGCAGGGCCTGGGCGCGGATCTCGTCCTCGTTGACCAGCTTGGCCGCCTCTTCGTCCACCAGCAGTTTCATCGCTTCCGCGATCTTGAGCTTGCGGGTCTTGCGTTTGCCGGCGCCGAGCTGGCCGAACATGCCGCGCAGCTGCTCGGCCATGTCTTCCATGCCGGCCGGGCCCATGATCTCCAGCTGCGGCCGCGGCTCGGCCAGGTCGAGCTCGATCTCGCGCTCGTCGAGCAGACCCTCGCGCAGTTTCTTGCGGAAGACCTGGCGCGCCGTGCTGTCCTTGCTCTCGGCGGCACCGGTGTCGTGGCCGAAGTCGGAGGAGCGCGGCGGCGGGATCAGGATGTCGAGGACACGGTCCTCGGCGGCGTCCTCGGCGCGTGTGCGGAATTTCTTCATCTCGGCCTCGCGCGTCTGCTTGACGGCCACCTCGGCCAGGTCGCGGATGATGGAGTCGACATCCTTGCCGACATAACCCACCTCGGTGAATTTGGTGGCCTCGACCTTGATGAAGGGCGCGTCGGCCAGCTTGGCCAGGCGGCGCGCGATCTCGGTCTTGCCCACGCCGGTGGGCCCGATCATCAGGATGTTCTTGGGTGTGATCTCGGGCCGCAGTGCGGCGTCGACCTGCTGGCGGCGCCAGCGGTTGCGCAAGGCGATGGCGACGGCGCGCTTGGCATCGGCCTGGCCGACGATGTGGCGGTCGAGTTCGGAGACGATCTCCTGCGGGGTCATGGAGGACATGGTCTCAGTCCAGGGTTTCGATGGTGTGGTTCAGGTTGGTGTAGATGCACAGCTCGCCGGCAATGGTCAGCGACTGCTGCACGATCTCGCGCGCACCCAGTTCGGAATGCTGGAGCAGCGCGATGGCCGCGGCCTGCGCGTAGGCGCCGCCCGAGCCGATGGCCACCACGCCGTTCTCCGGCTCCAGCACGTCGCCATTGCCGGTGATGATGAGCGAGCACTCGCGGTCGGCCACGGCCAGCATGGCCTCCAGGCGGCGCAGCACACGGTCGGTACGCCAGTCGCGCGTGAGCTCGATGGCCGCGCGCTGCAGGTGGCCCTGGTGTTTCTCCAGCTTGGCCTCGAAACGCTCGAACAGGGTGAAGGCGTCGGCCGTGGCGCCGGCAAAACCGGCCAGCACCTTGCCATGGTAGAGCTTGCGCACCTTGCGCGCGGTGCCCTTGACGACGATATTGCCCAGCGTGACCTGGCCGTCGCCACCGATGGCGACCTGCAGGCCGTTGGCGGTCTGGCGCCGCACGCTGATGATGGTGGTGCCGTGAAACTGTTCCATGCCGGTATTGTCCCACCCCCAGGCTTCGCGCCCTTCGTGCGCTACGCCACCCCCCTCAGGGGGCGCACTCAGCGGCCTGGCAAAGCCAGTTCCACGAGTGCCCGCGTAGAAGACGGCCGCAGGCGCTTCGGGGGTGACTTATCTAGCCCGCACGGGGCACAACGCGCGCGTGTTCGGTGATGCCGATCACGTTGAAGAAGGCCGCGACGATGCGGTTGACGTCGCGGAACTGGACCTGGCAACCCAGCCCCTGCTGCTCGGACACCCAGTTCAGGATGCTGCCGGCCGCGGTGAAATCGACCCGGATCAGGTGCGCGCAGGAAATCACGATGCGGCTGGAGCCTTCGCGCCCGGCTTCCAGCCGCGCCAGCACCTCGGCCGCATCGCCATGGATTTCACCCGAGAGTTCGACCACCACCGGCGGCTGGTCTTCGAGCCCGATGGGCACGGTCAGGCCGGACAGCGGGTCGTCGCCCCAGGTCGAGGGATGGTCCCAGTTCGAGCGCAAGCTCTCTTCTTCCTGGACCCGCGGATCGTTCATGTCCTGCAGTTCGCAGCTGCAGCGCGGCTCCTGCCAGGAGGGCGGCGAGACTTCGTAGGTCACGCAGTAGTCCAGCGCCACCAGCTCGAAGGAGTCCTGCCGCCGCATGATGCGCAGCGCATCCAGGCGTAATTGCCAGCACAGTGGCGCCACCGTGCGGTCCCCCGAGGGCGTGAGCGCGAGCAAGGCCCGCTCCAGGGCGGCGTGGCCGCGCAGAACCAGGGTCACCGGGCTGACGGCCCACTGGGCCACCTGACGGGCCAGCGGGGCCACGGCATCCAGGCCGATGGTGGTCAGCGCGCTCCAGTCGAGCAGCAGGGCGCCGCGCCCGAGCGCCAAGGCCTGCAGCTCTTCCAGCGCGGTTGCCGTCAGCACGGCTGGGCAGCGCCAGTCCGGCTCGCCCGCGGCCGTCGATGCCGGCCGTGCCGGCTGGGCGGCGACACTGGCACGACTGCGCGCCAGCAACTCCGGCGTGGAGAACCAGGCCGGCGGCGAGCGGCCGAAACGGTTGGCGAATTCGATGGCCACGCTGTCGAAGCGCGCCTGCTGGCCGGTGGCACGGTAGAGGTCGAATAGCGCCGCCATCCAGACCTCGGCCAGATCGGGACGCAGGTTGTCGTTCTGCAAGGCCGTGAGCAGGCTCTCCTCGGCGCCGGCGTTGTCGCCGTTGGCGAAGCGGATGGCCGCCTCCTCCAGGTCGGGGTCGGTCAGGCCGTCGGCCGGCACCGGCGCATACAGGCGCTGGGTGGAAAAACCAGCGCCCACGGGCGCCCGCGGGGCTGCGCTCGCCGGCGCCGGGCCCTGCGGCTGGGCCTTGGGCCATGCCATCATCGGTGCCGCCGGCGCCAACTCCGCGCCTCCATGCGCCGCCCCGATGCCGGGCACGGTGGGAGCACCCTCGGCGACCTGGGTCGGAACATAAGAGATCGGGGAATCGGCCCAATGGGCACCGAGCGACAATTCCGAGGCGTCGTTCGATTCGTAGTGGCTGTCCTGATGTCCAGCGGGGACGGCAACCGCCTTGCCCAGCGCCGCCCCCCCGGGCGGGCGGGTCGGTCCGGCGTCGAGCCGCATTTCGACGGAGTGCGGAAAACCGGCGCCCCGCGCCGCGTCGCCCTCGCCCTGCTTGCCCTTCCACCACTGGCGCGACATCTGCGCCTCGATCTCGTCGATCTTTTTCAGGGTCTCGGCGCGGTCGTCGTGGTTGGAGGTCAGGCTGCTCTGGAAAAAGGACGGGCGTCCGCCCTCCAGCAGGCCCAGGGGTTCGCGCCGGCGCAGCTTGCGCAGGTGCTCGAACTCGCGTTTACGGACGAAGTCGTTCTGCCGCTTGCGCTCGATCATCTCCTTGAGCGCCTCCCGGCTGTAGCCGCTGTCCTGCTCAGGCTCTTTCTGATCCAGTTCGGACCAATCCTTGGTCGGATTGCGCACGAACTTGGCAACCTTGGACAACAAGCCGGACCGGGTCTCGCCTTCAGCCATGTCTAGACACTACGCGGTACGCATCGGTGCGGGGGCATCGCGCCGAGGTCAATCCCCGAACATCTTCTGCTTGAGCTCGCGCCGCTGCTGGGCTTCCAGCGACAGCGTGGCGGTGGGGCGGGCCAGCAGGCGGCCGACGCCGATGGGCTCACCGGTCTCGTCGCAGTAGCCGTAGTCGCCGGCGTCGATGCGCGCGATGGACTGCTCGATCTTCTTGAGCAGCTTGCGCTCGCGGTCGCGCGTGCGCAACTCCAGCGCATGCTCTTCCTCGATGGTCGCGCGGTCGGCCGGATCCGGCACGATGACGGTGTCTTCACGCAGGTGTTCCGTGGTTTCGCCGGCGTTGTTCAGGATGTCCTGCTTCAGGCGCTGCAGGCGGGCGCGGAAGGCCGCCAGCTGCTTGTCGTTCATGTACTCGCTGTCGGGCATGGCCACCAGCTCGTCGTCGCTCAGGGCCTCGCCGGCTTTGGTTTTCCAGTTGTTGACCAGCTTGGGGTCTTTCTTGACGGACGAAGGCAGAGGGGGGGCAATCAGGGTTTGGGACATGGTGGGTGTGTAACTGGCCTTGACGGCGGTCGATGCCGTCGTCTGGGCCATGGAGGGAACAGTCAGCTGCGCCAGGCGGGTGGCGGCCTTGCTGGTACGGACCGGAGCTTCGGGCGCCTTGACAACAACCGGGGCGGCCTTCACCGGCGCCGGCGTCTTGGCCGGCGCCGCCTTGGCGGGAGCGGTCTTCGCCGGGGTGGTCTTTGCGGGGGCCTTGGCCGGCTTGGCCGGGGCCTTCACTGCCTTGACGGGCGGTTTGACGGCGGCCTTGGGCGCTGCGGCCTTGGCCGCCGCCTTCTTGGCGACCGGTTTGGCCGCCGCTTTCTTGGGAATCACTTTCTTGGCAGCCGCCTTCTTGGCCGGCGCTTTCACAGCGACCTTCTTGGCGACCGGCTTGGCCGGCGCCTTCTTGGCCGCCCCAGGCTTGGCAGTCTTCGCCGTCGGCTTGGCCTTGGCCGCCGGTTTGGCGACAGCTTTCTTCGGGGCCGGCTTGGCCTTGCCCGCAGCAGATTTGGCTTTGGAAGACACGGACACCTTTCCTGGTTTGGCTTTCACTTCTTGTCTCCTGGCAAGCTGGGCCTGCGCTGATTTCTTCTGGCCTGCTGTTATACCCGCATTGCGGACCCGGCTGCGGTTTTAGACCAAAATTTATGGCGCGCGAGTGTACCGCCTTTCACGCCGCTGACACAGAGGTTGCGAAACCGAGACACCAGGAAGTCAAAACCTGTGAAGAAATCGTAGCGAGCGGCCCGAGCGCAAGGCGGACGGAGCGCAGCGACGAGACATATCGAACAGATAGGCGAGGAGCGAGCACCGCCCAACGCAGCTATCGGGCCGCGCAGTAGATTTATTCACAGGTTTTCAGACCAGGCTCTGTTCCAGCCCTTGCAGCAGGATGTCCTTGGGCAGGTCGATGCCGATGAAGACCATCTTGCTCAGGCGCTGCTCGCCTTCGGCCCACTGCGGCCCCAGGTCGCTGCCCATGAGCTGGTGCACACCCTGGAAGATCACCTTGCGGTCGGTGCCCTTCATGTGCAGCACGCCCTTGTAGCGCAGCATGCGCGGGCCGTAGATGTTGATGACGGCGCCCAGGAAGTCCTCCAGCTTGGCCGGGTCGAAGGCGCGCTCGGAGCGGAAGACGAAGCTCTTGACATCGTCGTCGTGGTGGTGATGGTGGCCGTGACCGTGCTGGTGCGAGGGGTGGTTGCAGTGCTCGCCGTGCGCATGGTCATGCCCATGCGCGTGGTCATGGTCGCCATGGCTGTGATCCTCGTCTTCCTTCAGGAAGTCCGGGTCGATTTCCAGCTTGGCGTTCAGGTTGAAGCCGCGCAGATCGAACACCTCGCTGATCGGCACCTGGCCGAAGTGCACCGCCTTCTGCGGTGCGCGCGGGTTCATGTGCTTGAGGCGGTGCTGCAGGGCCCCCACCTCCTCGGGCGCGACCAGATCGGTCTTGCTGATGAAGATCTGGTCGGCAAAACCCACCTGGCGGCGCGCCTCCTGGCGGTCATTGAGCTGCTGGGCGGCATGTTTGGCGTCGACCAGGGTGAGGATGGAGTCGAGCAGGAAACTCTCGGCGATCTCGTCGTCCATGAAGAAGGTCTGCGCCACCGGGCCGGGGTCGGCCAGGCCGGTGGTCTCGATCACCACGCGCTCGAAATCGAGTTCGCCCTTGCGCTTCTTCTGCGCCAGATCCTGCAGGGTGGTGCGCAGGTCTTCGCGGATGGTGCAGCAGATGCAGCCGTTGCTCATCTGGATGATCTGCTCGTTGGTGTCGGCTACCAGGATGTCGTTGTCGATGTTCTCCTCGCCGAACTCGTTCTCGATCACGGCGATCTTCTGGCCGTGCGCTTCCTGCAGCACGCGCTTGAGCAAGGTGGTCTTGCCGGAGCCTAAGAAGCCGGTCAGGATGGTGGCGGGGATCAGGGCCATGGATGTGGTCTCAAAAGGGGTGGACGCCGGCTTGCGGGACGCAGGCGGGCGGGGTGCGATGCCGGGGGATAGATGGGGAGTTTAGCGACTTCGTCAAGAGCCGGCCGGGCACGGGCTATCCCAAGACCGCCACGGTTTCAGCCCTTGCGCATCACCACCAGCCCCTTGAGGTACTCGCCCTCGGGGAAGTTGATGGTCATGGGGTGGTCGGGCGCGCCGCCCATGCGCTCGTGGATGTAGCCGTCCACCCCGGCGTCGGTGCCGGCCGAGGCCACGATCTTGTGGAACAGGTCGGCGCTGATGCCGCCCGAGCAGGAGTAGGTGAACAGCACACCGCCGGGCTCCAGGAGCTTGAAGGCCAGGCGGTTGATGTCCTTGTAGGCGCGTGCGGCGCGCTCGGCATGCGCCACGGTGGGCGCGAACTTCGGGGGGTCGAGCACGATGGCGTCGAAGGTCCGCCCCTCCTGGGCGTAACGGCGCAGCGAGGCGTTGACGTCGGCGTCCAGAAACTCGGTGCGCGTCGCGTCAAAACCGTTGAGCGCCACGTTGGCGCGCGCCTGCTCCAGCGCCGGGCCGGAGGAGTCGATCGAGGTCACGTGGGCCGCCCCACCCGCCAGCGCCGCCACGCTGAAACCGCCGGTGTAGCAGTAGCAGTTGAGCACGCGCTGGAACTGCAGGCGCCGCGCGTAGTCGGCAAAGCGCTTGCGGCTGTCGCGCTGATCGAGGTAGAAGCCGGTCTTGTGGCCCTGGGCGATGTCCAGGCCCAGGCGCCAGTCATGCTCGCGCAGCACCCGTTGTGTCGGCCCCTCGCCCTGCAGCCAGCCGGTGGCTTCGGGCAGCCCTTCGAGGCCGCGGGCGCTGGCGTCGGAGCGTTCGTACAGCTGGGTCAGGCCGGTCTCGGCCAGCAGCGCCTCGCTCAACACGCTCTTCCAGCGCTCGGCGCCGGCACTCAGGAACTGGGCCACCAGGGTGTCGCCATAACGATCGACGATCAAACCGGGCAGGCCGTCGGCCTCGCCATGGATCAGGCGCAGACCGTCGCTCTGGATGTCAAAACGCGCCCGGGCCCGGATGGCGCCGGCCACCAGGCTCTTGAAGAAGGCGGCGTCGATGCGCTGCGTCTCCTCGAAACTCCAGGCCCGGGCCCGGATCTTGGACTGCGGGCTGTAGGCGGCCCAGGCCAGGAACTGGCCCTGGTGCGACTCCACACGCACGGTCTCGCCGGCATCGCCGCCGCCCTTGGCGATGGCCGATTCGAAAATCCAGGGGTGGCGGCGCTGCAGCGAGCGTTCCTTGCCGTCCTTCAGGCGTATCACTTTCATGCCCCGGATTGTCGGGCTTTTCCGGACGGCCCGGCCGCGCCGCCGGCGCTTTCAGGTTTTGTTGCCGCCCTTGAGACGCGCGCGGGGATGGGCGGCGTCGTAGGCACGGGCCAGATGCTGGAAATCGAGCCGGGTGTAGACCTGGGTGGTGCTGATGTTGGCGTGGCCCAGCAGCTCCTGCACCGCGCGCAAATCGCTGCTGGACTGCAGCACGTGGCTGGCGAAGGAGTGGCGCAACATGTGCGGATGCACCGGCGTGGCCAGGCCGGCCTGCAGGCTGCGCCGCTTGAGCCGCTGCCAGACGGACTGCGCGCTCAGGCGGGTGCCGTTGCGGCCGATGAAGAGGGCAACCTGCTCGGCCGGCACGCCGACCTGGGCACGCACCTCGAGCCAGCGCTGCAGCGCCGTCAGCGCCGCCCGGCCCACCGGCACGCTGCGCCGCTTGCTGCCCTTGCCCAGCACATGGGCCTCGGCGGCCTGCAGGTCGATCCAGCCGCGCGCCGCGCCACTGGCCACCACGTCCAGCCCGGTCAGCTCGCCCACGCGCAGGCCGCTGCTGTAGAGCAGCTCGGTGATGGCCGCATCACGGGCCTCCAGCCAGGGATCGTTCCCCTCGGCGTGGAAGCCGGCCAGCTGCACCGCGTCGTCGACGCTCAAGGCCTTGGGCAAGGGCTTGGCGACCTTGGGCGCGCGCACGTCCTGCACCGGGTTGCTGGCCACCAGGCCCTCGCGCCCGAGCCAGGCATAAAAACCACGCCAGCCGGAGAGGATGAGCGCGATGCCGCGCCCGCTGCGCCCGCCGCCGTGCATCTGCGCAATCCAGCGCCGCACATGGGCGCTGTGCACCTGGCGCAGCGGCACTTTGGCTGCGCCCGCGAAATCGGTGAGTTTGCGCAGGTCCAGTGCGTACAACTCGACCGTGCGCTGGGCCAGGCGCTTTTCCACCCGCACATGCTCCAGGTAACGCTCGATCAAGGCCCCCTCGCTTGCCACTTCGTATGCTGCGCTGCCCCCCGAGGGGGTGTCCGCGCCTTGGGACGGCCCGGCAGCGCTCAGGGCCTGATCCTCGTCACGCAGCGCACCCGGGTCCGTCACGGTCTACCTCAGCGGGGACAAGGCGGCGCTGGCCACCTCGGCAATGCGGGCCAGGAAGTCTGTGCCCATGGTGCTGTTGTAGCGCTGCGAGTCGGGTGAGGCCAGCACCAGCATGCCGAAGGCGGGACCAGCGTTGCCGGCGTCCGCCGACCGCAGCGGCAGCAGCGCCAGCGAGACCGCCTGCGCGGGATGCTCCAGCCAGGCCGTCGCCTCGAAGCCGGAGTTGACGCCGCAAAACGGCTCGTGCAGCGAATCGGCCAGCAGCCGGGCGTCTTCGCTCACATCCTGGGCAAAGGGCTCATCGGCGAACTCGGCATCCACGTCCCAGACGCGGATGGCCACCTGCGGCACGGCGAACTGCAGCTGGATGGAGCTGGCGATCGCCTCGGGCAGTTCGGCCAGTTCATGCGTGAGGAACAGGTCGCGCGCCCAGCACACCATACGATCCGACAGCGCCAGGTTGTCGCTGCCGTGGCGGATCATCTCGATCAGCCGCCCCTCCAGCATGCGGATCTTCTCGCGCAGCAATTCGGCCTGGCGCTCCTGCAGGCTGACGGTGCGCCGGCTGTGCGGGCTGATCAGGCGCACGTCGGCCAGCACGTCGGCCTGACGCTCGAAGAACTCGGGGTTGCCGCGCAGGTAGTTCGCAATGTCTTGTTCGGTCATGGCACTCATGGGTGATTCAGTCAGTTCAGTTCGGGCAGGTCGATTTCGCCCTGGAACACCGTGGTGGCCGGGCCAGTCATGAACACAGGCTTGGTATCGCCGCCCCACTCGATGGTCAGCACGCCGCCACGGGTCTGCACGTCGACGCGCGCATCGAGCAGCCCCAGGCGGATGCCGGCCACCACGGCCGCGCAGGCGCCGGTGCCGCAGGCCAGGGTCTCGCCGGCGCCGCGCTCCCACACGCGCAGCTTCACGTGCTTGCGGTCCAGCACCTGCAGGAAACCGGCATTCACACGACGCGGGAAACGGGGGTGGTGTTCGATCAGCGAGCCCTGCACCTGCACCGGCGCCGTCTCCACGTCGGCCACCAGCTGCACCGCATGTGGGTTGCCCATGGAGACGACCGCCACCAGCACCGTGGCGCCGCCCGCCGGCACGGGCCAGGTCTGCCAGGCGCCGGTGATCACGGGCGTGAGGCCGGAGCCGTCGAAGGGGATGCGGTCGAGCTCGAAGATCGGCGCGCCCATGTCGACGGTGACGCGGCCGTCCGGCGTGAGACGCGGCTCGATCACGCCGCCCAGGGTCTGCACACGGATGCGGTCCTTGGCGGTGAGGCCCTGGTCGTGCACGAAGCGCGCAAAACAGCGCGCGCCGTTGCCGCATTGCTCGACCTCGGCGCCGTCGGCGTTGTGGATCACGTATTCGAAATCGGTGTCGGGTGTCGGGGCCGGACGCACGGTGAGGATCTGGTCGGCGCCGACGCCGAAATGGCGGTCGGCCAGCCAGCGGTACTGGGCGGTGGACAGGCCCAGGCGGCCGCGGGTTTCGTCGAGCACGACGAAGTCGTTGCCCGCGCCCTGCATCTTGGTGAATCGGATACGCATGGGCAAAATTATCCGCCTATTCAACGCGTATGCTTGAGGGCAGGAGCGCGATTTCGCTTAGCCACTCACGAGAAAACAACGATGCGACTGCCCGACTGGACCCCCGAACGCAAGCCCCAACCGCAGGACTTGGTGGACGCCATCCTGGCACGGCGCGGCGGCGCGCTGATCAATCTGGACCGCGCCCTGCTGTGGAGCGAACCGTTGGCGCGCGGCTGGAACACCTACCTGCGCGCCGTGCGCACCGAGCTGCCCACCAGCCGCCGGCTGCGCGAGCTCGGCATCTGCACCGTGGCGCTGCTGACCGGCGCCCAGTACGAGTACCACCACCATGCGCCGGATTTCCTGGCCGCCGGTGGCACCCAGGCCCAGCTCGACGCCCTCAACGCTTTCGTGCAGGCCGATCCGCGCGGCATCCCGCGCGATCCGGCGCTGAGTGAGCTGGATGCGCTGGTGATCCGCTACGCCGCGCAGATGACGCTGGACGTCAAGGTCGACGACGAGGTCTTCGACGCCCTGCGCCGGCATTTCGACGAGACCGGCATCGTCGAGCTGACCAGTGCCATTGCCACCTACAACATGGTGGCGCGTTTCCTCGTGGCCCTGCAGATCACACCAGAAAACAAGTAGCCACATCGCCGGAGCCCTTCGGGAACGCCGCGGAACCGGCTTCGCCGGGCCGCTGGCGTTGCCCCTGAGGGGGTGGCGTAGCGAACGAAGGGAGCGCAGCCTGGGGGGAACCTAGTCAGGCTTGATGTTGTTCTCTTTCACCACCTTGCCCCAGATGTCCATCTGGCGCTCGACGAAGGCCTGGCCGGCCTGGGGTGTGCCGCCCAGCACGGTGATGCCCTGGGTCTCCAGGCGTTTGGCGACGTCGGGGTTCTGCATGACCTTGTTGATCGCCTCGTTCATGCGCTGCACGACAGCCGCCGGTGTCCTGGCCGGGGCCAGCACGGCCCACCAGGCCGGCGCCTCGAAGCCGGCAAAACCGCTCTCGGCGATGGTGGGCACCTCCGGCAGCTGCGGCGCACGTTTGCTGGTCGTCACCGCCAGCGCGCGCAGACGTTTGCTGTCGACGTGCGGCTTGACCACAAAGACCGAGCCGATGGCCAGGGGTACATGGCCGGCAACGGCATCGTTCATCAAGGGGCCGCCGCCCTTGTAGGGAATGTGGGTGAAGCTCAGGCCACCGTTCCTGCCCAGCAGCGCCATGGCCAGGTGCCCCAGGCTGCCGGAGCCGATGGAGCCGTAGCTCGCGCCCTTGCTGTCCTTGGCCGCGGCCACCACGTCGGCAAAGCTCTTGAACTCGGAGCCGGCATGCGTGGCCAGCACCATGGGCGAGGTGCCGATGACGATGACCGTGCTCAGGTCCTTCTGCGAATCGAAGGGCAGGTTGGGGATCAGGCTGGGATTGACACCATGGGTGTCGAACACCACGGCGAAGGTGTAGCCGTCGGCCGGGGCGGCCGCCACCTGGGCCGCGCCGATGGAGCCGGAGGCCCCGCCCTTGTTCTCGACGATGACGTTCTGCCCCAGTTCCTGCTGCAGATGCGGCGCCAGCAGGCGCGAGACCTGGTCCACCGAGCCGCCGGGCGGGAACACCGCGACCAGCCTGATCGGCTGCTTGCTCGGCCAGTCCTGGGCCTGGGCGCCCTGAGTCAGACCCAGACAGACCGCGCCGGCCAGTGCCAGCACAAGACGCAGGGATGCACGTTGGTTCATGACGGGTCTCCTGATAGTTTGGGCAGAATCGCTGCATGGTAAGTCGAAATCCTTCCGCGCCCACCCCGCAACAACCCCATGCCGGCCTGCTGGCCGCACCGCCCTGGCAGCACGCACAGGCCGTGGCCCTGCTGCCGCAGGTGCTGCGCCTGACCGCGCCCAACCCCGGCCTGATGACCGGCCCCGGCACCAACAGCTACCTGGTCGGCGGGGCCGCCACGGGCTGGATCGTGATCGACCCCGGTCCCGACGAGGCGGCGCACATCGAGCGCCTGTGGCAGTTCGCCGGCGGTGACATCCGCCTGATCGTCTGCACCCACTCGCATCCCGACCACGCACCGGCCGCCCGGCCCTTGCAGGCCCTGTGCGCGCAGCGTGGCGGCACGGCGCCCCCGCCGGTGCTGGGCCTGCCGTCGGCCGCCACGGCCAAGGCGTCCAGCCACTTTGAACCCGACCGCGCGCTGGCCGACGGCGAGCGGCTGACGCTGCAAACGGCGGACGGCCGCGTGCACCACACGCTGCAGGTCCTCCACACTCCCGGCCACGCCGCCAACCACCTGTGCCTGCTGCTGCCCGCCGAGGGCCTGCTCTTCTCGGGCGACCACATCCTCAACGGCAGCACCACCATCGTCAACCCGCCCGACGGCAACATGACGGCCTACCTCGGCGCGCTGGACGCGCTCGACGCCGCCTGCGTGACACACGCCCTGCGCTACATCCTGCCGGCGCACGGCCATGTGATGGACGAGGCCCGCGCCGTCATTGCCCACCTGAAGGCGCACCGGCTGGCGCGCGAGGCCAAGGTACGCGTGGCCATGCAGGCCCGGCCGCAGGGCACGCTGGACGATTGGGTGGCGCTGGCCTACGACGACGTGCCCGAGAGCGTCTGGCCGCTGGCCAAACGTTCGCTGCTGGCCCATGTCGAGCGCCTGCAGGCGCTGCCCGGCGGTACCGCATGACGGAAGCAGTCCGCCTCGCCAAACGCCTGGCCGCCCTGCTGCCCTGCTCGCGCAGCGAAGCCGAGCAGTACATCGAAGGCGGCTGGGTCCGGGTCGACGGCCGGGTGGTGGAAGAGCCGCAGTTCCGCGTCACGGACGAGAAGATCGAGCTCGATCCCCATGCCACGCTGCAGCCCCCTGCCCCCGTCACCCTGCTGCTGCACGTGCCGGCCGGTCAGGCCACGCCCCAACAACTGCTGACGGCCGCCACCCACTGGCCGGACGACCCCAGCCCCGTTCGCCTCCTCAAGCGCCACTTCAGCCAGCTGACGGAAGTGCTGGCGCTGGAGCCCGCAGCCAGCGGCCTGCTGGTCTACAGCCAGGACGCCCGGGTGCTGCGCAAGCTGACGCAGGATGCCCAGCTGCTGGAGATCGAGGTCATGGTCGAGGTGCAAGGTGAGGTGGCGCCCGCTGCGCTGCAGGCGCTGCAGCGCAGCCCCTCGGGGGACACCGCGCACGGCCCGCACGTCAAGGCCAGCCTCAACAGCAGCCGCGACGGGCGCAGCCGCCTGCGTTTCGCCGTCAAGGGCTGGCGCGCCGGCCTGATCGCCCAGCTGTGCGACCGCGCCGGCCTGCGCATCCTGGCCATGCAGCGCATCCGCATCGGCCGCGTCGGCCTGGCCCAGCTGCCGCCGGGGCAGTGGCGTTACCTCCTGTCACACGAACGTTTCTAGCACGGTGCGCGCGACGGCGTGCGCCTGATGCGCTGCGCTAAACTGGCTCCAGAACATCTCGGGGAGCCCCATGGAGTACGCGACGCGCCGACACGACATCGATGCCTACCGGCTGAATTTTTCCGGCCGCGGGGGCGAGTACTTCCGGGTCTGGATCGTCAACGTGCTGCTGTCCATCGTCACGCTGGGCCTGTACACCCCCTGGGCGCGCCAGCGCACCGCGCGCTACTTCTACGACCACACGATGGTCGCCGGCAGCCCGCTGGAGTTCACCGCGCCGCTGCGCAAGATGGTGTTCGGCTTTCTCATCTTCGCCCTGCTCTACGTGGCCTTCAAGATCGCCTCGGAAACCGGCCAGGACACGGCCGTCGCCCTCTTCATCCTCGCCGCCGCCGTGCTGGCGCCCTACTTCTGGGGCAGCGCCATGCGTTTTCGCCTGGCCAGCACCCGCTGGCGCGGCCTGCAACTGCATTTCGCCGCCAGCTGGAAAGAGGTCTATCTGGCCAGCTGGCCGCTGTTCGTGATGGCGGCCCTGTGGGTGGCCATCACCTTCGGCTTTGACCTCGTGGCACCGCAGGCGCTCGACCTTCCCTCCGACGGAGAGTCCGATGTCTTCTCCGAACTGCCGGCCATGAACGCCGCCGCCTGGGGGCTGGTAGCCGTGGGGGTGGTACTCAGCGTGCTGTGCATCATCCGGATCGAGTTCAACTACAAGAGCCTGCTGGTGCTGCGCGGGGGCATCGGCAACCAGGGTGGACGCTGGAAGCCGGTCTACGGCAACTTCGTGCGCATCTGGCTGGCCACCCTCGGTGTCCTGCTCGCGGGTGCAGCCCTGGCGGCGGCGCTGGCGGTGGGCGTGGTGCTGGCGGCGCAGATGGCGCTGGGCAGCTCGCGGGGCTTGGGCGCCATGGTCGTGGTGCTCATGCTGCTGGCCGGTCTGGCCGGTGTGCTGGGACTGATCGTCGCCACCGCGCCGGCACGCGCCTACCGCGAAGCCCGCATGTTCCAGCTGATCTGGAGCAACGTGGGCCTGAGCCAGATCGCGCGCTTCAAGTGCCAGCTGCGGCCCTGGGCCTATGTGCGCCTGCGCATGAAGAACCTGCTGCTCACGGGGCTCACGCTGGGCCTGTACCGGCCCTTTGCGCGCACCAGCGAATACGCCATGAAACTCGACTCGGTCACGCTGCACGTCAAGGGTGGGCTGGACCAGCTGGTCGGCCAACTCGGGCGCCAGCAGGACGCGTTGGGGGATGTCCTGGCCGACGCCGTCGGCCTGGGCATCGTCGGCTGAGCCCATGACCGACTCGGCGCCGATCCGGGCCAAATGGTTCAACGGCCGGCACAGCCGGGCACGCGACGTGCTGGTCGCGCTGGAGCCGGGGCCCCGGGGGCCGACCCTGCGCCTGCACGTGCTCGACCTCGCGCACGCCGGCTCCAAACTGTTCGAGCACCAGGACGTCGAGTGGCCGCCCCAGTGGAGCGCCGGCCGGGCGCCGGCACGCATCACCGTGGGCCTGCGCGACCATGGCAGTGTGGAGATCGACCAGCCACAGGCCTGGCTGGCCGCGCTGGCGGCCGCCGGCGGCCGCCCCAGCCTGGCGCAACGCATGCAGACCCGCTGGCCCGCGCTGCTGGGCGTGCTGGCCGTGGCCGTGGTCAGCCTGCTGCTGTTCTTCCGCTACGGCACGCCCTGGGCCGCCGCGCAGTTGAGCCGGCACGTGCCGCTGGAATGGGAGCTGGGTCTGAGCCAGCAGGCCCTGGCCCAGATCGACCAGCGCCTGCTCAAGCCCAGCCGGCTCGACGCCCAACGCCAGGCCGAGCTGCGCACCCAGTTCACCGCGCTGGTGACGCAGCTGGAGCCGGCCCTCAAACGCTACCCGGCCTACGCGCCGCGCTACGAATTGCAGTTCCGCCGCGGCCTGGGGCCCAACGCCTTTGCGCTGCCCGGCGGCACGGTCGTCATGACCGACGAACTGGTGGAGCTGGCGACCGCGCGGGGCTACAGCGACGACGCGCTGCTGGGCGTGCTGGCGCACGAGATCGGCCACGTCGAGCACCGCCACGGCACCCGGCTGGTGGTGGAGCAGGGGGTACTCAACGTCGGCCTGGGTCTGGCCCTGGGGGACGTGTCGAGCATCGCCTCCCTGGGCAGCACGCTGCTGACCGGGCTGGCCTACCGGCGCTCGCACGAGAGCGAATCGGACTGTTTTGCCCTGGCCCTGATGGCGCGCGCGCAGCGTCCCACCGCCCCCATGGCCGAGCTGCTGCTGGGCATGGCCCACGACGACAAGGACACTCCGACTGCGGACCCGCAGGCCGCCGGCAGCGCCCTGGGCGACTGGCTCAGCACCCATCCGGCCACGCCCGGGCGCGCCGAACGGCTCAAGTCCGGCGCACTTTGCCCGTCCTAGGAGCCTGTTTACGGTCTCGCAGGGGTCGCGCAAGCACCTTGCCGGGATGGGATGCAAGGCGCAAAACGAAGCCGGGCTCTATGCCCGGCGAGGCTTTGCAACGCCGCAGACTGCCCGGCAAGATGCTTGCCCTACGGGTTGGGATGCCGCAAACGCGGTCGCGTTTGCGCCCTCTGTGGGTCGTCGCACGACGCCCAGCCGACCGGCTGGGCGAGCGGGCGATTTGCCCACCAAATCCCTTGCATGGGCATGAGCCCATGCGGCGTGATCTTGGCGGCCAACTCATCCCGATTGCATCCCAACGCGACCCCTGCGAGACCGTGAACAGGCTCTAAGCCTGGAACAGCCTGCCGCGCGCGGCCTGGGTGATGGCGGCCACCGCCGGGTGGGTGATGCGGCGCTCCACCGAGACGGCGTAGAACTCCTCCATCAGTTCCTCGCTGCGCCCGATCACCTCGACGCCGTAATGCGCCACGGTTTCGGCCTCCAGCACACTGGGGGACATGAAGACGCCCCGCCCCTCGCGGCCGAAGGCCGTCATCAGGGCCCCATCGTCGAACTCACCCACGATGCGCGGACGGATCTGCTGCTGCGCCAGCCAGCCGTCGAGCTGCTGGCGCACCGAGGAGGCGGCGCCCTGGATCAGCATGGGCGCGCCGTGCAGGCACTGCGGAAACGGCCCGCGCAGGCTGCTCTTGAGCGCCGGTGCGCAGAAGAAACTCATGCTCGACGTGCCCAGGGCGTGGTTGAAGGCCTTCACGCTGATGCGCCGCGTCAGCGGCTCGTCGGCGATCACCAGATCGAGGCGGTGCAGCGCGAGCTGCGCCAGCAGGTCGGGAAACTTGCCCTCGCTGCCGATCACCCGCACCGGCTCGGCCAGGTCCATGGCCGGCTCGATCAGGCGGTAGGCCACCGACTTGGCCACCGAGTCGGCCACCCCGACACGAAAGTCCAGCACCCGCGCGCCGCTGTCGGGCTGGCGCAGGGCGGTCTCCAGTTCCGCGCCCAGGCTGAAGATCTCGTCCGCATAACCCAGCGCCGTGCGGCCATCGGCGGTGAGCTCCAGATTGCGGCCGCTCTTGCGAAACAGCTTGCGCCCCAGCCTTTCCTCCAGCAGCTTGATCTGGCCGGACAGGGTCTGCGGGGTGGTATGTAACTGCTCACCCGCCTTCAAAATACCGCCTGATCTGGCGACCACCCAGAAATAGTGCAGATGCTTGAAATTCATGATTTCGCCATCACTTCGGTTTTCTCGAAGTGATTTGATTGAAAATTCGAATTTACTTCAATAATCAAAATCCCTACAGTGCTGTGATGCGGGCCCGAATGCCTGCATCATTGAAGCCGAAAGGAAATGCCATGCGTTTAAGCACCAAAAGCCGTTTTGCCGTCGCCGCCATGATCGACCTGGCCCTGCGCGAGAAGGCCGGGCCGGTACCGTTGAATTCCATCGGAACGCGGCTGCAGATTTCGGTGTCTTATCTCGAACAGCTGTTCAGCAAGCTGCGGCAGCACGGGCTGGTGGACAGCATGCGCGGCCCCGGCGGCGGTTACACGCTGGGCCGGCCGGCCCAGGCGATCAGCGTGGCCGACATCATTGGCGCCGTGGAAGGCTCGCGCGCGCTGCACTCGGACGAAGCCTCGGAGGCCGGCGAGGCCGGCTGGCTGCTGACCCAGGACCTGTGGACCGGGCTGAGCCAGAAGATGATCGACCACATGCAGAGCATCACGCTGCAGCAGCTGTACGAGGAGCAGCACGCCAAGGGCGTGCAGGTCGAGTCACGGCCGGCCAAACAACGCGGCATCTTTACCCAGCGCAAGCCCCTGCCCGTGAAGACCACGGCGCCGAACTCGGTGTTCGCGCTGGCCGGCGCCTTGGCGACCAAGCGCTGATCGCCGCGCCGGCAAAGGAATGGGCGCCGCCCGCGCGGCGCCCATCGGAAGAAGTGTGAAGTCAGCCGATAAGCCGGATTCTGTGCGCCGCGGTCGCCCGCGGTGTGACCGCCATTAATCTGGGCCGGGGGTCGCCCCACCGGCTCGGTGCTAC
>JAHRYV010000071.1 GCA_020621965.1 Curvibacter sp. | reverse complement strand
GGTGGCAAAGCGGTAGTCGGCGTACATGGTGGGCGAGTGGTTGCCCCACACGGTCAGCTTCTCGATGTCGGCCACGGCCTTGCCGGTCTTGGCGGCGATCTGGCTGGCGGCGCGGTTGTGGTCCAGGCGCAGCATGGCGGTGAAGTTCTTGCGCGGCAGGTCCGGCGCGCTCTTCATGGCGATGTAGGCGTTGGTGTTGGCAGGGTTGCCGACCACCAGCACGCGCACATTGCGCGAAGCCACGGCGTTCAGCGCCTTGCCCTGGGCCGTGAAGATGGCGCCGTTGACGGCCAGCAGTTCGGCACGCTCCATGCCCGGGCCACGCGGACGCGAACCGACCAGCAGGGCGTAGTCGGTGTCCTTGAAGGCCGTCATCGGGTCGCTGTGCGCTTCCATGCCGACGAGCAGCGGGAAGGCGCAGTCTTCCAGTTCCATCATCACGCCCTTGAGCGCCTTCTGGGCCTTCTCGTCCGGAATTTCCAGCAGTTGCAGAATGACGGGCTGGTCCTTGCCCAGCATTTCGCCGGAAGCAATGCGAAACAGCAGGGCGTAACCGATTTGGCCGGCAGCGCCGGTGACGGCAACGCGGACGGGCTTTTTGCTCATGGTGGAAACTCCAGATGGTGGTGTAAAAACGGGTCCGGGCCGCCCCACCGGACAAGAGCCGGTTTGGTACCTCGGATGTATCCGGGAGTGTAGCGCGAAAACCCTGATTTATCAATTTGTCTTCTATCTTATATAAGATATGATTCAGGCCTGACGCTCCCTCCCAACCACTTCGGCAGCCCGCATGAATTCCAGCTCCTCTTCTCCGGCTGACAGCGCAAGCGCTGGCACCGACGGCGGCAGCGCCGGACTGGCCACGCCGGCTTTCAGCCCGCTCTACCAGCAGATCAAGGGGTTGATCCTGCAGAGCCTGCAATCCGGCGAGTGGAAGCCGGGGGAATCCATCCCCAGCGAGATGGACCTGGCCGCGCGCTACCGCGTCAGCCAGGGCACGGTGCGCAAGGCCATCGACGAACTCGCAGCGGAAAACCTGCTGGTGCGGCGCCAGGGCAAGGGCACCTTCGTGGCCACCCACGCCGAACAGCACGTGCAGTACCGCTTCCTGCGCCTGATGCCCGATCTGGGCGATCGCCAGACCGAAGGCCCGGCCGAGCGCACCATCATCGACTGCAGGCGCCTGCGCGCCACGGCCGAGATCGCACGCCTGCTGGCCCTGCGCACCGGCGACAGCGTCCTGCAGGCGCGGCGCGTGCTGTCCTTTGCCGGCCGCCCCACGATTCTGGAGGAGCTCTGGCTGCCCGGCACCCCGTTCAAGGGCCTGACCGCCGAGCGCCTGAGCCAGTACCTCGGCCCCATGTACGCCCTGTTCGAGACCGAATTCGGCGTGCGCATGGTACGCGCCGAGGAAAAGATCCGCGCCGTGCTGCCCGACGCCGCGCAGGCCGCGCTGCTCAAGGTCGGCAAGACCACGCCGCTGCTGAGTGTGGAGCGCGTCGCCTACACCTACAACGACGTCCCGATGGAATTGCGCCGCGGCCTGTACCTGACGGACACCCACCATTACCGCAACGTGCTCAGCTGAGAAACTCGATTACATGCATCAGCCCAAAGAATGAATCCGTCGAGACAACCTTATGAATGCTGCGTTGCAATAGAATTTGCCATCGGTTGAACTGAAAAATTACATAGCGGTTACATCAAGAGAAAGCCCAATCATGTCTGAGCTTGCCCCCCCTGCCCGGCCCCAGCGGCCCGAATTCCGCAACATCAACGCCTTCAAGGACCTGCCGAGCTATCGCTGGCCGCTGGCGTCGATCGTCTCCGGCATGCACCGCATCAGCGGTCTGATCATGTTCCTGCTGCTGCCCTTCATCATCTGGCTGTTCGATACTTCGGTGTCCTCCGAGTACTCCTACGCCCGCTTCAGCGCCGCCTTCAGCGCCGGCCTGGGCTTCCTGCCCGGTGTGCTCGTCAAGCTGGTGGCGCTGGGCCTGATCTGGGCCTACCTGCACCACATCATCGCCGGCCTGCGCCATCTCTGGATGGACGTGGCACACGCCGTCAGCAAGGAATTCGGCCGCAGCTCGGCCATCGTGACGCTGGTGTTGAGCCTGGGCCTGACGGCCGTGCTGGGCGCCAAGCTGTTCGGCCTCTACTGAAGACAACAAGGAGCAATAAACATGGCAGTCAACTACGGCTCCAAGCGCCTCGTCGTTGGTGCGCACTATGGTCTGCGCGACTGGCTGGCCCAGCGCGTCACCGCCGTCCTCATGGTCCTGTTCACGCTCGTGGTGCTGGCCCAGGTGCTGGCCACGCGCGGCCCCCTGGGCTACGAGGGCTGGGCCGGGATCTTCGCCCCGCAGTGGATGAAGGCTTTCACCTTCGCCGTCATCGTCGCACTGATCTGGCACGTCTGGGTCGGCATGCGCGAGATCTGGATGGATTACATCAAGCCCGTGTGGCTGCGCCTGTCCCTGCAGGTATTCACCATCGTCTGGCTGGTCGGCTGCGCCGGCTGGGCCATCCAAGTCCTGTGGAGACTCTGAGTCATGTCGTATTCCGTATCCAAGCGCAAATTTGACGTCGTCATCGTCGGGGCCGGCGGCTCCGGGATGCGCGCCTCGCTGCAGCTGGCCCGCGCCGGCCTGAACGTGGCCGTGCTGTCCAAGGTGTTCCCGACCCGCTCGCACACCGTGGCCGCCCAGGGCGGCGTGTCCGCCTCGCTGGGTAACATGAGCGAAGACAGCTGGCAATTCCACTTCTACGACACCGTCAAGGGCTCCGACTGGCTCGGCGACCAGGACGCCATCGAATTCATGTGCCGTGAAGCGCCCAAGGTCGTCTACGACCTGGAGCACATGGGCATGCCCTTCGACCGCAACCCCGACGGCACCATCTACCAGCGCCCCTTCGGCGGCCACACGGCCAACTACGGCGAGAAACCCGTGCAGCGCGCCTGCGCCGCGGCCGACCGCACCGGCCACGCCATGCTGCACACGCTGTACCAGGCCAACGTCGCGGCCCGCACCTCCTTTTTCGTCGAGTGGATGGCGCTGGACCTGATCCGCGACGCCGAGGGCGACGTGGTGGGCGTGACCGCCCTTGAGATGGAAACCGGTGACCTCTACACCCTGGAAGCCAAGACCGTGCTGCTGGCCACTGGCGGCGCCGGTCGCATCTTCCAGTCTTCCACCAACGCCTTCATCAACACCGGCGACGGCCTGGGCATGGCCGCGCGCGCCGGCATTGCGCTGCAGGACATGGAGTTCTGGCAGTTCCACCCGACCGGCGTGGCCGGCGCGGGCGTGCTGCTGACCGAAGGCTGCCGCGGTGAAGGCGCCATCCTGCTCAACAGCAATGGCGAGCGCTTCATGGAGCGCTATGCGCCCACGCTGAAGGATCTGGCACCGCGCGACTTCGTTTCGCGCTGCATGGGCCAGGAAATCCTGGAAGGCCGTGGCTGCGGTCCGAACAAGGACTACATCCACATGAAGCTCGACCACCTGGGCGCCGACACCATCCGCAAGCGTCTGCCCTCGGTGGAGGAGATCGGCCACAACTTTGCCAACGTGGACATCACCAAGGAACCGATTCCCGTGGTGCCCACCATCCATTACCAGATGGGCGGCATCCCGACCAACATCAACGGCCAGGTCGTGCAGACCGTGGGCGGCCAGGACAAGCCCATCAACGGCCTGTACGCCGTGGGCGAATGCTCCTGCGTCTCGGTGCACGGCGCCAACCGCCTGGGCACCAATTCCCTGCTGGACCTGCTGGTCTTCGGCAAGGCGGCCGGCGACCACATCATCGCCAACGTCAAGCCCGGCGCGGAGCACAAGCCCCTGCCGGCCGGCGCGGCCGATGCCACCATCGCCCGTCTGGCCCGCCTGGATTCCCAGCCCAACGGCGAATACGCCCAGGACGTGGCCAACGACATGCGCGCCATCATGCAGACGCATGCCGGCGTGTTCCGCAGCCAGGAGTCCATGGACGAAGGCGTGAAGAAGATCAACGCCCTGCGCGAGCGCGTAGGCAAGATCGGCCTGAAGGACAGCTCCAAGGTCTTCAACACCGCGCGTATCGAAGCCCTGGAGGTGGAAAACCTCATGGAAGCCGCCCAGGCCACCATGACCAGCGCGGCCGCCCGCAAGGAATGCCGTGGCGCCCACCTGGTGCGCGACTACGAGCATGACGTGAACCACCCGACCTGCCCGCTGGGTCGCAACGACGCCGAGTGGATGAAGCACACCCTCTGGTTCAAGGATGGCAACCACCTGGCCTACAAGCCCGTGCGCACCAAGCCCCTGACCGCCGATACGGTGCCCCCGAAGCCCCGTACCTTCTGACCGGACCGCGAGACCTTAGGAATCTGAAAATGGCAAAACGCACTTTCAATATCTACCGCTACGATCCGGACAAGGACGCCAAGCCGTACATGCAGACCATCGAGATCGAGCTCGATGGCAGCGAGCGCATGCTGCTCGACGCACTGCTCAAGCTCAAGGCGGTCGACCCCACGCTGTCCTACCGCCGCTCCTGCCGCGAAGGCGTCTGCGGCTCGGACGCCATGAACATCAATGGCAAGAACGGCCTGGCCTGTCTGACCAACCTCAAGACGCTGAAGGACCCCATCGTCCTCAAGCCGCTGCCGGGCCTGCCCGTGGTGCGCGACCTGATCGTGGACATGACCCAGTTCTTCAAGCAGTACCACAGCATCAAGCCCTACTTGATCAACGACACGCCGGCGCCCGAGCGCGAGCGCCTGCAGAGCCCGGAAGAGCGCGAAGAGCTCAACGGCCTGTACGAGTGCATCCTGTGCGCGAGCTGCTCCACCAGCTGCCCGAGCTTCTGGTGGAACCCGGACAAGTTCGTCGGCCCGGCCGGCCTGCTGCAGGCCTACCGCTTCCTGGCCGACAGCCGCGACCAGGCCACCGGCGAGCGCCTGGACAATCTGGAAGACCCGTACCGTCTGTTCCGCTGCCATACCATCATGAACTGCGTCGACGTCTGCCCCAAGGGTTTGAACCCCACCAAGGCGATCGGCAAGATCAAAGAAATGATGCTCGCCCGCACGGTGTAAGCAAACCGGCAAGGTCACCGTGGACAATGAACTGATCGACGAAAGAGCGCTGAGCAAGCTGAAATGGCGCTGCCGCCGCGGCCTGCTCGAGAACGATATCTTCATCGAGCGCTTCTTTCACAAGTTCGAGTCCACGCTCACGGTCCGCCAGTCGCGGGGACTGACGGCCCTGATGGACCTGAGTGACAACGACCTGCTGGACCTGCACCTGGGTCGCAAACTGCTGGCGCAGGTCAGTCCGGAACTGGACCACGCCGAGGTGCAAGAAGTATTGAACATGTTGAGAGAAACCTGCTGAAAGGCCAAGAAATGAAACTTGCTGACAACAAAGCCACCCTGTCGTTCAGTAACGGCAAGCCGAGCATCGAACTGCCGGTCTACCAGGGCAATATCGGCCCGGATGTGATCGACATCCGCAAGCTCTACGGCCAGACCGGTATGTTCACCTACGACCCGGGTTTCCTCTCGACCGCGTCCTGCCAGTCGGCCATCACCTACATCGATGGCGACAAGGGCGAGCTGCTGTACCGCGGCTACCCCATCGAGCAACTCGCCACCCAGTGCGACTACCTCGAGACCTGCCACCTGCTGCTGTACGGCGACCTGCCCAACGCCCAGAAGAAGACCGAGTTCACCAACCGCGTGACCATGCACACCATGGTCAACGAGCAGATGCAGTTCTTCCTGCGCGGT
>JAHRYV010000070.1 GCA_020621965.1 Curvibacter sp. | reverse complement strand
GGGCCAGTTGCTGCTGGCCGTCGAGGCCTGCGGCGTCTGCCGCACCGATCTGCATCTGTGCGATGGCGAACTGCCCGATCCGGTGCTGCCCGTGGTGCCGGGGCATGAGATCGTGGCGCGGGTCGCGGGCCTGGGGCCTGGCGTGCAGGGCTGGCGCCTGGGCCAGCGGGTGGGCGTGCCCTGGCTGGGCTGGACCTGCGGCCAATGCCGCTTTTGCACCAGCGGCCGCGAGAACCTGTGCGAGCAGGCCCGCTTCACGGGCTACCAGTTGAACGGGGGCTATGCCGAGTACACGCTGGCCGATGCGCGCTATTGCCTGCCCTTGCCCGAGGCGCCGGCTGCCGAGCATCTGGCGCCGCTGCTGTGCGCCGGCCTCATCGGCTACCGGGCGCTGCGCCTGGCCGGCGACCCGCGCCGGCTCGGCGTCTACGGCTTTGGCGCGGCGGCGCACCTCATCACCCAGCTGGCGCGCGCCCAGGGCCGCAAAGTCTTTGCCTTCACCCGCCCCGGCGATGGTGCGAGCCAGGCATTCGCGCGCAGCCTGGGCGCGAACTGGGCCGGGGGAACCGACGAAGCCCCGCCGCAACCGCTCGACGCCGCCCTGATATTCGCCCCTGCAGGCCCGCTGGTGCCCATCGCCCTGCGGCACCTCGACAAGGGCGGCTGCGTGGTTTGCGCGGGCATCCACATGAGCGACATCCCCGGCTTTCCCTACGCCTGGCTGTGGGGCGAGCGCAGCATCCGCTCCGTGGCCAATCTGACGCGCGCCGACGGGCTCGCGTTTTTCGGGGCGATCCGGCAGGCGCCGCTGCGCACCGAGGTCACGGTGTTCGCGCTGGAGCAGGCGAACGAAGCGCTGGAGCAATTGCGCCAGGGCGCGCTGCAGGGCGCGGCGGTGCTGCGCATGGCCTGATCCGTCTCCAGCGCAATTTTTCACAGGAGGCAGCGATGGCATCGCCGTTGAAACCGCTGGAACAACTGGTGCGCATTCCCGTGGGCCAGACCCCTGTCGAGGGCCTGCTGGCGCTGCCCGCCGCACCCATCGGGCTGGTGCTGTTCGCCCATGGCAGCGGCAGCAGCCGGCACAGCCCGCGCAACAACTACGTGGCCAGGGTGCTGCACGCGCGCGGCGTGGGCAGCTTGCTGCTCGACCTGCTCACGCCCGAGGAGGACCAGGACTACCGCACCCGCTTCGACATCCCCCTGCTGACGCAGCGGCTGCGCGCGGCGACGCGCTGGCTCGGCCGGCAGCCGCTCACCCAGTCGCTGCCCCTGGGCTACTTCGGCGCCAGCACCGGCGCGGCGGCCGCCCTGATGGCCGCCGCCGCACCGGGCCAGGCCATCCGGGCCGTGGTGTCGCGCGGCGGGCGGCCCGACCTGGCCGGACCCGAGGCGCTGGCGCGCGTGGGCTGCCCGACCCTGCTGCTGGTGGGCAGCCGCGACGAAGAGGTGCTGGAGCTCAACCGGCAGGCGGCGGCGCACCTGCGCTGCCCGCACCGCTTGAGCGTGGTGCCGGGCGCCACCCATTTGTTCGAGGAGCCCGGCACCCTGGAGGCCGTGGCCCGGCAGGCTGCCGACTGGTTCGAGCAATATCTGCCGCCTGCCGCGGCTGCCTGAGCGGGGCGGGCCTTCAAGGGCGGAGCAGGGCGATCACCTCGTCGTCCTCGACCTGGGCAAAGTCCCGGTAGAACTGGCCCACGGCCTGGAAGTCGGCGGGCGCTTGCAGGCACAGCACCTCGTCGGCCAGGGGGCGGACCATGGCGAGCGCTTCCGGCGAAGATACCGGCACGGCGCAGACCAGCTTGGCGGGATGGCGCTGGCGCAAGCCGTGCAAGGCGGCCACCATGGTGGCTCCGGTCGCCAGGCCATCGTCCACCACGATGACGGTGCGGCCTGCGGGATCGAGGGGCGGGCGAATCGGCGTGTACTGCACCCGCCGCTGGCGGATGACCTCCATTTGCCGGTGCTTTTCGGCGGCGATGTAGTCCTGGTCGGCACCGGCCGAAGCGGCGTAGGGCGATACATAGACCCAGCCGCTCTCGTCGACTGAGCCGATGGCCAATTCGGGCTCGTAGGGGGCGCGCAGCTTGCGCACCAGCACCACATCGAAGTCACCCTGCAGCGCCGCCGCCAGGGATTTGGCCATGGGCACCGCGCCGCGCGGTATGGCCAGCACCAGCGGCTTTGTGCCGCGATAGGCCTGCAGCCGCTCTGCCAGCCGGTGGGCGGCGTCGGCACGGTCGCGGAACAGATGGGGGCAGTCCGGGGGATTCATGGCGCACGCCCGGGTTGCACCAGATCGATCTGGAAATCCGTTTCATACGGCGGTACATGGCAATCGATGATGCTGCCGGGAGCGACTTGCAGCCACACCCCCACCACATCGGCATGCACCGGCAGGCGTGCGACGCAGCGGTCCACCAGGACTGCGACCCGGATCTGCTGGGGCTGCTTGCGGGCCAGGTACTGCAGCACGCGCAGCAGCGAATGGCCGGAATACAGCACATCGTCCACCACGAGCAGGCTGTGCTCGGAGAGGTCCAGCTCGGCATGGCCGGCCTGTTCATCGAGCCGGGTCTCGGGGTAGAGCAGGGTGAGGTCGTCGGCATAGCGCTTGACGGAAAGGTCCAGCCGCAGCGGCGGGTCGATGCCGTGGCGCTGCACCAGCAAATCGGTCAGGCGCTGGGCCAGCGGCGCGCCGCGCCGCAGAATGCCGATCACGGCCAAGCGTTGCTGCGGTTGCAGCCGGGCTGCGACCTGGCTCGCCATGGCTTGCAGCACCGCATCCAGTTCGGCCTGGTCGTAAAGACAACTTCGGACTTCCGCAGATGGGTGCATGGCAACCTCCGAATGGCGGCCGCTCCAGGGCGGCGATCAGGCCAGTGTCGGCAACACGGCGGCAGAAGTCAATCACGCCGGCACGGCATCACGCCGCAGGCCCGCTCCGTGCGGTTTCGGCCAGGGGCAGCAGGTCGGCTTCGGTGAGCGTTTCCTGCGCCAGCAGTTTGTTGGCGCCTTCTTGTAATAGCGTGCGCCGCTCGGTCAGCACCGCGCTGGCGCGGGCAAAGGCCTCGTCCACCAGGGCGCGCACGGCCATGTCGATGCGCCGCGATGTGTCGTCCGACAGGCCGCGCTCCAGCGCCATGCCTTCGGGCAGGTCGAGAAAGCGCGGCTGCTGGCGCTCGTAGACCACCTGGCCGACTTCGGGCGACATGCCGTAGCGCGCGACCATGTCGTGCGCGATGTCGGTGGCCTTGACCAGGTCGTCGGCCGCGCCCGTGGACACTTCGCCTACCACCAGGGCTTCGGCCGCGCGCCCGCCCATGAGCACCGCCAGGCGGTTGCGCAGCTCGCTCGCGCTGGCCAGGTAGCGGTCCTCGCTGGGGCGCTGCAAGGTGTAGCCCAGCGCGCCGATGCCGCGCGGGATGATGGAGATTTTGTGCACCGGGTCGGTGCCCGGCAGCGCCATGGCCACCAGCGCATGGCCCATTTCGTGCACGGCCACGGTGCGCCGCTCCTTGTCGCCGAGCACGCGCTGGTGGCGCTCCAGGCCGGCGACGATGCGCTCCACGGCGGCGGTGAAGTCGGCCATCGCCACGGCGTCGGCGCCGCGCCGCGTGGCCAGCAAGGCCGCTTCGTTGACCAGGTTGGCCAGGTCGGCGCCGGCAAAGCCCGGCGTCAGCGCGGCCACCGCGTCGGGGTCGACATCGCCGCCGAGGTGCACTTTCTTGAGGTGCACGCGCAGCACATCGACACGGCCTTTGCGGTCGGGCCGGTCGACCAGCACCTGGCGGTCGAAGCGGCCGGCCCGCAGCAGGGCCGGGTCGAGCACCTCGGGGCGGTTGGTCGCCGCCAGAATCACCACGCCCGCACTGGTGTCGAAGCCGTCCATTTCGGCCAGCAGCTGGTTCAGCGTCTGTTCCTTCTCGTCGTGGCCCCCCGAGATCGGGCCCACGCCGCGCGCCCGGCCCAGGGCGTCCAGCTCGTCAATGAAGATGATGCAAGGCGCCGAGGCGCGGGCCTGCTCGAACATGTCGCGCACGCGCGCCGCACCGACCCCCACGAACATCTCGACGAACTCGGAGCCCGTGATGCTGAAGAAGGGTACGCCGGCCTCGCCGGCCATGGCGCGTGCCAGCAGCGTCTTGCCCGTGCCCGGCGGGCCCACCAGCAAAATGCCCTTGGGCATGTGCGCGCCCAGCCGGCCGTAGTCCTTGGGGTTTTTCAGGAACTCCACCGATTCGCGCAGCTCCGCCTTGGCTTCGTCCACGCCCGCCACGTCGTCGAAGCTGACCTTCACGTCGGTTTCCGAATGCAGCTTGGCGCGGCTCTTGCCGACGGACAGCAGACCACCCATGCCGCCGATGCCGCCTTGTGCGGCAAGGCGCCGGCCGATGAAGCTCCACAGGGCCAGCAGCAGCAGGCCCGGAACCACCCAGGACAGCAGCTCGCTCAGTAGTTTGTTCTCCACCACGCCTTCAAAGCGCACGTCGTAGGCAGACAGCTCCTTGGCGAGGGCCGGGTCAACGCGCGTCGTGACGATGCGCGTGCGGCCATCGGCCTGCGGGGTCTTGAGCTGGCCCTCGATGAACTGGCTGCTGATCGAGATGGATTGCAACTGGCCGGCTTTCAGGTGCTGCAGAAATTCGCTGTACGGTATGGGCTGCACCTGGTTGGAGGTGACCCAGAGATCGCGCAGCCAGAACAGTGCCGTCAGCGCCAGGATCACCAGCCACAGCTTGCTGGGGTTCCACTGCCAGGGCGGCTGGGGCGCTGTGGGTGGTGGCTCGGGGCGGGATGGCTGGGGGAGCGGCATGGTGGGCTTTTCCTTCACCGAATGGGGCCTGCCTGCGCTTGGCTCGGCCCAAGCGCCCAGAATGGCAGAAAAAACGGAACCTGCCTACCGGCTTGTGCGTCTTTCTGGAAATTGCCCAGGCTACCAGTGCTTTTTGCCCGACGCCATGCTCGCCGTGGTGGTGGTGCTGAGCTTCTTCGTGCAGGCCATCCAGAGCCTGGGTGACTGGGCCGTGCGGCGCTTGAGCCACCGCTGATTGCTATCGAATGGTGAGCTGTCAGCGATTGACCAGTAAGCGTTAGAGCACTGTTTGTATGTGAATTGAAGGCCCGGCTCAGGGCTGCTGTGCAGCGCCGGGCAATGCGCACTCCAGGGCCTGCTGCAGGCGCAGGGCCAGCGCTGCGTTGCTGAAGGGCCGGTCGGCCAGCTCCGCGCACGAAACGGTGCGGCTGCGCAGCGCCGACGCGTCTTGCGGCTGCCCCACGGCGTGGCACAGCAGCGGCCAGTTGGGCGCGGTGCCCAGCGTGCCCGCCACCAGCAAAACGCCATGACGCTGGCGCCGCTGCGCCAGGCCGACGAGCTTGCGCCCCTGTTCGTCCACCAGTTCCCACGGCGCCAGGCTACCGTAGCAGGCCCAGTCCACCACCGGGCCCATGCGCGCATTGGCGCCGGCCACCTCGCTGGCCGGCAAGGCCCGTGCCGACACGCCCATGTCGGCCAGAACGGCGGCATGCAGCAAGCCCAGCGGGCGGTAGCTGTCCACCAGGCTCTGGCCCACCCACGGGTGCTCGGGCGGCAGCACCACGGACACGCCCACCAGCCATGGCCCCGTCAGCACGGCACCGCCGCCCGACGGGCGCTGCAGCAGCCCCTGGGGCTGCCGGGGCGCCATGCTGGCCAATAAGGCGCGCTGCGAGCAGCCCAGCACGATGGTCGGTGCGGCATAGCGCCAGACGCGAAAGCGCGGCGCCGCCACGGGCTCGGCCAGCTGGCGGCTATTCCAGTCCTGTTCTTCAGCGGCGGTGGTGGTGGCGGT
>JAHRYV010000009.1 GCA_020621965.1 Curvibacter sp. | reverse complement strand
ACATCACCGACCGCTTCCTGCCCGACAAGGCCATCGACCTGATCGACGAGGCCGCCGCGCGCATCAAGATGGAGATCGACTCCAAGCCCGAGTCGATGGACAAGCTCGATCGCCGGCTCATCCAGCTGAAGATCGAGCGCGAGGCGATGAAGAAGGAGACCGACGAGGGCTCGCGCAAGCGCCTGGACCTCATCGAGGAGGAAATCGGCCGGCTCGAGAAGGAATACGCCGACCTCGAGGAGATCCTGCGCGCCGAGAAGGCCGCGGTGCAGGGCAGCGCCCAGATCAAGACCGAGATCGAGCACCTGCGCGCGCAGATGGCCGAGCTGCAGCGCAGTGGCCAGTACGACAAGATGGCCGAGATCCAGTACGGCACGCTGCCCAAGCTCGAAGAGCGCCTGAAGGCCGCCAGCGAGGCCGAGGCCGGGCGCACGAAATCAGGCGCGGGGGGGCGGCCGCGGCTGCTGCGCACCCATGTGGGCGCCGAGGAGATCGCCGAGGTGGTGTCGCGCGCCACCGGAATCCCGGTGAGCAAGATGATGCAGGGCGAGCGCGAGAAGCTGCTGCGCATGGAAGACAAGCTGCATGAACGCGTGGTGGGGCAGGACGAAGCGGTGCGCCTGGTGGCCGACGCCATCCGCCGATCGCGCGCCGGCCTTGCCGACCCCAACCGGCCCTACGGCTCCTTCCTGTTCCTTGGCCCCACGGGCGTGGGCAAGACCGAGCTTTGCAAGACGCTGGCCAGCTTCCTGTTCGACTCGGAAGACCACATGATCCGCATCGACATGAGCGAGTTCATGGAGAAGCATTCGGTGGCGCGGCTGATCGGCGCGCCTCCCGGCTACGTGGGCTACGAGGAGGGCGGCTACCTGACCGAAGCGGTGCGCCGCAAGCCCTACAGCGTGCTGCTGCTCGACGAGGTGGAGAAGGCCCACCCGGACGTGTTCAACGTGCTGCTGCAGGTGCTCGACGACGGCCGCATGACCGACGGCCAGGGCCGCACCGTGGACTTCAAGAACACGGTGATCGTGATGACCTCCAACATCGGCAGCCACGAGATCCAGCGGCTGTCGTCGGACCCCGCCACCAATCGTCCGGACCTGATCAAGGAAGCGGTGATGGACGAGGTGAAGCAGTCCTTCCGCCCCGAGTTCATCAACCGCATCGACGAGATCGTGGTGTTCCACGCGCTTGACCAGAAGAACATCCAGTCGATCGCGCGGATCCAGCTGCGCAACCTGGAGCAGCGCCTGATCGCGCACGACATGTCGCTGACGGTCACCGACGCGGCGCTCGAGGAAATCGCCAAGGCCGGCTTCGATCCGATCTACGGCGCGCGCCCGCTCAAGCGCGCCATCCAGCAGAGGATCGAGAACCCGGTCGCGCGGCTGGTGCTCGAGGGCAGGTTCGGCCCGAAGGACGTGATCCCGGTGGACTTCAGGAACGGCGAGTTCGTGTTCGAGAGGGTGGTGCACTGAGGCGGGCGTGCCGACGCCTCAGCGATAAGTCCAGTACCGATGTAGCAGGAAGGTGACCGGCGGAACCCCGGTCACCACCAGCCCGATGCCCAGCAGGTAGTGCAGCCCCAGCCGGTCGGCCAGCGCCGACAGCAGCACCGCCAGCGTCCACCCCACGCACGAGACCGCGGCGAAGCGCAGCATGCTGCGCGCGCCCGGCGTGGCCGAGAAGCTCCACAGCGTGTTGAGCGCATACGAGAAGCCGGTGGCCACCAGGAAGGCCGCGCCGTTGGCGAAGGGCGGCGAGCGCTGGGCGAGCTCGATCAGCAGCGCGGCCACTGCCACGTGAACGCCGGTGGCGAGCAGGCCGGTGACCGCGAACCGCCGAAGCTGGCGCACAGGCCTCAGCGCCCGGGCTGCCGGGCGGCGGGGGCGGCCAGGATGGTCATCAGCGACACCCCGAAGGGCAGGTCCATCCGCGGCAGCAGGTAGCGCTCCAGCGCGAAGATGCCTTCAAACGCCGCGTTGACCGGGCCGGCAGGCACCGCAGTGCCGGTGGCCTGAGCGCTGCCCAGCAGGCGGTCCTTCAGCCGCGCGAGCGCGGCCAGCGGAAAGAGCAGGGTGTTGAAGTGCGACAGCCGGCGCACTTCCAGTCCTGCGCCCTCGGCCACCTCGCGCAGGCCCGCAGCGGTGTAGCGCCGCTTGTGGTGCAGGAACTCGTCGTGGGCGCTCCACAGCCAGCGGCAGGCCGGCACCGTCACCAGCAGGCGCCCGCCCTCGGCGAGCAGGCCGCGCAGCGCGCGCAGGGTCTCCACGTCCTCTTCGATGTGCTCGAGCACGTCGAACATGCAGATCAGGTCGAAGCGCTCGCCAGCGAAGGGAATGTCGCCGGGGCAGCGCCCGGGGCGCACGTCGAAGCCGCCGCCCAGCTTGCGCGCGGCGAGCTCGCGGGCGCTCGCGTCCATCTCCATCGCGCTCACGCTGCCGAAGCCCGCGAGCATGCGCAGGTTGCCGCCGGTGCCCGAGCCCACCTCCAGGATGCGGGCCTGCGCAGGCAGACCCAGCGATGCGACCAGCCCGGAGAGGATTCGCCGGCGCCCCCTGAACCACCAGTGACGGTCCTCGGTCTCGGACATCTCCAGGTAGGCATCGGGGCTCAACGGGAAACACTCCAGGCGGGTGGGGCTGCGGCGAATCGACCCGGCGGACGGCGCCGCCCGGGATGGTGGACGTAGAATGCCTGCGCCCGCATCGAGCGGCGGCGTGCCGATTCGGAAGCTGCGCATCTTACCAAGCGGTCCGCGCCTGCCGCGGCCAGGTCCACGGAACGAGCAATGACCCACCCAGGAGCACCCGACACCCACGCAGCCCGCAAGCTGGTGAGCCTCGTCGTGCCCATGTACAACGAGGCGCCGGCGCTGGACGCGCTGTTCGCGCGCCTGATGCATGTGCTGGAGCCGCTGCAGGCGCGCTACCGATTCGAAGTGGTGTGCGTCAACGACGGCAGCCGCGACGCCACGCTGGAGGCGCTGATCCGCAAGTCGCGCGAGCTGCCGGTGCTGCGGGTGGTGGACCTGTCGCGCAACTTCGGCAAGGAGTCCGCGCTGTCGGCCGGCATCGGCGAGGCCCGCGGCGCCGCAGTGATTCCCCTGGATGCCGACCTGCAGGACCCTCCCGAGCTGATCGTGCAGATGCTGGAGAAGTGGGAGGCCGGTGCCGAGGTGGTGCTGGCGCACCGCGTGAACCGCGACACCGACGGCTTCCTCGGCGGCTCACCGCGAAGTATTTCTACCGGGTGCACAACGCGCTGGACCCACCATCCCGAGAACGTCGGCGATTTCCGCCTGATGGACCGCCGCGTGGTGGACGTGCTGCTGAGCCTGCCCGAGAGCCGCCGCTTCATGAAAGGGCTGTTCGCCTGGGTGGGCTTCCGCACCGAATCGGTGGGCTACGAGCGCCGCGAGCGCTCCGCCGGCAGCACCAAGTTCTCCGGCTGGAAGCTCTGGAACCTGGCGCTGGAGGGCATCACCAGCTTCAGCACCGTGCCGCTGCGGGCATGGACCTACTTCGGCGGCGCAGTCGCCCTGCTGGCGCTGGTCTACGGCCTGCTGCTGGTCACCCGCACGCTGCTGTTCGGCGCGGACCTGCCGGGCTATGCGTCGCTGATGACCGCGGTGCTGTTCCTGGGCGGCGTGCAACTGATCGGCATCGGGGTGCTGGGGGAGTACGTGGGGCGGATCTACGTGGAGTCGAAGCGGCGGCCGGCGTTTGTGGTGCGGGCCAGGTATGAGGGGGGAGGGGAGGTGGAGAGTGCGCGCATGAGGGTTCCAGCGACCCACAGTGAGACGGCCATCACGGCCACGCCACCTACCCCGTCGACCAGGTAGTGCCAGCCGAGGAAGACCGTGGCCAGCCAGTTAAGGGCGAACCACGGCAAGGTCAGCCAGAGTGACCAGCGCCATTCCCGCCGCATCACCACGACGGCGCACCAGGCCAGGCCCACGTGGAGGCTGGGAAACGCCTGGGAGCCCGGCAGGAGGCTGGTTTGCGGCAAATTTCCGGCCATGTAGTCCCGTAGCAACTGAACCATCGGACCGCTTGCGGTGCCGGTCAGGTCGAACAGTTCCGGTCGATGAAATACCGGGCCAGCCGACGGGAAAGCGATCGCGATGTACCGCGTGAGGTGGAAGGCGATCACTACTGCGCACAGGGCCTCCGCCATCTGTCGCAGGTGCCCCGCACGAGCCAGGGCACCGAGACCAAAGGCCAAGCCAAACCAAAGAACCTGGTAGACGGTGTCCCAGGCTCGAGGACGGTTGAACCATGAATCCAGCAGCGCAGAGATCAAGCCCCCTTCGACGCGCCACAAGAGCGGGTCGTGCCATTCGCGTGCGGAAACGCGGTAGACCTCGGCAAGATTCGCACTCGAAGCGATGCCATACGCCGCCGGTTCCGACCCCCGTCGTCGCGGCGCAGACCGATATTCCCCGCCCCGCGCCGCTATCCAAGCGCCCGGCCACCATGGTTTCCCTCGCAGCCCTCGACGGCATCGAGGTGAGCAACGGCGTCGGCATCCGCCACCTGGCGGGCCGCACCGCGCGCACGCTCTCCAGCCTTGGCGTCACGGTTGCCCGCGTGTCGGACTACCGGCTGTTCGGCCGCCAGCGGACCGAGATCCACTACCGCAATGGCCATGTCGGCGAAGCGATGGCCGTTCGCACCACGCTGCCGGTGGGCGCCCGCCTGGTGCAGAGCACGCGCCTTCACCCAGAGGTGAACGTGCGCCTGGTCATCGGCAAGGACCTCGTCGAACGCCAGGTGGCCTGGCTGGGGTCGGACGCGATGACCGCGGACGCTGGCGACGCCACGGAGTCCTTCGCGTCGCATCTGGCTCAGGTCAAGGGCCTGGACCTGGCTCCGCACGCAGCCAGGGTCGCCCGCGCCAACGTCGACAAGGGCTGGCGCTACCTCTGACCCGGAGCGCCTCTGGGCGCTTCGTGCCGCGCTGCGGCAGCGTTCTGCTGCCGCAGCAGGCGCAAAGGTGAAGATCCTGTGAACGGCGTGGCCCCACCACGCCGTTTTATGCTCTACTTCGCCCCTTCAACACCCCCTCCAGCCGCTGCGCGCGGCCCAGCAGCGAGCCCCCCGCCATGAAATTCCGTTTCCCCGTGATCATCATCGACGAAGACTGGAAGGCCGAGTCCTCCAGTGGTCTCGGCATCCGCGCGCTGGCCAAGGCCATCGAGGACCAGGGCATCGAGGTGGTGGGCGGCTTCACCTACGTCGACGTCACCATGGTGGCCAACCAGGCGGCGCGGGCCTCGGCCTTCATCGTCTCCATCGACGACGAGGAGATCGGCGAGGAGGGCGAGGAGAGCACGGCGATCAAGGAGCTGAAGAAGTTCATCGTCGAGACGCGCCGGCGCAACGCGCACATCCCCATCTTCCTGTTCGGCGAGACGCGCACCTCGCAGCACATCCCCAACGACATCCTGAAGGAGCTGCACGGCTTCATTCACATGTTCGAGGACACGCCGGAGTTCGTGGCGCGCAACATCCTGCGCGAGGCCAACAACTACCTGAACTCGCTGTCGCCGCCCTTCTTCAAGGCGCTGGTGCACTACGCCAACGACGGCTCCTATTCCTGGCACTGCCCGGGGCACTCGGGTGGCCTTCCTGAAGAGCCCGGTGGGGCAGATGTTCCACCAGTTCTTCGGCGAGAACATGCTGCGCGCCGACGTCTGCAACGCGGTGGACGAGCTGGGCCAGCTGCTGGACCACACCGGTCCGGTGGCGGCCTCCGAGCGGAACGCGGCGCGCATCTTCGGTTGCGACCATCTGTACTTCGTGACCAACGGCACCTCGACGTCGAACAAGATCGTCTGGCACAGCAACGTGGGTTCGGACGACATCGTGCTGGTGGACCGCAACTGTCACAAGTCCATCCTGCACGCGATCATGATGACCGGCACGGTGCCGATCTTCCTGCAGCCCACGCGCAACCACCTGGGCATCATCGGGCCCATCCCGCTCGCCGAGTTCGACCCCGTCAGCATCCAGCGCAAGATCGACGCCAACCCGCTGGTCAAGGACAAGACGGCCAAGCCGCGGGTGCTGACCATCACGCAGTCGACCTACGATGGCGTGATCTACAACGTGGAGCGCATCAAGGAGACGCTGGGCGATTTCGTCGATACGCTGCACTTCGACGAGGCCTGGCTGCCGCACGCGGTCTTCCATCCCTTCTATCACGAGTTCCACGCCATCGGCCCGGACCGGCCGCGCAGCAAGGAGGCGATGGTCTTCGCCACGCAGAGCACGCACAAGCTGCTCGCCGGCCTGTCGCAGGCCTCGCAGATCCTGGTGCAGGAGTCGGAGACGCGGCAGCTGGACCGCTACCGGTTCAACGAGGCTTTCCTGATGCACATGTCCACCAGCCCGCAGTACGCCATCATCGCGTCGTGCGACGTGGCTGCGGCGATGATGGAGCCGCCCGGCGGCACCGCGCTGGTGGAGGAGAGCATCGCCGAGTCGCTGAACTTCCGCCGCGCCATGCGCAAGGTGGACGAAGAGTACGGCAAGGACTGGTGGTTCAAGGTCTGGGGCCCGGAGAAGCTGGCGGAAGAGGGCGTCGGCGCAGCCGAGGACTGGATCATCCGCAGCGATGGCCGGGGCAAGAAAGGCAGCAAATGGCATGGTTTCGGCCAACTGGCCGACGGTTTCAACATGCTGGACCCGATCAAGTCCACCATCGTCACGCCCGGCCTGAACCTGGACGGCAAGTTCGACAAGACCGGCCTGCCGGCCTCCATCGTGACCAAGTACCTGGCCGAGCACGGCGTGGTGGTGGAGAAGACCGGCCTGTACAGCTTCTTCATCATGTTCACCATCGGCATCACCAAGGGCCGTTGGAACACCTTGCTGACCGCGCTGCAGCAGTTCAAGGACGATTACGACAAGAACCAGCCCATGTGGCGCGTGATGCCGGATTTCTGCAAGAAGCAGCCCAAATACGAGCGCATGGGCCTGCGCGACCTGTGCCAGTTCATCCACGAGATGTACGCCAAATACGACATCGCGCGCCTGACCACCGAGATGTATCTGAGCGACCTGACGCCGGCCATGAACCCCAGCGACGCCTACGCCCACATTGCGCACCGCAAGACCGAGCGCGTGGAGATCGACAAGCTCGAAGGCCGCATCACCGTGGGCCTGGTCACCCCCTATCCGCCGGGCATCCCGCTGCTGATTCCGGGCGAGGTCTTCAACAAGAAGATCGTCGACTACCTCAAGTTCGCGCGCGAGTTCAACGCCCTGTGCCCGGGTTTCGAGACCGACATCCATGGTCTGGTGGAGACGGTGGGACCGGACGGCAAGAAACACTACTACGCCGACTGCGTGAAGGTCTGACACCAGGGCTCTCCAAAGCAAAACGCCCCGCAGTGCGGGGCGTTTTTGTTGGTGCGGGGACGGCTGGGGTGATCAGTTTTCCAGCACGGCCACGGCGGACTGGCTGAAGCCGCCGTCCACATAGCTGATTTCGGAGGTCACGCCGGAGGCCAGATCGCTCATCAGGAAGGCGGCGGCGTTGCCGACGTCCTCGATCGTGACGTTGCGGCGCAGCGGCGAACCGGCGGCCGCGATGTTCAGCAGCTTGCCGAAGTCCTTGATGCCGCTGGCAGCCAGGGTCTTGATCGGACCGGCGCTGATGCCGTTGACGCGGATGCTGCGGCCGTCGGGCAGGTGGCCCACGGCCTCGGCCAGGTAGCGCACCGAGGCTTCCAGGCTGGCCTTGGCCAGACCCATGGTGTTGTAGTTCGGAATGGCGCGCATGGCGCCCAGGTAGCTCAGCGTCAGCAGGGCGGCCTTGTCGTTCAGATAGGGCAGGGCCGCCTTGGCCATGGCCGGGAAGCTGTAGGCGCTGATGTCGTGGGCAATGCGGAAGTTCTCGCGGGACAGGCCGTCCAGGAAGTTGCCGGTGATCGCCTCGCGCGGAGCGAAGCCGATGCTGTGCACGAAACCGTCGAACTTGGGCCAGTGGGCCGACATATCCTTGAACAGATTGTCGATCTGGGCGTCGTCGCCGACGTCGCAGTCGAAGATCAGCTTGGAGTCGAATTCCGCTGCGAACTCGGTGATGCGGTCCTTGAAACGCTCGCCCACGTAGCTGAAGGCGAGTTCCGCGCCCTGCGCGTGGCAGGCCTGTGCAATGCCGTACGCGATGGAACGGTTGCTCAGCACACCAGTGATCAGGAATTTCTTGCCGGTCAGGAAGCCCATATATTTTCTCGGTTGGCCTAGGGAAGGAAAATTTGTGTGCAGAATTGTCGCATGCGGACGCGTCATTTTCTGCTCCCCCTGATTTCGCTGTTTTGTTGCCTGCCGGCCTGGGCCGGCCACGCCTATGCCCAGTTCGGCGACATCAAGTATGCGCCGGGTTTCGCCCATTTCGACTACGTGAACCCGGCAGCGCCCAAAGGCGGGGAGATCACCCTGGTGCCGCCCACGCGGCTGTCGAATTTCGACAAATACAACCCGTTCACGCTCAAGGGCAGCGCTCCGCCCGGCCTCAATGGCCTGGTGTTCGAGACCCTGCTGACCGGCACTTTTGACGAGCCGACCACGGCCTATGGCCTGCTGGCGCAGGACGTGACGCTGGCGCCGGACAAGCTCTCGGCGGTGTTCACGCTCAACCCCCTGGCGCGTTTTCACAACGGCGACCCGGTGCTGGCCGCCGACGTCAAGCACTCCTTCGACCGCCTGACGTCCAAGGAGGCCGCACCCCAGTACCGCACCATCTTCGGCGAGGTCCGGGGCGTGACCGTGCTGGGCGAGCGCACGGTGCGCTTCGACTTCCGGCGGGTGAATGCCGAACTGCCGCTGATCGCCGGCAGCCTGCCGGTGTTCAGCCGCAAGTGGGGCATGGAAAACGGCAAGGTCAAGCCGCTGGACCAGATCGTCACCGACACCCCTATCGGCAGCGGCCCCTACCGCATCGGCAAGGTCAACTTCGGCAAGGACATCAGCTACGAGCGCGACCGCGACTACTGGGCCCGGGACTTGAACGTGCGCCGTGGCCTGTTCAACTTCGACCGCATCACCTACAAGATCTACAAGGACAGCACGGCCCAGCTGGAAGCCTTCAAGGCCGGCGAGTTCGACTACATCCAGGCCTTCATTGCCCGTGAATGGGCACGAGCCTATACGGGGCGGCAGTTCGAGCGCGGCGCGCTGATCAAGAAGGAGCTCAAGCACGGCAATGCGGGCGACTTCCAGGGTTTTCTGTTCAATCTGCGCCGGGAGAAGTTCAAGGATGTGCGCGTGCGCCAGGCCATCGCCCTGGCGATGGACTTCGAGTGGCTGAACCGTCAGCTGTTCTACAACGCCTACACCCGGGTGCGGGGTTATTTCGTCGGCAGCGACTTCGAGGCCCAGGGCCGGCCGGGGCCAGAGGAGCTGGCCGTGCTGGAACCCTTGCGCCGCCAGCTGCCGCCCGAGGTGTTCAGCGACGAGGTGCCGCAGCCGCCCTACACCAGCCTGGACCCCGCCTCGGGCCAGACCCTGCGCGACAACCTGCGCCGCGCGCGCGACCTGCTGGCGGCCGCCGGCTGGACCTACCGCGACGGTGCCCTGCGCAATGCCCAGGGCGAGCCCTTCACCATCGAGTTTCTCGACAATTCGGGCTCCATGGGCCGGGTGGTCACGCCCTACGCGCGCAACCTGGAGAAACTCGGCATGCAGGTCAACTACAAGGTGATCGACTTTGCCATCCTGCAAAAGCGCATGGACGTGTTCGACTTCGAGATCATCAGCAACCGCCTGATCGGCAGCGAAGCGCCGGGCACCGAGCTGCTGGAGCGTTACGGCTCGAAAGCCGCCGATACCGAAGGCTCCAGCAACGTCATTGGCCTCAAGAGCCCGGCGGTGGACGCGCTGCTCGATCAGGTGATCTCGGCCCAGACGCGGCCGCAACTGGTGGCCCGGGTGCGGGCCCTGGACCGCGTGCTGCGCCATGGCCACTACGCCGTGCCGCACTGGTACGGCAGCGTGCACCGCGTGGCCTGGCGCGCCGGCCGTTTTGAGCAGCCGGCCGTGACACCACGTTATTACCAGCCCGAAGCCTGGGTCACCTCGGTCTGGTGGGCGACACCCGCCAATCTCGCGACCCACCTGGCCGCCAGCCCGGCTGCGAACGGGGGAGGGAAGTAAGCCATGTTTGCCTACATCCTCAAGCGCCTGCTGCTCATGATCCCGACGCTGTTCGGCATCCTGCTGCTGACCTTCGTTGTCATCCAGTTCGTGCCGGGTGGCCCGGTGGAGCAGATGGTGGCGCAACTGCAGGGGCGCGACACGGGCGGCGAGGGGGCGGCGGCCAGCGGTGCCGGCTACCGCGGCCGCCAGGGCGTGGATGCGGCGCGCATCGCCGAAATTCGCGCCCTCTACGGCTTCGACAAACCCGCACCCGAGCGCTTCTGGCAGATGCTGGGCCAGTTCGCGCGCTTCGATCTGGGCAAAAGTTTCTTTTATCCCAAGGGGGTGTGGGAGCTGGTCATGGAAAAACTGCCGGTTTCCATCAGCCTGGGGCTGTGGACCTTTCTGTTGAGTTACCTGATCTCCATTCCCCTGGGCATCGCCAAGGCCATGCGCGCCGGCTCCCGCTTCGACACCCTGACCAGCCTCATCGTGCTGGTGGGCTACGCCATCCCCGGCTTCGTGCTGGGCGTGGCGCTGCTGGTGGTCTTCGGCGGCCAGCTGCAGTGGTTCCCGCTGCGCGGGCTGACCTCCAGCAACTGGGACAGCCTGAGCTGGGGCGCGAAGATCGTGGACTACCTCTGGCACATCACGCTGCCGGTCACGGCCAGCGTGCTGGGCGCCTTTGCCGTCACCACCATGCTGACCAAGAACGCCTTCCTGGAGGAGATCCGCAAGCAATACGTGCTGACGGCCCGCGCCAAGGGGCTGAGCGAGCGGCGCGTGCTGTGGACGCATGTGTTTCGCAATGCGCTGATTCCCATCGTGACCGGTTTTCCGGCCGCCTTCATCGGCGCCTTCTTCGCCGGCTCGCTGCTGATCGAGACCCTGTTTTCGCTCGACGGCCTGGGCCTGCTGGCCTATGAGTCGGTGATGCGGCGCGACTACCCGGTGGTGCTGGGCACGCTCTACCTGTTCACGCTGATCGGCCTGGTGACCAAGCTGATCTCCGACCTTTGTTACGTCTGGGTCGATCCCCGGGTGAAATTCGACTGATGAGCAGCGTATCCCTTTCCCCCTCGCAGCGCGCCTGGTTGCGCTTCCGGCGCAATCGCCTGGGTTACTGGAGTCTGCTGATCTTCTGCACCTTATTCGTGCTGAGCCTGGGGGCCGAGCTGATCTCCAACGACAAGCCGCTGCTGGCACGGCATCATGGCCAGTGGTACGTTCCCATCCTGCACAACGTGCCGGAGACGGCGTTCGGCGGCGACTTCGCCACGCCGACCGACTACCTCGATCCCTTCATCCAGCAGCAGTTCGCCACAGAGGGCAATTTCGCCCTCTACCCGCCCAACCCTTACCACCACAGCACCATCAACTACTTCGCCAAAGAGCCCAACCCCTCGGCGCCTTCGCGCGACAACTGGCTGGGCACGGACGATCGCGGCCGGGACGTCGCGGCCCGGCTGCTGTACGGCTTCCGCATCTCGGTGCTGTTCGCGCTGGCGCTGACCTTGATCGGCGTGCTCCTGGGTGTCGTCACCGGGGCGATCCAGGGGTTTTTTGCCGGCAAGACCGACCTGCTGGCTCAGCGTTTCATCGAAGTCTGGAGTTCGATGCCCGAGCTGTACCTGTTGATCATCTTCGCGGCCATGTTCGACCCCAGCGCCGTGCGTCTGGTTGTGTTGCTCAGCCTGTTTGGCTGGATGGGACTGTCGGACTACGTGCGGGCCGAGTTCCTGCGCAACCGCAAGCTGGACTATGTGCGCGCGGCGGAAGCCATGGGCCTGTCGAGCTGGCAGATCATCTGGCGCCACGTCCTGCCCAACAGCCTGACACCCGTGGTGACCTTCCTGCCGTTTCGCATGAGCGCGGCCATCCTGGCGCTGACCTCGCTGGACTTCCTGGGCCTGGGTGTGCCGCCGGGCACCCCGTCGCTGGGCGAACTGCTGGCCCAGGGCAAGAACAATATCGACGCATGGTGGATTTCGCTGTCCACCTTCGCCGTGCTGGTGATCACGCTGCTGCTGCTGACCTTCATGGGCGACGCGCTGCGCGACGCCCTGGACCCCCGAAAGGCCGAGAAATGACAGCCCCCACGCTCGGCACTGACGTGTCCTCGCTGCCCCCCGAGGGGGCCCTCGCGCCTTGGGGCGGCCCGGCGGCGCTCATGCCGTCGCCGCTGCTGGACGTGCACGGTCTGCGCGTGGCCTTCGCCGGCAAGGAGGTGGTGCGCGGCATCGACTTCCAGATCGCCCCGGGCGAGAAGGTGGCCCTGGTGGGCGAATCCGGTTCGGGCAAGACCGTCACGGCGCTCAGCCTCTTGCGCCTGCTGCCCGACGCCGCCGTCAGCGGGACCGCCGGCTTTGCCGGCAGCGACGGCCTGTCGGACCTGCTGGCCCTGTCCGAGCGGGAGTTGCGGGGCGTCCGCGGCCGCGACATCGCCATGATCTTCCAGGAGCCGATGACGGCGCTCAATCCGCTGTTCACCATCGGCGACCAGATCGTCGAAGTGCTGCAGCTCAAGCTGAGCCTGGACCGGGGAGCGGCCCTGGCGCGGGCGGTGCAGCTGCTGGCCGACACCGGCATCCCGCAGCCTGAGGAGCGCGCCAAGGCCTTCCCGCACCAGTTGAGCGGCGGTCAGCGCCAGCGCGCCATGATCGCCATGGCCCTGGCCTGCCAGCCCAGGCTGCTGCTGGCCGACGAGCCGACCACGGCGCTGGACGTGGCCCTGCGCGGCCAGATCCTGGACCTGCTGGACAGCCTGCAGCAGAAACACGGTATGGCGGTGCTCATGATCACGCACGACCTGAACCTGGTGCGGCGCTTTGCCAGCCGGGTGATCGTGATGGAGGGCGGGCGCATCGTGGAGCAGGGGCCGGTGGCCGAGGTCTTTGCCCGCCCGCAGCACCCCTACACCCGCAGCCTGATCAACAGCCGGCCGGTGCGCGACGTGCAGGAACTGCCGCAGCAGGCCGGCGCGCCGGCGCTGCTGCAGGCGCAGGGCCTGCGCGTGAGTTACCCCACGCCGTTGCCGGGTCTGCGCGGCTGGTTTCACCGGGGCGAGTTCGTGGCGGTGCAGGGGGCCGATTTCGCCATCCCGCCCGGCCACACCCTGGGCGTGATCGGCGAATCCGGCTCCGGCAAGTCCACCCTGGCCCTGGCCGCGCTGGGCCTGCTGCCGTACACGGGCGGGCTGCTGGTGGACGGCCAGGCCTGGAGCCGGCAGGCGGCACGCGACAAGCCGCTGCGCCGGCTGGTGCAGGTGGTGTTCCAGGACCCGTTCTCCTCGCTGTCACCGCGCCTGACGGTGGAGGAGATCGTGGGCGAGGGCCTGAGTGTCCATGCGCCAGAGCTATCAAAAGCGGAGCGTCGGGTCCGCGTGGAAAGGGCGCTGGAGGAGGTGGGTCTGAGCGAGACCCAGTTCCCCGGCCTGCTGCAGCGTTACCCGCACGAATTCTCCGGCGGCCAGCGCCAGCGCCTGGCCATCGCCCGCGCCCTGATCGTCGAGCCGCGCCTGATCGTGCTGGACGAGCCCACCAGCGCGCTGGACGTGACCATCCAGAAACAGGTGCTGCAGCTGCTGCAACGCCTGCAACGCGAACGCGCCCTGAGCTACCTGCTGATCACCCACGACGTGGACGTCATCCGGGCCATGGCGCACGAGGTGCTGGTCATGAAGGGTGGGGAAATCGTCGAATCCGGCCCGGTTTCGGCCCTGCTGGAGGCGCCCACGCATCCCTACACCCGGACCTTGGTGCATGCGGCAGGCTAGCCGGGCGCCAAACCGGGTCGAATTTCCTTGAAAATCAAGGCTCTAGTCCCGGTTTTCGAGTACAATTCGGCAATTCTCGACCAAACGGGCGGATTACCAACCGCCCGTTTTTTATGGTCGAACGCTTTTTGATGGGCTAGGGAAGGGCTACGTTGACACTGCAGCAGATCGTCGAACAAACCGTAACCGGCTTCGGTTACGACCTGGTGGAGATTGAACGCTCCGCCGGCGGCTTGCTGCGTGTGACGATCGACCTGCCCTGGGAACCTCAGGCGGACGAGCGTTTCGTCAACGTCGAGGACTGCGAGAAGGTCACGCGCCAGCTGCAGTACACGCTGGAGGTCGAGGGCATCGAGTACAAGCGGCTCGAGGTGTCCTCCCCGGGCATCGACCGCCCGCTGCGCCACGAAAAGGATTTCGAGCGTTTTGCCGGCCACGTGATCGATATCACGCTCAAGGCGCCCATGGGTGCGGCCGCGGCCGGCCAGGTCAGCGCCAACCGCAAGAAATTTCGCGGCACGCTGGAGCGCGTGAGCGCTGCCGACGGTACGCAAGGCTGGCAGATCGTCTGGAGCGACGCGCCAGCGCCCAAGCCGGGACAGAGGGTGAGCAAAAAGCGTGAGCCGGCGCCGCTGCAGGCGCTGGGTTTCACGCTGGACGAATTGCGCGAGGCGCGGCTGGCGCCGATCGTGAATTTCAAGGGCCGCAGCGATACACAAGCTGGGGCCGAAGGTCATTGAGGGTATTGGAGGGTATAGGCATGAATCGCGAACTGTTGATGCTGGTGGAAGCCATTTCACGCGAAAAGAACGTCGAGCGTGACGTCGTGTTCGGCGCCGTCGAAGCGGCGCTGGCACAGGCCACCAAGAAGCTGTATGAAGGCGACGTGGACATCCGCGTGGCGATTGACCGCGACACCGGCGTTTACGAAACGTTCCGCCGCTGGCACGTCGTGCCCGACGAGGCCGGCCTGCAGCTGCCCGACCAGGAAATCCTGCTGTTCGAAGCCAAGGAACAGATCCCCGATATCGAAGTCGACGAATACATCGAGGAATCCGTCGAGTCGCTGCCGATCGGCCGCATCGGCGCCATGGCGGCCAAGCAGATCATCCTGCAGAAGATTCGCGACGCCGAGCGCGAGATGCTGCTCAACGACTTCATGTCGCGCGGCGAGAAGATCTTCGTGGGCACCGTCAAGCGCATGGACAAGGGCGACATCATCGTGGAGAGCGGTCGGGTCGAAGGCCGTCTGCGCCGCGGCGAGATGATCCCCAAGGAAAACCTGCGCACCGGCGACCGCGTGCGCGCCATGATCATGGACGTGGACCTGACGCTGCGCGGCGCGCCCATCATCCTGTCGCGCTCGGCCCCCGAATTCATGATCGAGCTGTTCCGCCAGGAAGTGCCCGAGATCGAGCAGGGTCTGCTGGAGATCAAGTCCTGCGCCCGTGATGCCGGCTCGCGCGCCAAGATCGCCGTGCTCTCGCACGACAAGCGCGTCGACCCCATCGGCACCTGCGTCGGCGTGCGCGGCACCCGCGTCAACGCCGTGACCAACGAGCTCGCCGGCGAACGCGTGGACATCGTGCTGTGGAGCGAAGACCCGGCCCAGTTCGTCATCGGCGCCCTGGCCCCGGCCAACGTGCAGTCCATCGTGGTGGACGAAGAGAAGCACGCCATGGACGTGGTGGTGGACGAAGAGAACCTGGCCATTGCCATCGGCCGCGGCGGCCAGAACGTGCGCCTGGCCTCCGACCTGACCGGCTGGAAGATCAACATCATGGACGCGGCCGAATCGGCGCAGAAGCAGGCCGACGAGACCGGCTCGCTGCGCAAGCTGTTCATGGAGAAACTCGATGTGGACGAGGAGATCGCCGACATCCTGATCGCCGAAGGCTTCACCAGCCTGGAAGAAGTGGCCTATGTGCCGCTGCAGGAAATGCTGGAGATCGAGAGCTTCGACGAAGACACCGTCAACGAGCTGCGCGCCCGCGCCAAGGATGCGCTGCTGACGATGGAGATCGCCCGCGAGGAGAGCGTCGAGGAAGTCTCCCAGGATCTGCGCGACTTGCAGGGCCTGACCCCCGAGCTCATCGCCAAGCTGGCCGACGGCGGCGTGCATACGCTGGACGACCTGGCCGATCTGGCCGTCGATGAACTCACTGAAATCACCGGCCAGTCCGAGGACGAGGCCAAAGCCCTGATCATGAAGGCGCGCGAGCATTGGTTCACCAATGAAGCCGCTTCTCAAGAGTAACGGTCATGAAAGGTTACACAACAAATGTCCAGTACGACCGTCTCCGAGTTTGCAGCCGAACTCAAGAAATCAAACGAAACCCTGCTTGAGCAGCTCAAGGCTGCCGGCGTGGCCAAGGCCACGGCCTCCGACACGCTGACCGATGCCGACAAACAGCGCCTGCTGAGCCACCTGCAGGCCAGCCACGGCACCGCCGCGCCCGAGCGCAAGAAGATCACGCTGGTCAAGAAGTCGACCAGCGAGATCAAACAGGCCGATGCCACGGGCAAGGCCCGCACCATCCAGGTCGAAGTCCGCAAGAAGCGCACCTTCGTCCGTCGCGAGGACGGCTCCGAAGTGGCCGAGGGCGCTGGCCCCGAGTCTCCCGCCGAAGTCCAGGCCGCCGCACCGGCCGCCCCCGTGGTCGACAATGCCGAGCTGGTCCGCCGCGAGGAAGAGGCGCGCCGCCAGGCCGAGCTGATCCGCCGCCAGGAAGAAGATCTGATCGAGAAGCGCCGTCAGCGCGAAGAGGCGGAGAAGCGCGAACGCGAAGCCGAAGAGCGCGCCGCCAGCTATGCCGCCGCCGAGGAACAGAAGAAGGCCCTGGCGTCGACCAGCAAGGTCGAGGCCAGCACCGAGGCCGCCGCTGCGGCCGCCGCACGTGTGGCGGCGCAGGCCGAGGCGCGGGAGAAGGCCGCCGCCGAATCCAAGGCCCGTGCCGACGAGGAAACAGCCCGGGCACGTGATCTGGATGAGCGCCGCCGCAAGGCCGAGGCCGAAGCCGCCGCCATCCGCTCCATGATGGCCACCCCCGCCAAGAAGGCGCCGCCGGTGGTCAAGAAGGAAGAGCCGAAGCCCGCCGCCGAGGCCGGCGCCAAGAAAGGCACGCTGCACAAGCCGGCGGCTGGCAGCACGGTCGCCAAACCGGTCAAGCCGGCAGGTACCGGTGCCGCTGCGCCGGCCGGTGCCGGCAAGGAAGTCAAGTCGGCCAAGCTGTCGAGCAGCTGGGCGGGTGACCCGGCCAAGAAAAAGGCCATCCCGACCCGCGGCGACAGCAGCGGTGGCGTGGGTCGCAGCAGCTGGCGCGGCGGCCCCAAGGGCCGGCGCGGCCACGAACGCGATGATCATCAGACGCAGGCCGCTCCGGTGGAGGCGCGCATCCTCGAGGTGCACGTGCCCGAGACCATCACCGTGGCCGAGCTGGCGCACAAGATGGCGGTCAAGGCCTCCGAGGTCATCAAGCACCTGATGAAGCTGGGCCAGATGGTCACCATCAACCAGCCGCTGGACCAGGACACGGCCATGATCGTGGTCGAGGAAATGGGCCACAAGGCCATCGTGGCGGCGCTGGACGATCCGGAAGCCTTCACCGACGAGGAAGTGTCGGAGCAGCACGGCGAAGCGCTGCCGCGCGCCCCGGTGGTGACCGTCATGGGCCACGTCGACCACGGCAAGACCTCGCTGCTGGACTACATTCGCCGCGCCAAGGTGGCCGCGGGCGAGGCCGGCGGCATCACGCAGCACATCGGCGCCTACCACGTGGAAACCCCGCGCGGCATGGTGTCCTTCCTGGACACCCCGGGCCACGAGGCTTTCACGGCCATGCGTGCCCGCGGCGCCCAGGCCACCGACATCGTGATCCTGGTGGTGGCCGCCGACGACGGCGTCATGCCGCAGACCCGCGAAGCCATCAAGCACGCCAAGGCGGCCGGCGTTCCGATCGTCGTGGCCATCAACAAGATCGACAAGCCCGATGCCAACCCGGACCGCGTCAAGCAGGAACTGGTGGTGGAAGAGGTGGTGCCGGAGGAATTCGGCGGTGACTCGCCTTTCGTGCCCGTCTCGGCCAAGACCGGCCAGGGCATCGATGCCCTGCTGGAGCAGGTGCTGCTGCAGGCCGAGGTGCTGGAGCTCAAGGCCCCGGTCGATGCCATGGCCAAGGGCCTGGTGATCGAGGCCAAGCTGGACAAGGGCCGCGGCCCGGTGGCGACCGTGCTGGTGCAGACCGGCACGCTCAAGACTGGCGACGTGGTGCTGGCCGGCCAGACCTATGGCCGCGTGCGCGCCATGCTGGACGAAAACGGCAAGCCGATCAAGTCGGCCGGTCCGTCCATCCCGGTGGAAATCCAGGGTCTGACCGAAGTGCCGCAGGCCGGCGACGAGTTCATGGTGCTGTCCGACGAGCGCCGCGCGCGCGAGATCGCCACCTACCGGGCCGGCAAGTTCCGCAACACCAAGCTGGCCAAGCAACAGGCAGCCAAGCTGGAGAACATGTTCTCCGACATCTCCGCCGGTGAAGTCAAGACGGTGCCCATCATCGTCAAGGCCGACGTGCAGGGCTCGCAGGAAGCGCTGGCCGCCTCTCTGCTCAAGCTCTCGACCGACGAGGTCAAGGTGCAGCTGGTCTATGCGGCCGTCGGCGGCATCAGCGAGTCCGACGTCAACCTGGCGATCGCCTCCAAGGCCATCATCATCGGCTTCAACACCCGGGCTGACGCCGGGGCGCGCAAGCTGGCCGAAGGCAATGACGTCGAGATCCGCTACTACAACATCATCTACGACGCCGTGGATGAGTTGAAGGCGGCCATGTCGGGCATGCTGGCGCCGGAGAAGCGCGAAGAGGTCATCGGCATGGCCGAGATCCGCACCGTGTTCGTCGCCTCCAAGATCGGCACCGTGGCCGGCTGTATGGTGACCTCCGGCCATGTAACCCGCAGCGCGCATTTCCGCCTGCTGCGCGACAACGTGGTGATCTACACCGGCGAGCTCGACTCCCTCAAGCGCATGAAGGACGATGTGCGCGAGGTCAAGGAAGGCTTCGAGTGCGGTATCAAGCTCAAGAACTACAACGACATCAAGGAAGGTGATCAGCTGGAGTTCTTCGAGATCAAGGAAATCGCCCGTACCCTGTAAGCACCATGGCAGCGAAGAAGTCATCCACTCCGAACCGCGGCTTCAAGGTCGCCGATCAGATCCAGCGCGATCTGACGGAGTTGATCGCGCGCGAGTTGAAAGACCCGCGCGTGGGCATGGTGACGCTGCAAAGCGTGGAGGTCACCCCCGACTACGCGCATGCCAAGGTGTGGTTCAGCGTGCTGGTCGGTGACCCGCAGGAAACACAGGATGCCCTGAACCAGGCCGCCGGTTTCCTGCGCAACGGCCTGTTCAAGCGCCTGCACATCCACACCGTGCCGACCCTGCACTTCCTGTTCGACCGCACCACCGAGCGGGCCGCCGACATGAATGCTTTGATCGCGCAGGCGGTCGCATCGCGTTCCAAAGACGAGGGATAAGCATGCAAGCGCCACGCACCAGGGTGCAACGGCGCCCTGTGCATGGGGTGCTCTTGCTGGACAAACCGCTCGGACTCTCGAGCAACAACGCCTTGCAGAAGGCCAAGTGGCTGCTGCGCGCCGAAAAGGCCGGCCACACCGGCACGCTGGACCCGCTGGCCACGGGCGTGCTGCCCATCTGCTTTGGCGCCGCCACCAAATTCAGCCAGTTGCACCTGGACGCCGACAAGACCTACGAGACTACGGTACGCCTGGGCGTGCGTACCAGCACGGCCGACGCCGAAGGCGAGGTCATCGAGACGCGTCCGGTGACCTGCACCCTGGGCCAGGTGGTCGAGGTGCTGGACCGGTTCATGGGACCGATCCGCCAAATCCCACCCATGCACAGCGCCCTGAAGAAGGACGGCAAGGCGCTGTACGAATATGCCCGCGAGGGCGAAACGGTGGAGCGGGAGCCCCGCGACGTGGTCATCCACGAGCTGGAGCTGCTGGACGTCCAGTTGCAGGGCGAGGAACCCTTCCTGCGCCTGCGCGTGCAGTGCAGCAAGGGCACCTACATCCGCACCCTCGGTGAAGACATCGGGGAAGCCCTGGGCTGCGGCGGCCATCTGGTGGCACTGCGCCGCATTGCGACCGGGCCCTTCGAGCAAAGCCAGTGCGTGACCCTGGAAGGGCTCGAAGCCCTGGACGAGGCCGAACGTCCCCGGCAACTCAAGCCGGTGGACGTGCTGCTGGAAGGTCATGCCGCCGTCACGCTGGACGACGAAAATGCCGGTCGTTTCCTCAGCGGCCTGCGCCGCCGCGGCAGCTGGCCGGATGCCGAACAAGTGGCCGTCTACGGCGACCACCCCCGCACCTTGCTGGGCACCGCCCATGTCAAGGCCGGTGAACTCATACCCGGGCGCCTGTTGAGCCCGATCGAAATCCAACAAATCCTGGAGAGCCAACCATGAGCCATAAACAGATCCGCAACATCGCCATCATCGCCCACGTCGACCACGGCAAGACCACCATGGTGGACCAGCTGCTGCGCCAGTCCGGCACCTTCGCCGAGCACGAGAAGGTGGTCGACACCGTGATGGACAACAACGCCATCGAAAAAGAGCGTGGCATCACCATCCTGGCCAAGAACTGCGCCGTGACCTGGGAAGGCACGCACATCAACATCGTCGACACCCCCGGCCACGCCGACTTCGGCGGCGAGGTGGAGCGCGCCCTGTCCATGGTGGACGGCGTGGTGCTGCTGATCGACGCGCAGGAAGGCCCGATGCCGCAGACGCGTTTCGTGACCAAGAAGGCGCTGGCCCTGGGGCTCAAGCCCATCGTGGTGGTGAACAAGGTGGACAAGCCGGGCGCCAACCCCGACAAGGTGGTCAACGCCGCCTTCGACCTGTTCGACAAGCTGGGCGCCAACGACGAACAGCTCGATTTCCCCGTGGTCTACGCTTCGGGCATCAACGGCTGGTCCTCGCTGGAAGAGGGCGCGCCGGGCGAGCAGTGGGGCCCGGACATGTCGGCCCTGTTCAATACCATCCTCAAGCATGTGCCGGCCCAGAAGGGCGACCCGACCGCACCGCTGCAGCTGCAGATTTCCGCGCTGGACTTCTCGACCTTCGTCGGTCGCATCGGCGTGGGCCGCATCAGCCAGGGCACGATCAAGCCGGCCATGGACGTGCTGGTGATGGAAGGGCCGGACGGCAAGAGCATCAAGGGCCGCATCAACCAGGTGCTGACCTTCCAGGGCCTGGAGCGCGTGCAGACCACGGAAGCCGGCCCGGGTGAGATCGTCCTGATCAACGGTATCGACGAGATCGGCATCGGCGTGACCATCACCGATCCGGCCAAGCCGGCACCGCTGCCCATGCTCAAGGTCGACGAGCCGACCCTGACCATGAACTTCTGCGTCAACACCAGCCCGCTGGCCGGCCGCGAAGGCAAGTTCGTGACCAGCCGCCAGATCTGGGACCGTCTGCAGAAAGAGCTGCAGCACAACGTGGCCCTGCGCGTCAAGGAAACCGACGAAGAAGGCATCTTCGAGGTCATGGGCCGTGGCGAACTGCACCTGACCATCCTGCTGGAAAACATGCGCCGCGAAGGCTATGAATTGGCTGTGTCCAAGCCGCGTGTGATGTTCAAGGAGATCAACGGCGAGAAGTGCGAGCCGATCGAGCTGGTCACCGCCGACATCGAAGAGCAGCACCAGGGCGGCGTGATGCAGGCCCTGGGCGAGCGCAAGGGCGAGCTGGTGAACATGGAGCCGGACGGCCGTGGCCGCGTGCGTCTGGAATACCGCATTCCGGCGCGTGGCCTGATCGGTTTCTCCAACGAGTTCCTGAACCTGACGCGTGGTTCCGGCCTGATCTCCAACATCTTCGACGGCTACGAACCGCACAAGGGCGAGATCGGCGGCCGCAAGAACGGCGTGCTGATCTCCATGGACGCCGGTGAAATCTTCACCTACGCCCTGGGCAAGCTCGATGACCGCGGCCGCATGTTCGTCAAGGCCAACGACCCGGTGTACGAAGGCATGATCGTCGGCATCCACAACCGCGACAACGACCTGGTGGTCAACGCCACCCGTACCAAGCAGCTGACCAACTTCCGCGTCAGCGGCAAGGAAGACGCGATCAAGATCACGCCTCCGATCGATTGCACGCTGGAATACGGCGTGGAATTCATCGAGGACGACGAACTGGTCGAGATCACGCCCAAGTCGATCCGACTGCGCAAACGTTATCTGACCGAGAACGAGCGCAAGCGGGCCGGCAAGAACCTTTAACCCCCTGAGTCGGCCTGCGGCCGCCTTCCCCCTGGAAGGGGGACGACGCCAGTGGCCCGGCAAAGCCGGTTCCACGGCGTCCCCCGGATAGGCAACTGGGAACCCGTCGCTTGGTCGTCAATACCGACGGATCAAGAAATTGAGGCTGACGCACCGGCGTGCCGTGTGGATGATGGTGGCGGTGACCCTGATGTGGTCCATCGCCGGTGTTGTCACGCGCCAGCTGGAGGCGGCGCGCAGCTTCGAGGTCACTTTCTGGCGCAGCTTCTTCACCGCGCTGTCGCTGCTGCTCATCCTGCCGCTGTGGCGCGGCCCGGCCACGGTCTGGCGCCAGCTGCGCACGGCGCCGGCCGCCTTGTGGTGGTCGGGCCTGTGCTGGAGCGCCATGTTCACCTCCTTCATGCTGGCGCTGACCATGACCAGCGTGGCCGGGGTGCTGGTGATCTCCTCCCTCAATCCGCTGCTGACCGCGCTGCTGGCGCGCGTTTTCCTGCGCCAGCGCATCGCCTGGTTTACCTGGCTGGCCATTGTGCTGGCGGGCCTGGGCACGGTCTGGATGTTCGGCCGCCAGCTCGACGGCGGCGCCTGGCAGGGCCTGGTCGTGGCCCTGTTCGTGCCGTTGACGGCGGCCATCAACTGGATCGTGGTGCAGCACGCCCACGCCCAGGGGGAGGACGTGGACCTGATCCCCTCGGTGCTGGTCGGCGGCGTCTTTTCCGCGCTGGCCACGCTGCCTTTGGCGCTGCCCCTGCAGGCCACGGCGCACGACCTCGGCCTGCTGGCACTTCTGGGACTGGTGCAGCTGGCCGTTCCGTGTACGCTGCTGGTGATCTGCGCGCGCGTGCTCAAGGCGCCCGAGATCTCGCTGCTGGCCCAGCTGGAAATCCTCTTCGGCATCCTGCTGGTCTGGCTCGGTGCTGGTGAACGGCCGGGGGTGGCCGTGCTGCAAGGGGGCGCGCTGGTGCTGAGCGCCTTGCTGATGAACGAATGGTTGGTCTGGAACAAGAAACGATGACACATACGATTGCCTACACCTGTCCCGAGGTGCAAACCGAAGTTCGCGGCCAGCTCGGCTGCATCACGCTGAACCGCCCGCGCGCGCTCAACGCGCTGTCCCTGCCCATGATCCGTGCCCTGGCCGCCACGCTGCTGGCCTGGCGCGACGATCCGGCCGTGCAGGCCGTGGCGATCCGCGGCATGGGCAAGGAGGGGCCCTTCGGTGCCTTCTGCGCCGGTGGTGACATCCGCTTCTTCCACCAGGCCATGCTGCGTGGCGACGCCGAGCTGGAAGACTTCTTCACCGAGGAATACGCGCTCAACCACCTGATCCACCATTACCCCAAACCCTACATCGCCTTCATGGACGGCATCGTGATGGGCGGTGGCATGGGGATTTCTCAAGGCGCCAAGCTGCGCATCGTCACGCCGCGCACCAAGATGGCCATGCCCGAGACCAATATCGGCCTGTTCCCCGATGTGGGCGGTGGCTGGTTCCTGGCCCGTTGCCCGCGTCATGGCGGCGAGTGGCTGGCCCTGACCAGCGAGGTCGTCGGCGCCGGCGATGCGCTGGCCCTGCAACTGGCCGACTGCTGTTTCGATGCCGCCCGCCTGGGCGAGGCCTGGGATGTGCTGGCGACCCAGCCGCGTTTCGACGCGGCGGCCCTGCAGGCCTGGCAGCAGAACTACCTCGCACCAGCGCCCGCCGCGACCTTGCCGCTGGACACCATCGCCCGCTGCTTCGAGCAGCCGGACGTGCTGCACATCGTGTTGGCACTGGAAGAGGAAAGCGGCGAGTGGGCGGCCAGCACCGTCAAGGCCTTGCGCACCCATGCACCGCTGATGCTGCAGGTGACGCTGGAGCAGATCCGCCGCGGTGCTGGCATGTCGCTGGCCGACGAACTGCGCATGGAGCGCGACATGGTGCGCCACTGCTTCAACACGCGCCACCTGGAGCGTTTCATGACCGCGACCGACACCATGGAAGGCATCCGCGCCCTGGTGATCGACAAGGACCGCGCGCCGAGATGGCAGCCCGCCCAGCTGGAAGATGTCACGCCCGCGATGGTGGAGGGCTTTTTCGTCTCGCCCTGGCCGGCGCACGCGCACCCGCTGGCGGGGCTGAAATAAAAAAAACCGTGGCGCGCCACGGTTTTTGTTGTCCGCACGGGGGTCGGGAAACATCGCCCCCGGCGGGGACAGGTGCTTATTTGGCGACGTTCCAGTTGCCACCCACGCCATCACCCAGCTTGTCGCCGGGCTTGGCATCCTTGGCGTAGAAATAGAGCGGCTGGCCCTGGTAGGCCCACTGGCGGCTGCCATCCATGCGGATGATCTGGGTGTACTCCTGGGTCGGGTGCTCATCGGGCTGGACCGTCAGCGGCGGCCAGTTGGTGGCGCACTGCTCATAACACTCCGACATGCCCGTGTTCTTGCCGTCCTTCTTGAAGGTGTACAGGGTCATGCCGTTGGCGCCGACCAGGGTGCCGTCGGCCGCCTTGGAGGGCAGGCTGCCGGAAGCCGAGCCGGAGAGGGTGCCGCAGGCGCTCAGCAGGGTGGCCAGCACGACAGAGGCCAGGATAACAATCGATTTTTTCATTCAGGTACTCCTAGGGTTGAGAACACCTGGCTCAGCGCCCAGGCGTCCCCCCGTTTGTATGTCAGCGATATTGCAGTTTCATGTCAGCCGCACGGGGCGGCGGCTTGGGCTCACAACTGGTGATGGACGGCCTGCGCCAGCTGCAGCAGCTGCTGGCGTGTCAAGGGGCCCGACAGCGCATAGGCAAAGCCCTCGTCGACCCAGTAGAAGCCGGGCACCGGGCCGTCGGTGCTGTAGCGGAATTCGGTGACCTCGGCCGCCGCCCCCAGCTGCCCGGGCGTGCTGCCCAAGTACAGGGTGACCCGTTCGCCGCCCGCATTCTGGTACATGAACTGGGCCCGCGCACCGTCGCTGCCGGGCAGCAGGCGGCCGCCCATCAACTCGTAACCCCGCTCGTTCAGACGGGGCAGCTTGAGCGGACGGCCCAGGCGCTTGGACAGCCACTGCACCAGGTGTTCCTCCTGCGCCGCGCCCACCTCCACCGGATGACGAACTTCTGGCGCATAAACGGCGTGGGCAAGGGCGGCCTGCTGCACGAATTCGCGTGCCGGCTGCTGGCGGGCCAGCTGGGAACCCGGCGACAGCGGCTGTTGCCCGTGCATGAACCAGCCCAGGCCGAAGGCCAGGGTCACGCCGGCGGCCACGCCGCCCCAGCGCCACCATTGCTGCAGCTGCTCGCGGGTCTGTTGCGCCTGGCCGGCCGCCGCCAGCAGGGACGCCGGCACGGGTTCGTCCAGCACCTCCCCATGCAGGCGGCGCAGGGCCTCGCGTTGGCCTTGCCAGGCCTGCAGCGTGGCGCTGGCCGCCGGGTCCCGCGCCAGCCGCTGCTCAAGGTCGGTGCGCGCGGTGGCGTCGAGCCGGCCGTCGAGCAGGGCATGCAGTTCCTCTTCAAGGACGGGGGGAGCGGGGCGCTTATCCATGGCGATCTTCAGTTCCTCATTTCAGGCGCCGCAGGGGCGGGGCCACGGAGCCGGCAGCAACCGCGGACGCCGCCATCAGTTCCTGCAGCCGGCTGCGTGCGCGCGACAGGCGCGACATCACGGTGCCCACGGGCACACCCGTGATCCGTGCGACCTCGGCATAAGAGAGGTCTTCCAGCGTGACCAGCAGGAGCACCACGCGCTGCTCCTCGGGCAGGCGCAGCAGGCAGCGCTGCAGGTCGATGGCGCTGTCGGCGCCGCTGGCGGGCGCCGCCGGTTCCTGGGCCAGCTCCGCCAGATCCTGCGGCTGGGCCAGCTCGCCCTGGCGCAGGCGGTGGCGAACCTGGCTCACGTACAGGTTGTGCATGAGCGTGAACAGCCAGGCCCGCAGATCCGAGCCCGCCAGCCAGAGACGCCATTTGGCACAGGCCCGCTCCAGCGTGTCCTGCACCAGATCGTCGGCCGCCCAGGCGTCCCCGGTCAGCGCGCGCGCGTAGCGGCGCAAGGCGGGAATCTGGTCGATCAGCGGCTGGCGGTTCATCACTCAGGCGTTATAGCCCGGGCTTCAAGGCCGCGCGAGCTGCCAGACCTTGTTGACGCCGTCCCCCGTGCGGTCGCCCGGTTTGCTGTCCTTGCTCCAGTAGTACAGCGGCTTGCCCTTGAAGGCCCACTGCTTCTTGCCGTCGTCGCGGGTGATGATGCTGTAGTCGCCGCTGGCCTGGTCCATGTCTCCGGCCAGCAGTGGCGGCCAGTTGGTCGCGCAGGGGCCGTTGCAGACCGATTTGCCGCTGCCGGCCGCGTCCCGGTCGAAGGTATAGAGGGTCATGCCCGTGGGGCCGGTCAGCACGCCATCGGTCACCTGGGCCGGGGCACCGGCCATGGCAGCGCAGCCGGCCAGCAGGGCCGCGCTCAGGGTAAGGGTCAGGAAGGCGCGCTTGGCGCGGGAGGCGGTCAATGGCATGTTCATCTCCGGTGGTTTGCGCACAAAGGCGTGCACAAAGAGATAAACGCTGGCCGACCCGGGTTTATTCCAGCCCGCCACAGAAAAATCAGCGACTGCGGTTTTTCATGGCCCGCTCCACCTCGCGCCTGCCTTCGCGGTCCTTGATGGTGTCGCGCTTGTCGTGTTCGGCCTTGCCCTTGGCCAGGGCGATCTCGCATTTGACGCGGCCGTTCTTCCAGTGCAGGTTGATCGGCACCAGGGTGTAGCCTTTTTGCTCGACCTTGCCGATCAGGCGACGGATCTCTTCCTTGTGCAGCAGCAGCTTGCGCGTGCGCGCGGCTTCGGGGTTGACGTGGGTGGAGGCGCTCTTGAGCGGGTTGATCAGGACGCCGATGATGTAGAGCTCGCCACCGCGGATCACCACGTAGCCGTCGGTCAGCTGGACCTTGCCTTCGCGCACGGCCTTGACCTCCCAGCCCTCCAGCACCATGCCGGCCTCGAAGCGTTCCTCGAAGAAGTAATTGAAGGCCGCCTTCTTGTTTTCAGCGATGCGGGCGGGTGTTTCGGGTTTTTTGGCCATGGGGGTCAGATAGGGGCAGCTGCCAAACTTACAATTCAGTCTAGGCCTGCGAGCCCTGCATTCTATGAAAACCGTGCACAAGTCCGTTCTGATCTGGTACAGCCCGCAGGAAATGTACGAGCTGGTCACCGGCGTGGCCGACTATCCCAAGTTCCTGCCCTGGTGCGACCACGCCCGCGTGCTGGAGGCCCACGATGGCGGGGTGACGGCCGAGGTCGGCATCGCCTTCAGCGGCGTGCGCCAGACCTTCACCACCCGCAACACCCACCTGCCGGGCAGCGCCGTGAAGATGGAACTGATCAACGGCCCGTTCTCCCAGCTCCATGGCCAGTGGAAGTTCCTGCCGGTGGGCGAGGGCGGCCAGCGGGCCTGCAAGGTCGAGCTGACGCTGAACTACGGTTTTTCCAACGCCTTGCTGGGCAAGCTGGTGGGGCCGGTCTTCGACAAGATCGCCGCCAGCATGGTCGACGCTTTCGTCAAGCGGGCCGAGCAGGTTTATGGGGGCTGAGATGGACATCGAGGTGGTCGTCGCCTATGCCCCGGCCGCGCGCCAGGTGTGCGAACTGCGCCTGCGCCTGCTGGCCGGCGCCACGCTGGCCCAGGCCCTGCAGGCCAGTGGCCTGGCCACGATGTATCCGGAACTGGATCTGGACCATGCCACCGTGGGCATCTGGGGCCGCAAGGCGACACGCGAACAGCTGTTGCGCGACCGGGACCGGGTGGAAATCTACCGGCCGCTGCGGGTCGACCCCAAGGTCGCGCGGCGGGAACGCTTTGCCACCCAGGGGGCACGCACGACCGGGCTGTTTGCCAAGCGGCGCGCCGGCGCCAAGGCCGGCTACTGAGGCCGGGCTAGCGGCAGTTTTCGTTGATCAGGCCTTGCAGCCGTTGCGATTCGGCGGCGATGGCGGACTCGTCCATGAACTCCCGTTCACCGCGTTCATTGATGCGTGTCATGCGCCCGCCGGCCTCCACGCCTGCCTTGGCCTGCTGGGCGCGGGCGCAGTTTTCGGCCCGGATACGGGCGTTGCGCTCCTCGTCGGCCTTGCGCTTGGCGGCATCGGCGGCGTCGGCCTGCTTTTTCTTCTCGGCCAGACTCTTGTCGACGCCGGCCGGTGCTGCCGGCGCGGCGGTCTCCGCCGGGGCGGCCGGGGCCGCAGCCGCGCCGCGACCGCCGGGGCGCTTGAGGATGTTCTTGTCGGGCACGTCGGTCGGCGGCGGACGGTCGCTGAAGACGCGGTGGCCATCCTTGTCCACCCATTGCCACTGGGCGCTGGCCGTCAGGGCATACAGGCAGGCTGCGACACAAAGCAGGGGGCGTAGCAGTTTCATGTGCCCCAGTGTAGCGCCGCCCAGACGCATTTCCTACCGGCGCGGACCCGAAGCGTCGCGGCCAAGGCACACTCCGGGCCGCCGGCGCGCCTCAGGCCGGCCGCGAGGCGGGTACAATCCGGTTTTTGGAGCTTAGACATGCGTCTTCTTGGTAAAGCGCTCACCTTCGACGATGTGTTGCTGGTGCCGGCGTACTCCCAGGTCCTGCCCAAGGACACTTCCCTCGCTACCCGTTTCTCCCGCAATATTGCCCTGAACCTGCCCCTGGTCTCCGCGGCCATGGACACGGTCACGGAAGCCCGCCTGGCGATTGCCATCGCCCAGGAAGGCGGCATCGGCATCGTGCACAAGAACCTCACGCCGCAGGACCAGGCCGCCCACGTCGCCAAGGTCAAGCGGTATGAGTCGGGTGTGTTGCGCGACCCGGTGGTCATCACCCCCGAACACACGGTGCTGCAGGTCCTGCAGCTGTCGGAGCAGCTCGGCATTTCGGGTTTCCCGGTCTGCGACGGCGGCAAGGTGGTCGGCATCGTGACCGGGCGCGACCTGCGTTTCGAGACCCGCTACGACGTCAAGGTGCACCAGATCATGACGCCGCGCGAGAAGCTGATCACGGTCAATGAGAAGGAAGGCACCACCCCCGCGGAGGCCAAGGCGCTGCTCAACAAGCACAAACTGGAACGCATCCTGGTGGTCAACGATGCCTTTGAACTCAAGGGCCTGATCACGGTAAAGGACATCACCAAGCAGACCAGCTTCCCCAACGCCGCGCGCGATGCGTCCGGCCGCCTGCGCGTCGGTGCGGCCGTGGGCGTGGGCGAAGGCACGGAAGAACGTGTCGAGGCCCTGGTCAAGGCCGGGGTCGACGCCATCGTGGTCGATACGGCGCACGGCCACAGCAAGGGCGTGATCGACCGCGTGCGCTGGGTCAAGCAGAACTACCCGCAGGTGGACGTCATCGGCGGCAACATCGCCACCGGCGCGGCCGCGCTGGCCCTGGTCGAAGCCGGGGCCGACGCGGTCAAGGTCGGCATCGGCCCGGGCTCCATCTGCACCACGCGCATCGTCGCCGGTGTGGGCGTGCCGCAGATCATGGCCATCGACAACGTGGCCACGGCCCTCAAGGGCACGGGTGTGCCGCTGATCGCCGACGGCGGCATCCGCTACAGCGGCGACATCGCCAAGGCCCTGGCCGCCGGCGCCGGCAGCGTCATGATGGGCGGCATGTTTGCCGGCACCGAGGAAGCGCCGGGCGAGGTCATCCTGTTCCAGGGCCGCAGCTACAAGAGCTACCGCGGCATGGGCAGCATCGGCGCGATGCAGCAGGGCAGCGCCGACCGCTACTTCCAGGAGGCGAGTTCGGGCAACCCGAACGCCGACAAGCTGGTGCCCGAAGGCATCGAAGGCCGGGTGCCCTACAAGGGCTCCATGGTCTCCATCGTGTTCCAGATGGCCGGCGGCGTGCGCGCCGCCATGGGCTACTGCGGCTGCGCGACGATCGAAGAGATGAACAACAAGGCCGAGTTCGTCGAGATCACCACCGCCGGCATCCGCGAGAGTCACGTCCACGATGTGCAGATCACCAAGGAAGCCCCCAACTACCGCGCTGACTGACCGCCTTCAAACACAGGCCCGAACCCACCCCTTGGCGTTCGGGCCTTTGCCTTTTAGAACGCCATGCAACACCAGAAGATCCTCATCCTCGATTTCGGCTCCCAGGTCACGCAGCTGATCGCGCGCCGGGTGCGCGAAGCCCATGTGTACTGCGAGGTCCATCCCTGCGACGTGACGGACGACTGGGTGCGCCAGTTCGCCGCCGACGGCCAGCTCAAGGGGGTGATCCTCTCGGGCAGCCATGCCAGCGTCTACGAGGAATCGACCGACAAGGCGCCGGACGCCGTGTTCCAACTCGGCGTGCCGGTGCTGGGCATCTGCTACGGCATGCAGACCATGGCGCAGCAGTTGGGCGGCAAGGTCGAAAGCGGCCACCAGCGCGAATTCGGCTACGCCGAGGTGCGCGCCCATGGCCACACCGCGCTGCTCAAGGACATCGCCGACTTCACGACGCCCGAAGGCCACGGCATGCTCAAGGTCTGGATGAGCCACGGCGACAAGGTCACCGAGTTCCCGCCCGGCTTCAAGCTCATGGCCAGCACGCCGAGCTGCCCCATCGCCGGCATGGCGGATGAGCAGCGCCGCTTCTACGCCGTGCAGTTCCACCCCGAAGTCACCCACACCGTGCAGGGCCGCGCCATCCTGGAGCGCTTTGTGCTGGAGATCTGCGGCACCCGGCCGGACTGGGTCATGCGCGACCACGTGGCCGAGGCGGTGGCGGCCATCCGCAAGCAGGTGGGCGACGAAGAGGTGATCCTCGGCCTGTCCGGCGGCGTCGATTCGTCCGTGGCGGCGGCGCTGATCCACCGCGCCATCGGCGAGCAGCTGACCTGCGTCTTCGTCGACCATGGCCTGCTGCGCCTGAACGAGGGCGACATGGTCATGGACATGTTTGCCGGCAAGCTGCACGCCAAGGTGATCCGCGTCGACGCCAGCGAGCTGTTCCTGGGCAAGCTGGCCGGCGTCAGCGACCCGGAGGCCAAACGCAAGATCATCGGCGGCCTGTTCGTCGACGTCTTCAAGGCCGAGGCGGCCAAGCTCAAGGCCAGCGGCACCGGTCACAAGGGCGCGACCTTCCTGGCCCAGGGCACGATTTATCCGGACGTCATCGAATCGGGTGGCGCCAAGAGCAAGAAGGCCGTCACCATCAAGAGCCACCACAACGTGGGCGGCCTGCCGGAACAACTGGGCCTCAAGCTGCTGGAGCCGCTGCGCGACCTGTTCAAGGACGAGGTGCGCGAGCTGGGCGTGGCCCTGGGCCTGCCGCACGACATGGTGTACCGCCATCCCTTCCCGGGCCCGGGCCTGGGCGTGCGCATCCTGGGTGAAGTGAAGAAGGATTACGCCGACCTGCTGCGCCGCGCCGACGCCATCTTCATCGAGGAGCTGCGCTCCACCATCGATCCGATCTCCGGCAAGACCTGGTACGACCTGACCAGCCAGGCGTTCACGGTCTTCCTGCCGGTCAAGAGCGTGGGCGTGATGGGCGACGGCCGCACCTACGACTACGTGGTGGCCCTGCGCGCCGTGCAGACCAGCGACTTCATGACCGCCGACTGGGCTGAGCTGCCCTACAGCCTGCTCAAGAAGGTCTCCAGCCGCATCATCAACGAGGTGCGCGGCATCAACCGCGTCACCTACGACGTCAGCTCCAAGCCGCCGGCCACCATCGAGTGGGAGTGAGGCGAGCGCGCGGCCTGCGGGCCGCGCGGCGGACCGGCTAGCCGGTCCAGTACTCCCCCTGGATCGGGAGCGCGGGCGACAGGTAACCGCTCGCCGGGCCGCGTTCGCGCGCCCGCGCAAACTCCGCGTGCTCGCGCGTGCGTGCCGCCTCCGCATAACTTTGGCTCACCTGGTCGGCCGCCTCCAGGATGGCCGGGTCGCACACCACCGTATTGGCCTTGCCACGGATCTGAACCATGCGCCAGGCGCCGTCATGGCCGCGCTGCAGTTCGATGGTGGCGGTGCGCCGGCCGTCGCGGCGCAGCGAGAACACCCGGGTGGCGCCGCTGGCGCAGGCATTGGCATAGGTGCCGATGCAGTGGCGCTGCTCCAGGCCGTCCTCGGCCAGCAGGAAGCCGCAATCGAGCTCGACCGCGAGGAAGGGGCCCGTGCGGTACACCGGCAGCAGCGCCGGCCAGCGCACGTCCTTGTCGGGGTCGACCGTGATCAGCAGCGCCCGGTGCCAGGCATCGGAGCGGCGGCACAGCGAGCGCCAGGACGCGCCCTTGAGCACCACCGTGTGGGCGTAGACGAAGTCGGACACGTCCTGCGCCTCGTGGGCCAGGTTGGCCTCTTCATCCCCGGACAGGCGCGCGCGCATGATGGCGCGCAGGAAGATGCGCGCGTTTTCTTCCCGCAAGGGGCCGGGGCGCCCGCGTGTACGGTCGAGGATGCGCTCGACACCGCGCAGCGCCGGCTGGCAGCGCTCGATCCGCAGCGCCTCGTTTTGCAGCGCGCTGGCCAGCAGGTTGACGAAATGGGCAAAGCTGCCCAGGATGCGCGCCGACGGCGGGAAGAACTGCAGCACGAAGCGCAGCACCGCGTTGTCCTGCTTGATCAGGAAACGCCAGCCTTGCGCGCTCATGCCGGCGGCCAGGAAACGTGCGCGCACCGCATCGAAGAAAGCCGGCCCCAGCGGCAGGCTCAGCCCGCAGGCCGGGCTCAGGCCCAGGTCGAGCAGGGGCAGGCCGCCATCGCCAGGGGCGAAGGGCAGCGCAGGCAGCTGCGTCGCCACCTGGGCGAGCTGCCCGAGGCGCGCCCCCGGCCCGTAGATGGATTGCGCCAGCGCCAGCACCGGCGGATCCAGCGCTGCGCGCAGCAGGGCCCCGCAGTGGGGATCGTCCAGCCTGAGTTCGCCGACCTGCCGGACCCTGGCGCGCAGCGATCCGCGCTCGAGCAGCAGCCGCACGCGCCCGTGCGCCAGCCTGAGCCGCGCCTGCCAGGCGCCGGGGCCGGGAAAGGGCGCGGACTCGGCATCGCGCAGCGGCAGGACCGGATCGATGCCATCGGAGTAGGAATGCTGCTGCAGCAGGCCGTGCAGCGCCTCGAGGTCTGGCACCGTCAACTGGCGCGCGTGGGCCAGGGACAGGGTGCAGTAGGCGGGCTGGGAGCCGGCCATGTCACGCCAATGAAAACGCGCATTGCGGTTGACGAAGATCTGCAGCGCATCGGCATCGAGGTCGATCAGAAAGCCCCAGGTCACGTCGCCGCAGCTGTCCAGGCTGGCCGCCGGCAGGTAGGGCGCGCCCGCATGCCAGCCCTCCAGCTCGGGCAAGGCGGCAAAGGCTTCGGCCCAGGTCTGTGGCCGGAAGCTCTCGCCGAAACGGTCTTCGAAAAAGGCTTGCAGCACGGCCCGGGCAGCCTCGTCGGGGAAAGGGCCGTGCGCCGGCTCCACCATCTTCAGCGTGCGCGCATAGGTACCCAGGCGGACGTCGTCGACGCCGCGCAGGTAGTCCAGCAAGGCGGTGAGCACGCCTGCACAGCTGCGCTCGCCGTGCAGCCGCATCAGCTTGTTCCCGCCATCGATCCGCAACCCCACCAGCGCGCCGCTCATGCCTGTCTCTCTCGCGTCCTGTACTTGTCTGTGCTGCGGTCTACGGTAGCAGAAATGGCGCAACGCCGGGCAGGACTGCTAAAGTAGGCAGGACCATGTACCTGCCCCCGCAATTCCAGTCCGACGACCGCGCGCAGGCGCTGGCCCTGATGCGCGCGTACCCGCTGGCCAGCCTGATCAGCACCGACGAGCAGGGCCTGCCCTATGTGACCCACCTGCCGCTGCATGCGCAGGAGCAGGGCGACCAGTTGGTGCTGCTGGGCCATGTGGCCCGGCCCAATGCGCACTGGCGTTACCTGCAGGCGCGACCGCAGGCCGTGGTGACCTTTCTTGGGCCGCATGCCTATATGTCGCCCTCGGTCTATCCGGACCTGGCCCGGGTGCCGACCTGGAACTACCTGGCCGTGCACTGCACGGTGCAGGCGCAATTGATCGAAGAACCCGCCGCCAAGGACACGCTGCTCAAGCAGCTCATCGGCGACCACGAGCCGGCCTATGCCGCGCAGTGGCGCAGCCTGGGAGAAGACTACGCGCGCAAGATGCTGGCCGGCATCGTGGCCTTCGAGTTGCGCGTGACCGACCTGCAGTGCAAGCTCAAGCTCAACCAGCACCGGCCCGAGGCGCATGCCGCCATGAAAGCGGCCTACGCCGCCGGCGACGAGAACCAGCGCGCCCTGGCCGCCTGGATGGACAAACTCGGTCTCCATGGCCACTGAGCAAGATTTCATGCGCCAGGCCCTGGCCCTGGCGCGCCAAGCCGCCGAGGCCGGCGAGGTGCCGGTCGGTGCGGTGCTGGTGCACCAGGGCCAGGTCATCGCCACCGGCCACAACGCGCCCATCGGCAGCCACGACCCGACGGCCCATGCCGAGATCCGGGCCCTGCGCGAGGCCGCCAGCCTGCGGGGCAACTACCGGCTGGAGGACTGCGAGCTCTACGTCACGCTCGAACCCTGTCCCATGTGCGCCGGCGCGCTGCTGCATGCCCGCCTCAAGCGGGTCGTCTTCGGCGCCCCCGACCCCAAGACCGGCGCCGCCGGCTCGGTGCTCGACCTGTTCGCCAATACACAACTCAATCACCAGACCCAGGTGCAGGGTGGCGTGCTGGCGGCCGAATGCGGCGCCCTGCTGCAGGACTTCTTCCAGAGGAAACGGGAAACGCAGCGGCGCCTGAGCCAGCCGGTGCGCGAGGATGCGGTGCGCACGCCCGAGGAGCGTTTTGCCAACCTGCCCGGTTATCCCTGGGCACCGCATTACCTCAGCGACCTGCCGGCCCTGGCCGGGCTGCGCCTGCACTATCTGGACGAAGGCCAGAAGGACGCGCCGCTGACCTGGCTCTGTCTGCACGGCAACCCGAGCTGGAGCTACCTCTATCGCAAGATGATCCCGGTCTTCCTGGCCGCTGGCCAGCGCGTGGTGGCGCCGGACCTGATCGGCTTCGGCAGGAGCGACAAGCCCAAGAAGGAGGCCGCGCACAGCTTCAGCTGGCATCGGCAGGTGCTGCTGGAGTTCATCGAACGGCTCGACCTGAGGAACGTGGTGCTGGTGGTGCAGGACTGGGGCGGCCTGCTGGGCCTGACGCTGCCGATGGCGGCACCATCGCGTTACGCCGGCCTGCTGGTCATGAACACGCTGCTGGCCACCGGCGAGGCGCCGCTCACGCCGGGCTTTCTGGCCTGGCGCGAGATGTGCGCCAAGAAGCCGGATTACGACGTGGGCCGCCTGCTGGCCCGCGGCAACCCGCAACTCAGCGCGCAGGAATGCGCGGCCTACAACGCGCCGTTCCCCGATCGAGGCCACCGCGCGGCACTGCGCGCCTTCCCGCCCATGGTGCCCGAAACGACGGATGCCGACGGTGCGGCCGTCTCACGCCTGGCGCGCGCGTTCTGGCAACAGCAGTGGCAAGGCCGCAGCCTGATGGCCGTGGGCCTGCAGGACCCGGTGCTGGGCTGGCCGGTGATGCAGGAACTGCGTGGCCTGATCAGGAACTGCCCCGAGCCCTTGCGGGTGGAGCAGGGCGGGCATTTCGTGCCCGAGCAGGGGGAGGCGATCGCGCAGGCCGCGCTGCGCCATTTCGCCCCGGATAATCGGCCCCAGCCATGAAAAAACACATCTACATCTATTCCCCCTCCGGCGCCGTGCGCGACAAGGCCGCCTTTCGCCGTGGCGTCAAACGCCTGCAGGCCCTGGGCCATGAGGTCGAGGTGGACGAGGCGGCGCTGGCGTCCTTCCAGCGTTTTGCCGGGGACGACAGCATGCGGCTGGCGGCCATCCACCGGGCCGCGGCCAGTGGCGCCGACGTGGCCATGATTTCGCGCGGCGGCTACGGCCTGACGCGCATCCTCGACGGCATCAAGTACAAGGCGGTGGCGAAAGCCATCGGCAACGGCACCCAGTTCGTGGGCCTGAGCGATTTCACGGCCTTCCAGTTGGCGGTGCTGGCGCAAAGCGGGGCCGCGACCTGGGCCGGCCCCTCGCTGTGCGAGGGCTTTGGCGTCAGCGACGAGGCCGATGCGGCCGATGGTCATGGGGCAGGGGGCAAAGGTGGTCCGGACGAGATCATGGAAGCCTGTTTCGAGGACATGATCCTGGGCCAGGGGGAGGGCACGGGCTGGCGCCAGCACAAGGAGCGGGCGGAGGATATCGCGCAGGCCGGCGCCTTCCACGCCAAGCGCCTGGGCGAGGCGGCGGACTTCACCGTGCAGGACAGCCCGCTCTGGGGCGGCAACCTGGCCGTGCTGTGCGCGCTGCTGGGGACGCCGTATTTCCCGGCCGTGCAGGACGGCATCCTGTTCCTGGAGGACGTGGCCGAGCACCCGTACCGCATCGAACGCATGCTGACCCAGCTCCTGCACGCCGGGGTGCTGGCCCGGCAAAAGGCCATCGTGCTCGGGCAGTTCACCGAGTACCGGCTGGTGCCGCATGACAAAGGCTTCCAGCTGCAGTCCGTGCTGAACTGGCTGCGCAGCCGGCTCAAGGTGCCGGTGCTGACCAATCTGCCCTTCGGTCACGTGCCGACCAAGGTGCTGCTGCCGGTGGGCAAGCGGTGTGACCTGCAGGTACAGGGCCGCGACGTGCTGCTGGTCTGGGGGGATTGAGGTGCGTGTGGCCGGGCGCGCCCGGCCCGAACGCTGGTGTTCTCAGCGGCGGCCGGCAGCGGCCGGGCGGCTGACCATGCTGCCGGGCAGGAGGCCCTCAAACATGCGGGTGATCTGCCGGATGCGCTGGCTGGCGATCATCTCGCCTTGCAAGGAAGAGAGGACCACCATGATGTCGCTGCGCAAATACCAGAGGCCCTGCAGGTCCGGTGCGAACAGCACGCGGCGTTCGATGTGGGGGTAGCAAGTGCAGCCCTCGTCACCCAGGGAGTCCAGCATGGCCTGGCGGATGTCTTCGATACGGCAGGCATGGCGGCCTTCGTCCGGAACGGACAGACCCAACAGCCCTTGCATGCTGCTGATGAATTGGCTAGCCAATCGGTTCATGTTTTGGTCTTTATGGATAAGACTTCCCAACAACAGGCATGAGGTTAATCGGCCCGGGCCAGTTCGGCAATAGGGTAATCCACGAGGAATGCGTGGAAAACAACAAGAAATTCAATCGCTTACCCCGGATACATCAAGCAATGCTCAAATACGTATCCTGATCCGGTCGTCCTGGGGTAGATCAGCGGCGCGGGGCGGCGCATCAACCCGGCAGCGACCGGAACGAGGTGTGCCTCCGACCGCTGAGTCAAGTGCCGAAGGTCCGCCGCCGAGGGCGCGCCCTTGGTATTCAAGCCTGCGGCTATGCCCTAAACTCGTCTCGTACACAACCGTCACCAACTGAAGCTACCGCATGGGTGTCCACACCACCGTTGTTTTCACAGACCTGGCCGGCAGCACTTCCGTTTTCGAGACGCTGGGGAATCTCAGGGCCACCCGGACCGTGACGCATCTGACGCACTGGATCTGCAAGCTGATGCAGGCCAGGGGGGGCAAGGTCATCAAGACCCTGGGCGACGGTGTGCTGATCGTCTTTCCGAAAGCCGCTGTCGCCGTTGACGCGGTGGTCGAACTGCAACGACAGCACCAGGCCAACCTCCTGCAACAACCCCCGGCGGAACACCTGCCGATCCGGGTGGGCGTGGCAACGGGCGAGGTGGAGATCGTCAACGGGGACTGCTACGGTGATGCCGTCAACGTGGCCTCCCGCCTGTCCGACCTGGCCGGCCCCCACGAGATCTGGGTCAGCAGCCCCGACCTCGACTACACCCGGGGGGCCGGTGGCATCCGCTATCGACCGCTCGGCCAGATCAATGTACGGGGGCGGGTGGAACCTTGTCCGGTGCATCAGGTCGAATGGCACGAGGACGAGTCCAGCGACTTCATCACCATGCAGGGCAACTACGGTCAGGACGCCAAGGGCGACGCCCTGGGGCAGGTCGTCGAGCTGAGTTTCCTGGACCAGACCCGCACCTATATGTGCTTCGATCTCCCCATCCATGTGGGGCGCATCCGTCACTGCGAGTTCATCGTCGCCGACCCGCGCGTGTCCCGCACGCACGTCCGGCTGGAATGGCGCAATGGCCGCATCATGCTGGTGGATGTCAGCAGCTATGGAACCTGGATCCGTTTCTCGGGCTCACGCTCCGAGGTGCTGCTGCGGCGCGAGGAGTGTGTGCTGTATGGCGAAGGGGAAATCGGCCTGGGGGCGCCGTTCTCGGATTCCAGCGTTCCGACCGTTCGTTTCAAGGTGAGCTAAGCCGTCGCTGTCTTCATACGTTAGTTAACATAATATACATCGTATGAAGTTAAACAAACCATCCCCAAGGTCTCCTCAAAACTCTGTTTTTTAAAAATCGAGCTAAATCAATGTCTTTTTACTTGTTTCTAAAGTTGCAAGTCAACTTTCTATGGGGGCCGTCCAGAACTGAACCCACAACCACAGCGCCCGACTGCGCCACGTACTTGCGTATCGTTGGAATTGCGCTCGAATGGCGGATGAGTTCGACGACATCCTGCGGCCGCAACTGCTGCAGGTCCAGGATCTGATCGCGGATGTATTCAGCGCAAGCCAACGTGCGTGATTTCTCTCCCTACCCGATCCTCTTCACTCCCTGGCAGATATAGCGCGCAGGAAATAGCGCCCGTCACCCTGACGCCCCTGGCATGCTCGGGCCATGGGAGTCGTGCTGTTCGTTTTTGCCTGGCTGCTCCGTGGGCTGGTGTTGCTTTACCGCGGCACATGCGGGCTGGGTGGTCTGCGGCCTGTAGCGCCGCGCGGGTTTCGTGCACGTCTTCGTACGCCAAGTGCCTGCCGTGGCCAGCGCAAACCCGAGTGGGTCAAGCGTGAGGTGTTGCGGCTGGCGGCGTTGACAAACAAGGGTTGTCGCGCCATCGAGAGGCTGTTCAATCGGCTGCATGCCGCCCGCACCAAGATGACGGTGAGCAAGTCCTATGTGGCTTACACGGTGCGCCGACATCGCCATGAGGTGGAGGTGCTGCGCCGGTTGATCAAGCAGCGACCGCCACGCGTCGTGCCGAGCAACCACATCTGGGCGCTGGACATGACGGGCAAGGGGGACATGTCTGGGGAGATTCACTCGATTCTTGGCATCGAGGACCATGGCACGCGGGCCTTGCTGGCATTGGAGGTGTTGCAGCACAGAAACGCCTGGACGCTGCTGGGACATCTGTTTCTGGTCATCGGGCGGTTCGGCAAGCCCAGAGCGATACGCACGGACAACGACTCGGTGTTCCGGAGTTGGAGGTTCCGGGTGGTCTGCGCCTGGGCCGGCATCCGCCAACAGTTCACCGTGCCAGGCTGCCCGTGGATGAATGGGCGCATCGAGCGGCTGTTCGGCACGCTCAAGCACAAGCTGGATCAACTGGAGGTGGACTCGCAGGCTGCGCTGTCCCGGTTGATGGCCGAGTTCCGCACTTGGTACAACCACGTGCGGCCGCATCAGAACCTGGGCGGGCTGACGCCGGCCGAGGCCTGGAGCGGGATCGACCCGTATGCCAGGGCTCCGAAGCAGGCGATCTGGTTCGAGGGCTGGGGTGGGATGTTGACGGGGTATTACCTGCGAAGGTGACAGGCGGCGGGAGAGGAAGGAAGCAGAACATCACTGTCCACGGTCAACGAGGGTTGGCCGGGGGTAGCGGCGCGCGGGAGGTGGAAAACCGGGGGAACGACGGAAAAGCCGGCGAGCGACTGCTGAAGAAGCAGGCAATCAACGGCAAAAAATCAGTGCGCCAGCAGCACTGACGGTCAAAAAAGTGACCGGCAGGCAGACGCAATCAGTGCGTGGACAGTTTGGACGGGACAACGGGACAACTCAGGGGAATGTCAGTTTCCCTTTCCGATACTCGGGACAGCGCCCGCCTTCCTCAATTCGATTTCTGCGAATGCTCGTTCCGGGTAGGCGTACGGGCAGGTTTTCACAGCCTCCTTAAACAAGGTGCTTGCGTCCTTTGTGTCGCCCACACCAATCCGGAGCTCTCCTCGGAGCAAAGCGACCTGACAGAGATGAAAGCGTTCGATCTCTTTGCTTTCATGTTTTGCCTTAACCAACAGCTCAGCAAGACTCTCTTTCCCAAGATAAAAATTGATCAAAGGCCTCGGCCATCCAGAAATATCCATCTTGGCAACATCCACTTCAAGTTCTGTGGCAGTTGCCTTGCCCATACGCACTCGCGACAGGTGGCGCCAAAAACTCGCCTCCATGCGGTTGGCGATTCTGATCTGACGCTCAAACACGTCCTCGGCTTTCTGATATTGCCCCAGCCCGAAATATAGAAAACCAAGAATTCGAAGATTGACTATGTCTTTGGGCTTCAACGAGACCGCAGTCTCAAGATCAGCCATAGCCAATTCAAAATTCCCAAGATAAATTTGCGCCAAAGCTCTATACCCCAATGCATCGGCCGACTGCGGATCCAAGTGCAACACCCTATCCAAATCATCTAGAGCCTTCTTGAATTCCTCTTTATGCATATAGGCCAGACCACGGTTCAAATATGCAAGCTCATTGAGCGAGTTGAGGCGCAGTGCTGTATTAAAATCATCAAGTGCTTTATCGACTTCCAACAGCCTGAGGTATGCTTTACCTTCACTAGCGTAAACATCGCTGTTATCTGGGTTAAGCCGGCGGGCCATCGCATATGGACCCAGTGCCTCTTTGACACGCCCCAAGTCAGCCAGAGCCATCCCGCGCCTGCGATATATCTCTCCATTATTCGGCTCCAATCGAATGGCCACATCAAAATCGGTCAAGGCCCGATCTGCTTGCATGTTTTGCAGATATGCAAGCCCACGAGAAGAATACATTTTCGCCTCGTTTGGAAAGTATTTGATTGCGTGATGAAAGTCGGCAATGGCTTTTTCATATTGACCACTCATCGCATATGCAACCCCCCTCTCATAGAAAGCGATGTGATTATTCGGGTCAACCTGAAGTGCTTCTTCAAGATCGATTAGAGCTTTTTTCGCGTCATCCGAATAACGGTAAATCATCCCCCTACTGTACAAAGCCTCGGAAGTCCTGTTGAGACGAATGGCTGCATCCAAATCCTTGAGCGCTGCTTGATTGTTACCCTTGAATAAATATGTCATGCCTCGATGTAGATATGACAAATAAAGATATTTTTCTTCACGGATGAGTTTGGTGAAATCATCAATGGCTAACTCATATGAGCCTGCCGTCCGGTACATAATGGCCCGATTGAAATAAGCAGCATCCCTCAACTCAATCGATAAATCTGGGTACTCTAGTATGCGACTGTATAGTTTGATGGCTTGCTCGTGATCGTCTCGATCAAATGCATTCGATGCCGCCCCAACATCTTCTTGCAGTCCTGCATGCGCGATAAAAGCCATACTCACTGTAAACGCAAGCGTGAGCCGCAGGCAGAGATGCAGTATGCGTCCAACGAATGGCCAATACCGCTCAAACAAATATTCGAAGTTCACTTCAAAATCTCACAAAAAGCATTAACCCAAACGTAGTCGGACCATTATTCCTATATAGACCGTCGGCCCAGAAATTATTATTGACAGGACCCACCTGAATTCCATTCTGCAGCCACAAACTAACACCGGCCTCAAACAGTATGGGGGTCACAATCTGAGGCAACCCAACAGATGGGTCAGACTGAGGTTTGACATCTTTTCCTGTCTTATCTTTTATTGCTTGACCCACATCCGTTCCCGCTACAGCACTAGCGGCGGCTAGCACGAAATCAGTTGCAGCATCTTTCGCTTGCTTCTCTGGGTCTCCTTGATTTCTTGGCGGCTCCCCTGCACCTGTATTGGGAGTATACGGTTGCCCTTTTTTCTGAAAACTAATACTAGCCTCTACTTTTGGTTTGGATACATACGGCCCTCCGCTATTATTTCCGACCGTAACCTGTCCAGCGACCTTCCACTCTGCGCCTCGCACCTCACCTTTTTTCTCAAATACAGGTGCCTCTGTCTCACCATTAAGCACTTGCCGCCCATCTGGATCAACATACCGCAACGGGTTTTGATGCGCATAGCTAAATAGCGCCAAATTCGCCGGATTAAAAACCCCGCCCATCCCTGGCAAGTTGAATTTCGGTAATGGGTTTTGGACTGCGGGCATCCGCAGCTTTACCAAGCCCATTTCTTCATGAGGGGTGCTCGGCAAATATCTGCTCAGGATCGGATCCGCACTAGCCCAAACCGACGTCCTCGGATCGTAATACCGCGCCCCGAAGTAATACAGCCCCGTCTCCGAGTCCATCTCCTTGGCGGTGTACTGGTACGGAACCCGCCAGGTGGCCGTGCTCTCCTGCACCCAGGTCTCGCCAAAGGGGAAGTAGGCCAGGTGTTCGTAGCGCTGGGCTTTCTCGTCGGTGACGTAGGCGGTGGAGCCCAGGTGGTCCGGGTGGTAGAAGTAGATGAACTCGCGGCCTTCGCCGCTGCCGGCAGTGCCGCCGCCGCTGGTGTTGCCGGCACCGTTGCCGGAGCCTCCACCACTGCCAACGCCACTGCCCGCACCGGCACCCTGACCACCGCCGGCATGGTCCGGGTTGCCGCCGGCATTGCCCCGGCCCTGCTCGCTGCGGCCCCAGGCGTAGGCGTTGCCGCCGCCGTTGCCGCCGGCATTGCTTTCATGGCCGCCGGCGTTGCTGTTGACAGCGCCCTGCGCCCCGCCCGGATCGCCGCCGTTAAGGTGTTTGTTCTTCTCGCTGTTGCGGGCGACTTCGTTGGCGCGCTCGCTACGGTGGGCCATGCCCTGGCCGGGGAAGCTGCCCATGCTGGCCGGGTTGGCTTGCCCCTCTCCCTGCCCTCTCCCCAGCGCGGCGAGGTTTCCGGTCGGCTTGTTGCCCTGTCCCTGGCCTTTGCTCAGAGTGGTGGTGGCCGCTATCGTTGCCGTCGTGGCGGTCGTCGTCGTCGTGCCCGTCCCATCCGGCGCCACATACTCCGTCAGGCTGGCGTCTGCCGTGCTCAGGTTGCCGGTGCCCTTGGTGTTGTTCGTCACCTTGCCCACCGGCGTGCCCGCGCCCAGCTTGGTGACGATCCTGCTGGTGCCGGCATAGACGTGGGTAGAGGCGATGGCCCCGTTCCTGACCGTGAAGAACTGGTTGATGTAGGCGGTCTCGCCGTACTGGCTCTTCTTGAGCTTTCTGTCGCCGCGGTCGTCGTAGCTGAAGGCGGCGCCGTGTTTGGGGTCTTGCACCTCTCTGATTCTGTTGTCTTCGTCCCAGACGATAGTTCTTCGGGTGCCGTTGTCCAGGTTTTGCCAGCCGGTCTGGTTGCCGTTTTCGTCGTAGTCGAAGGTGCGGTTGCCGATCGTTGTTGGGGCGTGCGGCTGGGTGTGGCTGCGTTGCCGGTAGGCGTAGGCCCAGTCGTAGCTGGTGGCGGTTTCGATCCGCGAGCTACCGCCGGTCTTGGCCACGGTGTGCTGTTGGTACTTGTTGGTGATGTTGTGGATGGCATCAAACTGCATCGCGAAGTCGTAGTTCTGCACTTCGCGCGCGGTGGTGTAGACACCCTGGGCCTTGATCAGGCGGTACAGGTCGTCGTAGTGGAAGTTCTGCGTGCTCTGCCCGCCGAATTCGTTGCTTTTCGGGATGGGGGCGCTGTCGGCCAGGCTCAGGATGTTGCCCACGCTGTCATAGCCGTAGGCCAGGTCTTGCAGGCTGCCGGCCACTTCGCCGGGGGTTCTGCTCAGGCCCGACTGCAGCCGGGCCAGGCGGCGGTTGGCCGGGTCGTAGCTGTAGCTGGTGGCGATGCCGTTGCCGGCCACCAGGTACAGGCGGCTCTCGAAGCGGTCGTAGTCGCAGGCGGTGGCCCGCCGCTGTTGTCGTCAGCGACGGGCGCAATGGAGGCGGATTGTTAAAGAACGGATGAGGCTCACGCCGTTACGGCGAGGCTTCCACTATCGTGTATTTTCGTATCGCCGGAATGGCACTCGCGCGATCGACCGCCATGACGAAGCCGCAGGGTCGCACTTGGGTGCAATAGTCGAGATCCCGGGGTTCGAATTCGCCCGGCGGCTGGACCAGAAACTTGGCCGCAGGTCGGGAATGGCGGATGCGTTCGACGACCTCCTGCGGCCGCAGCTGCTGCAGGTCCAGGATCTGATCGCGGATGTATTCGGCGCAGGCCAGATCGTCGTCGTCCTGGCCGTGTGAGGCAATCACGTTGACGGTCTGCAAGCCGGCTCCGGTCAACAGCTGACGTACGTGCCGGGCGGTGTTGGCGGCATTGGAATAACCGGTCACGAACACATGGCGGGCGGCCAGCGCGGCCAGGGTGGCCTTGACCCCGTTGGTGGTCTTCTGCACCAGGGTGCGCCCGGCCAGTTCGGCCTGGGCGACCCGGTGGGGCGAGTTGTCGAGGTCGAAGCCGGGTATGCCCAGACCCTTGATCTCCCCGGCCAACAGATAGTCGGGGCGCTGGCTTTTCAGTGCCAGCGCCTCCTCCACCGTGTTGACCAGCAGGATCTCCCGTACCCCGCGCGCAAAGGCGACGTGGGCCACGGTGAAGGCCCGGATCACGTCGATGACGACGTTGATGTCGGCGGCGGGATAGCTCCGGTCGGTTCCCTGGAGGATGCGGATCTTCACGCTTACTTGAGCCGCCTCATGCCGGGCATCAGCGGCGCGGGTATAGGCCATCCATTCCTGGCGGCGGCTTCCAGCTCCTTGCGGCGGCGCTCGACGCCCGTGCTGTACCGGCTCTCCTGGACCTGGGGTTCGACAAAGCGGCCGTCCGGGCCGTCGTACAGATTGAAGGTGTCGGAGCGTATGCCCAGGCGCAGGGTTTCCAGGCCGATCACATCGCCAAAAGCGATATTGCCCAGATTGACATTGGGCCCGAGGGCGGCGATCAGCTTGGCCTGCAAGGACTTGGTGGGCGCCTCCCAGATGGCATCGGAGGAGTTGAAGCGGGCATTGGAGATGCTCTCCACCAGGTCGGTGCGCAGGCGGCCCTGGGCATCGCAGATGCCGCTCTTGCCCGATTCCCGCGCTTCCAGGATGACCCGTTTCGCGCCGGCAGCCAGGTCAGAGTGGATTTCGGCGATCCACTGGGAGATCGGCATGTCGTCGGCTTCGTCGATGTCCTTCTTGCCGACTTCGCTCAGGACATAAAACTCGTCGGCGAAATCCGCGATGTGCTGGGCCTTGTCCTGGGCGGACAGCGGCAGCGTGCCGTTGGAGATCTCGACGATCTCGCACTTGTAGTGTTTGAGGAAGCGGTAGAAGGCGTCCAGCTTGCCCTGGGCCAGGGCTTTCTCGAACAGGGTGCCGCCGAAATAGAACATCACGTTGTTGTCGATCAGGCACTGGATCTTCGTCTCCAGTTCACTGGTCACCATGGCCGTGCACCAGCCGAACTTGACGACATCGATCAAGTCGGCATCGCTCTCCACCACATCCTTGAAGTAGCGTGTGGGAACGCCGTTGTCGATCAAGGCGGTGAGCCCGAAGTCCCGCGGCTTCGGGATGCGCTTCGGTGTATCGAGAAAATTTTGTGCCAGCATACGCCCTCCTTTAATTAGTGCCGGATGAAACCGATCTGCCAAAAACGCGTGCGAGGTCAAGTACCGGGACAGCCTGCCCCTGGTTCATTAAACAAGAGATGGCAATGTCCGTCCAGCGCGGCTGCCCTGCCGGCAACGGGCACTGTTGGTTATCGGCGACCTCGATCATGCGGATCAGAAACGGTGCGCACAACGCACCGTATTCGATAGGCTGTCCGTATGCGGTCTGATAGGCCACCACCAGCACATGGCTGCAGGCCCGTGTTGCCGGGGCGGTCCCGGGCTGCTGCAGATAGACCTGGAAATCGATCAGCGGCAGCTGCCTGCCCTGCCAGGCCAGCAGGCCCAGGCAGAAGTGCGGCATGCCCGGCACCGGGACGACGCGCGGCTGCTCGACCAGTTCGACGCCGGCATGGATGGGAAGGGCGATCTGTGCGCCGGCGGCGTACTCCAGCACGCAGGCCAGGGCCGTAGGCGTTGCGAGCGCGGGCGCGCCGGGATGGCCGTGATCTTCAAGCAGTGCGGGCGGCTGCATGTCCATGCGTCAATCCGGTTGCGCCAGCGCTTCGGGCAGGACCTGCCGGGCGGAAGTGCAGAAAGCCAGCTCGCCGTCGAGCTCGACGTAGGCATCGACGAGGCCACCCGCGCCTTGCATGACCGCCGGCAGTGCGTGAAACTCGAGTTCCGTGTCGATCAGCACCCGGACCTCGTTCCAGGCCAGCGAGACCGCCGGGCCCGCGCCACTGAGCCGGGTCAGCACAAAGCGGTCGGCCGGGAAACGCTCCAGCGGACGCAGCTGCTCCGAGAGCGCCCACAGGGGCCGCGGCGTCCCGCTGTCGTCATGGAGCACGAAGCGCCCCGCCTGGTCGGTGGCCACAGGGGCCTGCTCGATGTACTCGGTGCCCGCGACGTCGCGCTGGGGCAGCAGCAGGCGCAGGGCATCGGCGCGCAACACCACGAAGTCGCCCCGCATCTTCACTGTTCTGGTCTGGCTCATGGTCGATCGGCCCTGCCCTGGCGTGGTGGTTCAGGCGGTCAGCGCCTGGCGGATGGTCTGCAGAAGCTCGCCCTCGTTGTAGGGCTTGGTGATGTAGCGGCTGACCCCGGCCTGTTCGGCCAGGCGGCGGTGTTTCTCCTGCGAGCGCGAGGTGATCATGATCACCGGCACCGATTTCAGGTCATCGCGGCTGCGGATATGGCTGGTCAGTTCTATGCCATTCATGTTGGGCATCTCCAGATCAGTCAATACGATATCGGCGTCAAATGACCCCAGTGTGTCAATGGCGTCGATGCCGTCACGCGCCGCCTGCACGCGAAAGCCCGCATCCTGCACCAGCTGCATCAGCGAGGAACGCACGGACAGCGCATCGTCGACGATCAGCACGCCCGGCATTTCTCTGGCCGGCGCCGGCGCGGCCGCAGCGGTCTGGATACGCTGCACCTGTCGTTGTGCGCCCTCCTGCGCCAGCAACTGGGCCATGTCCAGGTTCACGGCCACGCTGCCGTCGCCGAGGATGGACAGACCGGCGACACCGCGGATGTGGCGGGCATAACGCCCCGGGTTCTTGACCAGCAGATCGCGGGAGTCGATGAGCTTGTCCACCCCCAGCACATGGAGCTTGTGGTCGACCCGCAGGATCACGGCATCGTAGTCGTCGAGCGGTTTGTCGCTGTCGACGGGCAGGCCGGTCAGTTCGGCCAGGAGTCTGGCGCCCAGCACCCGCTTGCCATGGTGATAGACCAGCTTGTCGCCGACACGCTCGAAGCGACCGATCCCGCGCGGGACGGCCTGTTCGATATGCAGCGAGGGCAGCGCAAACCGCTGATCCTCCACTTCCACCACCAGCGACTGCTGGGTGGAGAGCGAGGCGGCGAAGCGCAGCTCGATGGTGCAGCCCTGCCCTACCCGGCTGGCGATGTGCAGGGTGCCGTTGATGGCGCTGACCCAGTCCCGCACCACGTCCATCCCCACGCCCCGGCCCGACACTTCGCTCACCACGTCGCGTGTCGAGAACCCGGGCAGCAGGATCAGGCGCATGAGCTCGTCGTCCGTCAAGACCTGCTCGTGACTGACCAAGCCGCGCGCCAGGGCGCGGCGGTGGATCGCCGGCAAGTCGAGACCACGGCCGTCATCACTGCACCGCAGCACCACCTGTTGCCCCTGACGGGCATAACTCAGCTCGATGCGACCGACCGGATCCTTGCCCGCGGCGAGCCGCTCCTGCGGCAGCTCGATGCCGTGGTCCACGGCGTTGCGCAGCAGGTGCAGCAGCGGCTCGGCCAGGCGGCTGAGCATGTCGCCGTCGATCAGCGCCTCGCCGCCCTGGATCACCAGGGTCGCCTGCTTGCCGGTGGCCTGGCAGGTGGCGCGCACGTTGCGCTGCAGGCGCGGCTCCAGCATGCCGGCCTGGTTCATGCGTGTGCCGATGACCAGGTGCTGCAGATCCTTGGACAGGCGCTGCTGCAGGGTCTGCACGCCCGTCAGCAGGGAGACTTCCTCTTCCAGCCGGAACGCCAGCGCCCGGGCATCCGCAGACTCTTCCATCAAGGCATGCGTCGTGCTGTGCAGCTCGCTGTACTGGTCCATCTCCAGCGGGTCGAAGGCGGCCTCGTCGCTGCGGCGGGTGCGCGCGCGCATCATGGTCAGGGCCCGCACGTCGACCAGGGTTTCGAGTTCGAACAGGCGTTTCTGCACCCGCAGGTTCTGGCTGATCAACTCGCGGGTCTGATCGGTCAGGCTCTTGAGCCGGGCCTCCAGTACGGCGCTGTTGACCGAGACCTCGCCCGAGACGCGGAACAGTTCGTCGACCTGCTTGACGCTGACGCGCAAGGCAGTCTCATGGCGGGCGGGCTGCAACTGTGCCTCCGGCGGCAGGGCCGACACCGGAGTCGGGGCCGGCGCCACGGGCAGCAGGTCCTGCGCCGCCTCGGCGTCGACCAGCGCGACCGGGGTGCTGCGCGCCAGGGGCTGGTCGATCACTTCGCCGCGGTCGATGCGGTTGGCCAGGTCGAGCACTCTTTGCAGCACCTGCTGCGCCTGCTGCGGATAGTCATCGCCACCGGTGACGTAAGCGACCATCTGTTCCAGGCAGTAGGCGGCATCGAGCAGGGTGTCGGCTGCGGGCTTGGCGACCACCCCACCCTCGGCCTCGAAATGATCGAGGATGTCCTCGAAGTGATGTCCCAGGGACGCCAGGCCACGCAGGCCGATGATGGAGCCCGACCCCTTGAGCGTATGCGCCATGCGACGTGCCGCCACCAGGTCCGAACTGTCGCCCTGCCCGCTGGCCATGTTGCGCGACAGCTCAACCAGATAGCGGGCCTGGTCCGGCGCCTCGTGCAAGAAGCCCTCCAGCAGCCTGGTGTCGACGTCGGGGGGAATGACCAGGGTCACATCCTCGGGAGTGGCCAGCACCGCGCGCGCCCTCTGGCCATCGCCCGCACCGGGTTGCTGCACCTGCAGGGGCATGGCCCCCAGCATGTGCATGATCTTCAGCGCCTGCTCCTCGCCCAGCGCATAGGGAGCGTGCACCAGATGATCCACCAGCCCGGCCGCGGTGGTCGGATCGGAGATGTTGCGCAGATAGTAGATGATCAGCGGCGGCCAGTCGCGCAGGAACTTGATCAGCGCACCCCGCTCGGCCACGGCCAGCCCCGGCAGCGCCAGGGTGTTTTCCAGCACATGGTTGCAGACCCCCTGCAGACCGGGAAAGCCGGCCATCTCCGCGGCCTCGCCCATGCGCTGGGCCAGGCTGCTGTAGTCATCCAGCGCCACCAGAAAGGCCTGGTCGCCCGTGTCCAGCGCGGCCAGCTCGTCCAGGTCGCGGTCGAGTTGCGGGCGGGCGAGTTCGATCTCGGCGGCCAGCGCATCGATCAGGTCGTTTAGCTTCACGGGCGGAGCCTCCTGTGGATTGGATTGCCGGCTTGTGTGCTTGCGTCAGGCCATCTGCGGCAGCTTGAACACGTTGACCGACTCCACCAGGCGGCGCGCCGACTGCAGCAGGCCCTCGGTTTCGCGGTTCTGGGCCGTGATCTGATCGGCGGTGCGCTCCGTGCTCTGGCCGATGTGCTGCACCGAGGTCAGCAGGTTGGCCGACATCTCGCGCTGCTGCTCGGACACCTCGGCAATGCGCTTGACCTGCGCCACCAGTTCGCCGGTGATCTGCTGCGTCATGCGCATCTGTTCGCCGGCCTTCTGCGCCTGCTCGGAGCCCTGCACCACCTGACCGATGGTGCGGTTCACCGTGCTGATGGTCTCGTTGGTTTCGAGCTGGATGTTGTTCACCAGCGTGCTGATCTGCTGGGTGGCCGTGCGCGAGCTTTCGGCCAGTCGCTGCACTTCCTCGGCCACCACCGCGAAACCGCGCCCCGCTTCACCGGCCACCGCCGCCTGCATGGAGGCGTTGAGCGCCAGCACGTGGGTGCGTTCCGAGATGGTGTTGATCAGGTTCACGATGCCGGAAATTTCCTGCGAACGCTCACCCAGGCGCTTGATGCGCTTTTCCGTTTCGGCAATCGTCTCGCGGATCGACTCCATGCCCTTGACGGTACCGTTCACCGTCTCCAGCGCGGTGTCGGTCACGGCCGTGGCCTTGGAGGCCGAGTTGCTGGACTGCTCGGCCAGCGCGGCGACCTGGTTCATGGTCTGCGTGGCATTGGTGAGTGACTCGATCATCTTGCCCACGCTGCTGCGCTCGTCTTCCGCCGTCTTGGACACCATCTCGGCCTGGCTGCGCACCTTGTCCGAGGCCTGGGCCACGTGGCCGGCAATCTGGCTCACGCCATGCAGCACCCTGGACGTCTCGGCGGTCAGCGAATTGATGGAGTCGGACACGGTGCCGATCACGTCCTGCGTCACCGGTGCCTTCACGGTCAGGTCACGTTTGGAGAGCTGGTGCACCGATTCCAGAATCGAGATCACCGACTGGTTCAGGCTTTCGTTCTCGGCCTCGGCTCTCAACTGCGCGTCGCGCCGCTCGCTCAGCAGGCTGTGCACCGTGCGCCAGATGCCACCCAACTCGTCCTCTGTCGTCACGCCTTCGGTTTCCTTCAGCTCCTCGCCGGCGCGCACCCGCTCCACGGTGTGCTGCAGCTCCTGCAGCGGGCGGCTGATGCCGCGGTACACGTACATGGCGATACCGATGCCCAGCGCTGCCAGCAGCAAGCCGGTCAGGGCCATCCAGCGATTGGCCGCGGCGTGCGTACTGGCAATGCTCTCTTCGTTGTTCTTCTGCGCCAGCCGGCGCAGATCCGTGATGCCCTTGACGGTGCCCACCGCGCCCGGCGTGGTGTACTTGAGACGGATTTCCTGGGCCTCTTCCGACTTGCCCTCGTCGAACAGATCGAACAGCAGCGGCTGCTTGGACACGTACTGGGCCAGGAACTGCCGGGTCTCCTTCAGCTTGTCCGCCTCCTCCGCGCTCAGGTTCGGCAGCTCCGAGTAGGTCTGCAGGCCTTGCTCGACATCGCGGATGTGTTGTGGGTTGGCGGCCTTGATGCGTTCACGCCGTTTCACGTCCTTGTCACTCGCGTAGTACAGCGGGAAGCCGGACCGCAATTCCCAGACCGAGTTCTCCGCCTGGGCAATGATCGCGAACTTGGTTTCGGACAGCGCGTGCAGGCGCTGCAGCGTGTTCACCTGCCAGGTGGATACCACGGCGAACACCGCGGAGAGGACCAGCAGCAGGCCGAAGCCGGCCAGCACCTTGGTTCGGATCGTCAGATTCAATTTCATCTCTGCACTCCAGTCGTTTCAATCATCAAAGAGGCCGGCAAGGCTGCGCTATGCACAGATGGCCGCCAGTTCGTCGCTCAACTTGCTCAGCAGGGCCGGCACCTGCAAGTCCATCCAGGTGCGCTCAGACGCCCAGTAGGTCTGGCTCACGCAGCCTTCCAGCGCGGCCGGCACCGGGGCGCCCTCCGCGCGATCGCCGGAGGCGAAGCGCAGGCGCATAGGCAGGCCGTCGATGACCACGCCGGCCGCATCCGGCCCATGGCCGAGCACCAGCAGCATGGGCTTGACGCCCTGCTGGTGTTCGACACCCAGATACCGCGCCAGATCAAACACCGGCACGAGCAGACCATGCAGGTTGGCCACCCCGGTAAACCAGTCGGGGGCATTGGGCAGACGGTAGGTGGTCGGCAGGTCGGAGAGTTCGCTGCCGTCCTCGTAACGCATCATCAGGCCGAGGTGGCCGATGGCGAAGCCCTCCCGCTGCTGGATCCCGCCGCTGTCGCTCACCACGTCCGGACTCGTAGCGGCCGAGGCGTAGGCGGCCGCCAGCGCGGTGCCGGCCGTGTCGTCGCCCGCGAACTGGAATCCGCGGCGCAAGGCCTCGGTGGGGGGCAGCAGGTCGTGCGCGGAGGCGGTGAGCGTGTCGTCCATGGCTTCCTGCATGGTCCGGCCTCTCAGGCGGCCAGCTGCGCGAGGATCTGCTCGCGGCTGTAGGGCTTGGTGATGTAGCCCTTGGCCCCGAGCATCTGGCCCCAGGCCATGTCGGCCTTCTGGTTCTTGGCGGAGACAAACACCACCGGAATGTTCTTGGTGGCGTCGTCCGCCTTGAGCATGCGGGTCGCGGCAAAGCCGTCGACCTCGGGCATGTTCACGTCCATCAGGATCAGGTCGGGCTGGTCGCGCTTGGCGCGTTCGAAGGCCATGTTGCCGTTCTCGGCCAGCAGGGTCTGGTGGCCGGCTTCGGAAACGATGCGCTCGAGATGGTTGCGATCGGCCTGGATGTCGTCGACGATGAGGACTTTTCTACCCATGAGTTGTTCTCCCTTGGTTTGCGTTGGCTGCGGCTGGCCGTTCACTGCAGCGAGAGAACCTGCGACAGCAGCTGTTCGTCGCTGAAGGGCTTGGTGACATACCCCTTGGCGCCGAGCATCTGGCCCCAGGCCTTGTCAGCCTTCTGGTTCTTGGCCGTGACCAGGATCACGGGGATGCCCTTGGTTTCGGCGTCGCCCTGCAGCGCGCGGGTGGCGGCAAAGCCGTCCATCTCCGGCATGTTGACGTCCATCAGGATGGCGTCGGGCCGGCTGCGCTTGACCGAGGCCAGCGCCTGCGTGCCATTGGTCGCCGTGGCCACCATATAGCCGGCCTCGCCGAGCAGCTTCTCCAGGCGCTGGCGGTCGGCCGCGTTGTCTTCGACGATGAGGATGGTGCGTGTCATGATGTTTGCTCCTGTGGTTTGACGAATTCAGCTCAACAGCTGCTGGGCCAGCACCTCGCCGAGCTGCTGGGGATCGACGGGTTTGGTCAGATACGCGTCGCAGCCCGCCATCTTTCCGCGGATGCGATCGAAGGGTGAAGTCTTGCTGGTCAGCATGACCACCGGTATCGCGCGCGCGCCGCGCGCCAGTGCCTTGATCTGACGGCAGCCTTCATAACCATCGATGCCGGGCATCAGCACGTCCATCAGCACGCAGGCGAAGGACTGGTGCGCCAGTACCTTGAGCGCGGACTCCACCGTGTCGACCGAGCTCACATCGAAGCCCTCGCCCTCCAGCAGCGAGCGCAGATGGTTGCGGATGGCGAGGCTGTCGTCGACTACCAGGACGGAGCGCGCCGAAGTGCGGGACGGCAGCAGGCCCGATGCGCGCGCCGGTGCCCTGGCGCCCGAAACGGCACAGGCCCCGCCCGGTTTTTTCTCCAGCGCACGGGCCAGCAGCATCGGCAGGATGGACCACTGCACGGGCCGCCGGATGACGGATTGCGCCGGCGCCGTCGGCTCGCCGGCACCGATCCAGATGACGGCCTTGTCGGCCAGCCAGGCCTGCCGCTGGGTCCAGGCGACCGCCTCGTGGTCCGTGGCGCCGATCAGCAGCACATCGGCTGAACCGGCGTCCCGCTCGTCCAGGATTTCCAGCCGGGGGGAGCGCCGCAGGGAAACGTGGACCAGGCCGTCGAGCAGCTGGCGTTCGTCGCGTTCGAGGCCGCGCACGAACAGCTTGAGGGTCGGCCCGACCTCGTCATGCACCGATGCGGCGGCCTGCGATTCGGCCACGGCCCCTGCCGTGCGCGGATACATGCGCTCGATGCCGCCCTGATGCAGATCATTGTTCACCGCGACTCCCCATGTGTAGGCCTTGTTGTCCGAACCCGTCTTGCTCGGTATTCCGTTGCCGCAGTTCCTGGCAACGTGGGGAAAATCTTGCATTCTGTGAACAAATTCACAAAGTGAATCTACATTTTTTTACAGCTGCTTGAATTTTGAAACGATCTGCGTAACAGAACCCCCGTTTTGGTTACAAATGTGGGCGCGGCTATGCTGCGGCGGCCATAGGGCGGCCGCCCGGGCACCTCAATGGTGCGTAAAGGTGGGGTTTAGCCGACGACGCCGGCGAACAGGCGCTCGAAGTTGCGGCTGGTGGTGTCGGCCACCGTCTCCACCGGGCACTGGCGGAGTAACGCAATCTGCTGTGCCACGTAGGGCACGTAGGAGGGATTGTTGGTCTTGCCGCGGTACGGCACCGGTGCGAGATAGGGGCTGTCGGTCTCGATCAGCATCCGGTCCATCGGCACGAAGCGCGCAACCTCGCGCAAGTCCTCGGCGTTCTTGAAGGTCAGGATGCCGGAGAAGGAGATGTAGAAACCGAGATCGAGTGCGGCGCGCGCCACAGCGGCGGTCTCGGTGAAGCAGTGGAACACGCCGCCGGCCGCGCCGGCAGAACCATCCTCGCCCTCGGCGCGCAGGATGGCCAGCGTGTCGTCCGAGGCGCTGCGCGTGTGGATCACCAACGGCTTGGCCAGCTGGCGCGCGGCCCGGATGTGGGTGCGAAAACGCTCGCGCTGCCACGCCATGTCGGCCACGCTGCGCTCACCCAGGCGGTAGTAGTCCAGGCCGGTTTCACCGATGCCGACCACGCGCGGCAGGCGTCCGCGCGTGAGCAGGTCGTCCAGCGTGGGCTCGGTCACGCCCTCGTTGTCCGGATGAACACCCACGGTGGCCCAGAAGTTGTCATGGCGCAGGGCCAGGCCATGCACCTCGTCGAACTCCTCCAACGTGGTGCAGATGCACAGGGCCCGCGTCACCTGGGCCTGCGCCATGGCCTCGCGGATACGGGGCAGATCGTCGCGCAGCTCCGGGAAGCTCAGGTGGCAATGGGAATCGGTGTACATGCGGGCAGGAGGAATGCAAAGGGCCTGGTGCGGTGCCTTGCGCAGGGTCTGGCACGGCTCAGGGCGTCGGCGGCGTCCGTTCGGCGCACCGGCGCGCGCGCAGGAGCGCAAGGTTCAGGGTCAGGCTCAAGGCTTGGAGTTTAGGGCCGTCTGGGCGCGGCTGACCAGCGCTTCGAGCATGAGCCCGGTGTTGAAAGGGTGTTCGGCCGTGCGCGCCTCGCGCACCAGCTCGCGCTGCCAGGCGCCCAGGGCCGGCAGCGCCGGTGGTGCCGGCAGATCCGGCGCGTCGAAATAGCGCGGCTGGGCCCCGGTGCCCAGCGCCAGCAGATCGTGGCAGAGCTTGTGCAAGGCATCGATCACCTGGGCCGGGCTCCAGTCGGCCACCGGCGCCAGTTCCCCGCGCTGCATGGCCCGCGGCAGGCTGCGCCAGCTCTTGGGGTCGCGCCCGGAGCGCGCAAACAGCAGCGCATCCTCGGGCCGCCCGCCGGCGGCGCGCAGCAGGGTGTGGCCGTCGGCGGCCGGCAGGCCCTGCTGCTGCAACCAGGCCAGCGCCTGCGGCTCCTGCGGCCAGGTCATGACGTGCATCAGACAGCGGCTGCGGATGGTGGGCAGCAACTGGTGCGCCGCCTCGCTGGCGAGCACGAAACGCACGTCGCCGGGCGGCTCTTCCAGCGTCTTGAGCAGCGCGTTGGCGGTGACGTGGTTCATGCGCTCGGCCGGATAGATCAGCACGGCCTTGCCGCGGCCGCGTGCGCTGGTGCGCTGGGCGAATTCGATGGCGTCGCGCATGGCCTCGATGCGGATTTCCTTGCTGGGCTTGCGCTTCTTCTCGTCGATGTCGCTCTGCGCCTTCTCGTCCAGCGGCCAGCCCAGCTCCAGCATCACGGTCTCCGGCATCAGCACGCACAGGTCGGCCTGGGTGCGCACGTCGACGGCGTGGCAGGACGGGCACTGGCCGCAGGCGCCCTGCTCCGTCGGCTGTTCGCACAGCCAGGCGCGCACCAGGGCCAGGCCCAGGCTGTACTGGCCCAGGCCGGAAGGCCCTTGCAGCAGCCAGGCATGGCCGCGCTGGGCCAGCAGCTGGCGGCTCTGCTGCGCGATCCAGGGGGCCGGCTCGGTTTCGGCGCTCATGACAGCCAGTTCTTTTGCCGCACGGCGGCCAACACGTCCAGCCAGACCGCCTCGCGGCTGCGGGCGGCATCGATGCGGGCAAAGCGTTGCGGCGCCTGCGCCAAGCGCGCGCCATAGCCGGCCGCCACACGGCGGAAGAATTCCAGCGGCTGGGCCTCGAACTTGTCGGGCACACGCGCGCCGGCCAGGCGCTGGGCGGCAATGGCCGGGTCGAGGTCGAACCAGATCGTCAGCTCGGGTTGTCGCAGCGTATTTGTCCCCGGCAAGGCCTGAACCTGACGCTCGAGCCAGCCCAGCATGTCCAGATCGAAGCCACGGCCACCGCCCTGGTAGGCAAAGGTGGCGTCGGTAAAGCGGTCACACAACACGACATCACCCCGTGCCAGCGCCGGTTCGATCAACTGCTGCAGGTGGTCGCGCCGCGCGGCGAAGACCAGCAGCGCCTCGGTCATGGGGTCCATGGCGTCGTTGAGCACCAGCGTGCGCAGCTTCTCGGCCAGCGGTGTGCCGCCGGGCTCACGCGTGAGCGTGACACGGCGGCCTTGCGCACGGAAGGCCTCGGCCAGGCCTTCGATGTGGGTGGACTTGCCGGCGCCGTCGATGCCCTCGAAGCTGATGAACAGTCCACTCATGCGTCAGCGCTGTCCCAGCTGGTATTTGCGCACGGCGCGGTTGTGATCCTGCAGCGTGGCGCTGAATTCACTGGTGCCGTCGCCGCGGGCGACGAAATACAGGGCCGCGGTCTGGGCCGGCTGCACGGCGGCCAGCAAGGCGTCCATGCCGGGCATGGCGATCGGCGTGGGCGGCAGGCCGGCGCGGGTGTAGGTGTTCCAGGGTGTGTCGGTCTGCAGATCGCGCTTGCGCAGATTGCCGTCGAACTTGGCGCCCAAGCCGTAGATCACGGTCGGGTCGGTCTGCAGCAGCATGCCCTTGCGCAGGCGGTTGTTGAAGACACCGGAGATCTGGGCGCGGTCGGCGGGGCTGCCGGTCTCCTTCTCGACGATGCTGGCCAGGATCAGGGCCTGGTCGGGGCTCTTGAGCGGGCTGTCGGGCACGCGCTGCGCCCAGGCCGCGGCCAGGCGCTGGTCCATCTCCTGCAGGGCCCGGCGCAGCACCAGCAGATCGCTGGAGCCCTTGGCATAGGTGTAGGTGTCGGGGAAAAAGCGGCCCTCCGGCGCCACACCGGGGCGGCCGAGCTTGTCCATGACGTCGGCGTCGCTCAGCGCCTGGATCTCCGGCTTGAGGTGCGGCGCGGCGCCCAGCAGGGCACGCCACTGGACAAACGTCAGGCCTTCGGGCAGGGTGACGCTGCGCTGCGCCACCTCGCCGCGCACCAGCCTGGCCACCAGCGAGCGCGGCGTCGGGCTGCCGCTGATCTCGTAGCTGCCGGCCTTGATCTGGCGGGACTGGCCGGTCAGGCGGATCCACCAGTACAGCAGCTGGGGCTGCACCTGCACACCGCTGTTGTTGATGGCCTGGACCACGGCGCGCGCCGGCATGCCCGCATCGATGGTGATTTCGGCCGGTTCGGCCTTCAGGGTCAGGGGATGCTGCAACCACCAGGCACCGACCGCAAACACCAGGCTGGCTACAAGAAAGAAAAGCGAGGAAATGAACTTCACGACCCTAGGAGAACTGTGTGTACAGCGGACGATGATAATTCACCCCATGAGTTACATCTTGAACGGTATAACCGCCCTGCCCCATCTCGGCGTGATCCGCGCCGAAGGCGAGGATGCGGCCAAATTCCTGCACGGGCAACTGACGCAGGATTTCTCCCTGCTCGGCCTGTCCGAGGCCCGGCTGGCCGCCTTCTGTTCGGCCAAGGGCCGCATGCAGGCCAGCTTCATCGCCTTCAAGCGCAGCCACGGCGAGATCTGGCTGGTCTGCAGCCGCGACCTGCTGGCGCCCACGCTCAAGCGCCTGTCCATGTTCGTCTTGCGTGCCAAGGTCAAGCTGAGCGACGCCACCAGCGAGGTCGTGCTCTGCGGCCTGGCCGGTGATGCCGTGCAGGCGCTGGCGCCGGGTGCACACCCGCCCTGGACACGCAGCGAGCTCGGCGCCGCCAGCCTGGTGCATCTCTACCCGGCCGATGGCAGCCCGCGCGCGCTGTGGCTGGCCCCGGCCGGCACCCCGGCGCCCACCGGCCCCGTGTTGCGTCACGAGGACTGGCTTTGGGGCGAGGTGCGCAGCGGCGTGGCCACGCTGACGCAGCCGATCTTCGAAGCCTTTGTGCCGCAGATGCTGAACTACGAATCGGTCGGCGGTGTGAACTTCAAGAAGGGCTGCTACCCCGGCCAGGAGGTGGTGGCGCGCAGCCAGTTCCGCGGCACGCTCAAGCGCCGCGGTTACCTGGCGCACAGCGCGGCCGAGATGCAGGCCGGTCAGGTAGTGTTCGACGCCGCCGACGCCAGCCAGCCCTGCGGCATCGTGGCGCAGGCCGCGGCCGCACCCGGCGGCGGCTTTGATGCCATCGTCTCGCTGCAGACCGCGGCCGCCCAGGCCAGCCTGCAGCTGGGCCAGCCCGGCGGGCCGGCGCTGCAATTGCTGCCCCTGCCCTACCCGCTGCTCGAAGATATCTGACTAGACCAGCGGCCGCGCCATTTCGATGTGCGGGATGCCGGCCTCCTCGAAAGGCTGGCCGCGGACCACGAAACCCTGCTGCGCGTAAAAGGCCTCGGCGCTGCGCTGGGCGTGCAACAGGACCTCGCGGTCGCCGCGCCGCGCCGCCACCTGCAGCAGTGACTGCAGCAGCTCGCGCCCCAGGCCGCTGCCGCGCAGCACGCGTGTGACGGCCATGCGGCCGATGCGCGCCACCGCCGGCGCGTGCTGCAGCAGGCGCCCGGTGGCCACCGGCATGCCCAGACGGTTGTAGGCCACCGCGTGCAGGGCCGTGGCGTCATCCGCATCCCACTCCAGTTCCAATGGAATCTGCTGCTCCTGCAGAAAGACCTCGGTGCGCACGATGCGCGCGGCCTCGCCCAGCTGCTCCCAGGCCCCCAGGCGGATCTCGGCCATGGTCTCGCCAGCCTCGTAGCCCGTTAGCGTGTCGCGCAGCGCCTGCGGCACGGGCTGGGACTTCTGCGTCGCCGGATCGGCGTAGACGTAGACCAGTTCGCCTGCCACCAGCAGCTGATCGCCGCGGAACACGCCACCACGGAACTGGAGCGACGAGTTGCCGATGCGCTCGCATTTCAGGCCGATGTCGAGCTGGTCGTCGAAGCGGGCCGAGGCGTGGTATTCGAGGGCGGACTTCTTCACATAAAGGTCGCCGCCGAGCTGCTGCATGGCGGCCTCGTAGGGCAAGGCCAGCACGCGCCAGTAGTCGCTGATGGCGGTGTCCAGATACATCAGGTAGTGGGCGTTGAAGACGATCTTCTGCATGTCCACCTCGGCCCAGCGCACGCGCAGGCGATGGAAGAAGCGGAAGTCGGCGCGGGTCGCGATGTGTCTGGTCATGCGGTCTGGAAGGCGTGTTTCAGGGCGCGGGCGGCATCGGCGTGCGCCTGCAGTGCTTCGGGTATGGCGCGGCCCATCTTGATGAACTCGTGCACCACGCCGCGATAGATCTCCAGCTCCACCGGCACGCCGGCCGCGCGCAGCCGGTCGGCGTAGAGCACGCCCTCGTCCACCAGCGGGTCGCATTCGGCCAGGCCCATCCAGGCCGGCGCCACGCCATCGACGTCGGCCGCGTTGAGCGGGGCGAATCGCCAGTCGTCCCGGTCGGCCGGCGTGTTGACATAGTGGTTGAAGAAATAGGTGATCTGCGGCTCTTCCAGCACGAAGCCGTGCGCGTAGGTCTTGTGCGAGGGCGTGTCCTGGTGCGCCGCACAGCCGGGGTAGAACAGCAGCTGCAGGGCCAGCGGCAGGCCGGCGTCGCGCGCCTGCAGGGCGCACACGATGGCCAGGGTGCCGCCGGCGCTGTCGCCGCCCACGGCCAGCCGCGTGCCATCGAGTCCCAGCCCGCCGGCCTGGGCGACCAGCCACTGCAGCGCGTCCCAGGCGTCGTTGGCGGCGGTCGGGAACTTGTGCTCGGGCGCCAGCCGGTAATCCACCGACAGCACGGCGCAATGCGCCAGATGGCTCAAGTGCCGGCACAGCGCGTCATGCGTGGCGACGCTGCCGATGGTGAAACCGCCGCCGTGGAAATACAGCAGCACCGGCAGGGCCTGCTGCGCCGGCGCGTACAGGCGCGCCGCGATGGACTGGCCGTCGCGCACCGCAATCTGCAGTTCCTGCACCCGCGCCAGCTTGTGGCCGGGGATGTCCAGCATGCCGGAGCCGATCTCGTAGACCTGGCGCGCCTGCTGCGGCGTCAGCGCATGCAGCGGCAGTTGCCGGCCGCGCGCCATGCGGTCCAGCACGTGGTGCATGGCTGGCGTCAGCTGGGCACGCGGGTTGCGTTGGTGACTCATCGGGCGAGAATTGCTTGCTAAAGTGGCTGGATTCGTAGCCACAAATCGTACACCGCGGAGACCCGACGCCATGGCCCTCATCTATTACATCACCCAGGTCCAGTTCGATTTCGGCGCCATCGGGCTGCTGAAACAGGAGTGCGAGCGCAGCGGCATCAGCCGCCCGCTCATCGTCACCGATGCCGGTGTCAAGGCTGCGGGCCTGCTGCAAAAGGCGCTGGACGCCCTGCCCGGCCTGCAGCCCGCCGTGTTCGACCAGACCCCGTCCAACCCGACCGAAGCCGCGGTGCGCGCGGCCGCCGCCATCTACCGGGCACAAGGCTGTGACGGACTGATCGCCGTGGGCGGCGGCAGCGCCATCGACTGCGCCAAGGGCGTGGCGATCGCTGCCACGCACGAGGGCCCGCTCAAGACCTACGCCACCATCGAAGGCGGCTCGACCAGGATCACCGACCGCGTGGCCCCGCTGATCGCCGTGCCCACCACGGCCGGCACCGGCAGCGAGGTGGCACGCGGCGCCATCGTGATCGTCGACGACGGCCGCAAGCTGGGTTTCCATTCCTGGTTTCTGGTGCCCAAGACCGCCATCTGCGACCCGGAGCTCACGCTGGGCCTGCCGCCCAAGCTCACCGCCGCCACCGGCATGGACGCCATCGCGCACTGCATGGAGACCTTCATGGCGCCGGCCTTCAACCCGCCGGCCGACGGCATCGCCCTGGACGGCCTGCAGCGGGCCTGGGCCCACATCGAACGCGCCACCCGGAACGGCAGCGACCGCGAGGCGCGCCTGAACCTGATGAGCGCCAGCATGCAGGGCGCCATGGCCTTCCAGAAAGGCCTGGGCTGCGTGCATTCCCTGAGCCACAGCCTGGGCGGCGTCGACCCACGTCTGCACCACGGCACGCTCAACGCCATGTTCCTGCCGGCGGTGATCGACTTCAACGCCGGCGCCGAATCCATCCAGAAGGAGTCGCGCCTGCTGCGTTTGGCCCAGGCCATGAGCCTGGACTCGGCCGGCGACATCGGTGCGGCCATCCGGGACATGAATGCCCGCCTGGGCCTGCCCAGCGGACTGCGCGCCATGGGGGTGAGCGAGAGCCAGTTCGATGCCGTGATCAGCGGCGCGCTGGCCGACCACTGCCACAAGACCAACCCGCGCCTGGCCAGCGCGGACGATTACCGGGTCATGCTGCAGCAGGCCATGTAAACCGCGCCGGGCCGCCTACTTGAACAGGCAGTGCTTGGCGTAGTCGGCCGCCTCGTTGGCCGTCCAGTCGCCCTTGGGTTTGGCCTGCATGGTCTCGCACCAGGCCTTGCTGCCGACTTCAGGGGCGCAGCCGGCCAGCAGGGTCAGGGTTGCGAGGGCGAGCAGCAGTCTCTTCATGGCGTCTTGTTCCTTTGCGGGTGGCCGCCTCTGCGCAGGCGCGACGGCGGGGTGATGTCCTGGCCCGAAGTGGAGCGTGCGGGTCATCTTGCGCGCCGTATCCTGCCACGCCGGCAGCACCTCCCGCACGAAATAGTTGTAACGGTTGATCAAACGCGTGTCGGCCACGCGGCATCCGGACCGGGTGCGGCTGTCAGAGCGGCTGCAGTTGCGTCGGGTCCGGTTTCTCCAGCCAGGCCTGAAATTCGTCGGCAAGCTGGCAGCTCATCTGCACGGCCTGACTCCAGACCGCGATGCGGGCGGCCAGGTCGTTGCCGTAGTGGGTGAAGTCCTGCCGATCGGGCAGCTTGCCGCGCGGCAGGGTCTGGACCCACTGCGGATTGGGCGCCAGCAGGAGCATGTTGTCCAGATGGTGCGTGGCGCCATGGCGCCACTTGAGCGCCTTGTCCAGCCAGCCCGGCACCACGGTACGCTGGAAATGCGGGTAGAGCACCAGGCCGGGCCGCTCCCCGGCGTCGGGCGCGGCGGCGTAGTTCAGGTGCAGGTGGTAGTCGGTGATGCCGCCGTCCCAGTAGGCGCCGGGCGGCGCGCCGGGGATGTCGTGCACGGCCCGTAGCGCAAACGGGATCGAGCAGCTGGCCTGCAGCGCCGGGTAGAAGTTGGCCGCGTCCAGCGGAAGCTGGCGCGTGCGGTAGTCGTTGCTGGCGAAGGGCAAGGGGGCGCAGTGATGGCCGTCCTGGCTGTCGCCGGCCGTGGAAAACACCACGCGCTCCAGCCAGGCGCCCATGGCCCGGCGCTGCACGCTGTTGGTGAGAAAGGCGCCCAGGTAACCCAGCGGCGTGCGCAGGGCGTGCTCGCGCCCCAGCAGGTGGCGCCCGCGCGAGGTGACGATGTGCAGGCGGTAACGCGGGTGCTGCAGCACCTCCTGCTCGCGCCCGCCGTAGAAGGCGCGCAGGCTTTTGGCGAACTCCGCGCTCACGGCTTCGGCCCGCGGCAACTTGTTGCCGGGCCGGAACTCGTAGTGCTGGCGGATGTAGTCATGCTCCAGCCGCTCGAAAGCGGCCAGGGGTTGCTCCAGGCAGGCGGTGGCCATGCGCCAGGCGCCGATGGAGGCCCCGATCAGGTCGATGGCCTGCGTCGATTGCGGCAGCCAGTGCCCGAAGAGGTAGCGGTCCAGGGCGCCCAGGATCAGGCCCTTGGGGCCGCCGGCGGCCGCGGGGATGGTGCGGATGTGCTGCGGCAGCAATCCATGCTGGCGGATGTGCTCGCGGGCCCGCGGCCCGGCGTACAGATGCAATGCTTTCATGCGTGCAGAAAAACGGCAACTCCTGGGCACCCGGCCCTGCCCTCAGCTGTGGGCGGTCCAGTCGAACGGGTCCTGCTGCAGCACCATGTCGATGTCCAGTTTCAGGACCTCGCCGACTGCGCCGGGGAAGGTGACCGCCAGGGCCCGCTCGTTGAGATGGGCTTCCTTGGCACGGGCACGCCAGGCCGCCAGATGGATGACCCCGGCCAGCGGCTCGTAGACGTTGTTCTCGAAGGGCGCGTACTGGTGCTCCAGCGCGTCGACGATGGGTTGCGGAAACAGCCACTGCCGCGCATAACCGGCGCCGACGTGGCCATAGCAGTAGCCGAAGCGCTGGAGTTCGGCTTCGGCGCGCCGCATGTCCAGCGGGCCGAGCTCCTGGTCCAGCTCCGCCATCTCCTCGGGCATGCCGGCATGCATGACCAACTCGCCGATGGCGTGGATCAGGCCGCAGGTGAAGGCCGCCCCCTGGTTCTGCCGCGTCACGCCGGCCAGCGAACGGGCCAGCTTGGCCACATTCAGGCTGTAGGCCCAGAACTGCGGCAGGTTGACCCCGGGCACGCCCTTGATGGACGCAGTCGAGGCTGCCTCGGCGGCCAGCTGTCGTATATGCGACAGCTCCAGGATGGCCAGGGCTTCCGAGGCGCCGTGGAGCTTGCCCGAGAGCTTGAACTGCGGCGCGTTGGCGGTCTGCAGCACACGCGTGGTCAGCGCCGGGTCGGTGCTGATGAGCTGGGTGATCTTGCGCAGGTCGGGGACCGCGCGGTCGAGTTCACTGAGCAGCAGCGCGATCACCTTGGGGATGCTGGGCAACACCACCGGGCGTGCCAGCAGCGTCGCCAGTTCCATGCGCTCGTACTCAGACGTGGTCATGGCGCCATTATCCCCTTCCGCACGGCCCGCCCCACCCCCTGGCCGGAGGATGGATCAGCGCTTGAGCTTGGCGAAGGCCGAGGCCATGGCCGACGGCGCTGCGGGCTCGTTGCTGCGACGCGGCTGCTGGCCGCGCCCGGCGCCCTCGTAGCGGTTCTCGCGCGGGGCATCGCGCCGGCCCGGCGTGGCGTCCAGCTTCATGGTCAGGCTGATGCGCTTGCGCGCCACGTCCACCTCCAGCACCTTGACCTTGACGATGTCGCCGGTCTTGACCACCTCGCGCGCGTCGTTGACGAACTTGTTGGCCAGCTGGCTCACATGGACCAGGCCGTCCTGGTGCACGCCCAGGTCCACGAAGGCGCCGAAGGCGGCCACGTTGCTGACCGTGCCTTCGAGCACCATGCCCTCCTGCAGGTCCTTGATGTCGTCCACGCCCTCGTTGAAGCGCGCCACCTTGAAGTCCGGGCGCGGGTCGCGGCCGGGCTTTTCCAGCTCGCCCAGGATGTCCTTGACGGTGATGACACCGAAGGCCTCGTTGGCGAACAGCTCGGGCTTGAGGGTCTTGAGCATCTCGGCGCGGCCCATCAGTTCGGCCACCGGCTTGCCGGTTTTCTCCATGATTTTTTCCACCACCGGATAGGTCTCGGGGTGCACACCGGTCATGTCCAGCGGGTTGTCGCCGCCGCGGATGCGCAGGAAACCCGCGCTCTGCTCGAAGGTCTTGGCGCCCAGACCGGTGACCTTGAGCAGGTCCTGCCGGCTCTTGAACGCCCCGTTGGCCTCGCGCCAGCGCACCACGGCCTTGGCCACGCTGCCCGACAGGCCGGAGACACGCGACAGCAGCGGCACGCTGGCGGTGTTGAGGTCCACGCCCACCGAATTCACGCAGTCTTCCACCACGGTGTCCAGGCTGCGCGCCAGTTCGCTCTGGTTCACGTCGTGCTGGTACTGGCCCACGCCGATGGACTTGGGGTCGATCTTGACCAGTTCAGCCAGCGGGTCCTGCAGGCGGCGCGCGATGCTGGCCGCACCGCGCAGGCTCACGTCCACATCGGGCATCTCTTGAGAAGCGAATTCGCTGGCGGAATAGACCGAGGCGCCGGCCTCGCTGACCACCACCTTCTCGATCTGCTTGTCGACCTTGGCCGCCAGCTTGATCAGGTCGGCGGCCAGCTTGTCGGTCTCGCGGCTGGCCGTGCCGTTGCCAATCGCAATCAGGTTCACACCGTGTTTCTCGACCAGCCGGCCCAGGGTGTGCAGGGAACCGTCCCAGTCGTTGCGGGGCTCGTGCGGGTAGACGGTGGCGGTGTCGACCAGCTTGCCGGTGGCGTCGACCACGGCCACCTTGACGCCGGTGCGGATGCCGGGGTCCAGGCCCATGACCACGCGCGGGCCGGCCGGCGCGGCCAGCAACAGGTCGCGCAGGTTGTCGGCGAAGACCTTGATGGCCACCTTCTCGGCCTCTTCGCGCAGGCGGGCGAAGAGGTCGCGCTCGGTCGAGAGGCTGAGCTTGACGCGCCAGGTCCAGGCCACGCACTTGCGCAGCAGGTCGTCACCGGGGCGGGCCTTGTGGCTCCAGCCCAGGTGCAGCGCGATCTTGCCTTCGGCCATCGAGGGCTGGCCCGGCTCGGGTTCGACCGGCAGCACCAGTTTGGCGTCCAGGATCTCCAGCGCCCGGCCGCGGAACACCGCCAGCGCGCGGTGAGAAGGCACGCGGCCGATGGGTTCGTCGTAATCGAAGTAGTCGCGGAACTTGGCGACGTCGGCGTGGTTCTCGTCCTTGCCGCTCGCCAGCTTGCTCTTGAGCAGGCCCTCCTGCCAGAGCCACTCGCGCAGCGACTGCACCAGGGCCGCGTCCTCGGCCCAGCGCTCGGACAACAGGTCACGCACGCCGTCTAGCACGGCGGCCACGGTGGTGAAATCGTCGCCGGCCTCGGTCTTGTCCTTGAGCACATAGGCCTGCGCCTCGGTGGCCGGGTTCAGGGTCGGGTCGGCAAACAGCTTGTCGGCCAGCGGCTCCAGGCCGGCTTCGCGGGCGATCTGGCCCTTGGTGCGCCGTTTGGGCTTGAAGGGGAGGTAGAGGTCCTCCAGCTCCTGCTTGGTCGGTGCGGCCTCGATGGCGGCACGCAGGGCCGGCGTGAGCTTGCCCTGCTCCTCGATGCTCTTGAGCACGGCCGCGCGCCGCTCTTCCAGCTCGCGCAGATAGGCCAGCCGGGCCTCCAGTTCACGCAACTGGATGTCGTCCAGCCCGCCGGTGGCCTCCTTGCGGTAGCGGGCCACGAAAGGCACGGTCGCCCCACCGTCGAGCAAGGCCACGGCGGCCTCGACCTGCTGGACACGAACCCGGATTTCCTGCGCGATCTGCGCGATGATTTTCTGCATGACTCTGTAACAAATCGCTGGCGCCACGGCCAGCTCACGAGAAGAAAGTCAGCGAGTGTGCCACAGGCAAAAATCGGACTCGGCCGCGACTTGGCCGCAATCGGGCGGGTGAACGGCCCGTGATTGGCATGTCAAGCGACTAATACAACAACTAGAGACAAATACCAACAGCACTATTTCACACTTCCGGGCACGATTACACAGGGGCGAGTCCGGGAGCAGGCCCAGAACCGAACAGGGCCGGACCGGACTTGTCCTGTCCCGTCCAACCCAACCCAAAAGGCCCGAAATGTACTCACAAAGCACCCCCCTTTTCCGCTCGTCGATCATGCTGGGCGAGCCGTCGGCCGTCCAGGCCTCGTCCCACCCCGGCAATGAAGAGCGCCTGCCCTTCACCGTCAAGCTGGTACGCAACGAGGAGGACCTGCGCAAGGCGGTACAGATTCGGCAGGCGGCCTATGCCCGCCACATGCCGGCGGTGGCCGAGAAACTGAAGGCGCCGGAGGCCGTGGACACGCAGGAAGGCGTGGTGGTCCTGCTGGCCGAATCCAAGGTCGATGGGTCGCCGCTGGGCACGGCGCGGATCCAGACCAACCAGTACCAGCCGCTGGCGCTGGAGACCTCGATCCAGCTGCCGCAGTGGCTGCAGGGCAAGTCGCTGGCCCACGTCAGCCGCCTGGGCGTGGTCCAGGGTGGCATGGGCCGTCTGGTCAAGCTGATGCTGTTCAAGGGGCTGTACACCTATTGGGAACAGCACGGCACCGATTGGGCCGTCGTCGCCGCCCGCACCCCGCTGGACCGCATGTACCAGCAGCTGCTGTTTTCCGATGTCTTCCCGGGCGAGGGTTTCACCCCCCTGCCCCACATGGACAACATCCCTCATCGGGTGATGGCATTCGAGGTGGCAACCGCCTATGAGCGCTGGGCGCGGGCGCAGCATCCCTTGAAGAACTTCATCTTCCACACGCGCCACACCGACCTGGACGTGCGCGCCAAGAGCAGCGCGGCCCGCTACCCGGCGTACGCGCTGCATGAGCCCGCGCCGGCCAGCTTCAACGCCTGAGGCAGCGCCGCGGTCGCGCGTGGCCAGCGCCTTGCTGCAGGTGTTGCAAAAACATCGCGCCGCCCAATGAACGCCCGCCAGAGGCGTTATGCTACGTGCTGTTATTGGGACATGGCTATAAGAACATGACCTTGCAGTCTCTGCGGAGCGCTGCAAGGTCGTCAAATGTGGAACGCGATGACGCAACATCTGACTGAACCGGGTAGATCGAGATGGGCCTTTGCGCAAGTCGCACTGGAGCGCGCGTATTGGGTTCTCTCGGCCCTCATCATCCCGGTTGCGATCGCACTTTTTTCCCTGACCGCCCTGTCGTTCTGGGACGACCTCTACTCCGTAGCGCCGCGCCAGCAACTTGAGCTGCGGGCCGCCCAGGACGCCAGCCAGCAGTGGACCATCGCCCAGGCCGAGGCGCAGCTGACCAAGGTCCGGCCGAAGAAGATCTACGAAACCAAGCTGTCCGAGGACCCGGTGTGGTTTCTGCTGGAGCCCTCGACGACGGACCAGGCCGCGGCCCTGGTCGAGATTCCCTCCCGCCACCTCGTCCAGATGGCCTGCTGGAATGCGAGGACGCAGGCGCCGCTGGGATACACCACCGCGGAAGTCCCCGCCGGCGACCTCATCGAGGTCAAGTCGGGGCATGCGCTGCGGATCGCGGCCTCGACCGACCGGGTCCTGTGCAAGGCCTTGTTCCAGGGCCCCGCCAAGCTGACCGCCTTCCTCTGGTCCCCCGACGATCTGAACACCTCGGCGCACGACTTCCATCGCCGCTCGGGCCTGCTCGACGGCGGGATGATCATGCTGGCCGTCTTCGTGCTGATCACGGCGCTGATCAACCGCCAGAAGGTCTACATCGTCTTCGCCGCCTGGCTGATCGTGACGCTGCGCATCAGTGCCACGGCGGCCGGCTGGGACGGCCAGTGGCTCAATCACCAGATCCCGCCGGACTGGCTGCCGCAGATACGATCCCTCACGCGCGCGCTCTGGGCCATCCTGACGGTGACCCTGATGAAGGAGTTGCTGCGCGAAGACCTGAAGAAGGTCCGCTCGGCCATCCTGGTCGACATTGCGGCATGGCTGTGCCTGGCCCTGCTGGTCGCCGCCTTCGTCTTCCCGCGCGACGTCTTCCTGCTGTCGATGTGGGCCATCGGCACGGTGGCGCTCGTGCTGCTGCTGGCCGCCCTGGTCAACATCATTCTGCGCACCCGCTCGCTGGTCGCGTTCTGGTACTGCGCCTCGCTCACCGTGACCCTGTTTTCCGGCCTGTCGGAAATCGTCGCAGCGGCCTTCGGCCTGAAGCAGCTGGTCGACCTCTTCAACACCGTCAACGCCGCCCTGTCCTCCGGCCTGCTGGCGGCCATGGCCATCGCCGAGCAGATGCGCCAGGAGCACCGCGCACGCCTGGCCGCCCAAGCCCAGTTGCAGCACACCTATGACGCGATCCCGATCGGCATGTTCACGCTGGATCTGCAGGGCAAGTTCACCAGCATCAATCCGGCGCTGCGCCGCATGCTGGGGCCGCGCGCCTTCAAGAGTTATCACCACACCTGGCAACAGTACTTCGGCGTCGAGATCTGGCATCAGCTGCTCGACCTGGTGCAGTTCAGCGACGACGGCGAACTGGAATTCCGCAGCCAGGTGGACATCACCGGAACCGAGGGGCCCCGGCGCTACCTGGTCAAGGCCGCGCTTTCGGGCGACAAGATCGAAGGCTCGATGCAGGACGTGACCGACAAGTCGATCGCCGCCGAGGAACTGACCTTCCTGGCCGACAACGATGCCCTGACCAAGGTGCTGAACCGGCGCGGCATCGAGAAGATGTTCAACGAGGCGGCCAGCCGGATCGACGCCGATCACCCCATGGCCCTGGGCTACCTGGACCTCGACCGTTTCAAGCTCATCAACGACCTGTACGGACACAATGCCGGCGACGAGGTGCTGCGCCAGTTCTGCCTGCGCGTCAATAGCCTGCTGTCGGGCCAGATGCGCCTGGGCCGCGTCGGCGGCGACCAGTTCGTGATCCTGCTCACCGACACCCGCATGCCGCTGGCCACCGTGATCTGCCGCGGCATCGTCAACAGCATCGACGAGAAGCCCTTCCGGGTCGGCGAGAAGGCCTTCCACGTGCGGGTCTCCATCGGCCTGCTCGAAGTCAGCCGCGGTGCCCAGCTCAAGGAAGTCGTGTCCACGGCGGACCATGCCTGCCGCGAGGCCAAACACGGGCAGCACAAGGGCCTGGTGGTCTACGAACAGGATTCCCCGGCCTTCCGGGAGCACCAGGCGGAGATCCGCCTGATCGGCGAGATCTCGGCCAATGAGATCATCGAGGGGCTCTTCCTGGAGATGCAGCCCATCATGTCGTTGACCCGGCCGCTCGACGCCCTCAATTTCGAGGTGTTGCTGCGCATGCGCGACGCCTCCGGCACCGAGATTCCGGTGGCGCGCGTGCTCTCCGCGGCCGAACACAGCGGCCGCATGAGCATGATCGACCGCTGGGTGCTGACCCAGACCCTGGCCTGGCTCGACGTGCATCGCGCCAAACTGCAGCGCACGCAGTTCGTCTGCGTCAACCTCAGCGGCGCCTCGCTCAACGACGAGGAGTTCATGCACGAGGTGTTCGACATCCTGCGCCGCAACAGCCACGTCTCCAGTTTCCTGACCATCGAGATCACCGAAAGCGTGGCCCTGCACGACCTGCAGAACACGCGTCGTTTCATCGACCGCGTGCGCAGCTACGGCGCGCGGGTGGCGCTGGACGATTTCGGTGCCGGCTACACCTCCTTCTCCTACCTGAAGGAGTTGCCGGCCGACCTGCTCAAGATCGACGGCAGCTTCATCGTCAACATGAACCAGCACCCGGCCAATGTGTCCATCGTCGAGGCCATCGTCAATCTGGCCCGCAACCTGGGCATGAAAACCATCGCCGAGTGGGCCGAAGACGCCTCCACGGTGCAGGCGCTGGCGGAGATCGGCGTGGACTACGTGCAGGGTTATGCGGTCGCCCAGCCCATGACGCCGGCCCGCCTGCTCGAAGCCAGTTCAGCGGCCAGCTTCATCCAGAGCGCCGAACTGCGGCAGTTCGTGGATGCGATCGACCGCCAGAACAACCCGCTGGCCCAGCTGGAGCTGCTGGACGTCGACAAGCAGTCACCGCCCAAGATCCACTGATCCCGCTCAGGCGGCGGCGCGCAGGGCCCGGCGCAGCTCCTCGCCGAGTTCGGGCTTGTGCGCGAACGGGTCGGTCGGATTGCGGGCCTGCAGGACGTCTTCCAGCCGGGTCTGCACCGAGGCGATGGCCTTGGGATGGCTGTAGATGTAGAACTGCCCGGCGGCCATGGCATCAAACACCTTCTGCGCCACTTCCGCCGCCGTCACCTTGCCCGAGGTGACCGCCTTGTCGCTCATGGCCTGGCCGATCAGCTGGCTGCGGGTGGGTTTCGCGGCGGCGAGCTCGCCGGGGCGATTGCGCTCGCTCTGGTGGATGCCGGTCGGCACGAAAAAAGGACACAGCACCGAGGCACCCACCTGGTCCGTCACCAGCGCCAGGTCCTGGTACAGCGTCTCGCTCAGCGCCACGACCGCGTGTTTGCTGACGTTGTAGACCCCCATATTGGGCGGCGTGAGCAGGCCGGCCATGCTGGCGGTGTTGACGATGTGGCCGCGCCAGGCCGGGTCTTTTTGCGCGGCCTCCAGCATCATGGGCGTGAACAGGCGCACGCCGTGGATGACACCCCACAGATTGACGCCCAACACCCACTCCCAGTCCTGCACCGTGTTCTCCCAGACCAGGCCCCCGGAGGCCACGCCGGCGTTGTTGAAGACGAAATGCGGCGCCCCGTAGCGCTCCTGCACCCGCTGGGCCAGATGCCCCATCTGCGCAGCGTCCGACACGTCGACCTGCTGCGCCAGCACCTCGACGCCCAGCGCCCGCATCTCGGCGGCGGCCTGCTCCAGCGCGTTCTGCTGCACGTCGGCCAGCACCAGGTTCATGCCCAGGCGCGCACCGATGCGTGCGCACTCCAGGCCGAAGCCGGAGCCCGCGCCCGTCAACACCGCCGTCTTGCCGGCGAAATCCTTGATCATGTTTCGTCCTTCTTCATCACATAGCCGATACGGGGGAAATGCACGTGGACCACGCCCGCGCGTTCGTCGACGCGGCGCAGCGTGTAATGCATGCGGGTGGCGGCGACCAGCTCGCCCGTGCTGGGCTCGGGCCCGAAGCTGTCGCTGGCGATGCTGACCCGGCTGCCCAGGGCGATGCCGTGCTCGTCCTGAAACGGTGTGTTGCGCAGCACGGCCCCCTGGTCCGGCGCGGCGGCGCACAGCGCAATCGCCTGCGCGGCGCTGGACTTCTCCATCCGGCCGTGACCGATGGCCGCCATGCGGTCCATCCAGGCCAGTACGGCCGGCGTGGCCTCCAGGATGCCGGCCGTCAGGCTGGCCTGGGTGCGGGTGAACCACAGCGGGTGGTAGGCGGCGAAGTCCGCCACACAGGGGGCCGGCCCCAGCAGATAGGGCTGTTCGTGCAGCATGTCGGACAGGCGGCGCAGATAACTGCGGTAGGCGGCGCTGGCGTCAGGCAGCGGCAGGCGCGGCACGGCCGTGCGCATGCGCGCGCGGTCCTCGCTGAAGGCCTTGGCGATGGGGCCCCACTGCTCGGGCGGGCCGCCACCGAAGACCTGCGCCGCGCCCCGGGGCTGGAAGTTGTGGCTCATCGCAGCCCAGAACAGGCGCTCCTCGGCCCACTGGGCGACAACCCGCGCCAGGCCCTTGTGCGCGGCCGGGTACAGGGCCGGTTCGGGCTGCAGCTGCTCCAGCACGTCGCAGATCAGGGCGGTGTCGCAATAGATGTGCGAGCCGATCTGCAGAAAGGGGGTCTTGCGGTAACCGCCGGTCAGGGCCCCCACGTCGGGCTTGGGCAGCGTGCTGGGTACGATGACCGATTTCCAGGCCAGCTGCTTGTGGCCCAGCACGAGCCGGATCTTTTCCGAAAACGGCGAGGACGGATAGTGGTGCAGGATGAGCTCGGCCATGGTCAGGTCCTTATTGCGGCAACGCGCGTGCCAGGATGGTGCTGAAATCGGTGCCGGTCCCCAGGCTGCCGAAGGTCAGGCCCCAGTCGCCCCCCAGGCGGGAGGCGCAGAAGGCGCCAAACACCGCGGCCGGCGCACTCTGGGCCAGCAGCGCGGCCTGCACGGCCAGGGCCACCTCCTGCGCCAGCCGGCGCGCCTCGATCTCGCTGGTCAGGGCTTCGATACGCTGCGGCAGGCTGCGCGCCAGGCGGTCAAGCGCCGGGTGCTGGCCCAGCGCCGGGGCCAGTTCCTGGACCAGCGCCGCAGCGGCGTCGCCCTTGCGCAGCGCACGCAGCAGATCCAGCGCCATGATGTTGCCCGCGCCCTCCCAGATGGAGTTGACCGGCATCTCGCGGTAGATGCGCGCCATCACGCCCTCACCGCCCTCCTCCACATAACCGTTGCCGCCCAGGCACTCCATGGCTTCCTGCGCAAAGGCGCTGCCGCGTTTGCAGATCCAGAACTTGGCCACCGGCGTCAGCAGCCGGGCCATGAGCTGCTCATGGGCATCGTCGGGCCGGTCGAAGGCCCGCGCCACGCGCAAGGCCAGCGCGGTGGCGGCCTCGCTCTCCAGGGCCAGGTCGGCCAGCACATTGCGCATCAAATCGTGTTCGGCCAGGGCCTTGCCGAAGGCCAGTCTTTGCCGGGTGTGGTGCAGCGCCAGCGCCAGGGCCTGGCGCATCAGGCCGCTGGTACCGAGGGCGCAGTCCAGCCGTGTCATGCTGCCCATCTCGAGGATCTGCGGCACGCCGCGCCCCTCCTCGCCCACCAGCCAGGCCGTGGCCTGCGCGAACTCCACTTCGGAGCTGGCGTTGGCGTGGTTGCCCAGCTTGTCCTTGAGGCGCTGGATGTAGAGCGCATTCAGGCTGCCGTCGGGCAGCACGCGCGGCAGAAAGAAGCAGCTCAGGCCGCCCGGCGCCTGCGCCAGCACCAGGAAGGCGTCGCACATGGGGGCCGAGAAAAACCATTTGTGGCCGGTGAGGCGAAAGCGTGGGCCCCAGGCATCGCTGCCGTCGGGCACGGCCCGGGTGGTATTGGCGCGCACGTCCGAGCCGCCTTGCTTCTCCGTCATGCCCATGCCCATGGTCACACCGGCCTTGAGCGTGAGGGCCTTGAGCGCCGGATCGTAGTGGCGGCTGGTGAGCTTCGGGCCCCAGGCGGCATGAAGGGCGGCGTTGCGGCGCAGCGCCGGCGTGGCGGCGTAGCTCATGGAGATCGGGCACAGGATGGACGGCTCCAGCTCCGTGAAAAGCATGAAGCCGGCCGCGCGCAGCACGTGCGGTGACGTGCCCTGGCCCGACCACGGCGTCCCGTGCAAGCCCGCCTCGACCGCCGCGCCCATCAGCACGTGATAACTCGGGTGGAACTCCACCTGGTCGATGCGATGGCCAAAGCGGTCGTGGCTGTGCAGTTGCGGCCGGTGCACATTGGCCAGGCGCGCGTGGGTCTGCATCTGCTCCGTGCCCAGCGTCACGCCCAGGGCCTGCAGCGACTCGGTGTCGAGTTGCGGCGCGTTGAACTTCAACGCGTCGCGCAAGGGCAGGTTGGTCTCGAACAGGTTGTAGCCGACCAGCGGCTGTGGCTGGTTCAGCACTTCATGGGTGGCGTGCATGGTGACCTCCTTGCCGCGCCCGGACGGCTTTAAATCAACTTGACGAGCTGCTTGCCGAAATTCTTGCCCTTGAGCAGGCCCAGGAAGGCCTCGGGGGCGGCTTGCAGGCCCTGGGCCACGCTCTCGCGCGGACGCAGCTTGCCGCTGCCGACCAGCGTGCCGAGTTCCTTGAGCGCCTCGGGCCAGACTTCCATGTGCTCGCTGACGATGAAGCCTTCGATCTTGAGGCGGTTGACCAGGATCAGCGCCGGGTTGGCCAGCGGCATGGGCTGGCCGTCGTAGCCGGCGATCATGCCGCAGACCGCGATGCGGCCGAAGGCGTTCATGCGCAAGAGCACAGCGTCGAGCACCAAACCGCCCACGTTCTCGAAATATCCGTCGATGCCGTTCGGGCAGGCCTGCTTGAGCGCCTTGGACAAGGAAATGGCGTCCTTGTGCTGCTTGTAGTCGATGCAGGCGTCGAAGCCCAGTTCGTTGACCACATAGTCGCACTTGTCCTTGCCGCCGGCGATGCCCACCACGCGGCAGCCGCGCGCCTTGGCCAGGGCACCGTAGGCGCTGCCCACGGCGCCCGAGGCGGCGCTGACCACCATGGTCTCGCCCGCCTTGGGGTTGATGATCTTGACCAGACCGTACCAGGCGGTGACACCCGGCATGCCCACGGCGCCGAGGTAGTGGCTCAGCGGCACGTGCGTGGTGTCCACCTTGCGCACGGCGCCGGGCTGGTTGGCGTCGACCACGCTGTACTCCTGCCAGCCGCCCATGCCCACCACCTTGTCGCCGACGGCGAACTTGGGGTGGCGGCTTTCGACGATTTCACCGACGGTGCCGCCGATCATGACCTCACCCAGCGGTTGCGGCTGGGCGTAGCTCTTGCTCTCGTTCATGCGGCCGCGCATGTATGGGTCCAGGCTGAGGTAATGGTGGCGCACCAGCACCTGGCCGTCCTGCAGCGCGGGCGTCTGTGCGGTGACGAGCTTGAAGTTGCCGGTGGTGGCTTCGCCCTCGGGGCGGTTGTCGAGCAGGATCTGGCGGTTGGTCGGCATGGTGTTGCTTTCAGTCTCTGTCAGTCAGTGGAAATCACGTTGAGCGCGTTGCTGCCCTTGGGGCCGGTCGGCAGGCGCCTGACGTACTTGAAGGTACCGGTGGCGTGGGCGCAGGGCTTGCCCTCGGCGTCATAGAGCGTGGCCTCGGTGAAGGCCATCGTGGCCGTGCGGTGGATCAGCCGGCCCTGGGCCTTCAGCTTGCCGCGCGCGGCCTGCATGAAGCTGGTCTTCATCTCGATGGTCACCACGCCCATGTCGGGCTGCACACTGCGCGCGGCCGTGGCCATGGCCACGTCCATCAGCGTCATGGTGGCGCCGCCGTGCGTGACGGCAAAGGAATTCAGATGCTCGGGCCGGGCCTCGTAGTGCAGCTCGGACTGGCCGTTCTCGAAGCGCTCCAGGGTGAAGCCCAGGTGATCGACAAAGGGGACACGCACGCCAAAAGGAATCGACATGGGCTCAACCTCCGGTCACGCAGCTGACGCCGCCATCGACCGCCAGCCACTGACCGGTGATGTGCTTGCCGGCGTCGGAGGCATAGAGCACACACAGGCCCTTGAGGTCCTCGTCGTCGCCCAGACGCTGCAGCGGCGCGTGTTTCTTGAGCTCGTCCACGCCCCAGGCCTCCAGCGTGCCGGCGGTCATCTTGCTGGGAAAGAACCCCGGGCAGATGGCGTTGACGTTGATGCTGTACTTGCCCCACTCAGCGGCCAGCGCACGCGTGAAGTTGATCACCGCGCCCTTGGAGGTGTTGTAGGCGATGGTGGTCATCTGCGGCGGATTGCCGCCCAGGCCGGCGATGGACGCCACGTTGATGATGCGCCCCGACTTGCGCGGGATCATGCTCTTCTTGCCGATGACCTGGCTCAGGATGAAATATCCGCGGATGTTGAGGTTCATCACCTTGTCCCAGGCCGGGATCGGGTGATCCTCGGCCGGCGCGCCCCAGGCGGCGCCGGCGTTGTTGACCAGGATGTCCACCTCGCCCATGCGCTGCATGGTTTCATCGGCCAGGCGGTGGATGTCTTCTTCCTTGGCGCAATCGGCCGCGATCCAGCGTGCGTCGATGCCGGCGGCCTGCAGGTCGGCCACGGCGACTTCCAGCTCCTCGGCCTTGCGGGCGCTGAGCATCACGCGGGCGCCGGCCTCGCCCAGCGCCTGGGCCAGTTGCAGGCCCAGGCCGCGCGAGCCGCCGGTGATCAGGGCCGTCTTGCCCTTGAGGTCGAAGAGTTGCTGGATGGTACGGGTCATGTGTCTGCCTTCGTTTGATGTGTCATTTCATGAGGGATCGGACCCAGATCAGGGCCGCACCGACGCCGGCCACGGCGGTGCCGCCGATCTGGAAGCTGTCACCGAGCGCGCGGTCCTGCCGTTGCAGGAACATGCCCAGGACCAGGGTCAGCAGGCCGCCGTAGATGCAGATCCAGGCCAGCCGCTCGACGCGGAGTTTGTTGATCTCGCTTGCCATCAGAACGCCTCCTCGGGGAAATCCGCGCACGTCATGTCGCGGGATTCCACCACCTTAAGCCAGGCGCCGATTTTCGGCAATTCGTAGCGAAAGAAGTAGCGGGTCGCCAGCAGCCGGCCCTGATCGGCCAGGCCCGCCTGGGCGCCCAGGGATTTCAGCGCCACGTCCAGCCAGATCCAGGCCAGCACGGTGTGGCCGAAGGCCTGCAGATAGGGCACGGCATTGGCCAGCGCTTCGCCCGGCCGGCCGGTGCCCCAGGCCTGGCGCGTGGCATCCGCCACCTGGCGCAGGGCCTGCTCCAGCGACTCGGCAAACTCCAGCAATTCCGGATGCCGGCGCGCGCGGTCGATGGTGTTGCCGATGCGGTCGGCCAGCAAGGCCAGGCCACGGCCCTCCTCCATCAGCACCTTGCGGCCCAGCAGGTCCAGCGCCTGGATGCCGTGGGTGCCCTCGTGGATCATGTTCAGGCGGTTGTCGCGCCAGTACTGCTCCACGGGGAAATCGCGTGTGTAACCATAACCGCCGTGGATCTGGATGGCCAGGGAATTGGCCTCCAGGCACCATTCGCTGGGCCAGCTCTTGGTGATGGGAGTCAGCACCTCCAACAGCAGGCGAGCCTCGTCGGCGACTTCGGGCGCGCCCGTGTGCTGCTCGTCGACCAGGCGCGCGCAATACAGCTGCAGCGCCAGCGAGCCTTCGCAGTACGCCTTTTGCGCCAACAGCATGCGTTTGATGTCGGCGTGTTCGATGATGCGGATCTGGGGCTTGGCCGCGTCTTTCCCATCGGGTCCGATCGGCCGACCCTGGGGCCGGTTCTTCGCGTAGTCCAGGCTGGCCTGGTAACCCGCCATGCCCAGCATGGTGGCGGCCATGCCGATGCCGATGCGCGCCTCGTTCATCATGTGGAACATGCAGCGCAGGCCCTGGCCGGGCTGGCCCACCAGATAACCGATGGCGCCCGAAGCACCGCGTACCGGGTACTTGCCTTCGCCGAAGTTCAGCAGGGTGTTGGTGGTGCCGCGCCAGCCGCACTTGTGGTTCAGGCCGGCCAGCGCCACGTCGTTGCGCTCACCCGTGAGATGGCCCTGCGTATCGACCAATTTCTTGGGCACGATAAAAAGCGAGATGCCGCGTGTGCCGGGGATGGTCTTGCCGTCCGGGCCGGGGATCTTGGCCAGCACCAGGTGGATGATGTTCTCGGTCAGCTCGTGTTCGCCGGCGGAGATCCACATCTTGTTGCCCTTGAGGCGGTAGCGCGGGCCCAGGGGATCATCCTGGAAATCGGCGCCATCGGGCACGGCGCGGGTGGCGATGTCGCTCAGCGACGAGCCAGCCTGTGGTTCGCTCAGGCACATGGTGCCCGAGAAGCGCCCGGCGAACTCGTTCTGCGCGAAGACTTCCTTCTGCAGTGCCGTGCCGTGCGCCATCAGCAGATTGGCGTTGCCGGAGGTCAGCATGCCCGAGCCGATGCTGATCGAGGCCATGGCGAAGAAGGAGTTGGCGGCGGCCTCCACCGTATAGGGCAGCTGCATGCCGCCCACCTCGTAATCCTGCGCGGCGCTGAGCATGCCCGAGGCGGCGTAGGCTTTCTGCGCGTCGTGGGTGGCTTGCGGCAGGATGACTTTCTCGCCGTCGAAACGCGGCTCCTCGATGTCCACCGTGCGGTTGAACGGCGCGTATTTCTCGCGCGCGATGCGCTCGCAGGTGTCGAGCACGGCGTCAAAGGTCTCGCGGCTGTGGTCGGCAAAACGCTCACGCTGGTTCAGCGCGTCGGCCGCCAGCCACTGGTAGAGCAGGAAGTCGAGGGTCTGGCGATAGCTCATGGGGTCATTCCGTGGGCTGGGCCGGCAGCGCGGTGATGGTGCCCTGGGCGACAGCGCAGAGTTTTTCCGCGCCGTCCTTCACCACGAACACGTCACAACGGCAGACCGCCTGGTTCTTGCCGTGGTGCACGGCGTGGGCGCGCGCGATCAGGCGCTCGCCCACGGCGGGCCGCACGTAGTTGATCTTGAATTCGGAAGTCACCACCGGCACCCGCATGGCAGTGCCGCCAGCGTAGGTCAAGGCATTGTCGGCCGCGTAGCTGACCACGCCGCCGTGCACAAAACCGTGCTGCTGGCGGATGGCGTCCGTGATGGGCACATGCAGCTCGCACTGCCCCGGCGAGAGCGCGTGCAGCTGCGCGCCGATCAACACGCTGAAGGGCTGGCTGGCCAGCACTTCGCGCCCCATCGCCAGGAACGCCTCGGGCGAGACGGTCACCGGCGGGGGAGTCTTGCCCATGGTGACCTCAGAGCACTTCGAATACGCCGGCCGCGCCCATGCCGCCGCCGATGCACATGGTGACCAGCACGCGCTTGGCGCCGCGGCGCTTGCCTTCGATCAGGGCATGGCCGGTCAGGCGCTGGCCGCTGACACCGTAGGGGTGGCCCACGGCGATGGCGCCGCCGTTGACGTTGAGGCGGTCGGCCGGGATGCCCAGCTTGTCGCGGCAGTACAGCACCTGCACGGCAAAGGCTTCGTTGAGTTCCCACAGGTCGATGTCCGAGACCTTCAGGCCCAGGCGTTTCAACACCTTCGGCACCGCGAAGACCGGGCCGATGCCCATCTCGTCGGGCTCGCAGCCGGCCACGGCAAAACCGAGGAAACGGCCCAGGGGCTTGAAGCCACGTTTGCTGGCGAGTTCTTCGCTCATGAGCACGCAGGCGCCGGCGCCGTCGGAAAACTGGCTGGCATTGCCGGCCGAAATCACACCGCCCGGCATGGCCGGCTTGATGCCGCTGATGCCTTCTTTCGTGGTGCCTTCGCGCAGGCCTTCGTCCGCGCTGATCGTGACCTTCTTGGTGATCAGACCCAGGGTCTTGTCGGCCACGCCGGCTGTCACCGTGATGGGGGCGATCTCGGCGTTGAACAGGCCGGCGGCCTGGGCCGCGCAGGCCTTCTGCTGGCTGGCGGCACCGTATTCGTCCATCACATCGCGGCCGATGTTGTAGCGCTTGGCCACCTGCTCGGCGGTCTGCAGCATGTTCCAGTAGATCTCGGGCTTGGCCTTCAGCAAGGCCGGGTCCGTGATCATGTGGCGGTTGGCCTCGTTCTGCACGCAGGAGATGCTCTCCACGCCGCCAGCCACATAGACATCACCCTCGCCGGCGATGATGCGTTGCGCGGCCATGGCAATGGTCTGCAGGCCCGAGGAACAGAAACGGTTGACCGTGACACCGGAGACGGTGACCGGGCAGCCCGCGGCCAGGGCGATCTGGCGCGCGATGTTGGAGCCCGTGGCGCCTTCAGGCGTGGCGCAACCCATGAGCACGTCCTCAATCTCGGCGGCGTCGATGCCGGCGCGCTCGATGGCATGCTTGACCGCATGGCCACCCAGGGTGGCGCCGTGGGTCATGTTGAAAGCGCCCTTCCAGCTCTTGGCCAGGGGGGTGCGGGCGGTGGAAACGATAACGGCGTTGGTCATGTCTGAATCTCCTAATGCTTAGCCGTTGAAGCTCTTGCCTTCGGCCACCAGGCGGGCCAGGAGGGGCGCCGGCTGCCAGAACTTGGCATCGTCCAGCGGGTTCTGCGCGAAGCGCTTCATGCTCTGGACCACGTTGAACAGGCCCACGGTATCGGCGTACTGCATGGGGCCGCCGCGATGGATGGGGAAGCCGTAGCCGGTCAGGTAGACCATGTCGATGTCGCTGGCGCGCGAAGCGATGCCCTCTTCCACGATGTGCGCGCCTTCGTTGACCAGGGCGTAGACCAGGCGTTGCACGATCTCTTCGTCGGAGATCTTGCGCGGGGTGATGCCGAGATCCTTGCGGTGTTTCTCGATCATCTCCACCACCAGCGCGCTGGGGATGGCGTCGCGTTTGCCGGGTTTGTAGTCGTACCAGCCGGCGCCTGTCTTCTGGCCGTACCGGCCCAGCTCGCACAGCAGGTCGGCCGTCTTGCTGTATTTCATGCCCGGCTTTTCCTGATAGCGGCGCTTGCGGATGGCCCAGCCGATGTCGTTGCCGGCCAGGTCGCCCATGCGGAGCCCATGGCGAAGCCGAATTTCGATCGCCTTGTCCACCTGTGCGGGCGTGCAGCCCTCCAGCAGGAAGTCATTGGCGGCTGTACTGCTCGATCATGCGGTTGCCGATGAAGCGTCGCAGACGCCCGAGACCACCGCGGTCTTCTGATGGTCTTGGCGACAGTCATCACGGTGGCCAGCACGTCCTCGGCCGTCTTGGCGCCGCGCACCATTCCAGCAGCTTCATCACGTTGGCCGGGCTGAAGAAATGCAGGCCCACCACGTCCTGCGGACGTTTGGTGAAGGAAGCAATCTTGTTGACGTCCAGCGTGGAGGTGTTGGAGGCCAGGATGGCACCGGGTTTCATCACCTCGTCGAGCTTCTTGAACACGGCCTCCTTGACGCCCATCTCCTCGAAGACGGCCTCGATCACGAGGTCGGCGTTCTTCAGGTCCTCGTAGTTCAGCGTGGTGCTCAGCAGGGCCATGCGCTGCTCGTACTTGTCCTGCTTGAGCTTGCCCTTGCCGACCTGGGCTTCGTAGTTCTTGCGGATGGTCGCGATGCCGCGGTCCAGCGCCTCCTGCTTCATCTCCAGCATCTTCACGGGGATGCCGGCGTTGAGGAAGTTCATGGTGATGCCGCCACCCATGGTGCCGGCGCCGATCACGGCGACCGACTTGATCTCACGCTTGGGCGTGTCTTCCGGCACGTCGGGAATCTTGGAGGCGGCACGCTCGGCGGCGAAGATGTGGCGCAGCGCGCGGCACTCGGGTGTCCACATCAGGTTGATGAAGAGCTCGCGCTCGTAGGCCAGGCCGTCGTCGAACTTCTTCTTCGTGGCCGCTTCCACGGCATCCACACACTTGAGCGGCGCCGGGAAGTTCTTGCTCATGCCGCCCACCATGTTGCGGGCGAACTGAAAGTAGGCGTCGCCCAGCGGGTGCTTGGCGGGCAGGTTGCGCACCAGGGGCAACGGGCGCACGCCGGCCTTCTCTTGCGCCAGCGCGATGGCCTCGTCCAGCAGGGACTCGCTGGACTGGGCCAGCTTGTCGAACAGCTTCTGGCCCGGCACCTGGGCCAGCATCTCGCTGGGCACGGGCTCGCCGCTGACGATCATGTTCAGCGCGGGCTCCACACCCAGGGCGCGCGGCAGGCGCTGCGTGCCGCCGGCACCGGGGATCAGGCCCAGCTTGACCTCGGGCAGCGCGACCTTGCAGCCGGGCGCGGCGATCCGGTAGTGGCAGCCCAGGGGCAACTCCAGCCCGCCGCCCATGGCGATGGTGTGCATGGCGGCCACGACGGGCTTGGCGGAATTTTCCACCGCAAGGATGACGCTCAGCAGATTCGGCTCCTGCAACGCCTTGGGCGTGCCGAATTCCTTGATGTCGGCGCCGCCCGAGAAGGCCTTGCCGGCGCCGGTGATGACGATGGCCTTGACGGCACCATCGGCATTGGCGCGCTCCAGCGCCTCGGTGATGCCCTTGCGGGTTTCGTAACCCAGCCCGTTGACGGGCGGGTTGTTCAGCGTGATCACGGCGACGTCGCCATGCACCTTGTATTCAGCGCTCATGCTTGCGTTCCTCGGGTGGTTCAAAAATAGAACGATCGTTCGATTTTTGATTGTAAAAGGTTTGTGTTGCGATGCAACGAGGGTTTGTCACTGCAGGGACAAGCTCGCCAACGGCGCCGTCGCACAGCGCTCCAAACTTGTGAAGAAATCGTAGCGAGCGGCCCGAGCGCAAGGCGGACGGAGCGC
>JAHRYV010000008.1 GCA_020621965.1 Curvibacter sp. | reverse complement strand
GCAGGCGGTCAGGCGGTCGGTCCATACCACCGTCCAGGTGGCGGTGGACGATTCACCGGCCACGGCGGCGGCGGCCTCTTCCGGATCGACGCCTTCTTGCGGGGTGATGCGGAACAGGCAGATGGTGTCGGTTTCCTTCGGGCTGTAGTCGGGCATCCAGTAGCCCATCTGCTTGTATTTCAGGACGCCAGCGCTATAGCGCTTCTTGGCGTCGGTGATCTGGGTCGAGGCGCTCATCAAATATCTCCTGAAGGGGATGAAAGCTGGGATGAACGAAATATAAGAACTATCAGAAATAAGGTAAATTCAAACTTTATTACTTTCAAGTTCAGCATTACCTTAATGAAGAACGCAACCTTCCGTCAGCTGCGGGTGTTCAACGAGGTCGCGCGCCAGCTCAGCTTCAGCAAGGCGGCGGCCGCGCTCCACCTTACGCCGCCGGCCGTGACGATGCAAATCAAGGAGCTCGAAGGCCACGTCGGCATGCCGCTGTTCGAGCGCAAGGGCAAGCAGGTGGCGCTGACCACGGCCGGCGAATACATGCTGGTCTATGCCCGCAAGATCCTCGCGACGCTGAAAGACGCCGAGGACGCGGCGGCGCGCCTGCAGAAGCTGGAGATCGGCACGCTCACCATCGGCATGGTCAGCACGGCCAAATATTTCATGCCGCGCCTGCTGGCGGAGTTCCAGCGCGAGCACGAGGGCATCGAGGTCAAGCTCATCGTGAGCAACCGCGAGCGCCTGGTCCAGATGCTGCAGGGCAACGAGGTGGACATCGCCATCATGGGCCGCCCCCCGAAGGAGATGGCCACCCGCGCCGAACCCTTTGCCGCCCACCCGCACGTCTTCGTGGCCCCGGTGGATCACCCGCTGCTGCGCCGCGGCCAGCTGACCGTGCAGGCGCTGCAGCAATACAGCTTCATCGTGCGCGAACAGGGTTCAGGCACCCGCGCGGCGATGGAGAAGTTCTTCAAGGACGCCAACTTCACGCCCAAGGTGACGATGGAGATGTCCAGCAACGAAACCATCAAGCAGGCCGTGATGGCCGGCATGGGCCTGAGCTTCCTGTCGCTGCACACCATCGGCCTGGAGCTGGACAACCAGCTGCTGGCCATCCTGGAGGTGGAAGGCAGCCCGGTGGTGCGGGCCTGGAACGTGGTGCACACCCTGTCCAAGCTGTTGTCGCCCGCGGCCGAGGCCTTGCGTTATTTCATCCTGGAACGCGGCGAGGTCTTCCTGGCCGAGCAGTTCGGCCGCCATATCCGCATGGACCGTTCGGAGCCCGGGAGCTGAGCACCCATCAACAAATATAATATTTGCTGAAGCTGACATCAGGTTTTTCTGATCCAAACATGCGCAATTACACGCTCAAGCAACTGCAGACCTTCATCGAAGTGGCCCGCGAAAAGTCCGTCTCGCGCGCCGCCGAACGCCTGTTCGTCACACAACCGGCCGTCTCGATGCAGATCCGCCAGCTGGAAGAGGCCTTCGGCCTCTCGCTGATCGAACCGGTGGGCCGCAACATCCAGCTCACCCATGCCGGCCAGGAATTCCTGACCCATGCCATCGCCGCCATGGGCAAGCTCAAGGACCTCGAAGCCAGCATGGCCGAGCACGTGGGCGCGAAAAAGGGCCGCATCGAACTGGGCATCGTCAGCACGGCCAAGTATTTCGTCCCCATGCTGCTGGTGCGCTTCTCCAAGCTGATGCCCGGCATCGACGTGGTGCTGCACATCGACAACCGCGACAACATCCTGGGCATGCTGGCACGCAACGAGCTCGACCTGGTGGTCATGGGCCGCGCCCCGGCCAACCTGGACTGCGAGGCCACGCCCTTCGCCAGCAACCCGCTGGGCATCGTGGCGCCGCCGGACCACGCGCTGGCGCGCCGCAAGCGCATGGCCTTCGACATGTTGAAGGAGCACCCCTTCGTGGTGCGCGAGCAGGGCTCGGGCACCCGGGCCGCAATGGAACGCCTGTTCGAGCAGTACGAGATGCCGATCAAGGTGGCCATGGAGATGCCCAGCAACGAGACCATCAAGCAGGCCGTCATGGCCGGCATGGGCCTGGCCTTCCTCTCGCTGCGCACGGTGCGCCACGAGTTGGCCGCCGGTCACCTGGCGCTGCTGGACATCAGCGGCATGCCCATCGTGGGCAAGTGGTACATCACCCACCTGCGCCAGAAGAAACTCTCGCCCGCGGCCCAGTCCTTCAAGAAGTTCCTGATCGAACAGGCCGAGCCGCTGATCGAGTCCTGGGCCTAGGGCCTGTTCACGGGCCCTGAGCCCGTCGCCGCCGGCCTCAGCCCAGCGTGTCGTTCAGGATGTTGATGGCCCAGGCCATGGCGTAAACACCCTCGCCCGAGGTCGGTGCCGCCGACAGGCCGCCAGCGCCCTTCACCGGGACCATGGTCTTCTTGGCGCTCTCGTAGCGGTAGACGCCGGCCACGTGGATCACGTCGGTCTGGTTCACGAAGCTGTAGCAGGTGTTGGCGATGATGGGCTGGTCCGGCACCGGCTGGCCCAGCGACAGCGCGGCGATGGCACCGGCGCAGACCTTGCCCTCCTGATTGGCCATATGGCCCGACTTGGGCATGCCCGGGGCCCCGGCCACCGAGTCGCCCAGCACGTGGATGTTCTTGTGCTTGGTCGACTCGTAGCTCAGGAAATCCACCTCGCACCAGCGCTCGCCGACATTGGCCAGCCCGCTGCGCCGGGCAATGGCGCCGGCGCGCTGCGGCGGAATCAGGTTGAGCACGTCGACCTTCTGCGCCCCCTGCACCGCCAGGTGCAGCGTGCGGCTGGTCGCGTCGACCTTCTCCACCTCGGCGTTCGGCACGTACTCCAGCACGCCGGCGTACTGGCTCTTCCAGGCCGCCTCGAACAGGCCCTTCTTGGCCTGGATCTCGGGGTTGCTGTCGAACACCAGCAGCTTGGCCTTGGGGTTGCGGATCTTCAGGAAGTGGGCAATCAGGCTGGCCCGTTCGTAGGGGCCCGGCGGGCAGCGGTAGGGCACCTTGGGGATGTGCATGGCGATGGTGCCGCCCTGCGGCAACGAATAGAGCATCTCCCTGAGCCGCTGCGTCTGTTCGCCGGCCTTCCAGGCATGCGGCACCAGCGCCTGGGCCTGCGGCGACTCCAGGCCGGCAATGCCGTCGTAGTCGTAGTCCACCCCAGGCGAGACGATCAGGCGGTCATAAGGCACGCGCTCGCGGCCCACGCGCACCTCGCGCCGCACGGGGTCGATCTCGTCGGCGGCCGCGCGCAGCCAGCGCAGATCGTATTTGGCGACGAAGCGGTCATAGGGGCGGGAGATTTCGCGCAGCGACATGCCACCGTTGATGACGCGGTTGCTCATCGGGCACATGACGAATTCGCCGTTCGGTTCGATCAGCGTGACCTTCAGCGCGGGATTGAAGCGCTTGAGGTACTTGGCCGCCGTGGCACCACCGAAGCCGCCGCCGATGACAACCACGTTCTGGCCACTTTGCGCGTGCGCGGCCCAGGGGCTGGCGACCAGGGAGGCCGCGCCGGCGCTCAACAGGGTGCGTCGTGTCAGTTGCATGGCAGTCCCTTCACTTCAGGCTGGAGAAGAAGACCGCGATGCGCTTGAGCTCGGCATCGCTGTAGCCGCGGGCGTGCTGGTCCATGATGGTGGCGGTCCGCCTGCCCGATTTGTAGGCCAGCAGCAGGTCATAGAGCTCGTCGGCGTTGCGCCCCCCGATGCTCAGGCCCGTGCCCTCGGCCCGGCCGTCGGTGCCGTGGCAGCTCATGCAGCCGGTCCCCCACAAAACGGCCTGGAAATCGTTTCCGCCACCCCCGGCGCCCTGCGCCATTGCGGACGCGCAAGCGAGTGCCCACCCACCCGCAATCAACACAAAATGCCTGGTCAACATGTCGCAAATTCCCCTACCTTATTAATGTTTTTGATGCTAACGGGCGGGTGGGGGCCGCGCAAAGCGGAACCGAGACAAGACTTGATCTTGATCAGTATTCCGGTGACATGAGGGTGGAACCGTGCATTCCTGCACGCCGCGCGGGGGGGGCTGTTCCCGCCCCTCAGGCTGCCGACTGCAGGCGCTGCGGCTCGCGCAGGCGGTAGATGCGGCCGTGCTTGTCCAGCGGCTCCAGCACCGCCTCGCGCACCAGACGGCTGACCTCGCGGCTCACGGTCTCGAGCTGGAGGTCCAGCATGGCGCCCATGTCGTCGCGCGCGAACAGCGTGACGGTGTGGTCGTCGGCCGGATGCCGCATCTTGAGGATGAAGTTGGAGACCCGCTGGCGCGCGGTGCCGAAATTGAGGTCCGCCAGCCAGTCGTCGGCATCCTTCAGCGCCTGCTGCCACTTCTGCATCAGGCGCAGATGCAGGCGCGGGCTGCTGGCCCCCAGGGTGTGGATCACCTCCAGCGGCAGGCGGCACACGGCAATCTCGGTCAGGGCCACGGCCTCGCAGTCGTAGTGTCCTGAGCCCAGCGCCTCCAGGCCCGCCACGTCGCCGGCCCGCAGCACGCGCACGATGCGCTGGCGGCCGTCGGCCGTCACCCGCACCAGCTTGATCATGCCGCTGCGCAGGGTGAAGATGCCTCGGGCGCGCGCGCCCTCGGCGTACAGCAGCGCACCGGACGGAAACACGAGATCGTCGATCGGCGCATGGATCATGTCGAAGTCCTGCTCGTTCAGGTTGGCGAACAGGGCCATGTCGCGAATGCCGCAGCTGCGGCAGTCCGAGGTGCCGCGCCAGGTGGATTCGGGATAGATCGGGATCATGGCTGCTTCATGTCAACTGGGTGACAAAATACCCCGTAGTGTATACAGATCGGCCGATCCGCGCCCGGGCGGAGGGGTTTGTCCCCAGCGCCCGCGAGAGTGCAGGCGCTAAGATCGTCACCATGAATCCTGAGCGTCGACAGATCGTCACCGGTGCCGCGCTGCTGGGCGGAAGTCTGGCGCTGGGCCAGGGCAGCCAGGTGCTGGCCCAGGCCGCCGCCCCGGCCCCGTCGTCCCCCAGTGTCGAGGCCCAGGCCGGGCCCCTGCCGGCCGTCGGCTCGCCGCTGACCTTGACCGAAGTCAAACTGCTCGACGGCAGCGTGTTCCGCCCGGCCCAGGCCGAGGGCCGGGTGCTGGTGATCTACTGGTGGGCCAGCACCTGCCCCTTCTGCGCCCTGCAAAGCCCCGAGATGCAGAAGCTCTGGGAGACGCAGCGCGCGCAAGGGCCGCGGGGGCTGCAACTGCTGACCCTGTCCATCGACCGCAAGCCCGACGAGGCCCTGACCTATCTGAAGAAGAAGGGCTACACCTTCCCGGCCGGTTACGTCACACCCGAGATCCATCGCGTGCTCCCGAAACCCAAGGGCCTGCCCATCACCCTGGTGCGCGGGCGCGACGGCCGCGTGCTGCAGGCCGAGCGCGGCCAGCTGTTCCCGGAAGACGTGGAGTTGCTGGCGCGCTGGGCCACCTGAGACCGACAAAAAACTAGGGAGACGCCATGGCTGCATCACTGGACGGCAAACTCGTCGTCGCCATTTCCTCGCGCGCCCTGTTCGACTTCGAGGAAGAGAACAAGGTCTTCGAGCACGGCCACGGCCCGCACAAGGACCGCGCCTACATGAAGCTGCAGCTCGACAAGCTGGAGCAGCCGGCCAAACCCGGCGTGGCCTTCTCCATGGTCAAGAAGCTGCTGGCCTTCAACGACGCGCAGGCCCAGCGGGTGGAGGTGGTCATCCTCTCGCGCAACGACCCGGTCTCGGGCATGCGTGTGTTCCGCTCGGCCCAGCACTACGGCCTGCCCATCGAGCGCGGCGCCTTCACGCGCGGCCAGTCGCCCTGGCGCTACCTCAAGCCGCTCAACGCCAACCTCTTCCTGTCGGCCAACCCGCAGGACGTGCGCGCGGCGCTGGCCCAGGGCTTTCCCGCCGCCACCGTGGCCACGCATTCCGTGCAGGCCAAGGACAACCACCCGCACGAGGTGCGCATCGCCTTCGACGGCGACGCCGTACTCTTCAGCGACGAGGCCGAGCGTGTGTTCCAGGCCCAGGGCCTCTCCGCCTTCCAGCAGCACGAACGCGCCAAGGCGCACCTGCCGCTGTCGGCCGGCCCCTTCAAGCCGCTGCTGGCCGCGCTGCACCGGCTGCAGCAGGAGGGTACGCCCACCATGTACATCCGCACCGCGCTGGTGACCGCGCGCAGCGCGCCGGCCCACGAGCGTGCCATCCGCACCCTGATGGAATGGAACATCGAGGTCGACGAGGCCATGTTCCTCGGCGGCCTACCCAAGGGCGAATTCCTGCGCGAGTTCGAACCCGACTTCTTCTTCGACGACCAGACCGGTCACATCGAATCCGCCGCCCAGCACGTGCCCTCGGGTCATGTGGCCAGCGGCGTCGCCAACCCCTGAATCCTCCGCGAGTCCTCCAATGTCCCTGCTCCACAAAGCCGCTGAGTTCAAGGTCTTCCTGGTGCGCACCTGGGCGCTGTCCCTGCCCTACTTCAAGTCCGAGGAAAAGTGGCGTGCGCGCTCCCTGCTGGCCGCCATCATTGGACTCAACCTGGGTTTCGTCTACACCCTGGTGCTGTTCAACGAATGGAACCGCTTCTTCTACGACGCCCTGCAGGAGAAGAACTACCCGGTCTTCATCGAACAGCTCTTCCGCTACACGGTGCTGGCCTTCATCTACGTGATCATCGCGGTCTACAAGTTCTACCTGACCCAGCAGCTGGAGATGCGCTGGCGCGCCTGGATGACACGCCACTACCTCAGGCGCTGGCTCGACCACCAAGTCTATTACCACCTGGAGCTCACACGCTACGCCCAGCTGGCGCCCGACCAGTCACCCGACAACCCCGACCAGCGCATGCAGGAGGACCTCAACCTCTTCACCACCCGCACCGTGGGCCTGAGCATGGAGCTGCTCAACGCCCTGGTCACCTTCGTCAGCTTCGTCGGCATCCTGTGGGCGCTCAGCGGCGCCTTCACCTTCCACCTGGGCGGGCAGGAGTTCGAGATCCCCGGCTTCATGCTGTGGGTGGCCATCCTCTACTGCGGCGTGGGCACCGTGCTGACGCACTACGTGGGCCGCCGGCTGATCCCGCTGAACTACGAACAGCAGCGCCGCGAGGCCGACTTCCGCCACCACCTGGTGCGGGTGCGCGAGTACAGCGAGGCCATCGCCCTGGACCGCGGCGAGACGGTGGAGAACCAGCAGCTCAACCTGCGCTTCGACCACGTGCTGCGCAACTACCTGCAGCTGATCGACGCCAAGAAGCGCCTGACCATGTTCACCTCCACCTTCTACCAGGCCTCGGCGGTGTTCCCCTTCCTGGTGGCGGCGCCGCGCTTTTTCAGCGGCGCCATCCAGCTCGGCGCCATGATGCAGATCGCCTCGGCCTTCAGCCGTGTGCAGGACTCGCTCTCCTGGTTCATCGACAACTACGACAACCTGGCCGCCTGGCGCGCCACCACCGACCGCCTGACGCATTTCGACGCCGCCATCCGCAATGCCAGCCGCCACCCCCCGTTGCAGCACGAAACCGGCAACGGCCAGGGGCTGCAGGTCAGCAAACTCACGCTGGACCTGCCCACCGGCAGCCGCCTGCTGGCCGATACGGAATTGCGGGTGCAGCCGGGCGACAGCATCCTGCTCAGCGGTCCCTCGGGCAGCGGCAAGTCCACCCTGTTCCGCGCCCTGGCCGGCATCTGGCCGCTGGCCTCGGGCCGGGTGGAACTGCCGGCGTCGAGCATGTTCATCCCGCAGCACCCCTACTTCCCCAACGCCAGCCTGCGCGACGCCCTGGCCTACCCCGAGCCAGCCGCCAACTACGACGAGGCCACGCTCCAGCAGGCCCTGCGCGACGCGCTGCTGCCGCAGCTGGCGGACCAGCTCGACGTGGTGGACGCCTGGAGCCAGAAACTCTCCGGCGGCGAGTTGCAGCGCCTGGCGCTGGCGCGCGTGTTCCTCAAGAAGCCGGCCTGGGTGTTTGCCGACGAGGCCACCAGCGCGCTGGACGAGGAGGCCGAGAGGAACCTCTACGGCAAACTGATGGCAATGGTGAAAGCCGGCAACGGCGCTATTGTTTCAATAGCACACCGGCACAGCGTGGCGACCTACCACAGCCACACCTGGACGCTGATCCAGCGCAGCGACGAGACCGTGGCGCGGTTTGAGCTCAAACAAGCTTAGGCGCCGCGGGGGTGGCGCCCTCACCCCGGTAACGCTCCCAGCCGCGCGCGCGCAGCTCGCAGGCCGGGCAGCTGCCGCAGCCATAACCCCAGGCATGCCGGTGCGCGCGATCGCCCAGGTAGCAGGTGTGGGTGTGCTCGACGATCAGGTCCACCAGCGCCGAACCACCGAGTGACTCGGCCAGGCGCCAGGTCTCGGCCTTGTCGATCCACATCAGCGGCGTCTCGATCAGGAAGCGCTTGTCCATGCCCAGCGAGAGCGCCAGCTGCATGGCCTTCATGGTGTCGTCGCGGCAGTCCGGGTAACCCGAGAAATCGGTCTCGCAGACCCCGGTCACGATGACCTGCAGGTCGCGCCGGTAGGCCACAGCGGCCGCCAGCGTCAGGAACAGCAGGTTGCGCCCGGGCACAAAGGTATTGGGCAGGCCGCCGGCCTCCATCTTGAACGCCACGTCGCGCGTGAGCGAGGTCTCGCTCACCTCGCCCAGCACGGCCAGATCCAGCGAGTGGTCCTGCCCCAGCCGGGGCGCCCAGTGCGGAAACTGGCGCCGGATCTCGGCCAGCACCTTGATGCGGGCCTCCAGCTCCACGTGGTGGCGCTGGCGGTAATCGAAGGCGATGGTCTCAACCCGCTCATAGGTCTTGAGCGCGTGGGCCAGGCAGGTGGTGGAATCCTGCCCGCCGGAGAAAAGGACGAGGGCGGTCTTGTGCAGCATGGGGTGATGTTAATTTACTCGGAGCGTGTCGACCAGGACCGCTTGCGCGTCGACCTTCGCTGATCCCGGTGACCTCTCCCGACATCCGCCAAAAAACAAGGGCGCCCGCCTTGCGGCCGGGCGCCCCTTGGATCTCGCTGATCCGATGCCGAAGACTTATTGCCAGTTGGCCGCGATCACCGGGTTCAGCGTCGCAGCGTAGTCTTGAGGCAAGGTAGTCTGGCCGGCAGGCGGCGGTGCAAACGCAGCCATGGCTTGCACCAGGTTCTCCACACTGCTGTCCAGCAAGATATGGCCGTCGGCCGTCTTGAACTGCTCGACATGGGACTGGCTGCCTTGGTACCAGGCAGCCAACGTGACCTTGTCGTTGGAGCCAATCACACTCACCTCCAGATCGGAGTTGACCTGGCGGAACCAGAGCTGGTCCGTCGCAACACCACTGAGAAACTGCACTGCGTCGGTATTGCCGGTGGTCGAGTCGTAGTCATAAATCACGTCGTTGCCGTAGCCCTGGCCGAACACATAAGTGTCATTACCCTCCAAACCGGCAAGCTGGTCGTTGCCCGCGCCTCCGTCGAGCACGTCGTTGCCCGTGGTGCCCATCAGCCAGTCGTCGCCCACCGTGCCTTCGATCAGATGGGCCCGGCGCTCGATTTCCGCCAGGTTCCACACCGTGCCGTCCGCAAACTCGATGCTGTCGATCGCCGGGTTCATGCCAATCGCCTGGGTGTCGAACTGGCCCAGCACTGTCAGCGTCTCGCCCGTGCTCCTGAGCATCAGCTGCAGGCTCGGCGGGATGCTCCAGCCGTTGGCGTCCATCGTCACCACCTTGAGTTGCACGTCCGCCGCGCTCACCTCCGGCTTGAGCAGGATGCGGTCGGCCGCGGTCTGGCCGTCGGGCTCGAAGTTGTGGATCACGTCGTTGCCCGAGCCCATCCCGAACACATAGGTGTCGGCGCCCAGATCACCCGCCAGGTGGTCGTTGCCCGCGCCTCCGTCGAGCACGTCGTTGCCCGTGGTGCCCATCAGCCAGTCGTCGCCCACCGTGCCTTCGATCAGATGGGCCCGGCGCTCGATTTCCGCCAGGTTCCACACCGTGCCGTCCGCAAACTCGATGCTGTCGATCGCCGGGTTCATGCCAATCGCCTGGGTGTCGAACTGGCCCAGCACTGTCAGCGTCTCGCCCGTGCTCCTGAGCATCAGCTGCAGGCTCGGCGGGATGCTCCAGCCGTTGGCGTCCATCGTCACCACCTTGAGTTGCACGTCCGCCGCGCTCACCTCCGGCTTGAGCAGGATGCGGTCGGCCGCGGTCTGGCCGTCGGGCTCGAAGTTGTGGATCACGTCGTTGCCCGAGCCCATCCCGAACACATAGGTGTCGGCGCCCAGATCACCCGCCAGGTGGTCGTTGCCCGCGCCTCCGTCGAGCACGTCGTTGCCCGTGGTGCCCATCAGCCAGTCGTCGCCCACCGTGCCTTCGATCAGATGGGCCCGGCGCTCGATTTCCGCCAGGTCCCACACCGTGCCGTCCGCAAACTCGATGCTGTCGATCGCCGGGTTCGCTCCCACGGCGTTGGTGTCGAAGTGGCCGTATACCGTCAGGGTCTCGCCCGTGCTCTTGAGCCGCAGCTGCAGCGAGGGCGGAATGCTCCAGCCGTTGGCGTCCACCGTCACCAGCTTGAGCTCCACGTCCGCCGCCGTCACCTCCGGCTTGAGCAGGATGCGGTCCAAGGACTGCGCGCCCTCGGGCTCGTAGTTGTGGATCTGGTCGTTACCGTAACCCTGGCCGAACAGGTAGGTGTCGGCTCCCAGATCGCCCACCAGCACGTCGTTGCCCGCACCCCCGTCGAGCACGTCGTCATCCGCCGTGCCTATCAGCTGCTCATCACCCGTGGTTCCGTAAATCGTTGACATGGTTTTCCTCCTGAATGTTCGTTAAAGAATCTTCTGTTGAACCTGAGCTGTTCAGAGTGTTGCACCTCCAGGCAAGCCAACGGCACCGCCAGCTTGCCTGGACCGGGCCTCACCCTATTGCCAGTTGGCCACGATCACCGGGTTCAATGCCGCGGCATAGCCTTCGGTCAGCGTGGTCTGGCCCATGGCCGGCGGCGTGAAGGAGGCCATGGCGCTCACCAGGTCTTGCACCTGGCTGTCCAGCAGCGTCTTTCCGTCGCTGGTCTTGAACTGCTCCACGTGGTACTGGCTGCCAAGATACCAATTGGTCACTGTGAAGGAGTCGGACGTGCCAATGATGCTGACCTCAAGATTGCTGCCAAGCTGGCGGAACCAGAGTTGATCCATAGAGATGGCGCTCCCAAACTGCGCTGTATCCATATTTGCAGTGGTTGAGTCGTATTCTTCTATCGTATCGCCCCCCGATCCGCGCGATAACAAGTACGTGTCGTTGCCCGATTCACCTGCCAACAAGTCGTTACCTAGGCCCCCGTCGAGCGTGTTATTTTCGCTATTACCGATCAGCAGGTTGTCCAGCGCATTTCCCGTGCCGTTGATGGCCGCGATGCCTGCTAGCGTCAGATTCTCCACGTTGACGCCCAGGGTGTAGCTGACGCTCGACTTCACCGTGTCCGTGCCTTCGTCTGCATTCTCTATCACCACTTCGCCCGTGTCGTCCACCCCGTAGCGGTCGTCGCCCGCGCCGCCGGCGTAAATATCATTCCCTTCGCCCCCATACATGAAATCGTCTCCCGCCCCCCCCAGCAGCACATCGTCGCCCAAATGTCCATCGATAACGTCATCCCCCCCCAGGCCGGATATAACGTCGTCACCATCGGTGCCCGGAAGGTAGTCGCCCCATGGATCATCTGTACCGATCATGGTTGGCGCCAACAGAGTCGGATCGCTTGTTCCGCTAGGCGGTGGGTTGCTGGCAGGCGGCGGCAGCGTAGCTGCCATCTGAGTCAGATCCCAAACCGTTCCGTCGGCAAAACTTACGCGCTCCACTTGGTAGAGATCGCCGCTGTACCAGCCGACCACCGTGAGCGTGTCCGCACCACCAGTCAGCGAGAGCACCAAATTGTTGTTCCCGTCGCGCATCGGCGTCACATCGCTTGGTAAGACGCCGGCGGCCATTTGGATTGTGTCGACACCACCACCGAAACCGACCGTCGAGCCACTCACCATGACCTCAAAAACGGTGTCCTTACCCGAACCGAAGCCGAAGCGGTAGGTGGTGTCACTCGTCGTGGTCGACACAGGTTCGCCAGCGTATATTGTGTCGTCGCCCGCACCGCCATCGAACACGTCGTTGCCGTTGCTGCTGCTATACAGCACATCGGCGCCATCGGTGCCCATCACGGTTTGCTGGCCTTGCGGGGGCGGCGCAGGTGGCACCATGGCCATGAGATCGGCGACGCTGGCTTGCGACCCGTCGTCGAAATAAATGCCACTTACTGCATCGTAGCCCTGCGCCATGATCAGCCGCACGCGCTGCGCGGTGCCCCAATCGATGTCCACGGTGGTGTAGCTGAGCTTGGGCTGCGTCGTGGGGCCAACCACGTTCCCACTGTCGTTATAGTCCACCCCCTGCAACGCAACCTCTGCCTGCCCAACCGAGACACGCAGGTCCGACAGCTTCAAGCCGCCGGTAATGTTGAGATCGGGTTGCACACCGTCGCACTTGCCCCCGATCAGCAGATTGCCAACCGTCTGTGGGTTCACGTAGATGGAACCGGCGCGCAGCACCGTGTCGTTTCCCGAACCGGCATAGACCTGATAGTTATCCACCAACAGATCGTCGCCCGCGCCGTCGTACACGACGTACGAACCGGCAATCGTGTCGTTGCCATCGCCGAAATAGACTTCCGACACATCGTCGATCAGGTCGTTGCCCGCGCCGCCATAGACCACATAGCCGTTGACGATGTGATCGTCCCCCGCACCATCAAAAAGCACGCGCGGGCCATAGATGACATCGTCCCCAGCGCCACCCAAAATGGTGGCGGTCCATCCTCCCTCGATGGTGCTACTGCCGGCGCCGTCGATCACAAGAGGATTCGAAAATGTCGGTGTCACGTAGGCATTGCCATCCCCAACGTCGATAACCGCGCCATCCAGATTGGCATACCACGGCGACATATACGCAACGAACTCGGACCGCGCGGTAGCCGCGTCGATGGGCTTGTAGTCGCCCCACTGCCCCTGGGCCAGCAAGTCGTACAAACGTAGCGTTTTCCCGTCGGCAAAGGTGAAATTGGCCCCATAATCCTCGATCCCTTGCTCGATGGCCAAGGAGTTTCCTTGATCATCGACGATGAGCAAGTCGGCGGCCCAGCTGCCGCTGCCATTGGCCAAAGGCCTGAACGTCAGATTGTCCAGCGTGATGCCCGCGCCAAAACTCACGTTTACCGAACCCCAGCGATCAGCACTGGTCGTGTCCAGATAGACACTGCCCATGCCCTGATCGAAGGCGAAGTTACCGCCCCCGTCAGGCATCATGATCACCTGCGCCGCGTTCATGTCGTAGTTGTCCGTCCCGGACACGGGCGGCGCGGGGGGCGGGTCGGCCCAATTGCCGTTGGCCATCAGGTCTTGCAGGCGCAGCGTTTGACCGTCAGAGAACGTGTAGCTCGTGCTGTAGTCGCTCTTGCCGTTGTGCACGGTAATGCTGCCGCCACCGGCGCGGGTGACGAGCAGATCGGTCAGCCCCTCGCTATTGGGCACGGACTTGAACGTCAAGTCCGCCAGGCCGATACCCGCGCCGAAGACCAAGGCGTTGGTGCTGCCGGCGTCGTTGCTCGGATTCAGCCGCACATCGCCAAACCCGGGGTCGAATTGATAGGTGTTATTGCCAGAGCCGCCAGTCATCGTGTCGTTGCCGCTGCTGCAGACAAACAGTGTGCTGCCAGACCCGCCATAGAGACGGTCGTCGCCTTCGCCGCCATCGAGCCGGTCGTCCCCCCCAGCTGCAGCGTACGGCTCCACCGCTCCCGCGTAGAGCACATCCGCGCCGGCCCCGCCCAGCAAGGCGTCGTTTCCGCTGCCGCCAATCAGGGTATCAGCCCCGTCGCCACCGTCGAGCCAGTCGTCGCCGTCGCCGGCGTCAAGCACGTCGTTGCCCCCAAATCCGCGGATGCGGTCGTTGACGTTGGTGCCGTACAAGGTATGGTCTTGCGGCGGCTGGGCCGGGTCGGTGCTGGTGTATGCGTCGTCGCCGTCGGTGCCGTCGATGTCAAAACCGCGCGCCAGCAGTTCGGTCGTGCTCAGGGTACTGCCACCGGAAAACTCGAAGCTCTTGATGGTCGAGCTGTTGAGCGCGTCGTTGCGGTCGAAGCTCTCGATATGGATCGCGTTGCCGTTGCCCAGGTCCAGCATCAGCGAGCCCAGGCGCAGCTTGATGTCGGTGGCGTTCACGCCCGTGCCAAAGCGCAGGGTGTTGTAGCCCGACATATCGTCCTCGATTTTGTCGATGCCGTCGCCCGCGTTGTAGATATAGACGTCGCCGCCTTCTCCACCGATCAGGGTATCGGCGCCGGCGCCGCCGACGAGCACGTCGTCACCGATGTCGCCCAACAGCACATCGTTGCCTTTGCCGCCATCAAGATAATCGTCGTCGTTGCCGGCCACGGTATGCAGACCGCCATTGCCCAGCAAGGTGTCGTTGCCGTCTTCGCCAAAGATGATGTCGTTGCCGTTGTAGCCAACCGAAAAATCGTTGCCCGCGCCGGCATAGATGACGTCGGCCGCGCCATCGCTGGCCTCCATGTCGTAGGTACTCAGAGAGCTCAAGCCCTCCACTCGCTTCGCATACGTGGTGCTGCCGGGGACGATGCTCCACTCGCTGCTCATCCCGTTCATCAGATAGTAGCCCGTGGCCGGATCGATGTAAAAATATTCCGGGTAGCCTTGCGCGTCGCCGCCAAGCAGATCGTCGCCCGCGCCGCCGATCAGCAAGTCCTCCCCCCCGCCGCCAAACAGCACGTCTTGGCTTGCACTCCCAACCAAGGTGTCGTTGCCGCCCATGGCGTTCAGGAAATCGCCCTTGGCCGTGCTGGCCGCAGTCGTGTTGCCGTCGGCTATGGCCTGCGCCAGTTCCACCTTGTTTTCGGCATAGAGTCGGTCGTTGCCCGTGCCGGCGTTGAGCACGTCACCCCCGGCCCCACCGATGAGCACGTCGTCGCCGCTGCCCGAGGCGATGTAGTCTTGCCCGCCACCGGCGTCAATGACGTCGTCGCCCGCGCCGTTGGTGTTGGCCACCAGGTTGATCCAGTCGCGTTGATCGCCGGTGGTGATGGCGTCGTTGCCCGAGGTTTCGTGGGTAAAGAAGTTCTGCACCACCACGCCCGCTTCCGTGCGGCGCACGGTCATGTTGCTGTAAGTGTCGGCGTAATAGACCTGACCAAACGGGTCGATGTCCCTGGTGCTGCTCAGCAGCGTCCCCGGCGTGGTGGATAGGGCCGTGGTCACCGGCTCGCTCGGGGTCTGCGCGCCGGACCATGTCAGCCCCATGCCGTTGCCGGCGCTGTCCTGGTAGTCCTTGATCAGGATGTGGTTGTCCACCAGCAGGTCGCCGCCGTTGGCGGCGTTGTCGTTGACGAAGACATAGCTGTGGCTCTGTCCGTTGGCGTCAACGCCCTTGTAGACGCGCGCATCGCCGTACTGGGCGCCGCCCGTCACAGTTTGTCCGTTGATCTCCAGCGTGCCGCTGTTGTCGGAGTCGAGCACGATGTCAAAGCCGCCGCCCGTTCCGTAAACGTAGGTGTCCGCGCCGGCACCACCAAGCAAGACGTCGTGGCCTTGCCCGCCGTTGAGCTTGTCGTTGCCGCGATTGCCCACCAGCAAGTCTGAACCCATGCCACCGCTCAGCACATCAGCGCCCACCCCACCGAGCATGAAGGCGTTACGGCTCAATGTGTCGGTGGCGTTCATGCCGTTGGCGCCGGCCTGCACGTACCAGTCGCGCATATAGGGCAGCAGGCTTTGAATGAGCTGCCTGTCTTTTTCCGCCAAACCGTTGTTGTCCTGATTCAGGTAGAACTTGAGGTATTGGTAGCCTTTGAGGTAGTAGTTGCCCTTGCCGTCTTTTTCTTCGAGATTGAATCTTTCATTTCGGCCTGCGGCGGCCGCGAGTCTGTTCGACACGTCGGCCATGTCGAAGCGAATGCCGCCGCTGCCTTCGCCAGCGGTAGCCAAATCGGTGAACAGTCCCTTGCGGTAGCCTGCGCTGGCAGCCGTCTCTTCGTAGTACTTCTGCATCGCGAAGGCAATCAGGGCATTGCTCAGGTCATGAATGTCGGGGTTGGTGTTGCCGTCGCGCAGGGTCATGCCGCCGTCCTGGGCGAGCTTCCACAGATCGCTGGTGAAACGCGTGACCATGGCGTCTCCACCCGCCGGCACGCCATCCACCCCGCCGGTCTGGTGGCGGACGATGCGTTCGAGGAAGTTTGCATCTGTCGTGTTGGAGATTGCCGTTGTATGCGCAAACAAACTCCCGTCGAAGATCATCTTCAACAGATCCGTCAGCTTGTAGCTAACCCGCCCGAGCGTGTGTTCCGTACCGGTCGGCTCGGTGACCGACGGCAAGTCGCCGCTTTGCAGCATGGCGGTGAGCAGTGTCTGAGAATGCAGGTTTGCCGTCAGATCAAACGGAATGGCCATGTTGTTCTGTTGCCAGAGATCGGCCTGAGAACCGATGCGGTCTTGCGGCAGATACCCCAATATCTCTCCGTGAACGTTGATGTTGCTGACATTGGCGGCATTCGGGATGGTGCCGGCAGGTGCCGTGGACAGGGCGTTGACGTAGTCGGTGAGTCTTTGTAGTTGTGTATCGGTGTAGACGCGCTGGCCGTTCTCGTCTACTTCACTCTGCAAATAGGTGAGCAGGTCTTGCGCTGCCGAATGCGTATTGCCTTCTGCATCCTTGTACGTCAGCGCCGAGGCTGCAAAGGGCGCTTGATCGAAGGTGGTGGCACTTTCGTTGAACATCACTGCCATGAGCGATGCCAGGCCGCCGCCCAGCGAGTGACCGGTGAAGCTTATGGTCGCGCTCGGATTCTGCGCTTTGACTTTCAGGTAGTAATCCGCCGCTTGTTCCAGTTGGTCTCCCAGCATGCCCAATGCCTGGGGGAAGTTTCCATGCAGCCAGTCGCCATCACCAGCAGTGCCCGCGAAGGAGATGACGATTTCGCTACCACGCTGAAACGAGACGGCCTCAAAGCCATCTGTAGCCTGAAAGTCGGGGATGTTCGGATCGGGTACATGAAAGAACTCCGTCCATCCATCTGGAACTGGAAACCAATTTATTTTGCCGCGAGTGGAGAGGTATGCGCGGCCTGCCATCAGTGCGTATTCGATTGTTGTTGCCATGATTCTTTCCCTTTCTTGCGCGTTGGAATCTACTTGCTTTCAGATAAAGGCTTTATTGGAAGCGGTGCTTTAGGACTTCGATATCGCGGCGAACTCCAATCCGGGCACAACGCGCTCTCGGGTAGCACCTCCCGGAGGATGTTGCGGTATTCGGGCTGGGGATATCTCGAAATAACTTCTCGGATGGTTTCTGCCGGCACTGGATTCTTCTTGATTTGTTCTGCCGTGGCGTCTGGTTCGGACTGAATCAGGTTTGGTGTTTTGATCGCCGCAGGCAGCTCTTGCAACGTGACACGCGTCCAGGCCTGGTTCTCGTACTTGAAGATGACATAGGGTGGATTTGGCCTGCCCCATTTGTTGTAGGACAAGCACCCCATGGTGTTTGCAACCAAGTAGGCATTGCCTTGTTGTATGTCCAGCAGCATCGGCAAGAAACTTGCCGTGCCAATGTCCTCGCTGAAGTTGTCTACCCACTCTATCTGTTCGCCCGTGCCCGGCATGGTGAATTGAATTCGCTGCCACTTGAATGGCGGCTTCTGACCAATCTCGTGCCGCCCACCCCGTTCAACAGAACGTTCAACGACAATCTTTTGTCCGTCATGCAACAGCACCTCCTCTTTCCAGCTCGTGCCGCCCAGGAACCCCGCGCAGGCGCTCATGGTCGCTGCGATGGCCAGTAGCAATCCAAGTCTTGCAACTTGCTTCCAAATTTCGGCATGGTCTCTCATGCTGCGTTCCTCCGTGTGTAAATTGATTCAACGTTGGCAACCCGGCTTCTATTGCCAATTGCCGCAAACGTTCGCCATCGCACAATGTCCTTGCCCGCGCCCGCATGGACGTAGTCCTGCCCCGCGCCGCTGTTGATGACGTTGTCTCCCGCGCCTAGACCGCCCTGGATGAGGTTGGGGTCACAGGGTCCTGCCTTTAGCCATCCCTTCATCTGAATTCACCTTCTCTACGCAAGGCCACAATGCGGCTTACCCGGGAATAGTGCGGTCCGAAGTGCTGGCCGATCGCTTTCAAGGCATCGCCTTCGCTGGCACAGAGCAGCGCAAGGCCGTCTTCACGCCCTGCGCCCTGTTTCGCCTAATGAACTTCCCGTTTGCACTACTCGCTGATTCTCCATTCCGCGGCAAGCCCAAACAATGGTACGGATGTACCAATGCCCCGCTCTTCCCGCGCTGCCCGATAAGCCCTGAACCAGAAAGCCGCCTGCATGCGGTTAGCGACGCCGATCTTCTGGAAGGCCAGGCTGAGCTGGTTGCGCACCGTGAACTCGCTCTTGCCCAATTCGCGCCCAATCTGCTTGTTGCTGGCGCCCGAGAGCAGGCGCTGCAGCAGTTGCACTTCGATGGCGGTGAGTTCGATCTCCTGATCCATGCTGCTCATCTTTCCCTCAGGCTTTCGCTTCTGGCCCGCTGCACCGGGCTCAACAAATACTCAATCACTCGCCGCTTCCCGGTCTTGATCTCCGCCGTGATGTTCATGCCCGGGCTCAGCGGCACGCGCTTGCCGTCGATGTCCATGTCTTTCTGGTTCAGCGTCAGGATGGCCGGGTAGTAGGAGCCCTTCTTTTCGTCCGTCACGGCATCGGCGGTGACCACGTCCACCCGGGCGCCCACGGTGCCGTAGCGTGTGAACGGGAAGGTCTCCAGCTTCACCTCGGCCGTCTGGCCGGCGTTGACGAAACCGATGTCCTGGTTGGCGATGGTCACTTCGGCGGTGACGGTGGGGCTGTCGGGCACGACGATCATCAGCGGCTGGGCGCTGGTCACCACGCCGCCCGTGGTGTGGATGGCCAGCTGCTGCACGATGCCATCCACGGGGGCGGTGAGCTGGGTGAGCCGTTCGCGCTGGCTGGCCTTGCTGTGGTCGGCGCTGAACTGCTGGTGCTTGGTGGCGGCCTGGGCATTCCGGTCGTTGAGCTGGCGCACGGTTTCGGCGCGGAAGGCGGCGCGGGCCTGTTCCGATTCACGCAGCGTGGATTGCGCCTCCGCCAGGCGGGCGCGCTGGGTGGCCAGGTCGCGCTCCAGTTCCACCCGCTCCCGCGTCTTGTCCTGCGTGGCGTGGCTGGAGATGTAGCCCTGGTCCACCAGGCGTTTGAAGTCGGCTTCGCGCGCCTGTGCCATGGGCACGGTGGCTTCCAGCTTGGCGATGGTGGCTTGCACGGTGGCCATTTCGGCCTGGCGGCGGGCGATTTCGGCGTCCAGCTTGGCGAGTTTGGCGTTGATGTCCTGCCACTCGCTGTGCAGCAGGTTGCGGGTGGCGGGGTCGGCGTCCTTGGGTAGCGTCGGCAGCGCTCCGCTGACCAGGCCTTTGAGCAAGGCGGCCGTGCGCTGCTCTTCGCTGATGGCGGCGTTGAGCTGTTCCTGCACGCTGGCCTTGTCGGCGCTGGCCATGGTGGGGTCCAGTTCCACCAGCACCTGGCCGGCCTGCACGCGGTCGCCGTCTTTCACCAGCACACTTTTCACCACGCTGGCTTCCAGCGGCTGGATGAGCTTGGTGCGGTCGCTCACGATGATGCGCCCCGGCGCCACGGCCACGATGTCCACCTGGCCAAAGATGGACCAGACCAGCGCCAGTACAAAGAGCGCCATGATGACCCAGGCCAGGCGGCGCGGGGCTGGGTGCACCGGCGTTTCCTGCAGGCTCAGCGCGGCGGGCAGAAAGGCGGCTTCGTCGGCCAGGCGCTGAGGGCCCGCCAGCTCGGCGCGGTGTTCCCAGGCGGCTTTGAAGACGGCCTTGTAACGCGCCCAGAGTTCGATGAGGGGATGGCGCGGCAGCGGTGCTGCGGTGGCACTGCCTGTATTCACGTTCGAACTCATGCCGCACCTCCCGCGCCGGCCTGCCCGCCCTGCATCTTCCACAGATGCGCATACAGGCCCTGCGGCTTGTTGATCAGCGCATCATGCGGGCCGGCCTCCACAATGCGGCCCTTCTCCAGCACGATGATGCGGTTGGCGTGGCGCACGGCGCTCAGGCGGTGCGCGATGATGAGCACGGTACGGCCCTGGCAGATGCTGGCCATGTTGCGCTGGATGATGGCCTCGCTCTCGTAGTCCAGCGCGCTGGTGGCTTCGTCGAAGATCAGGATGCGCGGGTTGGCGAACAGGGCGCGGGCGATGGCGATACGCTGGCGCTGGCCGCCGCTCAAGCTGCCACCCTGCTCGCCCACCAGGGTGTCGTAGCCTTCGGGCAGCTCGCTGATGAAGTCGTGCGCGCCGGCCAGCTGCGCCACGCGCACCACGGCCTCGATGGGGGCGGCCGGGTCGGTGATGGCGATGTTCTCGCGCACGCTGCGGTTGAACAGCAGGTTTTCCTGCAGCACCACACCCACCTGGCGGCGCAGCTGGGCGGCGTCGATCAGGCTGATGTCGATGCCGTCCACGAGCAAACGCCCCTGCTCGGGCACGTAGAGGCGCTGCACCAGCTTGGTCAAGGTGCTTTTGCCGGAGCCGGAGCGGCCGACGATACCGATGACCTCGCCCGGGCGCACGTCCAGGCTGACACCCTGCAGCACGGGCGCGGCTTCGGGCCGGTAGCGGAACACCACATTGTCCAGGGTGATGCGGCCTTTCACCGGCGGCAGCTGGGCAGCGCTGGTGGGCGGCACTTCGGTGCGGGTGTTGAGGATGTCGCCCAGGCGCGCCACCGAGATGCCGGTCTGCTGGAAGTCGGTCCACAGCTGGGCCATGCGCATGATGGGCTGCGAGACGCGGCCGGCAAACATGTTGAAGGCGACGAACTGGCCCACGGTGAGCTGGTTGTCCATGACCAAGTGGGCGCCGTACCAGAGCGTGGCGGCGTTGACCAGCTTGCCGATGAGGTTGACGCCTTCGTGCGCCACGCTGGCCAGGTTCTGCGTCTTGAAGCTGGCCGAGACATAGGCGGCCAGCTGCTTGTCCCAGCGGCGGGCAAAGGCCGGCTCCAGCGCCGTGGCCTTGACGGTCTGGATGCCGGTGACGGTTTCCACCAGCATGGCCTGGTTCTCGGCGCTGCGGGCGAACTTGGTGTCCAGCCGCTGGCGCAGCACCGGCACCACCGCCAGGCTCAGGCCGAAGTACAGCGGCAGGCTGACCATCACGATGAGGGTGAGCGGCACGCTGTAGAACAGCATGACGGCGATGAACACCACGGAGAAGAACACGTCCAGCACCACGGTGAGCGCGTTGCCGGTGAGGAAGCTGCGGATGTTCTCCAGCTCGCGCACACGCGCCACCGAGTCGCCCACGCGGCGCGCCTGGAAGTAGGCCAGGGGCAGGGCCATGAGATGGCGGAACAGGCGCGCGCCCAGTTCCACGTCGATGCGGCTGGTGGTGTGGCTGAAGACATAGGCACGCAGGGCGTTGAGCACACTCTCGAAGACGACGATGGCCACCAGGCCGATGACCAGCACGTCCAGCGTGGTCAGGCCCTTGTGCACCAGCACCTTGTCCATCACCACCTGGAAGAACAGCGGGCTGACCAGCGCAAACAGCTGCAGCATGAAGGAGATGAGCAGCACCTCGCCCAACAGCTTGCGGTGCTTGACCAGGCTGGGGATGAACCAGGAGAAGTCGAACTTGGCCAGTTGGCCGGCCAGACTGGCATGGCTGGTGATGAGGATGAGTTCACCGCTCCACTGGCTGGCAAATACGTCCAGCGGCTCGATGGTGGGGCGGCCCGTGCCTGGGCCATTGCCGGCCGCCGGGTCCTGCAGCAAGACACGCTGGCCGTCGCACTGCGCCAAGATGACCACGCGCAGCGAGTCGTCGGGGCTGCGCATCAGCGCGAGCGCCGGCAAAGGGGTGAGCGCCAGGCGCTCAATGGTGGTGCTGGAGCGTTTGGCCTTCAGGCCCAGCTGCTGGGCGGCGTGCAACAGGTCGTCCAGCTGCAAGGGCTCACTGCCGGACAGGCCCAGCTGGTGCGCCAGCGTGGCGGGATCCGCGGCCACGTGGTGCAGGCGGGCGATGGCACAGAGTGCGGCCAGTGCCGCAGCCCCGGGGGGCACCGGCTGGGCAGAGGCAGTGGCCGGGGTGGCCGCACTGGTCTGCTGGGGGGAATGAGATGCCTGGTCGCCGCCGCCGCCGGCCGCTCCCGGCGCAAGCGCACTTGTCGTTGTAGTCACACGCTGCCCTCGCCTGGACGCCATCACCCATTGATGGCTCTTTTTGTGGCTGGGGCAAAGAATACGGTGCCGTACGGCCCGTGGCTATCCCCAGAATGGGGGATGCACAAAGGGGTTTCCCCTAGGAAATCACTTGCAGCAGCGACTTAATGCACACGGCGGGCTTACAAATTCGACATCGATCCGACACGAGATCGCGCGACGTATCGTGACCTGCGTCATTCGTGACCTGCGTCATGCTTGCTGCCGTGGGTGTTCACTTCGCCATCCGCACCCCAAGCCGATGCAGCCACCGCCGCGCCGCCGGCCCCGCTGGCGCGGGGCCCGGCACGCTCACAGACGCTCGATGATCGTCACATTGGCCATGCCGCCGCCTTCGCACATGGTCTGCAGGCCGTAGCGGCCCTGGCGCTGGCGCAGGGCGTGGATCAGGGTGGTCATGAGCTTGGCGCCGGAGCCGCCCAGCGGGTGGCCCAGGGCGATGGCGCCGCCGTGGACGTTCATGCGGGCCGGGTCGGCGCCGGTGGCCTGCAGCCAGGCCAGCGGCACGGAGGCGAAGGCCTCGTTGACTTCATAGAGGTCGATGTCGCCGATCTTCAGGCCGGCCTTCTTCAGCGCGCGTTCGGTGGCGGGGATGGGCGCTTCGAGCATGATGACCGGGTCGTGGCCCAGCACGCTCATGTGGTGCACACGCGCCAGCGGCGCCACGCCCAGGGCCTTGAGGCCGCGTTCGTTGACGACCATCAAGCCGGCGGCACCGTCGCAGATCTGGCTGGCGTTGGCGGCGCTGATGCGCCCGCCTTCGGCCAGCAGCTTGACGCTGCCGATGCTCTCCAGCGTGGCGTCGTAGCGGATGCCTTCGTCGGCCAGGTGCGGCTCGTCCAGCGCTCCGCCTTCGGCGCTGCGCGCCGGCACTGGCACGATCTCGTCGGCGAAACGGCGGGCCTGGGCGGCGGCGGCCGCGCGCTGGTGCGACAGCAGGGCGAAGGCGTCGAGCTGCTCGCGCGAGAAGCCGTATTTGCGCGCCATCATCTCGGCGCCGGTGAACTGGCTGAACTCCGTGACGCCGGGGTAACGCGCCTGGATCTGCGGGCTCATGTAGCTGCCCAGGCCGGCCTTGAGCGGCAGCACGTGCGGGCTGCCCATGGGCACGCGGCTCATGCTCTCCACGCCGGCGGCGATGACGCAGTCCATGCTGCCCGACATCACGGCCTGGGCGGCGAAGTGCAGGGCCTGCTGCGAGGAGCCGCACTGGCGGTCCACGCTGGTGGCGGGCACCGCCTCGGGCAGGCGCGAGGCCAGCACCGCGTTGCGCGCGATGTTGGTCGATTGCTGGCCGGTCTGGCTGACGCAGCCCAGGATCACGTCTTCCACCAGCGCCGGGTCGGCGCCGCTGCGCTCGAGCAGGGCGTTGATCACCTGGGCGGCCAGGTCGGCCGGATGCCAGCCGGACAGACGGCCGTTGCGGCGGCCACCGGCGGTGCGCGCGGCGGCAACGATATAGGCTTCACTCATGCAAACTCCCCCGTTGGATGAAATGGGACCGGCGGGCTAACGCTCGACCGGCTTATCCTGGAAACGCATCGAGAAATCGACCGCCTGGATGTCCTTGATCAGCGCGCCGACCGAGATGCGGTCCACACCGGTCTCGGCCAGCGGGCGCAGCGTGTCCAGGGTGACGCCGCCCGAGATCTCCAGGCTGCAGCGGCCCGCGGCCATCTGCACCGCCTGGCGGATCGTCTCGATGGGCATATTGTCCAGTAGCACCATGGTGACACCGGCCTGCAGCGCTTCTTCCAGCTGCTTGAGCGTCTCCACCTCGACCTGGATGAAGGCCGCCCGGTCGGCCAGCTGCTGCGCGGCGCGGAAGGCCGCCGTCAGCCCGCCGGCGGCGGCGATGTGGTTCTCCTTGATCAGGATGGCGTCGTACAGGCCCATGCGGTGGTTCTTGCCGCCGCCGCAGCGCACAGCGTATTTCTCGGCCACGCGCAGGCCGGGGATGGTCTTGCGCGTGTCAAGGATGGCGGCGCGGGTGCCGCGCACGGCCTCCACGTAACGGGCGGTCTTGGTGGCCACGGCGCTCAGGGTCTGCAGGAAGTTCAGGCAGGTGCGCTCGGCGGTCAGCAGCTCACGGGCGCGGCCGGTGATCTCCACGATCTTCTGCCCGGGCGTGCAGCGCCCGCCGTCGCTCACGTGCCAGACGGCCTGGGCCCCCGGGGCGATCTGGCGCAGCACCTCCGTCACCCAGGGCTGGCCGCAGATCACGGCGGCTTCGCGGCAAACGATGGTGGCGGTGGCCTGACGGTCCGCCGGCACCAGGGAGGCGGTGAGGTCGCCGCCGGCCACGTCTTCGTCGAGGGCGCGCTGCACGTCGGCTTGCACCTGGCGCTGGAAGGATTCTTGGTTCATAGGGGTGGGAACGTGGGACTACGCCCTAGTTTAGCCACCCGGCACCGGCGCTCGCCCGCCGTCGACCATAATCCCCCGGCAAGTCCGCACCGACCGCCCCTGGTCACCCCAACAAGAATCCGGACGCCTCGCTTCGTCATGAATGAGTTCCTCCTGTCCTGCCGGCCATGGCTGCGGCCTCTCCTGTGCCTGGCGCTGCTGTGCCTGGGCGCGCCCGCGCAGGCGCAAGAGCCGGCGCCCCTGAACGCGGCCGCCATCCAGGCGAGCCCGCTCGCCCTGGGGCCGCAGGTGCAGCTGCTGGAAGACCCCGGCCGCACGCTGGCCTGGGACGAGGTGGTCGAGGACCGCGCCCTGCCCTGGCGGGCCAGCACCATGGCGGTGCTCAACTTCAGCTTTTCGCGCTCGACGTGGTGGGTGCGGCTGGCGCTGGAGAACCCCACGGCCGAACCCATGACGCGGGTGCTGGAGCTGGCCATGCCCCTGCAGGACGACGTGCAGGTGCGCTGGGCCGTGGCCGGCCAGGCGCCGCGGTTCTGGCACACCGGCGACCGCCAGCCTTTTGCCCAGCGGCCCGTACCCTACCGCTACCCGGTCTTCCGGCTGGAGCTGCCCGCACACAGCCAGGGCCAGCTGTGGCTGCGGCTGGACACCCACGACGGCCTGTTCGAGGCCATCCCGCTCAAGCTCTGGCAGCCCGACGCCTTTGTGGACCACGGCCTGACCGAGACGCTGCTGCTGGGCGCCTACTTCGGCGCCAATGCGCTGCTCATGATCTACATGCTGGTGGCGGGCTGGCTCAGCCGCGAGCGCATCTTCGTGCTGTATGCCCTGTACCTGGGCAGTTTTCTGTTCTGGAACTTCAGCTTTCTCGGTTTCGGGTTTGCCTACTTCTGGCCCGACAGCCCGAAGTTCAACAACGTCGTGCTCGGCGTCAGCGCGGTGGCCATCTTCGCCTCGCTCACCGCGTTTGCCTCCAGCTTCATGCAGACGCAGCGCCAGGCCCCGCGCTGGCACCGGGCCAACCTGGTGCTGCTGGCGCTGGTGGCCCTGCACCTGGTGCCCAGCCTGCTCGACTGGTATGCCGCCACCTTCCGCACGCTGCTGCCGGTCAGCGGCCTGCTGCTGGTGACGTTGCTGTCCACCTCGGTCCTGCTGGCCTGGCGCGGGCAGGCCGAGGCCCGGTTGTACCTGCTGGCCTGGGTCTTTCTGGGCCTGGGGGTCATCGTCTACGACCTGCGGGTCTTCGGCCTGCTGCCCTCGACGCCGCTGGTGGAGTACGCGCTCAACATCGGCTCCATCCTGGAGATGCTGCTGCTGGCCCTGATCCTGAGCTGGCGCATCCACGACCTGAAGCAACAGGCCCTGCGGGCCCAGCGGCAACAGATCGAGTCGCAACGCACCATGACCGCGCGGCTGGAGGCCGAGGTCACACAGCGCACCGCCGAGCTGCAGCTGGCCAACGAGCGCCTGCACCAGCTCTCCACCACCGACGCGCTGACCGGCCTGCTCAACCGCCGCTCCTTCGACGAGGCGCTGCAGCTCGCCAGCAAACACGCGCAGCGCGAAGGCGAGCCGCTGGCCCTGGCCATCCTGGACGTGGACCACTTCAAGCGCATCAACGACAGCCTGGGCCACCAGGCCGGCGACGCGGTGCTGGCCCAGGTGGCGGCCCTGCTGCGGGAGGTCTTGCGCCGCGACACCGACCGGGTCTTTCGCCTGGGCGGCGAGGAGTTCGCGGTGTTGCTGAGCGGCCAGGCGGCGCTGCAGGCGCAGACCCGCGTCGAGCAGATCCGCCAGCGGGTCGAGGCCGAATGTGCCGTCACGATTTCCGCCGGCATCTGCGTGTGGCAGGCGGCGGCGGGCGACACCGCGCTGTCGCCCCGCGATCTGTACCACCAGGCCGACCAGGCCATGTACGACGCCAAGGGCCAGGGCCGCAACCGCGTGGTGCTGCGGCAGGCGGGCGGCGGCTCCGAGGCAGGGTCCGCGACTGCCGGCGCTGCGCGACGCTAGCGCGTGATGGTCATTCGACCGTCACGCTCTTGGCGAGATTGCGTAGTTTGTGCTGTCACATAACTTCGCTGCGCGAAGTGAGCGACATCCAAACCGAGAAACCTGGCGCGCCTGCGGCGCTGTCGCCACGCGGCACCCGGAGTGTCCCCGTCATTCGACGGTGACACTCTTGGCCAAATTACGCGAAAAGGCTTGTGGCTGCGGCCGGCCCTGCGGGCCTTAACTTCGCTGCGCGAAGTTAGCCTGCGCCGCAAACCCAGAACCTGGCGCGCCTACGGCGCCGTCGCTGCGCGACACAAGAGTGTGACCGTCATTCGACGGTCACACTCTTGGCCAGGTTTCTGGGTTTGTCCACATCCGTGCCTCGCGCGCAGGCGGTGTGATAAGCCAGCAGCTGCAGCGGCACCACGTGCAGCAGGGGCGACAGGGCACCATAGTGTTCGGGCATGCGGATGACGTGCAGGCCGTCGCCGCTTTCGATGTGGGTGTCGCTGTCGGCCAGCACATAGAGCACGCCGCCGCGCGCGCGCACCTCGTGCATATTGCTCTTGAGCTTTTCCAGCAGGGCGTCGTTGGGCGCCACGGTCACCACCGGCATCTCGTTGGTCACCAGGGCCAGCGGGCCGTGCTTGAGCTCGCCGGCCGGGTAGGCCTCGGCGTGGATGTAGCTGATTTCCTTGAGCTTGAGCGCGCCTTCCAGCGCGATCGGGTAGTGCAGGCCGCGGCCGAGGAACAGGGCGTTGTTCATGCGGGCGAAGTCCTCGGCCCAGCTCATGATCTGCGGCTCCAGCGCCAGCACGGCCTGCAGGGCCACGGGCAAGTGGCGCATGTCCTTGAGGTGCTGGGCCTCGTCGGCCTCGCTCAGGTGTCCGCGCACCTGGGCCAGCGCCAGCGTCAGCAGGAACAGGCCGGCGAGCTGGGTGGTGAAGGCCTTGGTGGAGGCCACGCCGATCTCGACACCGGCGCGCGTGATGTAGTGCAGCTTGCACTCGCGCACCATGGCGGAGGTGCTGACGTTGCAGATGGTCAGCGTGTGCTGCATGCCCAGGCTCTGCGCATGGCGCAGCGCGGCCAGGGTGTCGGCGGTCTCGCCGGACTGGCTGATGGTGACCACCAGGGTCCTGGGGTTGGGCACCGAGTCGCGGTAGCGGTATTCGCTGGCCACTTCCACCTGCGTGGGGATCTTGGCGATGCTCTCCAGCCAGTACTTGGCGGCGCAGCCGCTGTAGTAGCTGGTGCCGCAGGCCAGGATGAGCACCGAGTCGATGTCCTTGAAGACCTTGTAGGCGCCGTCGCCGAAGAGCTCGGGCACGATGCCTTCCACGCCCTCCAGCGTGTCGGCGATCGCGCGCGGCTGCTCGAAGATTTCCTTTTGCATGTAGTGGCGGTAGGGGCCGAGTTCGGCCGCGCCGCTGTGCGCCAACACGGTCTTGACGGCGCGCTGCGCGGGCTTGTGGTCGCGCCCGACCACCCAGAACTTGCCCAGCTGCAGGTCCACCACGTCACCCTCTTCCAGGTAGACGATCTGGTCCGTTACGCCGGCCAGGGCCATAGCATCGCTGGCCAGGTAGTGGCTGCCCTGATCCGCTCCCGTGCCCACGCCCAGGATCAGCGGCGAGCCGGCGCGCGCGCCCACCACGCGGTGCGGTTCGTCCTTGTGGAAGACGGCAATGGCGTAGGCGCCGTGCAGCTGTTTGGTGGCGGCCTTGACGGCCTCGAACAGGTCACCGTCGTAGATGGAGTCGATCAGGTGGGCGATGACCTCGGTGTCGGTCTGGCTGACGAAGACGTAACCGCGCTTTTGCAGCGTCGCGCGCAGCTGGTCGTGGTTCTCGATGATGCCGTTGTGCACCAGCGCCACGCGCGCTGCGCGTTTTTCTTCGTCGGCGCCCGGGCCGTGGCTGAAGTGCGGGTGGGCGTTGTGCACCGCCGGCGCGCCGTGGGTGGCCCAGCGCGTGTGGGCGATGCCGGTGTAGCCGGTGACGGCGTCCTTGGCCACCTGCTCGGCCAGCTCGGCCACGCGCGAGGTGCTGCGCGCGCGCTGCAGGCCGCCCCGGGCATGCACGGCCACGCCGCAGGAGTCATACCCGCGGTACTCCAGCCGCTGCAGGCCCTGCACCAGCACGGGAACGATGTTGTGGTTGGAAACGGCGCCGACGATGCCACACATGGGGAGTCCTCTCTGAAATGAACTCCGCGATGGTAGAAGGCTTGTTGAAAAATATCTGGTTGATTTTTGTTTGTTTTTGAACTTTAATTTCACCGACCAGATTTAAAGCGCAAATATTTCACAAATTGATTGATTATGGAATCCATCAACATAGACGCCACCGACCTGCTGCTGCTCGACGCCCTGCAGAACGACGCCGGCCTGAGCAACCAGGCCCTGGCGGCGCAAGCCCACATCTCGCCGCCCACCTGCCTGCGCCGCGTCAAGCGCCTGCTGGAGACGGGCCTGATCGAGAAGCAGGTGGCCCTGCTCAGCCCGGACAAGCTGGCGCCGCTGCTGGGCCACGGCCTGCAGGCCATCGTCGAAATTTCCTTGGAACGCCAGGGCGAGGAAGCCCTGGCCGCCTTTGAGCAGCGCGTGGCGCCGGACGCGGCCGTGCAGCAGTGTTACCGCGTCTCGCCGGGGCCGGACTTCGTGCTGGTGGTGCACGCGCGCGACATGCCGGACTACCTGGCGCTGGCGCAGCGCCTGTTCACCAGCGACGCCAATGTGCGCAACGTGAAGACCTACTTCAGCGTCAAACGCAGCAAGTTCGGCACCCGGGTGCCGCTGCCGGCCAGGCTCCAGGCCGGTTAGGGCCGCCCCTTATTTCTTCTTCTGCGGCCGCTGCCAGCTGCTCAGGCTGACCTGCTTGGCGCGCGCCACCGTCAGCACACCGGGCGGCGTGTCCTTGGTGATGGTAGAGCCGCCGCCCACGGTGCCGCCGGCGCCGATGGTGACGGGCGCGATCAGCACGCAGTTGCTGCCGATGTGCACGTCGGCCTCGATCACCGTGGTGTGCTTGTTGGCGCCGTCGTAGTTGGCGGTGATGCTGCCGGCGCCGTAGTTGACGCGCTCGCCGACGATGGAGTCGCCGATATAGGCCAGGTGGTTGGCCTTGGCGCCCTGGGCCAGGGTCGAGGCCTTGATCTCCACGAAGTTGCCGATGTGCACCTCATCACTGAGCTTGGCGCCCGGGCGCAGGCGGGCATAGGGGCCGATCAGCGCGCCGGCGCCGACCTCGACACGGTCTTTCTCGCTGGCGCCGCCTTCGATATGGGTGTAGGGGTGGATCACCGCGCCGGCGGCGATGCGGGCATTGGCGATCACGCAGTGCGCGCCCACCTTCACACCCTCGCCCAGCTCCACGCGGCCGGCAAAAACACAGTTGATGTCGATCTCCACATCCTGCGCGCAGCTCAGCTCGCCGCGCACGTCGAAACGCGCCGGGTCGGCCAGGCGCACGCCCTGCTCCATCAGGCGGCGCGCCACACGCTGCTGGTGCGCGCGCTCCAGCTCGGCCAGCTGCACCGGGCTGTTGATGCCGGCCACCTGCAGCGCATCGCTGATCTGGTGCGCCACCACCGGCACGCCCTGCGCCACGGCGAACTTCACCACGTCGGTCAGGTAGTACTCACCCTGGGCGTTTTTGTTGTCCAGTCTGGCCAGCCAGGGTTTCAGGCGCGCCGCCGGCACGGCCATGATGCCGCTGTAGATTTCCTTGATCTGGCGCTGCGCGTCGGTGGCATCCTTCTGCTCCACGATGGCCTGCACGCTGCCCCCCGCATCGCGCACGATGCGGCCGTAACCGGTGGGGTCGTCGAAGGCGATGGTCAGCAGGGCCAGCTTGTCGCCCCCGCAGGCGGCGATCAGTTCGCGCAGCGTATCGGCCTGCGTCAGCGGCACGTCGCCCGACAGCACCACCACGATGCCGTCGTCCGGCAGCGCCGGCACGGCCTGCTGCACGGCGTGGCCGGTGCCCAGCTGCGGCTCCTGGCGCACGAACTGCAGTTCGCCCCCGGCCCGCCGGGCCACACCCGCCTCGACCTCGGCCGCGCCGTGGCCGGTGATCACCACCACCCGGCGCGCGTCCAGACCACTGGCCGTATCCACCACATGCTGCAACAATGCACGACCGGCCAATCGGTGCAACACTTTGGGCAACCTGCTTTTCATGCGCGTGCCCTTGCCTGCCGCCATGATGACCACATCCACCGCTTGTCCGTTCTGTTTCATGCGCCTGTCCACTCCGAGTCTGAATTCCCGGCTACGGCCGGTGTTCCTGATTCGCATTATCGGTGCCCTGCTGCTGGTCCTTCTGGCCGGCTGCAGCTCCGTGCAGACCGGCTACCGCAACGCCCCCACCCTGCTCTACTGGTGGCTGGACAGCTACGTGGACTTCACCGACGCCCAGGACCCGCCGGTGCGCGCCGGCCTGGCCGCCTTGCATAGCTGGCACCGCCAGCAGGAATTGCCGGCTTATGCCGAGCAGCTCAGCCGCATGCAGCAGCTCGCCGGCGGCAACGTCACGCCCGAGCTGGTCTGCACCTTCGTCCAGCAGGTCCGCGGCCACCTGCAGCGCCTGGCCGGACAGAGTGCCAACGGTCTGGCACGGCTGGTGCCCACGCTGGAAGACGAGCAACTGCGCCTGATGGCGCAGAAGTTCGAAAAGAACAACCAGCAGTGGCGCGAGGAATGGCTGGACGGCACCCCGGCGGAACTGCTGGAGCGCCGGCTGGAGCGCACCGTGGACCGCTACGAGGATTTCTACGGCCGCCTGAGCGACGCCCAGCTCGCCCTGCTGCGCCAGCGTCTGGCCGCGTCGAGCTTCGACGCCCGCCAGTCCTGGGCCGAACGCCTGCGCCGCCAGCAGGACATGCTGCGCGTGTTCCAGGAACACCGCGGCGCCGAGCGCGCGGCCCACGTCAAGGCCGAGATGCTGGCCCTGATGCAGCGCACCCTGGACACCCCCGAACCGGCCTCCCGCGCCCGGACGGAGCGTCTGCTGCAGGAAGGCTGCGAGACCCTGGCCGCGCTGCACAACAGCGTCAGCGCGACACAGCGGCGCCATCTGATCGAGCGGCTGCGGCGCTACGAGACGGATTTCAGGACGCTGGCGGCGGAGCAATAAAAAAGGCCTGCATCCGCAGGCCCCGTGCAGCGCCGCCGCGGCTCAGCCCTGCAGCGCCGCCCACATCGCCTTGTCGCGCTCGGCCGTCCAGATGCGCGGGTTCTTGATGCCGCTGGCTTCGTCAAAGGCGCGGCTGACGTCGAAGGGCAGGCAGTGCTCGTAGATGAAGACGTGGCCGAAGACCGGGTCCATGCTCTTGCGAGCGTGGGCCATGGCGGCCTTGAGGTCCAGGCCCTGCGCCACGGCTTCCTGGCCGGCTTTGTAGAGGGTCTCGACCCAGCGTTTGGTGTAGTCCAGCGCCTTGTTGACGTTGGCATTGCCCTTCATGGCCTCGCCGCGGCCCGGCACCAGGGCCTCGGCCCGGAGCGCACGCAGGGCCTCCAGCGTGGCCGGCCACTCGGCCAGTTGCGCGTCGCCGGTGTAGACGCCGGCTTCGTACTCGACCAGGTCACCCGAGTACAGCACCTTCTCTTCTTCCACCCAGGCGATGGTGTCGCCGCGCGTGTGGCCGGGGCCGGGGCTCCAGATCTGCACCACCACGCCGCCCAGGTTGATGGACAGCTTGCCCGGCACCTCGCCCTTGACCGGGTTGCCGCCGCCGATGACCATGGTGGGCCAGGTCAGGCCGGGCACGGTTTCGGCGTTGCGGAACAGGCGCGGGAAGCGCTCCATCTCGCTTTTCATGTCCTGCGCGCCGCGCTCGCGGATCAGCTCCAGCGTGCCCTGGCTGGCGATGATCTCGGTGGCGCCTTCGGCGGCGTAGGCATAGGCGCCCAGCACGCGCACGGCGTGGTAGTGGGTAAGCAGCACGTATTTGATGGGCAGGTCGCTCACCGTGCGGATCTTGGCGATCAGGTCCTGGGCCATGGCCGGGGTGGCGGTGGCGTCGCTGACCAGGATGAAACGCTCGCCGATGATGACCCCGGAGTTCGGGTCGCCCTCGGTGGTGTAGGCCCAGCAGTGCTGGCTCAGCTGCTCGAAGGTGGTCTTCTTGTCGGTCAGGTCGGCTTGCGAGGCAAAAGCTTTGCTCATGGGGGGCTCCGGGGTAGGGCGAATCAGAATCAGGGGATTTTACGTAAGCGAAATTCGTTACGCTAAGTGAAATTCCTAGGCTCCGTTCACCCCGGCCACCGGCCAGACCACGCCGTTGTCGTTGAGGATGGCCTCCAGCGGCACGTCGTGCGGCTCGGGCTCGAGGTCGTCCAGGTAACCCTGGGTGAAGCCCAGCCCCACGGTGTAGGGCTTGGGGCTCAGCGTGGCCAGGGTGCGGTCGTAGAAACCGCCGCCGTAGCCCAGACGGTAGCCGCCCGGCCCGTAACCCACGCAGGGCACGAACAGCAGGGTGGGCACGATGAGCTCGGTGTCCTTGGGTTTGGGAATGCCATAGGCGTCCTCCTCCATGGGGCAACCCGGGTACCAGGCGTGGAAAGTCAGGGTCTTGTGCACCTTGTCGATCACCGGCAGGCCGATGCGCCGGGGCTGGGGTTCGTCCAGCAGTTCGCCGTCTTCCTTCCAGCGGTGCAGGGCCGGCAGGGGGTCGAATTCGCCCTTGATGGGCCAGTAGGCGCCGATCACGGTGTCGGTGCGCCCCACCAGCCAGATGCGCATGACCTGCTGTAACAGTGCCGTGCGCTGTAGGCGATCGGGCAGGTTCAGACGTTCTGTTATCAGACGTTGGCGCAGGGCCTTTTTGTCCAGCGCCCCTTTTCCCTTGGATGTGTCCATAATTCCCACATGCAGTTTCAAGTCATTCTGACATCGTTCGCCCTGGCCCTCGGCCTGGCGCTGCCGCTGGCCGCGCCGGCCAAGGTCAAGGTACGGGCCAAGCCGAGTGCGGACGCCCTGGTCCAGGACATGGCAGATGCCTACAAGAAGCTGGACCGCAAGCGTCTGACGGCCCTGCTGCCGCAGGTGCGGGGCCATGTGCTGGAGCCCTGGGCCGCCTACTGGGAGCTCAGCGCCCGCCTGGAAGACGCCCGACCAGCCGAAATCCGCGATTTCCTCGGCCGTTATGCCGGCACCTACCAGGAAGACCGCTTGCGCAACGACTGGCTGCTGCTGCTGGGCCGGCGGCGCGACTGGGCCACCTTCCTGGCCGAGTATCCGAAATACCGCATGAACGACGACGGCTCGGTGCGTTGTTACGCGTTGCTGGCACAGGCCGAAACTTCCGAGGCCGACGTGGCCGAACAGGTGCAGGAGCTCTGGCTGGCCCAGCGCGAGCCCGAAGAGGGCTGCACCGCCGCCGTCGCGCAGCAGCTCCAGGCCGAGAAGATCAAGCCCCTGGTGGTCTGGCAGCGCGCGCGCCTGGGCTTCGAGTACGACAAGCCGCAGATCGCGCGCCAGGCCGTGAACCTGCTCAAGCCGGAGCTGGTGCAGACCGTCAACACCATCTACAGCCAGCCGGCGCGCTACCTGGAGGGGCGTGTCACCGCCATCCTGCCGCACAGCAAGGAGTTGGTCACGCTGGCGCTGATCCGCCTGGCCGACAGCAAGCTCGAGGCCACCGCCGACGAACTCAGCCAGCTGCGCTGGAAGATCCAGCTCACGCAGGAAGAGGTCAGCTGGGTCTGGGGCGTGGTCGGCAAACGCGCCGCGCGCCTGCTCTCGGACGATGCGCTGGTCTACTACGCCCAGGGCAATCCGGCCTTCATGCATGGTGAACACCTGCTGTGGCGCGTGCGCGCCGCGCTGCGCGCGCGCGACTGGGTGCAGGTGCAGGATGCGATCGCGTCCCTCAACGAAAGCCAGATGCGCGACCCGGCCTGGATCTACTGGCGCGCCCGCGCCCTGCTGGCGCTGCAGGCCCCGGACGCCGATCTGCGCGCCCGCACCCTGTTCAAGTCCATCGCCTCGCCGCGCGGCTTCTACGAACAGCTGGCGCTGGAGGAGCTGGGCGAGCTGATCACCCCCCCGGCCGCGCCCGAGCCGCTGAGCGAAAACGAAAAGACCGCCGCGCGCGACAATGCCGGGCTGCGGCGCGCCCTGTACGCCATCAAGATCGGCCTGCGCAGCGACGGCGTGCGTGAGTGGAACTACAGCATCAGCCTGCACCAGCGCGGTGGCATGGGCGAGCGCGAGTTGCTGGCCGCCGCCGCCCTGGCCTGCGAGCAGCAGGTCTGGGACCGCTGCATCAACACCAGCGAGCGCACCCGCCAGCAGATCGACGTCGAGCAGCGTTTCCCCATGCCGCACAAGCAGGCGGTGGTGCAGCGCGCCGGCCAGGTCGGCCTGGACCCGGCCTATGTCTACGGCCTGATCCGCCAGGAAAGCCGCTTCATCGTCGACGCGCAATCCAGCGTGGGCGCCTCCGGCCTGATGCAGGTCATGCCGGCCACGGCGCGCTGGACCGCGCGCAGGATCGGCATGCACGGCTTCAAGCCCAAGCACATCCACGACCGCGACACCAACATCGCCATCGGCACCAGCTACCTCAAGCTGGTGCTCGACGCCTTCGACGGCTCCATGCCGCTGGCCGCGGCCGCCTACAACGCCGGCCCCACGCGCGTGCGCAGCTGGCTGGAGCAGACCCCCGAGGCCGGCATCGAAGCCGCCATCTGGGCCGAGAACGTGCCTTTCCACGAGACGCGCGACTACGTGAAGAAGGTGCTGGCCAACGCCACCAACTACGCCGCCCTCATCACCGGCGAGCCGCAGTCGCTCAAGGCCAGGCTGGGCACGATCGGCGCGGCCCGGATGGCCAAGGCCGAGCTCGGCGAATCCCTCCCATGAAACGCGTGCTGCTGCTGGGCGGTACCGGCTTCGTCGGCCGCCAGGTCTGCGAGCGGCTGGCGCGCCTGCATTGGCCCATGACCGTGCTCACGCGCCGCGCGGCCAACGCCAGCGCCGTGCAGCACCTGCCGAACCTCACCGTGTTGGAGGGTGACGTGCACGACGAGGCCACGCTGCGCCGCCTGCTGCCCGGCCACGACGCCGTCATCAACCTGGTGGCCATCCTGCACGGCGACGAGGCCGCCTTCCAGCGCACCCATGTCGAACTGCCGGCCAAGCTGGCCCGCGCCTGCCTGAGCACGGGTGTCCAGCGCCTGGTGCACATCAGCGCCCTCGGCGCCGGGCCGGCCGCCGCCAACAGCGCCCCCTCGCGTTATCTGCGCAGCAAATCACGCGGCGAGGCCGAGCTGTTGGCCGCCGCCGGCCAGGGCCTGCAGCTCAGCGTGCTGCGCCCCAGCGTGATCTTCGGCGCCGACGACCGTTTCCTCAACCTGTTCGCCGCGCTGCAACGGATCTTTCCCGTCATGCCGCTGGCCGGCGCGCAAGCGCGTTTCCAGCCGGTCTGGGTGGGCGATGTGGCCCAGGCCGTGGTCCACTGCCTGCAGGACGCGCGCACCATCGGCCAAACCTACGAACTCTGCGGCCCCAGCGTCTACACACTCAAGGAACTGGTGCAGCTGGCCGGCCGCGCCGCCGGCATCCGCCGCGGCCACGGCCGCCCGGTGATCGGCCTGCCCCTGGCCCTGGGCCGGCTGCAGGCACGGCTGATGGAGCTGGCCCCCGGCCAGCCGCTGATGAGCCGCGACAACCTGGATTCGATGCTGGTGGACAACGTGGCCAGCGGCCGCGTACCCGGCATCGCCGCACTGGGCATCACGCCCACCGGCCCCGCAGCAGTCGCACCGTCCTATCTGGGCCCCACCAGCGACCGCCACATCACGCTGCGCGAGCGCTACAGTCGGCGCTAACATGCGTCTCCCTACCTCGGGAGAAACGCATGCTCAAGCTCTACATCGGCAGCAAGAACTACTCCTCCTGGTCCCTGCGGCCCTGGGCGCTGCTGCGCCAGGCCGGCATTCCCTTCGAGGAGGTGCTGGTGCGCTTCGACTCCTTCGATGCGAACTCGCAATTCAAGCAGACCCTGGCCGCGCTCACGCCCACCGGCAAGGTGCCCGTGCTGCAGGACGGCGACCTCGTCATCTGGGACACGCTGGCCATTGCCGAATACCTGGCGGAGCAGTATCCAGACAAGCAACTCTGGCCCGCCGACAAGGCGGCACGGGCCCGCGCCCGCAGCGTCTGCGCCGAGATGCATGCCGGCTTCACCGCGCTGCGCAGCCACTGCCCGCAGAACATCGAGGCCTCGCTACCCGACGTCGGCGCGCTGATCTGGCGCGACCAGCCGGCCGTGCGCGCCGATGTGGCGCGCCTGGTGGCCATGTGGCGCGAGCTGCTGGTCCAGCACGGCGGGCCGCTGCTGTTCGGCCCGTTCTCCATCGCCGACGCCTACTTTGCGCCGGTGTGTTTGCGCATCAGGACCTACGGTCTGCCGGTGCCGGCCGACATCGCCGCCTATGTGGAGCGCGTGGCGGCGCTGCCGGGTGTGGCGGCGTGGATCGAGCAGGCACGCGCGGAGGGCGACTTTCGCGAGTTCGAGGAACCCTATCGCCTGAGCCGGTAGACTGCAGCCCATGCAGATCTACATGGTGGGCGGCGCGGTGCGCGACGCCCTGCTCGGCTTAGCCGTCAAGGACCACGACTGGGTGGTAGTCGGTACCACACCGGAGGAGATGGCCGCACAGGGTTTTGTCCCGGTGGGCAAGGACTTTCCGGTCTTCCTGCACCCGGTCACGAAGGAAGAGCACGCGCTGGCGCGCACCGAGCGCAAGACCGCGCGCGGCTACAAGGGTTTTGCCATCCACACCTCACCCGAGGTCACGCTGGAAGAAGACCTGGCGCGGCGCGACCTGACCATCAACGCCATCGCCGTGCACAACAGCCAGTGCCGGCCCGACGGCAGCTTCGACCCGACGCACCTGACCGACCCCTACCACGGCCAGCGCGACATCGAACACAAGGTGTTCCGCCACGTCACGCCGGCCTTCCGCGAAGACCCGGTGCGCATCCTGCGGGTGGCGCGGCTGTCGGCACGTTTCACCGACTTCACGGTGGCGCCCGAGACCATGGCGCTGATGCGCCACATGGTGGACGACGGCGAGGTGGACCACCTGGTGGCCGAGCGCGTCTGGCAGGAACTCAGCCGCGGCCTGATGGAGGCCAAGCCCTCGCGCATGTTCGAGGTGCTGCGCGCCTGTGGCGCGCTCAAGCGCCTGCTGCCCGAGGTGGACCGCCTGTGGGGCGTGCCGCAACCCGAACAGCACCACCCGGAGGTCGACACCGGTCTGCACCTGATGCTGGTACTGGACATGGCCGCCCAGCTGAACGCCCCCTTGACCGTACGTTTTGCCTGCCTGGGCCACGACCTGGGCAAGGGCACCACGCCCGCCGACCTGCTGCCGCGCCACCTCGGCCACGAGGAGCGCAGCGCGCGCCTGCTCAAGGGCCTGTGCGAGCGTCTGCGGGTGCCCATCGACTGCCGCGAGCTGGCCGAGGTGGTGGCACGCGAACACGGCAACATCCACCGCAGCGCCACGCTGGGCGCCACCGCCCTGCTGCGCCTGCTGGAGCGCTGCGACGCCATCCGCAAGCCGCAGCGTTTTGCCGAGGTGCTGTTGGCCTGCGAATGCGACGCCCGCGGTCGCCTGGGCCTGGAGCAGCAGCCCTACCCGCCGGCGGCGCGCCTGCAACGTGTGCTGGACGTCGTGCTGGCCGTGTCCACGCCGGAGATCGCCGCCCACGCCATGGCACTGGGCCACAGCGGCAAGAAGGTGGGCGAGCTGATCCACGCCGCGCGCGCCACGGCGCTGGCGCAGCAGCTGGGCCTGCCGCAACACGGCAAAGACCCCGCGTGACAGTCGGCTGCTGAGGCGCGCCGACGGCGCGGCGCCGTCTGCCGCATCATGGGCGCATGGCTGCGCCGCCCCGCAACCCCTTCAACCCGCCGCTGGCCGAGGGCGTGCGCCGCTACGGCTTTCGCAAGTGGTACGAACGCGAACTGCTGTCGAGCCACGCCCACCTGCTGCTCACGCTGTTGTGCGCCATCGCGCTGATCGGCATGCTGGAAGTCTTCCACGGCGGCAGCCTGGGCGAGAAGCTGCTGGACGTGCTGCTGTTCATCGCCAGCGCCGCCATCGGCCTGTGGAGCCTGCGGCGCTACCTCTATCTGTTGATGCACGCCGAGGAAGTGGCCAACCAGGCCAACTGCCCGGCGTGCGGCGCCTATGCGCGTTTCGAGGTGGTGGACGAAGATCGGCGCCGGGGCCGGACCGGCGTGCGCTGCCGCGCCTGCCGGCATGAGTGGAGCATCGAGTCCTGAGAGCCTGCTCTGAATTCAGCGCAGGTGCTGCTGCACCCAGGCGGCGATCTGCGCCGGTGAGGTCATGGCGCCGGGCTGGCGCGCCACCTCGCGTCCGCCGACGAACAGCGCCAGGGTGGGAATGCTGCGGATGTTGAAACGCGCGGCCAGGGCCTGCTCCTCCTCGGTATTCACCTTGGCCAAGCGCACCTTGGGCTCCAGCTGGGCGGCGGCCTGCTCGAAGGCCGGCGCCATCATGCGGCAGGGGCCGCACCAGGGGGCCCAGAAGTCCACCAACACCGGCACCTCGTTGCGGCCGATGTGGCGCTCGAACGAGGCCGCGTCCAGCGCAACCGGCTGGCCGGCAAACAGCGGCTGATGGCATTTGCCGCAATCGGCGGCCTTGCCCAGGTCAGCGGCCTGGACGCGGTTGGTGGTGTGGCAGTGCGGACAGACGATGTGGCGCGTTTCGCTCATGGTGGACCCTTTCTGCTGCACAGATAGGGGCTGGGGTATCTTGTTTCAAGCCCGGGGGCCAGCGCCCGCCGCCGCCGCCCAGGCCTGCTCCAGACGCCGCACCATGTCCGCATTGAGCTCGCGGTGATGCCGGCTCCAGCGCTGGGTGGCCTGCTCGATCTCGGCCTTGAGGCGCTGGGCGACGGCGGTGTCGCCGAAGCTGACGGCCCAGATGGCATATTCCGCGCGCGCGTCGAAGCTGCCGAAGCGCTGGACCGCAGCCTCGAATTCGGCCCGTGCCTCCTGGGCGCGGCCGTCGCCGCCGAGCGCGCGCGCCAGCAGCAGGGACAGCGCCTCGGGGCGGAACCCCGGCTCGCTCTGGCGTATGCCCTGCAGATGGGCGATAGCCGGCCCGTAACGCCGGCACTCCACCCAGGCGCGGGCAGCCCCGAAACGGATCTCCGGGTCGCTGGCGAACGGCCCCTTGAGGCAGGCCTCGTAGTGGCCGGCCGCTTCCTGGGCCTGGCCGGCTTCCAGCAGGGCCAGCGCCAGCCGCATCTGGTTCTGCGCCGTCGGTGTGTAGTCAAAGGCGGCGCGGGCCTCGCGCAACTCGCGCTCGGGGTCCAGCGCCTTCACCGCCGCGGCCACCGCCTTGCGCGCGCCGCGCTCCAGCCGGGAGTTGGGCAGGTAGACCACCAGGAAGTAGACGATGCTGCCCAGCAGCGGGAAGGAAAACAGGATGATGAGCCAGTACATGTTCTGGCCGCTGCGCATCGCATGCACGGCAAAAAACAGCGCAACCACCAGATGCAGACCCAGACCGACGAATGGCATGTGCTCCCCCCTTTGGATGTGATCCCGGGATTATGTGCATGCCGCCGCCGGCCTCCAGGCCGGCTGGCCGTCGCCCGGGGCGACGAATTTGTCAGGTGATGTAACGCCGGCGCCCGCTGCGGGCTCAGAGCAGCTTGGCGATCCCCGCCGCCGCCAGGCTGAGGAGGATGGTGGTAGTGAAGGGCAGGTTGAACTCGCGCCCGAAGAGGGTGAAATTCAGGTCACCCGGCAGCCGGCCGAAACCGATCTTCTTGAACCAGGGTGTCACCGCGTTGACCAGCAGCAGGATGACAAAAACGACGAGCAGCCAGCGGAACATGGATCGGGCCTGCCTGTCAGAGGGTATGGGTGCGGTCGCCGGCGGCAAAACCCAGCGCGTCCCAGGGCGCGCCGGCGGCCAGGCCGATGACCTTGAACAGCTCACCCATCTCGTGCTCCAGCACCAGCTTGTGCGCCTGGGCGCGTTGCGCCAGCGGGGCCTGTTCCATCAGCTGGGCCAGGCCGCAGTTGAGCAGGAAACGTCCTTGCGAGGCATAACCCAGCACGGCCAGGCCGGCGTCCTGCGCGGCCAGCGCCACGCCGGTGAAGTTGACGTGGGCGGTGATGTCCTTCAACCCCACGTCGCTCAGCGGGTCGGGGTCGGCCTGGTGGGCGCGGTGGCACATCACCGTGCCCATATGGCGTTGCGGGTGGTAGTACTCGGCCTCGGGAAAGCCGTAGTCGATGAAGAAGGCGGCGCCGCGCTCCAGCTTGTCGGCCAGGGTGCGCACAAAGGCCTCGGCCTGCGGGTGGATCTCGGTCAGGTAGTCGTGGTTGCCTTCGATCTCCAGCGGCGGGCGCAGATCCGTCACCCGGTCAGCCCAGACGAAACGCTCGCCCGCCAGCGCCACGCCGCGCTCGTGCCAGACACCGCCCAGGCGCACCAGCAGCTGCACCGGCATGGCATCCAGCACCTCGTTGCCCACCACCACCCCCTGCAGGGCGGCCGGCAGCTCGCTGACCCAGCGCACACGCTCGCCGAAGGGCTGCAGCGTCTGCTGCTGGCGGGCTCGCAAGGCACCCGAGAGGTCGACGATGGTGTAACGGCGCACCTGCTCGCCCAGGGTCTGCAGCAGCTGCAGCGCCAGCGCGCCCGAGCCGGCGCCGAATTCCCAGATCTCGTCGGTGCCGGACTGTCGCAGCGCCTGCCCGATCTGGGCCGCCAGGGCGTGGCCAAACAGGGGCGAGAGCTCGGGCGCGGTGACGAAATCGCTGCCCGAGCCCGGCATCAGCCCGAGCTTGCGCAGATCGTTGGCGTAATAACCCAGACCCGGGGTGTACAGGGCCCGGGCCATGAAATCGTCAAAACCGATCCAGCCCCCGGCCGCGGCCATGGTTTGCACAATGCGGGATTGCAGGGTGGTCGTTAAACTGTCGGCTGTCGTCATTACCTTGCCATTGTCTCCCAATGTCCGCCACCTCTCCTGCGCGCACGGTGCTCGTGACCGGCTCGGCCAAACGCCTGGGCCGCGAGATTGCGCTGGCGCTGGCGCGCGCCGGCTGGCAGCTGGCGGTGCACTACCGCGGCTCGGAGGAGGAGGCCATGCAGACCGTGGCCGACTGCGAGCAGCTGGGCGTGACGGCGGCGGCCTTCGACGCCGACCTCGCCGATGAGGCCGCGGTACGCGCCCTGCTGCCGCGGGTGGAAGCGCACTTCGGCCAGGTCGACGCGGTCGTCAACAGCGCCGCCCTGTTCGAGCACGACAGCGCGGCCAGCTTCGGCTACGCCGCCATGGAGCGCCATCTGCGCAGCAACACCGGCGCCGCCATCCTGCTGGCGCAGGCCCTGCACGTCCATGTGCAGGCGCGCGCAGGCGACGGTGTGGTGGTCAACCTGCTGGACCAGAAGCTGTGGAACCAGAACCCCGATTTCCTGAGCTACACCCTGTCCAAGGCGGCGCTGGAAGCCGCCAACACCATGCTGGCCCTGGTGCTGGCGCCCGACGTGCGGGTGGTGGGCGTGGCGCCCGGCCTCACGCTGACCAGCGACTACCTGACGCCGGAGAAGTTCGAGGCCCTGCACAAGCTCTCGCCGCTGGGGCGCTCGTCCACACCCGAAGACGTGGCGGGCGCGGTACTGTTCGCGCTGGAAAACAAGTCCATCACCGGCACCACCCTGCTGGTGGACGGCGGCCAGCACCTGCAGCGCTTCGAGCGCGATTTTTCGATGATGTGATGAAATCCATCGGCACCCAGATCCTCACGCTCACCGGGCTGCGCTTCGATGCCAACCTGGGCATCCTCGACCACGAGAAGGCCGCGCCGCAGCCTATCCAGGTCGACGCCGAGCTCAACCTCGGGCCGCAACCGCTGCTGCCGCACGACGACGACATCAACCATGTGCTGGACTACCGCAAGGTGCGCCAGATCATCATCGACGAATGCCGGGCCGAGCACCTGAACCTGCTGGAGAGCATGATCGGCAAGCTGGCCAACCGCCTGCTGCAGCTGCCCGGCGTGATCGGCGTGCGGGTGAAGATCGTCAAGCTGGAAATCTTCGACGACTGCGAAGTCGCGATCCGCGCCGAAACCGGCCAGTGGTGAACGCGGAACCAAAACAGGATTCGGGGCTCCGACCCCATGTCGGGCGCAGTCCCACGGAGTGAATGATGAGTGCAGTCTGGATAGACAACGAGCCGGCCAGCGCGGCCAAGGACCTGAAGATCGAGCGCGAAACGCACAAGCTCGAGAAGCGCCTGTGCCGCAACGTCGGCCAGGCCATCGTCGACTACAACATGATCGAAGAGGGCGACCGTGTCATGGTCTGCCTCTCGGGCGGCAAGGACAGCTACGGCATGCTGGACATCCTGCTCAAGCTCAAGGCGCGCGCGCCGATCGACTTCACGCTGGTGGCCGTCAACCTGGACCAGAAGCAGCCCGGCTTTCCCGACCACATCCTGCCCGAGTACCTCAAGAACCTGGGCATCCCCTTCCACATCGAGACCCAGGACACCTACTCCATCGTCAAGGAGAAGATCCCCGAGGGCAAGACCATGTGCAGCCTGTGCAGCCGGCTGCGCCGCGGCATCCTCTACAAGGTGGCGCGCGAGCTCAAATGCAACAAGCTGGCGCTGGGCCACCACCGCGACGACATGCTGCAGACCTTCTTCCTCAACATGTTCTTCGGCGGCAAGTTGAAGGCATGCCGCCCAAGCTCACCAGCGACAACGGCGAGTTCATCGTCATCCGTCCCATGGCCTATGTGGTAGAGAAGGACCTGATCCGCTGGGCCGAGCACCGCCAGTTCCCCATCATCCCCTGCACCCGTGCGGCAGCCAGGAGAACCTGCAGCGCAAGCAGATCGGCAACCTGCTGCGCGAGTGGGACAAGAAGTTCCCGGGCCGGCTGGAGACCATGTTCACCGCGCTGCAGAACGTGGTGCCCTCGCACCTGATGGATGCGAAATTGCACGATTTCAAGAACCTGCAGACCACCGGCGTGCCGGACGAAAACGGCGACCACGCCTTCGACGAAGAGGAATTCCCCACCGCCCCCGCCCTGCCCGGTGGCGTGCAGGTGGTGACGCTGTAGATGAAACGCCTGCTTGCCCTGCTCACGGTCGCGCTGCTGCTCGGCGGCTGCTCCGGCATGCGCCTGGTCGAGTCCCAGGTGCGCACCAAGGCCGTGCCCGCCGGTGGCGCGGCCATCGAAGCCGGGGCGACCTACCGCTTCGAGCGCCTGCCCTCGCAAACCGATGCGGTGGAGACCGACTCGGTCGAGGCCATCGCCGAAGCCGAGCTGGCCGAGGTCGGCCTGGTGCACGACGAGAAGGCCGCGCGCTACAGCGTGCAGATCAGCACGCGCATGGAGGCCTATTACGTGGACGACTGGGGCCGCCCCACCAACGGCAGCCGCATGACCGGCGGCGTCACCTTTGGCCTGGGCGGCATGTACGGCTCCTTTGGCTCGGGTGGCATGGTCGGCATGGGCATGCGCTTTCCGCCGCCGGCCCAGTACCGCCATGAAGTCACCCTGCTGCTGCGCGAGCTGCGCAGCAACCAGATCGTCTACGAGACCCGTGCCACCCATGAAGGCCCGTGGGACGACCGCTACAACATCCTGCGCGCCACGCTGGCCGCGGCGCTGAAGGACTTTCCCAACCCGCCCGCCGGAGCGCGCCGCGTGAAGGTGGAGATCCCGCGCTGAGCGTCCCACGCCGAATGGAAAACACCACCCGCATCCTCGCCATCCGCCACGGCGAAACCGCCTGGAACGTCGACACCCGCATCCAGGGCCACCTCGACATCCCGCTCAACGACACCGGGCGCTGGCAGGCCCAGCGCGTGGCCCGCGCGCTGGCCGCGCGCGACCCCATCCACGCCGTCTACAGCAGCGACCTGCAGCGCGCCCACGAAACCGCCCGTGCCATTGCCAGCGCCAGCGGCGCGCCGATTGCCACCCACACGGGTCTGCGCGAGCGCGGCTTCGGCATCTTCGAAGGCAAGACCTACGTCGAGATCGAGCAGACCTGGCCCGAAGAGTCCGAGCGCTGGCGCAAGCGCGAGCCGCACTGGGCCCCGCCCGGCGGCGAGTCCCTGGTCGCCGTGCGCGAGCGCATCACCCGCACCCTGCACGAGATTGCCGCGCGCCACCCGGGCCAGCAGATCGTGCTGGTCGCGCACGGCGGCATCATGGACCAGCTCTACCGCGCCGCCACCGGCCAGGACCTGCAGTCCCCGCGCACCTGGCCGCTGGGCAACACCGCCGTCAACCGCCTGCTGTGGACACCGCAAGGCCTGTCCCTGGTGGGCTGGTCCGACACCTCGCACCTGGAAGACAAGACGCTCGATGAGTTCAGCACCTGAACAGAGGCCGCCCCGCCTGGCCGCGCTGCTCGGCCAGGGCGTGGCGACCATCGACACGCCTGCGCTGGTGGTGGACCTCGACGCCATGGCGCGCAACCTGCAGCGCATGGCCGATTACGCCCAGGCGCACGGTGTCAAGCTGCGCCCGCACGCCAAGATGCACAAGAGCGCGGCTCTGAGCCGGCGCCAGCTGCAGGCCGGCGCCGTGGGCATGTGTGTGCAGAAGACCTCGGAAGCGGAGGCGCTGGCGACCGGCGGCGTGAGTGACCTCTACATCAGCAACGAAGTCATCGCGCTGCCGAAGCTGCAGCGCGTGGCCGCGCTGGCGCGCGCCCTGCAAGCGCGCGGCGGCCGCCTCGCCATTGCAGTCGACAGCCGGCTCGGCGTCGAGCACCTGGCGCAGGCGATGGGCGCGGGGGCGAACCTGATCGACGTCTTCATCGAGCTGGACGTCGGCCAGCGGCGCTGCGGCGTGGCCGAACCGGCCGACGTGCTGCCGCTGGCCCAGGCCATTGCGCGCCACCCCGCCCTGCGCCTGGCCGGCCTGCAGGCCTACAACGGCAGCGCCCAGCACCTGCGCAGCGTGGCCGAGCGCCGCGCCGCGCTGGACGTGGTGATCGCCCGCGTGCAGGAAGCCCGTCGCCTGGTCGAGGCCGCCGGTCTTGCGCTGCCCCTGGTCACGGGCGCCGGCAGCGGCACCTTCGGCCTGGAAGCCACCAGCGGCGTCTTCGGCGAGCTGCAGGCCGGCTCCTACCTCTTCATGGACGCCGACTACGCCCGCAACCAGGCCGACCCGGCCCAGCCCGCCTTCGAGCACGCCCTCTTCGTCAAGACCCAGGTCATGAGTGTGAGCGCCGGCCACGTGGTGGTGGACGCCGGCCACAAGAGCCACGCCATCGACTCCGGCCTGCCGCGCGTGCACGGCGAGGCGCTGGAAGCCACCGGCTGCAGCGACGAACACACCACCCTGCGCACCACCGGTAGTGCGCCCTTGCCGACGCTGGGCAGCACCCTCTGGCTGATCCCCGGCCACTGCGACCCCACCGTCAACCTGCACGACTGGCTGATCGGCGTGCGCGGCGGCCTGTTGGCCGGCACGGTGGCCGAACTCATCAGGGTGGACGCACGGGGCTGTCTGGACTGAAAGCCACCGGTTCGGTTTGCGAGGGAGAGTGTCTGATGCAGGGCCGGTACCCGAACCCGTAACCGCTCCCGCCGAGGCCGGAGCATCTCTGCCTGCCCTTCAGTTCGCCGGCATCGCCCCGAGCCTGAGCGCCGACTGGTGGAGCCGGTTGAGCATCTGCCCCGCCAGATCCGCCGGGAATCCGGCGGGCAATTCCCGCGCCACCCGGTCGATGACGCCCGCCGTCTGCCCGATCAACTCCTGGATCAGCGCTTCCGCATCCAGCCCCAGGCCACAGCGCGGCGCCATCGCGTTGAAGTGTCGACGCTGGATCTCCTGAAGCTTGTAGTGGCGGCTGCGACCGCGCACGGACATCGCCAGCCGCGCCTTGCGCCACTCCAGCTGGTTCGCCCCATGCCCGATCACCGGCCAGGTCGACACCACGTCATAGAACTTCGTGAGGTGGTAGCCGCCCTGCGGCAGCAGCCTGATGCTGAAGTTCTTGGCGTGGCCGTCGGTGGCCGCCAGCAGCCAGAACAGGATCTGCGCCTTCAGGAAATCCCGCAGGTCACGCTCGGCCTGCACCGAGCCCTGCAGGATCCGGCAGATGTCCTCCATCGTCGGACCGCCGTCGCTCTCGTACTTGAGTGATGCCGGCAGGCCCCTGGCCTGACAGAAATCCTCTTGGGGCAGGCGCCACCACCACTTCCCCGAACCCTGCAGCATGCGGTCGAAACGCTCCACCGCCAGCACCTTCTGCCGCCCGAAACGAAGGATCGCGGCCCGCGGCACGTCCAGCCCGTAAGCGCCGAGGATGCGCAGGCAGAGCCATTCGTTCTCCACCGAGGTGCTCATGTCCAGCCGCCCCTCGTTGCCCACCCGCCCCATGGGCAGCTTGAAGATGTGCGTGGTCGGCGTGGCCCCGCGCGGCCGCACCCACTGGTTCTCATGCCAGAGCAAGGCGGTCTTCTCCTGCGCGCCGGCAATGGAAAGCCTCAGGTCCTCCTCATCGTCCTCCTGCCGGTCCAGCGCGCCGCCCGGCAGCACCACCCGGTTCAGCAACCGCTCCACCTGGGCCTCGCTCAAGACGTCGCCCTCGATGCGGTCATAGCCCTGCACCGGCTCGTCCTCGCCGACGAGCTGCACCGCGCCCACGCAGTCGCGGCCGAGTTGCTGCAACATCTCAAAGGCTTCCGTGGAGCGGGTGTGGTAACGCTGCGCCAGCCGGCGGCGGATGATCTCACTGTCGGGCAGCAGGTTGTCAAAGTAGTTGCTGACCACCGGCCCGCGGATGGGGAGGTTGCCCGGCTGGAAAGGCAGCGAAAGCGACAGGGGCCGGCCCTGGCTGGATTTCACCCAGGCGTCGTCGTAGTGCAGCTCGACCGGTCCACGGTGGGGCATGCGCCAGACGCCGACGCGCTGGCCATTGATCCACACCGCCAGGGCACGGCTCAGCGACTTGCGGCCCATGCCTACCAGGCCTCCGTGTTGTCCGCCCCCGGCGCCCCCGGCGCCCCCGGCGGCCCGGCGGCGGCGCGCTCACGCACCACCAGCTCCAGGCCGAGCCGATGGCACAGGGTCAGCAACTGCTGCAGCGTCATGGTCTGCGGGGTCGTCTCGATGCGGGAGACGCTGGCCTGGCTCTGGTCCAGGAACAGGGCCAGGTCCTTTTGCGTGAGCTTTTTCTTCCTGCGCGCGGACTGCAGGATGAGGCCCAGCTGCTCGGGGGTAGAGATGGTCTGTCGCATGATGTATGCAATGGGTGAATATTCACACTTTATTCACATGGAGAATAAAAGTCAAATATTCGTTTAATGCATATCGCCATGCCGTTACCCGCGGCACGGCTCATGCCGACCCCAATCCCTCATTCCGGCGTCACCGGGCCAACGGGTGCATCGGTCCTGCGATCCAACATCTCTGCTCCCTAACCCCGGCCGCATAGCCTTTGCTTGTCGTAATGCAAGACTTGACCCCGTTCACAGCACAGAACGGCACACGCCATATCGAATTCATTCATGTCACTCCGCTTCTTTAAGAATTAGGTCATCCAAATCTGGACCTAAGAAGCAGTTTTTTACATCGAATGTCTGATCCGAAGCGCCAACAAATGAAATCACATACGGCACCGGCTCTTTCCCCTTGTAGGGAATGTATGAGTTCGATGTCTCCTCGGCTGTCAGCCGGTACTTTCTTCGTGCGATCGCCTCTCTCTGGTCTTTCGGATGCGCCGTCATGTTCGATCGAATTTCAGCAATGCCGATCTTGGAGAGTGCTTTATTCTCCCATCGCTTGTCGACATACTCCTGCAACAAATAGGGTGGATTGGGGCAATTGAACTTGTGTTTGTCATCCCCGTACGCCGGGTCCAGCAAGAGCACCGGCTGCCCTTGCCTGATCCAGATCGCCACAGTTTTCAGATATCCCTTTTCCTTATGGCTTTCCCATTCGACTGTTTCACCGGTCTCCGGGTGCCTGAACTCCAGCCGTTGAAACGACTCTGTCGGCGTATCCCCCAACGCTTGCGGCCCCTTGAACTCCACCATGCGCTTGAGCGTGACCACACGTCCGTCAGGCAACCGGACGTCTTCTGTCCACTCCAGCACGTCATCTCGCCCACACCCCGCCAATAGCAGTAGCGCAACCAGCAGCGTAGATGCCAACAAGCCTCGGCATCTCCTCATGGGAACGGGGTCAGACCTTTCCTTGTGCCTTTCTACTCCTGCGCTCATCGCTCGTCTCCCTAAAATTGTTGGTAACTGGCCCTGCATTTGACATGCCCGGTTTTGCTTTAGCAATGGGCTTGGCATCAGGGTAGACACGCAGTTGTGCAAATCCCACGAGCCCTTAGCATCTGCGCCATGAACGCCAGCCAGATCATCGTCCTCGCCACCCCGGTCTTTCTGCTGCTGATCGCCTTGGAATACGCCTGGGGCGTGGCACGCGGCCGCAACAGCTACCGCCTGAACGACGCGCTCAGCAGCATCGGCCTGGGCATGCTGAGCCAGATCAGCGCGGTGCTCACGCGCACGCTGCGCATCGGCATCTACGTGGCGGTGTTCGAGCAGGTGGCGCTTTGGCGCTTTGATGCCTTCTGGCAGAGCTGGGGCGGCTGGCTGCTGGCCCTGCTGTTCTATGACTTCTGCTACTACTGGCTGCACCGCGCCGGCCATGAAGTGGCGCTGTTCTGGGCCGCGCACGTGGTGCACCACCAGAGCCAGGACTACAACCTCTCCACCGCGCTGCGCCAGACCTCCAGCGGCGCGCTGCTGGGCTGGCTGTTCTACCTGCCCATGGCGCTGGCCGGCGTGCCGCCGCTGGTGTTCGGCGTCGTCGCGCTGGTCGACCTGCTTAAGGGCCTGTCCCCGCTCATTTTGCAGGATGCGTTGCGGATCAAAAGGGCCATGCGGTAGGCGCGAAACGCAGCCGGGGTCTTCCCCCGGCAAGGCTTCGCAACACCCCGCATGGCCTTTTGGGCCGCAACCCGGAGGGAACGAGGCGCAAACCGCGCCACGCGTTGTTGCACTCCGAGCCCAGACGGTCAGTCGGGGCGTCGTCGTGCGCCTAGATTGGCGCGGTTTGCGCCTCGTTCGCACCTGCAAAATGAGCGGGGACAGGCCCTCCCCGTTCTGGGTGCACACCGAACACGTGGGCAAGCTGGGCTGGTTCGACCGCTGGTTCTGCAGCCCGTCCAACCACCGCGTGCACCACGCGGTGAACGACCGCTACCTCGACAGGAACTACGGCGGCATCCTCATCGTCTGGGACCGGCTGTTCGGCAGCTTCCGGGAAGAAGACGAGCGCTGCGTCTACGGCACACGCAGCCCGCTGGAGAGCTGGGACCCGCTGTGGGCCAATGCCGAGGTCTACTGGGCGCTGCTGCAGGACAGCTGGCAGACGCGCCGCTGGCGCGACAAGCTGCGCGTCTGGTTCAAGCCGCCGGGCTGGCGCCCGGCCGACCTGGCCCAGCGTTTTCCCAGGCCGGCCTTCGACTTGGCGGCCGTGCGGCGCTACGACCCGCCGGCCGGCCGCGCGGTGCAATGGTTTGGCGCGCTGCAGTTCCTGCTCCTGCTGGCGGGCTCAGTGTTTTTTCTCTGGCATGCCGACACGCTGGCTCTGGCACCCGCCGCCGTCTGGCTGGCCGCGCTGACGGCCGGCCTGTGGTGCACCGGCGCCGTGCTGCAGGGGCGTCTGTCCATGGCCGAGGTGCTGCTGATCGAGGCGGCGGTGCTCTCCACCGCCTGCGCGACCACGGGCCTGCTGGAGCTGCACCGCGTGTTCAAACCGCTCACCCTGCTGATTGCTATTTATTTGGTAGCACGCACCTCCTCCGTCAAGTCGTCGGCCCTGCTGCAACTCGCCCTGACCGCCTCGCTGGCCGGCGACGTGTTCCTCATGCTGCCCGGTTATTTCATCCCGGGCCTGGTGAGTTTTTTGTGTGCCCACCTCGCCTATATCGCCCTGTTCAAGCGCGGCCAGGCCTGGTTCCCGAACCGGCGCGCGCTGCTCATCCCCCTGGGCTTCGGCGCCGTCATGTACGCCGTGCTGTGGGCCGGCGGCCTGCCGGTGGGCCTGCGCGGCCCGGTGGCGGCCTATGTGCTGGTCATCGCCCTGATGGCGGCGCAGGCCGTCGGCCGTGCCGTGGTGCTGCGCGACACGGGCGCGGTGCTGGTGGCGGTGGGCGCAGGATTTTTCATGCTCAGCGACACGCTGCTGGCCCTGAACAAGTTCGTCACGCCGCTGCCGCTGGCACCGCTGTGGGTGCTGGCCCCCTACTACGCGGCGCAGCTGCTGATCGTGCGCGGCCTGCTGACCGCCACGACGCTCAATCGTCGCTGACCTCAACCAGCTTGTCCGACTGGGCGAACACCCAGGCCACCATGAAGCCGGCGGCGAAGGACTGGCCGCGCTGCACCAGCGGGCTGTCGGCGAAGGCCGCGCCGTGGAGGTCGTCCCATTTGACGAAGCCGCCCAGCCAGACCTTGCCGTAGCGCCGGCTCAGCGAGGCCAGCAGCTGCTTGCCCGCATAACCGCCCGGCGCGCTGTAGGCCGGGCGCGCGACGGTGGCGTATTGCGGCGCCACGTCGTAGTAGTAGCTGTGATAGTCGCGGTCGCCGAAAAGCAGCGAACCCTGCAGGCCCAGGTTCCAGCCCGGGATGGCCCTGCGCAGGTCCAGGTTGAGGGTGGGCTGCGCCAGCCAGCCCTGGGGCCGGAAGTGCTGGGGGCTGACGGCGAACACAGCGCGCAGCGGCAGGCGCAGGTCCACGTTGGTGTGACGGCGCTCGTCGTAATAGAGGTGATAGATCAGCGAGGGACCGAGCTCGAGCGTGGGGTCCAGGTCGGGCATGTCGCGCCGCGCCTCGGTATCCTGGCTGCGCACCGGCACGGCGCCGTTGACGCTGATGTCCAGCTCCAGCCGCTCGCGGCGATACAGCAGGCCGCGCACGCGGTCGCGCTCCACCTGCAGGAACTTGCCGCGGTACTGCACATAGGGCGCGGGCAGCAGGTAGCTGCGCCGCTCGGCCGCGCCGCGGTAGAGCGGGAAGTCGATGGCCGCCGGGCCGGCGCCCAGCTCCCACTCGGGCTTCAACTCGGCCCGCGCCGTCGTCAGGCCCAGCAGCAACAACGCCAGCACCACGCCCCTCACCGTGGCACCACCTCGTCGCGCGCAATGCGGCCGTCCACCAGCTCGACGATGCGGTCGCAGCGCGCGGCCAGCCGCGGGTCGTGCGTGACCACCACGAAGCTGGTGCCGCGCTCGGCGTGCATGCGCCGCAGCAGCACGAAGACTTCGTCGGACGAGGCGGTGTCCAGGTTGCCGGTGGGTTCGTCGGCCAGCACCAGGGCCGGGTTCATGACCAGGGCGCGCGCGATTGCCACGCGCTGCTGCATGCCGCCCGAGAGTTCCGAGGGCCGCTTGTCCATGGCGCGGCTCAGGCCCACGGCAGCCAGCAGCTCGCGCGCGTGCTGCTCCTGCTTGCTGCTCACCCGGCCCTCGGCCATCAGCACCGGCAGCGTGACGTTCTCCACCGCGCTGAAGGCCGGCAGCAGGTGGTGGAACTGGAACACGAAACCCAGGGTGCTGCGCCGCCGGCGCGTCAGCTCGCCGTCGTCCAGGGCCTGCACCTCCTCGCCCTGCAGCAGGTAACGACCCGTGGTCATGCGCTCCAGCAGGCCCACGATGTTGAGCAGTGTGCTCTTGCCCGAACCCGAGGGCCCGATCAGCGCCATGAAGTCCCCGCGCACCACGTTCAGGTCCAGGCCGTGCAGCACCTCGGCCTCGTTGGGCTGGCCGAGGTTGTAGCTCTTGCGCACGCAGTCGAGTTCGATGAGCTGGTCGCCGTTCATATCCGTATTGCCTGGGCCGGGTCCATGGCGGCGGCGCGGCGCGCGGGAGCGATGGCCGCCAGCACACCGCAGACGGTGGCCAGGCCGGCCACGCGCAGCGCCGTGTCCAGCGGCAGCGTGATGGCAAACAGCGGCAGGCCGTCCGAGCCCTTGACGAAATGGGTGAAGGCCCAGATCAGCGCCACCGCCAGCACGATGCCCAGCGCCGAGCCCACCGCCCCGACCACGGCTCCCTGCACCAGGAAAACGCGCAGCACCTGGCCGCGCGTGGCGCCCATGGCGCGCAGGATGCCGATCTCGCGCCGCTTCTGCACCACCGAGACCACCAGCACACTGGCGATGCCCAGCACCACCACGATCATCACCACACCGCGGATCAACGCGGTGCTGACCGACTGCGCGTTCAGCGCCGACACCAGCTGCGCGTTGTTCTCCTGCCAGCTCTCGACCTTGTAGGGGTAACGCTGCCGCAGCTGCTGCGCCAGTTCATTGGCCGTCCACACGTCTTTGAGTGTCATGTCCAGCACGGTGGCGCCGCCGGGCAGGCCCAGCAGGCTTTGCGCGGCGCGCAGCGGCACGATGACCGTGCGGCGGTTCAGGTCCTTGACGCCCAGGTCCACCAGCGCGGTCACGCGCACGGCGTCGCTGACGCTGCGGCTGCCCACGGTGGTCTGCAGGGTCACGCGGTCGCCCACGCGCACGCCCAGGTCGGCCGCCAGGTCGCGGCCCAGGATGGCCTCGCCCGGGTCCAGCCGCGCCACGCCGCTGACCACCTTGCTGCGCAGGCTGACGATGCGGTCATAACGGTCCAGCTCCACGCCCATCAGGGCCATGGCCTGCGTGGCCTCGCCGCGCAGGGCCAGGCCCGAACCCGAGACCATGGGCGAAACGGCGGCGATGGGCCCCATCTGCTCCAGCAGCGGCAGCAGGGCCTGCCAGTTGGCCACCGAGCGCAGGCGCTGCACCCGCGGCTGGGTTTCGGTCAGCGCCAGGGTGCCGTCGGCGGCACGCGCCGGGATCACGGCGTCGTCGAGCGAACGCAGCGTGATGTGCGCCTGCGCGCCCAGGGTCTTGGTCAGGGTGCTGTTCTGCAGGCCTGAAATGAGCGCTGAGATGTAGGCCACCACTGCCACGCCGGCGGCGACGCCGACGATGATGAGCAGGGTCTGCATGCGGCCTTCGCGCAGGAAGCGCAGCGCCACCTGCAGTTCGAAGCCGAGCCAGGACATCATGCGTCCCCGGGCTCAGCGCCCCATGGCGTTGGTCATGGCCGAACCGGCGCTGCCGGCGCCGTCCTCGCGCCGCGCGGCCGGCTGGCCCGCGGCCGCCTGCCAGGGCACCACCAGCACGGTGACACGCTGGCCCACCTTCACCTTGCTGCCGGTCAGCACGGCGTCGCCGGCCTGCAGGCCCTCCAGCACCTCCACCGCGGCCAGCGTGCGCAGGCCCAGGCGCAGCGCGCGCTCGTGCACCACGCCGTCCACCGCCACCAGCACACGCGCGCTGTCACCGCTGGTCTGGCGCAGCAAGTTCAGCGGTAGCGCCAGGGCCTGCTCGCGGCGGGCGGTCTCGACTTCGACCGAGAGGGTCATGTCTTCGCGCAGGAAAGCCGGCGCGTCTTGCAACAGCGTGAACTTGACCTCGATGGCGCCGCGCTGGGCGTCCACCACCGGGGCGATGCTCAGCACCTTGGCGGCAAAACGCTGACCGGCAAAGGCATCGGCCACCACCTGGGCCTGCTGGCCCACCCGCAGCTGGTCGAGGAAACGCTCGTCCACCTGCGCCACCAGCTGCGTGGGCCCGGCCAGCGCCAGGTTCAGCAGGGCCTTGCCCGGCTGCACGATCTGGCCCGGCTCGACCATGCGCGCCAGCACCCGGGCGTCGGCCGGGGCCTCCACGCTGGTCTGCTCCAGCCGGGCGCGCGCGGCCGTCACGGCGGCGCGGGCCGCGCCCTGCTGCGCCAGGGCCACGTCCACCGCGCGCCGCGCCTCATCGAGCTGGGCGGCGCTGTAGAAATTCTGTTTCACCAGCTGTTCGGCGCGCGCCAGCGTGGCGCGGGCGGCTTGCAGCGTGGCGTCGGCCTGGCGCTCGGCGGCCACGGCCTGGGCCTCGGCGGCCCTCAGCTCGTCGGTCTCCAGCCGCACCAGCACCTGGCCGCGCTTGATCTGCGCGCCCTCGCGCACCGTCACCTGCGCCACGCGGCCGGTCAGCGTGCTGCCGACCTCCACCCGCGAGAGCGTGGCCACGCGGGCCGAAAACTGCAGGGTGCGCAGCAGCGGCGCGGGCTCCATGCGCAGCGCCTCGGCGCGCGGGGCGCGCAGCGCCAGCGCCGTCATCCCGGCCAGGGCCAGCACCAGCACGACGGCCAGGACGATCCAGCGCGTTTTGCCGGAGAGCTTGAGCATGGTGGTCCTCAGCTTTCGAACAGGCTGCCGTCGCGCTTGGGCGGCGCCACGCCCAGATGGCGGTAGGCGGCCAGCGTGGCGATGCGCCCGCGTGGCGTGCGCTGCAAAAAGCCCTGCTGGATCAGATAGGGTTCGATCACGTCCTCGATGGTGCCGGCCTCTTCGCCGATGCTGGCGGCGATGTTGTCCAGGCCGACCGGGCCGCCGTCGAATCTGTGAATGACGGCTTCGAGGAGCTTTCTGTCCATCAGGTCGAAACCCTGCGGGTCCACGTCCAGCATGGCCAGGGCCTTGTGGGCGATGTCCTGCGTGATGCGGCCGGTGCCCTTGACCTCGGCATAGTCGCGCACGCGGCGCAGCAGGCGGTTGGCGATGCGCGGCGTGCCGCGCGAACGGCGCGCGATCTCGAAACCGCCCTCCTCGTCCATGGGCGCATTCAACAGGCCGGCGCTGCGCCGCACGATGCGGCCCAGCTCTTCAGCAGAATAGAACTCCAGCCGCGCCACGATGCCGAAGCGGTCGCGCAGCGGGTTGGTCAGCATGCCGGCGCGCGTGGTGGCGCCCACCAGGGTGAAGGGCTGCAGGTCGAGCTTGATGCTGCGCGCCGCCGGCCCCTCGCCGATCATGATGTCGATCTGGTAGTCCTCCAGCGCGGGGTAGAGGATTTCCTCCACCACCGGCGAGAGGCGGTGGATCTCGTCGATGAAGAGCACGTCGTTCTTCTCGAGGTTGGTCAAGAGCGCGGCCAGGTCCTTGGGCTTTTCCAGCACCGGGCCGCTGGTCTGCGCAGGTTCACGCCGAGTTCGTGCGCAATGATGTGACTCAGCGTGGTCTTGCCCAGGCCGGGCGGGCCGAACAGCAGCACGTGGTCCAGCGCCTCTTCGCGCTTGCGCGCCGCGCCAATGAAGATCTCCAGCTGCTCGCGCACCTTGGCCTGGCCCACGTACTCGTCGAGCAGCTTGGGCCGCAGCGCCCGCTCGATGGCCTCTTCGCCGGGCGACACCGGCGCGGCCGAGACCACGCGCGGGCCGGAGGGAAGGTCGAAATCGTCAGTCTGGATGCTCACGGCCGCAAGGGGATGGACAGAGGAAAAACACGGGGCCGCGCCGCTGGGGCGTGGCTGGGATGACTATAGCCGACCTCGGCTGATTGCGGCGAGGCGCGCGCCTACTTCGCCAGCGACTTGAGCGCCAGCTTGATGCCCTCGCTCACCCCCACGTCCTTGGGCAGGGCCTTGAGCGCGGCGGCGGCTTCCTTGTCGCTGTAGCCCAGGGCCAGCAGGGCCTGCAGGATGTCGGCCTGGGCATCGCTGCCGGGCTGCGCATGGGGCGCACCGATATCCGCGCCCAGCTTGCCCTTGAGCTCCAGCAGCAGGCGCTCGGCCGTTTTCTTGCCGATGCCCGGCACCTTCACCAGGCGCCCGGCCTCCTGCAGACTGACCGCCTGCGCCAGTTCGCCCACGCTCATGCCCGAGAGCACGGCCAGCGCGGTGCGCGGACCGACGCCGGAGATCTTGATCAGCTGGCGGAAGGCCTCGCGCTCGGGCGCAGTGCCGAAGCCGTAGAGCAGCTGCGCGTCCTCGCGCACCACGAAATGCGTCAGCAGGGCCACCTGCTCGCCCAGCGGGGGCAGGTTGTAGAAGGTGCTCATGGACACCTGGACTTCGTAGCCCACGCCATGGCAATCCACCAGCACCTGGGGTGGATTCTTTTCGAGGAGGGTGCCGGAGAGCCTGCCGATCATGGGTATCTATTTCCTGGACGGTGACTATGATTGCGCTTTAGTCCGGCGTCACGCCGGACCTTAGACAGGAATTATCAGCTTGATTCTGCGCCACCTCTTCTCCCCGCCCAACAACGCCCGCCTGGCCCGCCTGTGCGGCCCCGCCGACGAACACCTGCGCATCATCGAGACCGCACTGCAGGTCAAGATCGCCCACCGCCACGAGCAGTTCAAGGTGGACGGCCCCAAGAAGCAGGCCCAGCGCGGCATGGAGGTGCTGCAGGCGCTGTACGAGATGGCCACCAAGCCCATCGACAACGCCATGGTGCAGCTGCTGCTGGCCGGCGACAGCAACATGCCGCTGGCCGAAGACGGCGAGGTGCTGCAGACGCGGCGCCACGAGCTGCGCGCGCGCACACCCAACCAGGCTCACTACCTGGAGAGCATCGCCGGCAACGACATCACCTTCGGTATCGGCCCGGCCGGCACCGGCAAGACCTATCTGGCCGTGGCCTGCGCGGTGGACGCGCTGGAGCGCAGCGTGGTGCAGCGCATCGTGCTCACGCGCCCGGCGGTGGAGGCTGGCGAACGCCTGGGTTTCCTGCCCGGCGACCTGACGCAGAAGATCGACCCCTACCTGCGCCCGCTCTACGACGCGCTCTATGACCTGATGGGTTTCGAGAAGGTGCAGAAAGCCTTCGAGCGCAACGCGCTGGAGATCGCCCCGCTGGCCTTCATGCGCGGGCGCACGCTGAACAACGCCTTTGTCATCCTGGACGAGGCGCAGAACACCACCCCCGAGCAGATGAAGATGTTCCTCACGCGCATCGGCTTCGGCTCGCGCGCGGTGGTCACCGGTGACGTCAGCCAGATCGACCTGCCCAAGACGCAGTTGAGCGGCCTGATCGACGCCGAGCGCGTGCTCAAGCGCGTCAAGGGCATCGCCATCTGTCGTTTCACCAGCGCCGACGTGGTGCGCCACCCGCTGGTGGCGCGCATCGTGGACGCCTACGACAAGCGCCAGGCCCGGCCGGGAGAGGCCGCATGAGCGCGCTGCCCGAGTTAGACCTGACGCTGCAGTTCGGCGCTGCCGTACCCGAGACGCACCGCAAGCTGCTGAGCAAGGCGCGCGTGACGCGCTGGCTGCGCCTGGCCCTGCAGCGCCCGGCCGAGATCACCGTGCGCGTGGTCGGCGCCGCCGAAGGCCGCACGCTGAACCGCGAATACCGCGGCAAGGACTACGCCACCAATGTGCTGACCTTCGACTACACACGTGAGCCCATGGTCAGCGCCGACCTGGTGTTGTGCGCACCGGTGTTGGCGAAAGAAGCGAAGGAACAGGGCAAGACCCTGGAAGAACACTACGCCCACCTGCTGGTGCACGGCACGCTGCACGCGCAGGGTTACGAGCACGAGACCAACGAGACCGATGCGCTGGAGATGGAGGCGCTGGAGGTGCTGCTGGTGGCGGCGCTGGGTTACGCCAACCCCTACGAGTGATCCGGGTCCATCGGGTGACGGACCCGGTTCCCCGCCTTAGAAGGGGATGGCCCCGCCTTCCTTGGGCGAGGGCGGCGGCACAGCTCAGTAGAAGTTGCGATCGGTGTGATTCCCGTCCTCCACCGGCATGGGCTGGCGGCGCAGGGTCACATCGACCGGCTCCTTGGCGTTGCGCCGCAGGATGGTCAGCCGCACGGTGCTGCCCGGCGCGCCGCGCAGACGGAAGATGGCCTCACCGGCCGACAGGGTCTTGACCGGCACGCCGTCGATGGCGAGCACCATGTCCTGGGACCACAGGCCGGCCTGCTCGGCCGGCGAATCTTTGGCGGTGCCGTTCACGCGCAACTCGCCGATCCAGGTCCGGGTCAACATGGCACCGTGCGCCGAGGTAAGCTGGGCTCCAATGCCGCCCACGGGCAGGGGACCGCGGAAGACAAAACGCACGGCCCGGCGTTCCAGCACGCTCACGTCACTGCACTTGTCCTTGGTCTCGAAAGAGAAGATGGGGGCCGCCGAGGTGACGGTCTTGTAGCGCGCCTTGCTGAACTCCAGCGTCACCGTCCCGCTGGCAGCGTCCAGCGCGCCCTGGACATCCCCCGTCTCGGCCGGCAGCGTGCATTTGTCCACCTGGGTTTCGGCACGCTGCCAGGTGCCCAAGAGCTTATTGCCGCGCAACTCCAGGTTGAAGGCGATCTGCTCCAGATCCTGAATCGATATACCGAACGAACCCAGGCCCGGGCCGTAGCGGTATTCCACGTCGGGCTGGATGGGACGCACCGTGGTGGACAGCTGCCACTTGTTGCCGTTGACGAGCAGACGGTAGGTCGTGCCGTCACTCTCGATCCAGATGCCGCTGCTGGCCTGCTCCTTGGTGGTCCGCTCCTGGCGGAATTCGAGCTTGATGATTTCGTCGGCCACCTTCTGCGCGTCGGCGGCGTCGGGACTCAGGGCCAGATAACGGCGGTAGCTGGCGATGGCCTCGTCGACCTGGCCGATCTTGGCCTGGACGGAGCCCAGGTTGTACCAGGCCGGCGCCATCTCGGGCGCGATCTCGGTGGCCTTGCGGAACTCGTCGGCCGCCAGCGCCAGATCATCCGCCGACTTGGCGATCTCGATGGCTGCGACACCGCGCACCAGATGCCGGCGCGCGTCCTCCGGCGTGCCCGTGGCCTTGGGGCGCGTGGGCTCCGCCGGCGCCATGGCTGGTGCAGGCTGCGCCGCCGCCTGGGGCACGGGTGCCGGCGCGGGCGCCGCAGCCGCCGCTGACGTGCTGCGCAGCGCCGGTGGCGGTGGGGCCGAGGCACAGCCGGCCAGCAGGGCCAGTGCCGTCGCGGCGATCAGGTAGTTGAATGTCAGGGCTTGCATTTTCATCGGGTCCTCCGTCCTGGTTCGGTTGCGCCGGCGCGGCCTGGCGCTGGCGCGCCTGGCGTCGCGTTGGAACGTTGCTGCCAGTGTAGACGCCAGGTCCATCGGGCGATGGCCCCGGTTCCCCGCTTTAGTAGGGGATGGCCCCGCCTTCCTTGAACGGAGGCGGGGGCGGCAGCACTGCACGGCGCACGGTCACCGTCACCGGCGCCTTGACCTTGGGGCGCTGGATGGTCAGCTGCACCGTGCTGCCCGGCTCGCCGCGCAGGCGCCACATGGCCTCGCCCGCCGACAAGCTCTTGACCGGAACACCGTCGATGGCCACGATGAGGTCTTCGTAGTACAGGCCGGCCTGTTCGGCCGGTGAGCCCTTGACAGTGCTTCTCACGCGCAATTCGCCGACCCAGTCTTGGCGGCCCGTTATGCCGTGCGCGGTGGTCACGTAGGCGCCGACGCCGGCTGCCGGCAGCGGCCCGAGAAACACGAAGCGGGCGTCCCGCCGTGCCAGCACGCTGACCTCGCGGCACTTGTCCTTGGTCTCGAACGAGATCGGGAAGGGCGCGGAAGTGTAGGTCTTGTAATAGGCCTTGTTGAACTCCAGCACCAGCAGGCCATGGGCCGCGTCGAGCTCGCCCTTCACGTCGCCGGTCTCGGCCGGGACCGAGCACTCGTCGACCATGACGTCGGCACGCTGCCAGGTGCCGGCCAGCTGCTTGCCGCGCAGCTCCAGATTGAAGGTGACCTGCCCCAATTCGGTGGCGGCAAAACCGTAGGAGCCCACACCCGGGCCGTAGTAGTTCTCCACGTCGTACACCAGGGGCCGCTCCTTCGTGGCCAGCTGCCATTTGCTGCCGTTCACCTGGAGGTAGTAGGCGCTGCCGTCACTCTCGACCCAGATGCCGCTGCTGGCCTGCTCCTTGGTGGTCCGCTCCTGGCGGAATTCCAGCTTGATGATCTCGTCGGCCACCTTCTGCGCATCGGCGGCGTCGGGGCTCAGGGCCAGATAACGGCGGTAGCTGGCGATGGCCTCGTTGACCTGGCCGGTCTTGGCCTGCACGGAGCCCAGGTTGTACCAGGCCGACGCCATCTCGGGCGCGATCTCGGTGGCCTTGCGGAATTCGTCGGCGGCCAGGGCCAGGTCGTCCGCCGACTTGGCGATCTCGATGGCTGCGACACCGCGCACCAGATGCCGGCGTGCGTCCTCCGGCGTGCCCGTGGCCTTGGGGCGCGCGGGCGCCGCCGGCGCCATGGCCGGCGCGGGCTGCGCCGCCGCCTGGGGCACCGGCGCGGGCGCTGCGGCCGCCGCCGGCGGTGTGCTGCGCAGCGGCGGCGGCGGTGGGGCCGAGGCACAGCCGGCCAGCAGGGCCAGTGCCGTACCGGCGATCAGGTAGTTGAATGTCAGGGCTTGCATCTTCATCGGGTCCTCCGTCCTAATTCGGCTGGGCAGCAGGCGCGGCCTGGCGCTGGCGCGCCTCCTGGGCCTGCTGCTGCAATTTCTCGTATTCGGCCGCCGTCTTCTGACGATCGGCGCGGGCCTTGGCCAGGGCCTCGCGCGCGCGGCGCAGCGCGTCGCTCTGGGCCGGCGCGTCCTTGAGATCCACCTTGGGGGCCTGCTCCTCGCGGGCGATCTCGGATTCGAGCTTGGCAATGTCGCGGTCCTGGCCGGCCATTTGCTGCTGCATGTCGCGCTGGCGCGCCAGCAGGGATTCGAGCAGGCGGGCCAGCAGGGCCGGATCGCGCGGCAGTTCGTCGGCCACCGGCGTCGGTGGCGAGGCCGGCGGCACGCCGGGCGTCGCCACGGGCCGGCAGTCCTGGGCATTGGCGAAATCGTCTTGATTGCCCTGCGTAGGCGCCCCGGGGCCAAGGCGGGCCGCGTCCTCGCGCGCCGAGGCGGAGGCGGCCGAGGCGCGCGTCACGCAGTCGAGCTGCTTGCGGGCCTGGGTCGGCGGTGGCGGCGGCAGCTTGATGGTCAAGCCCGGGGAAGGCTCAGCGCCCTTGAGCCCACCCAGCAGGTCCTGGCGGGCCTGCTGCGCCGCGCGCTGGGCGGCCTGGTCCTCGGCCTGCTGCTGGGCGCGGATCTTCTTCTGCGCGTCGGAATTGGCCTTGGCCGCCTGATCCATCGCCGAGGGGCCACCGCCCGACTTGCCGGGCGTGGGCGGGTGCAGGCCCGGCACGTAGTAGCAGATGCCGGAGTAGTCGCCCGGCCGGCTCATGCGGCCGCTCTCGCATTGCGCTTCGGTGGCCACGCAACCCCGGCTTTGGGATGAACCGGACTGGCGCGCCAGCGACATGACCCGGGACGAGTAGTTGACGCAGTATTCGGCCTGCACCGGCGCGGCCAGCAGCAGCATCGCAACCAGCGCAAAAGCCCGCGAACTAACGTTGCGCATGGTCTACGCTCCAGGGCAACTCCACCGCATCGGCGGGCAAGGGCTGCGGCGCCGGCCACGGCCCCTGCAGCGGCACGGTCAGCCGTTCGCCGGCCTTGAGCAGCACTTCGGTGCCACCGGTGGCGGGTGTCACCGCCACCTCGCCGCTGTAGACCTTGACCTCGGTGCCCGCGGCACCCACGCTGGCCGAGTAGTCCGTCCCGCGCACGGCGATTGCCACCGTGGGCGTGCGGACTTCGAACTTCTTGCCCACCTTGCTCCTGATCAGGGCGCGCAGGCGCATCGCGCCCTCTTCGAGCTGGGCCTCGAAGTTGCCATCCGCGTCATCCTTGTTCACGGTGTAGGAGGAGTTGGCACCCAGGGCTACCTCACCGTCACCGCCGGAGACGAACAGCCGGGCCCGCCCATCGGGGCCGGTCTTGACGGTGTCGCCGGCGCGCATGGCGGGCAGATCCGGCGGCTCGTAACCGCCTGGGGTGATGTGGCGTACCTGGCCGCTGTCGGCCACCAGGACGGCGCGGGGTCGGCGGTCGGCGCGGGTCCAGCTGCGCAGATTGGCCAGCGCCTTGACACGCATATCGAGCAGGGAGCGTGCCAGTGTCAGGTTGCGCTCGGTCTCGCGCTCCAGGGCCTGCGCCTGTTGTGCCGCTTCGGCGGCCACGGTGATGGCGGCCTGATCACGTGCCCGGCGCGCATCGGCCTCGATGCCGCGCACCACCCGCAGATCGGCCTGCGCCTCGGCGACCGCCCGCTCGGCCACCGCCACCGCCCCCAGGGCCTGGGTCTGCAGGGTCTCGGCATGGGCGATCGCGCGGTCCAGGGCGTCGGCGGCCTGTGCCGACCCGGCGGCCAGGGCCAGCATCAGCGACAGCAGACGCAAGGTACGCGGAAGAGCTTTCATATCGTCACCTTAGTTCGTGTGCGCCGTTCCGGACTTGCTCCAAGTCAAGACTATACCGCTACCGTGCCCGCAATGCCGCGCGCAATAGCGCAATATGTCACGTCCATGGCCATTCAGCCGCCCGGCTCGGGGGGCATGCGCAGGGGGATGGTCACCGGCCCGTCATTAACCAGATGGACCTGCATGTCGGCCGCAAACTGCCCGGTCTGCACGACCGGATGGGCCGCACGCGCCTGCTCGACAAAATAATCGTAGAGCCGCTGCCCTTCGTCCGGCGGCGCGGCGTTGCCGAAGCTGGGCCGGTTGCCGCCCGTGGTGTCGGCGGCGAGCGTGAACTGGCTGACGATGAGCAGGCCGCCGGCCGCATCGACCACACTCTTGTTCATCTTGCCAGCCTCGTCCGCAAAGACGCGCAGCTTGAGGATCTTGGCCAGCAGCTTGTTGCCTATGGCCTCGGTGTCGCCGCGTTCGGCGCAGATGAAAACGAGCAGGCCCGCGTCGATGGCACCGACGGTGTGACCGTCGATCTCGACGCGGGCCTGTTGGACGCGTTGCAGCAGGGCGAGCATGCGGTGTTTATACCGCGTCCCGCCCGCGGGGCCTTACTTGCCCAAGGACACGGCCACGGTGGGGCGCTTCTCCAGCGTCCACTGGTGCATGGAGCCGTCGTAGAGTTTCACGTTCTTGTTGCCGACGATCTCGTGCAGCACGAACCAGGTGCCGGAAGCCTGGTGGCCGGTGTTGCAGTAGGCGATGGCGGCGGCCTGCGGGTCGACGCCGCTGAGCCTGAACACATCGCGGTAGGTGTCGGCGGCCAGCAGGCGGGCGGCGTCGCCGCCCTGGGTGGACAGCAGCGCGGTGTAGACGTTCTTGGCGCCCTGCACGTGGCCGGCGGCGCTGGTGCTGCTGCTCTTGGCCAGGCCCAAATAGTGGGCGTTGTCGCGGGCGTCGATCAGCTGGGCCGACTTGTCGGCCTGAGCCTTGGCTAGGTCTTCGGAGGTGGCCAGCAGCTCGGCGCTGCGGTCGGCCGTGGCGGCCCAGTTGCCTTCGGCGGCCTTGACGGCGTCGGTGCTGACGGCGCGGCCCTCGCTGATCCAGCCGGCGGTGCCGCCGCCCAGCACGGCGATGTTGTCTTCACCGTAGACCTTGAACTGCCAGTACAGACGCGCGGCTTCGTTGAAGTCGATCGGCTCCATGCCGGCGGAGACGATCACCACCGGACGGCCGGCCTGCACGCCCCAGCCGCGGGCCAGCTTTTCGAAATCGGCGCGCTCGGGAATCATGGACTTGAGCTTGAGACCGTTGATGACGCGGTCCACACGCACCTTCTTGTTGTCCACCAGCACGGCGCCGTCGATGTGGCCACCGAGTTCGACCAGGAATTTCTTGCCGGTCTTCTTGTCGGTCTCGAACTCGGGCGCGACGGTAAAGGTCTTGGGGTTGGAGCGCACGTCGAGCACGGTGACGTCGGCACGGTGCTGGGCCAGCCAGGCGCCGTCGACCACGGGGCCGGGCACGTTCAGGGCCAGGGCCCACTGGCTCAGGCCGAGCAGGGCGGCGCCGGCCAGGATGCGGAATTGAACTTTCACTTGTCTCTCCTTGGTTAGTGAGTAGGAACGGCGGGGTTCTGGCCGGCTGCCTGCAGGGCATCCTGGGGCCAGTGCATGGGAAGGGAACTCCAGACGGCGACGCGGCGGTCGGCCCAGGCCTGCTGGCGGCTGAGCCGGTGGCGCGTGCAATGCCGCGCGCAGGCGGCGTCGCGCTCTTGCAGCATGTGCCGCAGCGGCACGGCATAGAAACGCACCATGTCAGCCAGCCAGAGGGCGGCACCGGCCAGCGGACCGCGCAGGCGCAACTCGAAGCCGTCGAGCTCGCGGACCAGCGAGTCCGCCGCCGCCCAGCGCTCGCCGGTGACCCACTGGTTGGTGGCGAACCAGCACAGCGGCAGGCCGCGCGCGTCCAGCGAGAGGCCGACGAAATGGGTCAGCCGGCCCTGCGGGCTGCGGCGAAACAGGTGGATATGGCCATGCTCCTGCGGATGGCGCGCGCTGTCGGGCTCGCTGCGGTCATGGGCATGGAAGTAGAACTGCCAGCGGCCACTGTCGTCGACAACGTCGCGGCGCGGGTAGTGTTCCCACACCTCGAAGCGCGCGCTGCGGCCGATGAAGGGATACAGCGTGGAGCGCCCCTGGCGCGCCAGCCGCAGCTGCCGCGCGAGCGCCGCATGCGCGGCGCGGGCAGCAACTTCGGAGGCGGCAGCAGCGGCCACGACAACGCTCCTGGCTTAGCGGCTCTTGCCGGCGCAGGGATTCTCGCTGCGGCTGCGGCGCTTGGAACCGGCGCAGGGGTTGCCGGCACAGGGGTTGTCGGCACGGCTGCGACGCTTCGCTCCGGCGCAAGGGTTGCCGGCACAGGGGTTGTCGGCGCGGCTGCGGCGCTTGGCGCCGGCACAGGGGTTGCCGGCGCAAGGATTGGCGGCACGGGCCGGGGTTTCGGCCGACTGGGCGACGGCGGCCACCGGCACGGCCAGCAGGCTCATGGCCAGGGCGGAGACCAGCGGAGCCAGGGTGTTGCGGGTACGTTTCATCGATCGTTCTCCTGACAAAGAATCTTCAGACCTGGCCGGCGGCACGGGCGCGACGCTCGAACCAGCCGCCCAGGAAGTAGACGCCGATGGCGGCCACTACCAGGGCCGCCAGCACCAGCCACTCGGGCAGACCCAGCAGTTCGGGCAGGCGGTCACCGCGGGTGAGTTCACCGGCGGTGGTGAGCGGGTCGAACTGCGGGAAGAAAGCGGCAAACACATAGGTGCCGATCAGGATGCCGGCAAAGAACACCAACGCGTCCAGACGCCCCGTCACCAGCCCCACGGCCGCCGTGCCCGGGCAGTAGCCCCCCACGGCGAAACCGGTGCCGATCAGGGCGCCGCCCACGGCGAGGGCCCACATATAGGGCGCCGGCACGTAGACCGATTCGGCATCCATCCAGCCCAGCAGTTCGAACACATACATGCCGACCGCGGCGAAGACGATGGCCGTGAACATGACCTTGAACACCGACCAGTCGGTCAGGCGGAACTGGGCGGTGAGCTTGCAGCCGCTGCCGAAACCGGCGCGCTCCAGCACGAAGCCAAAACCGATACCCAGCAGCAGGGCGACCAGCGGACCGCCGGCGGAGAGCAGTTCGTTCATTTGACACCTCCACCACTCAGACGCGCGGCGATCAGACCGGCGGCGAAGAAGGCGCCGAGGAAGACGAAACCGGCTACGCTGAGCACCGCCGCGCCGGACAGGCCGACACCGCTGGTGCAGCCGGCGGCGATGCGCGCGCCAACGCCGGCCAGGATGCCGCCACCCAGGGCCCTGAGCAGGCGGCCGAGACGGCCGGCGCTGGCCTCGCCTTCGATGCGCCAGGCGATGCGTCGGGCCAGCAGGCCGGAGACCAGGGCGCCGATGAAGACGCCCAGCACCTGCCAGGTGATCCAGGAGGACAGCACGGCGCCGTCTTCGATCATCGGGCCCAGGTAGTCGTTGGCCAGCGTCCACTGCGGGGCCGCCAGACCACCGAACCAGGCACTGAGCCGGGTGGTGAAACCGGTGGCGCCCAGACCATGGCCGGTCAGGACAAAGGTCAGCAGCAGCACCACACCCAGCGCCAGGCCGGCGGCCCAGGCGGGCCAGTAGGGCTGGCGCGGCACCTCACATACGTTCGAACTCTTCACGTGTCCTCCAAAACTTGTTGGCCGTCCTGGGTTTTTATACCCCCAGGGGCTTATGAAGAGGGCGAGTATAGGGGGATTTTTCGCCGCCTGCAGCACGGCCCGGCAAGGCCGCGGCCAAGTCGCGTGAACTGGTCAACGCAGGGTGGCGCGGGCCTGTTCCAGGCGTTGCTCCAGGTAGGCGCCATAGAAGTCCGGGATGTAGCCCCCCACCAGGCGCTCGGCCACTTCCACACCGCCGCGACCGAAGAACAACACGGTGGGGGCGATGCGGATCTTCCACAGCCGTGCCAGATCGTCGTGGGTGACGGCGGCACCGCGGAAATCCTGCACGCGGGTGCGCGTGCGCATGTCGATCTGCGCCACCGGCACGCCATCCTGCTCGTGCAGCGGCACGAGGTAATGATCGCGCGCCACGCGGCAGAAGGGACAGCCTTCCAGGCTGACCATCACCACCAGCGGCTGACGTTTGGCCAGAGCCGAAGCCAGTTCGTCCTTGAGGTTGTGTGCCACCGGCAGCACTGCGGCGCGCGCCGGCTGCAGCACCAGCGGCACAGCGGCGGCGGCCAACAGCAGGTCGCGTCGTCTCGTTCCCATGCGCTTCACGGGCCGCTTTGCTGCTCCAGCAGCAGATAGGTGTTGTAGGCGTTCATGCGGTTGGCCACGCGAAACAGCGGCAGGTGTTCGAACGCGCTCCAGTCGGTGTTGCGGTAGGCCTCGTCGAAGGGTTCGAGGTTGGCCGCCGCCTGCCCCATGCTCTTGCGCAGGTAGATCAGGTAATCGCGCGTGAGCTGCATGTCCCGGCGCGCCTCGTGCGACAGCGGACCGTGGCCGGGGACGATGACGTCGGCCTCGTAGTGGAGCAGGGTCTGCAGCGCCGCAATCCAGTGCCGGCTGTCGGCCTTGCCCACATAGGGGATGCGGCCGCGGAACACCAGATCGCCGGCAAACAGCACCTTCTCCCGGGGCAGGTAGACGGCCAGATCTTCCGGCGTATGGGAAGGGCCGACGATCTTGATCTGGAGTTCCATGCCGCCGACCTTGAGCACGCGGTCGGCGCTCAGCCACTCGTCGGCTTCGACCAGACGGGTGTCTTGGTCGACCCAGGGCGCCAGTTCGACGCGCGAGACTTCCAGCCGCTGCTGGGCGGTTTCGGAGTTCAGGTACTCCTTGGCGGCGCCGTGCGCGATGATGCGTGCGCCCAGGGCCCTGAAGGTCTGCAGGCCGTAGATATGGTCGGCGTGGTAGTGGGTGACGATGACGTGCGTGATGGGCTGGGCCGTGACCTGGCGGATCTGCGCGACCAAGCGCTCGGCCAGCGCCGGCGAACCCAGCGCGTCGATCACCACCACCCCCGCCGGTGTCACCACGAAGCCGGCATTGGAGATGAAGTTCTGGTTGGCTGGCGAGCCCAGGGCGGAGACCCCCTCGACGAACCAGGCCGACGGCGAGACCTGCTGCGCCTGCATGGGGGGCGCATCCTGGGCCCCGGCGACGGCCAGCCATGCGGCCAGCGTCGCGCCGACCAGCCTTGCGGCCCAGCGGCCGCGCCGCGCTCCACTCACGCCCATGCCAACTCCAGTGTTCCCTCGCCCGTGCGGGTCTGCCCCGTCACAAAGAGTTCTTGAGGCAGATCAAGCTTAGACTGGACGATCGTGACTAACATGCAATATAAGCAAATACGAAATTATGGATCGAGTCCATGAATCTGGCAACCATCCTTGAAGACCATGGCGAACCCGTGGCGCTGGCCATCGGTGGGGCCGTGATCGGCCTGTTGTTCGGCTTTTTCGCCCAGCGCTCCAAATTCTGCCTGCGCGCGGCAACCATCGAATTCTGGCACCGAAAATTCGGTGAGAAGCTCTCGGTCTGGCTGCTGGCGTTCTCCACGGCCGTGGTGGTGGTGCAGGGTCTGATCGTGCTGGGCGCTCTGGACACCAGCACGGCGCGCCAGATCGCCACCCGCGGCAGCCTGTCGGGCGCACTGATCGGCGGACTGCTGTTCGGCGCCGGCATGATCATGACACGCGGCTGCGCCAGCCGCTTGCTGGTGCTCTCGGCCAACGGCAATCTGCGCGCCCTGCTCTCCGGCCTGATCTTCGCCGTCAGCGCGCAGGCCGCACTGTCGGGTTCACTGGCCCCGCTGCGTTACACGATCAGCGGCTGGTGGACGGTCGAAGGCGGCCCCACACGCGACCTGCTGGCCATCACCGGCATGGGGCATTGGGGCGGCCTGACGGTGGGCCTGGTGTGGTTCGTCGCCGCGCTGTACTTCTCGATCCGCAGCGGCTGGGGTTTCTGGAAATGGGTAGGCGGCATCGGCACCGGCCTAGCGGTGGCGGGCGGTTGGTGGTACACCCACCTGATCTCGCACGACAGCTTCAATGTCGTGCAGGTGCAGGGCCTCACCTTCAGCGGTCCCTCGGCCGAATGGCTGATGCGCGTGCTGGCCGCGCCGGCGCCGCCGATCGGGTTTGACTTCGGTCTATTGCCCGGTGTGTTCGCCGGCTCCTTCATCGGCGCCCTGGTGGGCAAGGATTTCCGGCTTGAGGGCTTCACGGACGGCTACAGCATGCGTCGTTACATCGCCGGCGCCATCCTGATGGGCTTTGGCTCCATGCTGGCCGGCGGCTGCGCCGTGGGCGCCGGCATGACCGGTGGCGCGGTGTTTGCGCTCACCGCCTGGCTGGCGCTGATCGGCATGTGGGCCGGCGCCGGCATCACCGACCGCCTGATGGATGGTCAGACGAGCGCACCGCCACCGACCCAGCAGGTGATAGGCACCAAGGCCAATATGCAGGCCCCGTGATCGGGCCGCGGCAGCGGCCCCTTTACACCGATACCAAAGACCGTAAGGTATCTGAGGGTAAACACCCGAGACAATACGGGTGCCCCTTGGCCAAAATTTGTTTAATGTGAAATTTTCAACAACTAAGGAGACCTCCATGCGCCTCAAACCGATCTGGACGGCCGTACTGATGTCGGGCTGCGTTGCCACGACAGCCGGTGCCGCCACCCCGCAGGACACCGTCCAATTGCATCAACGCGCACTGGCCGCCATGTGCGCCAACTGCCACGGCACCGAAGGCCGCACCGTCGACGGCTCGGCCATCCCCTCGCTGGCGGGCATGCCCCGCGAGTACATGGTGACCCAGATGAAGGCCTTCCGCGAAGGCACGCGTCCGGCCACCGTGATGCACCAGATCACCAAGGGCCTGACCGAGGAGCAGATCCAGTCGGTGTCCACGTATTTCTCTTCCCTCAAGCGCTAAGCAGGAGATTGCCAATATGAAACGTCGCAATTTTGTCCAGGCCTCCCTGGCGCTCGGCACCCTGGGCAGCAGCCTCTCCCTGCTGGGTTGTTCCACCACCGCCACCGCCACCCTGCCCTCGAAGGCCAAGGTGGTCGTGATCGGCGGCGGCTACGGTGGCGCCACCGCCGCCAAGTACGTGCGCATGCTCTCCAACTACCAGATCGACGTGGTGCTGGTGGAGCCCAATGAGAGTTTCATCTCCTGCCCGGTCTCCAATCTGGTGATCGGCGGCTCCAAGACCATGGGCGACATCACCACGCCCTACGACAACCTGAGCGGCAAGCACGGCGTGATCCACGCCCGTGACCGCGTCACCAGCATCGACAAGGGCAAGAAGACGGTGACGCTGGCCGGCGGCGCCAAGCTGGGCTACGACAAGCTGATCGTCTCGCCCGGCATCGACATGATGTGGGGCAGCGTCGAGGGCCTCAAGGACGCCAGCGCCGCGGGCCAGATCCTGCAGGCCTGGAAGGCCGGCCCCGAGACCATGGCGCTGCGCCGCCAGCTCGAAGCCATGCCCGACGGCGGCACCTACGCCATCGCCGTGCCGCTGGCGCCCTACCGCTGCCCGCCCGGCCCCTACGAGCGCGCCAGCCAGGTCGCCAGCTACTTCAAGAAGGCCAAGCCCCGCTCCAAGGTGCTGATCCTCGACGCCAATCCGGACGTCACCTCCAAGGGCCCGCTGTTCAAGAAGTTCTGGGCCGAGAACTACGCCGGCATGCTCGAATTCCGCGGCAACCACAAGGCCATTGCGGTCGACGCCAAGACCAGCACCATCAAGTTCGAGACGGCTGATGACGTCAAGGCCGACGTGCTCAACGTGCTGCCCAATATGAGCGCCGGCCTCATCGCCATGCAGTCCGGCCTGGCCAATGCCAACGGCCGCTGGTGCAACGTCGACTACCTGACCTTCGAATCCACCGCCGCCAAGGACGTGCACGTGATCGGCGACTCGGTGCTGGCCGCGCCGCTGATGCCCAAGTCCGGTCACATGGCCAACTCGCACGGCAAGGTGGTGGCCGCCGCCGTGGTGGCCCAGCTCTCGGGCATGGACGTCAACCCGCAGCCGCTGCTGACCAACACCTGCTACAGCTTCGTCAACGACAAGCTGGTGGTGCACGTGGCCTCGGTGCACCAGTACGTGGCCGCCGAGAAGACCTTCAAGACCGTGCCGGGTTCGGGCGGCGTGTCCGCCGCCCCCAACGAGCTTGAGGGCATCTACGCCTGGAACTGGGCGCAGAACATCTGGGCTGATACACTGCTCTGAGCCTGACGGCCCCTGGGCTACGCGCCCGGAGCCTACAGGGCCGGCATATGCCGGCCCTGTTTTTTTGGCATTCAACTTCAGGAGATGATCATGTACAAAATCGTTGCCACCCTGGCGCTGGCGCTCCTTGCCGGCGGCACCCTGTCCGGCTGCGCCGGCACCAGCACCAGCACTGCCAGCCAGGCACCCGTGCAGGTGAAGGCGGTCTACCACATCAACACCGATGTGAACACCGTGCCGGCGGTCCTCAACAACATCCGCAACCACATGAATGCCGACCCCAAGGCCAAGATCGTGGTGGTGACACACGGCCCGGGCATCAACTTCCTGCTGCAGGACGCCAAGGACGCCAAGGGCAACGAGTTCAGCGGCACGGTCAGCGATCTGGCCAGCAAGGGCATCGAGTTCCGGGTCTGCAACAACACGCTGACGGCGCGCAACATCAACCCCGACCGCCTGCTGATGGAAACCAAGATCGTGCCCTCGGGCGTGGCCGAGGTGGCACGCCTGCAGGCGGAAGAAGGTTACGTCTATCTCAAGCCCTGAGCAGCCTGGACCGGATGCAAAACGGGGCCCGCAGGCCCCGTTTTTTTTGCTCAGGCGGCTCGCGCTATCGCCGAATCCGGCGTCGGCTCGAAGTTGGCCTCGGCGGCGATCTGCGTGCACACGGCGCGGCACAGCGCGGCCACGCGGTCGTCGATGATGCGGTAGTAGATCTGCACGCCGTCGCGCCGCTTGCCCAGCACACCCGCCTGGTACAGCGTGGTCAGGTGCTGCGACATATTGGGCTGGGTGGTGTCGATCTTGCTCAGCAGATAGCTGACGTTGCGCTCGCCATCGCACAGGTGGCTGATGATCTTCAAGCGCATGGGCGCCGACATGACACGAAAGGTCTCGGCGGCCAGTTCGAACACCTGATCCGGTTCGGTCACGCTCGCCGGAGTTGCCTGGATGGAACGCTTGCTCATGACTAGACGAATCCTAATATAAGAACATTCTCATTCTATACAGGCTGGCGTTGATGAATAGGGCCCAAACCCGCGAATCAGCCATTGCGCGTACGAAGCGTGCGACTTAGCAACAGTACCGGCAACAACCCCACCAATACCAGGGCCAAAGACGGCAGCGCCGCCTCCCCCAGGCGCTCGTCGCGCGCCAGTTGGTAGGCCACCACGGCCAGGGTATCGCTGTCGAAGGGCCGCAGTACCAGGGTTGCCGGCAGCTCCTTCATCACATCGACAAAGACCAGCAGGGTGGCCGCCATGGCCGAGCGCCGCAGCAGCGGCCAGTGCACACGGCGCAGGAGGCCGAAGTCCCCGCTGCCCAGCATGCGCGCACTGTCGTCCAGACTGGCCGGGATACGCGCATAGCCGCTTTGCACCGACTGCAGTGCCACCGCGCAAAACCGCACCAGGTAGGCCCAGACCAGGCCGAGCGAGGTCGCCGTGACCCAGTAGGCCGCGCTGGCGTTGGGCCAGGCCGCCTGCACCCAGCCGACCGGCAACAGCAGGCCCACCACCACGACGGCGCCCGGCACGGCATAACCCAGGCCGGCCAGCCAGACCACAGCGCGCGTCAGCAGATCGGGCAGGCGCCGCAGGCTGAAGGCCAGCAGCAGGGCCAGGGCCACCGCCAGCACGGCGCTGAGCGCGCCCAGGCGCAGGCTGTTGCCGGCCCAGCCGACAAAACCGTCCCAGGGCAGCTCCGACCAGTCCGCCAGCAGGGGGCGGAACATGAACAGCACCGGCGCCACAAAACCCATCAGCAGCGGCAGCCCGCACACCGCCCAGGCCAGGGCCAGGCGGGCGCCGCGCAGCGGCACCGGCCGCGCCTCGGTGCCGGCAGCGCGCCCCAGGCGGGTGCTGACGAAACGCAGGCGCTGGCGCGAGCGGTGCTCCAGCCACAGCAGCAGGGCCACCAGCCCCAGCAGCACGGTGGCCAGCTGGGCGGCGGCGACCCGGTTGTCCATGGCCAGCCAGGCCTTGTAGATGCCGGCGGTGAAGGTCTGGATGCCGAAGTAGCTGGCCACGCCGAAGTCGGCCAGCGTCTCCATCAGGGCCAGCGCCACCCCGGCCGCCACCGCCGGGCGCGCCAGCGGCAGCGCCACCTCGCGGATGCGGCGCGACAGCGGGGCGCCCAGCAGGCGGGCCGCCTCCATCAGATGGCTGGCGCGCTCGGCCAGCGCCGTGCGCGCCAGCAGGTAGACGTAGGGATAGAGCGCGAAGGTCAGCACCCAGGCCGCGCCCCCCGTGTTGCGGATTTCGGGAAAAACGCGCCCCTGCAGACCGGTCAGTGCGCGCAGCCAGGTCTGCAGCGGGCCGCTGTACTGCAGGAAATCGGTGTAGGCGTAGGCCACCACATAGGCCGGCATGGCGAGGGGCAGCAGCAGCGCCCACTCAAAGAAGCGGCGGCCGGGAAAGTCGAACAAGGTCACCGCGGCCGCCGACGACAGCCCCACGGTGATGACACCCACGGCCACCAGCAGGCAGAGCCAGAAGGTGGTGGCCACGTAGTCGGGCAGCACGGTACGCGCCATCTCCAGCAGGATCGCGCCGGTCTGCGCGCCGGCCGCGCCCGCCGGCAGCCAGGCCCCCAGCAGGGCCAGCACGGGCAGCATCAGGCAGGCGGTGAACAGCAGCAGGAAGAGGTGATGGAGCCGACGCAGGGGCATGCAGAGCGCCCGGAATAGAGGAGCGGGCGTAATGAGAATTGTAAGCATCTACAATGAAGGCCTGGTCCCGCCGGCCTTCCCCGCGGTCATTAGCCTCCCACCATGTTCCTCGAAGTCGCGCAACTCGAAGTCCGCTACCCCGGCGCCGCCCAGCCGGCCGTGCGGGACGTGTCGCTGGGCCTGCGTGCCGGCGACATCGGCGTGCTGATCGGCCCCTCGGGCTGCGGCAAGACCACGCTGTTGCGCGCCGTGGCCGGCCTGGAGCGGGTGAGCGCGGGCGAGATCCGGCTGTCGGGCCAGGTGGTGGGCAGCGCCCAGACGCAGCTGGCACCGGAGGCGCGGCGCATCGGCATGGTGTTCCAGGACTACGCCCTGTTCCCGCATCTGGACGTGGGCCGCAACGTGGCCTTTGGCATCGCCCACCTGCCCCGCGCCGAGCGCGAACTGCGGGTGCGCGAGGTGCTGGCGCTGGTGGGCCTGGAGGGCAGCGAGTCGCGCTACCCGCACGAACTCTCGGGCGGCCAGCAACAGCGCGTGGCGCTGGCCCGCGCGCTGGCGCCGCGGCCGCAACTCTTGCTGCTGGACGAGCCCTTCTCCAACCTCGACGTCGAACTGCGCGAGCGGCTGGCGCACGAGGTGCGCACCATCCTGAAGGCCGCGCAGGCCACGGCGCTGTTTGTCACACACGACCAGCTTGAAGCCTTTGCCATCGGCGACACCATCGGTGTCATGCACGAGGGCCGGCTGCACCAGTGGGACGACGCCTATACGCTCTACCACCGCCCGGCCACGCGTTTCGTGGCGGACTTCATCGGCCACGGCGTGTTCGCGCCGGCCACCATCCGGCAGGTCGACCAGCAGATCGTGGTGCAGACGCCGCTGGGCAATCTGACCGACATCGCCGAGTGTCCGCTACCCTGCGCCTTCGCCGGCGGCGAGTGCGACGTGCTGCTGCGTGCCGACGACATCGTGCACGACGACGACGCGCCGGTGAAGGCCGAGATCGTGCGCAAGGCCTTCCGCGGCTCGGAGTTCCTCTACACCCTGCGCCTGGCCAGCGGCCAGACCGTGCTGGCCCATGTGCCCAGCCACCACGACCACAAGATCGGCGAGTGGATCGGCATCCGGCCCGAGGTGGACCACGTGGTGACCTTCAACCGCGGCTGCGCGCTGCGCCAGGACGGCGCCTGCGACAAACCCTGCGCCGGTCAGCGCACAGCCTGTACGGACCTCGCCTGAGCCGTTAAGGCTCGCCCGGCGGCTGGCGCAGCTGCTCGATGGCCTGGCGCAGATCTTCCGCCCAGGCGCGCCGCTCCCGTTCCGCGGCCGGCTGCGGCACGCCGAAGACGATGCGCACCGTGATGGCCGGGGCACACACCGTGCGCCAGACCGAACCCAGCAAGGTGTCGTCACCGACATAACAGGGCGCCGGGCTGCGCTGGCCGCTGCGCGTGTCGACGAACTGCAGTGCCACCGGCTGCACCGGCGAGCCGGCCGCGATGGCCGCCTGCAGCAGGTTGGCGTGAAAAGGCAGCAGCTCCACACCATCGCCGGTAGTGCCTTCCGGGAATACCGCCAGCACGTCGCCGGCACGCAGGCTGTCGGCCATGTGGTGCACCACGCGCATGGCATCGCGCCGGGACTCACGCTGGATGAACAGCGTGCCCACGCCACTGGCCAGGGCGCCGATCAGCGGCCAGGCCTTGACGTCGGCCTTGGAGACGAAACGGCAGAAACGCGCGGCGTGCAGCGCGCTGATGTCCAGCCAGGAGATGTGGTTGGCCACCAGCAGCAAGGGGCCCGGCAGGGCCGCCGGGCCGCGCACCTCCAGCCGGATGCCCAGGTGGGCCAGCAGCTCGCGCGACCAGACCTGCACGCGGATCTCGCGCTGTTCGGGGGACAGGCGAGGAAAGCGCAGCAGGATGGTCAGCAGGCCGGCCAGGATGTGGGCACCGGCCCGCAGCAGCCGCCACAGGCCACGCAGCCGGCCACGCAAGCTCGCACGCACCGCGGCCAGGGGTTTATTCCTGCTGGAAGGCAATCTGCCCGCCCACGATGGTGCTGCGCACCCGGCCGGGCAACTCGTAGCCGGCAAACGGTGTGTGCTTGCCCTGGCTGCGCAGGGCCGCGGGTTGCACCGTCCACTCGGCCAGCGTGTCGAAGACGCAGACATCGGCCACGCCGCCGACCACCAGCTGGCCGGCGCTGGCCTGCAAGGTGCCCAGGGCGCCGCCCAGCACGCGCGCCGGCTCGCTGCTCAGCACGGCCAGTGCGCGCGTCAGGCCGACGCCGCTCTCCTGCCCCCACTTGAGCGCCAGGCTGAGCAGCAGCTCGACGCCGGTGGCACCGGGCTCGCTTTCGGCAAAGGGCAGCATCTTGGCGTCTTCGTCCACCGGTGTGTGGTCGGACACCAGCACATCGATGGTGCCGTCGGCCAGGCCCTCGCGCAGCGCGTCGCGGTCCACCTGCTGGCGCAGCGGCGGATTGAGGCGCATGCGACTGTCGAAGTAACCGATGTCGGTGTCGGTCAGGTGCAGGGAGTTGATGCTGACGTCGCAGGTGACGGGCAGGCCATCCTCCTTGGCCCGGCGCACGAGCGCGACGCCGGCGGCGCTGCTGAGGCGGCACACGTGCACACGGGCGCCGGTGGCGCGCATCAGCTCGAAGATGGTGTGCAGGGCGACGGTCTCGGCCGCCACCGGCACACCCGACAGCCCCAGGCGCGTGGCCAGCGCCCCGCTGGCCGCCACGCCCTGGCCCAGGTAGTAGTCGTTAGGGCGGAGCCAGACGGCATAACCGAAGGTGCTGGCGTACTGGAAAGCGCGCTGCAGCACCTGGGTGTTGACCAGCGGCACGTCGGCCTGGCTGAAGGCGACGCAGCCGGACTCGGTGAGCTCGGCCATCTCGGTCAGGATCTCGCCCTGCAGGTTGCGCGTGAGCGCGCCGATCGGGAACACGCGCGCCTGGTGCAGCTTCTCGGCGCGGAACTTCAGCATCTCGACGAGGCCCGGCTCGTCGAGCACCGGGTCGGTGTCGGGCGGGCAGGCCAGGCTGGTGACACCACCGGCGACGGCCGCCGCCATCTCGGATTCGAGCATGCCCTCGTGTTCGTGGCCCGGTTCGCGCAGGCGCACGGCCAGGTCCAGCAGGCCAGGGGCGACGATGCACCCGGCCGCGTCGATGGTTCGGTTGGGCGCGAAATCGGCCGGCACCTTGCCGATGGCCACGATGCGGCCGGCTGCGATGGTCACGTCGGCAATCTCGTCGCGGTTGCTGGCCGGGTCGATGACACGGCCACCTTTGATCAACAGTTTCATTCTGGTTTGCTCCCGCTCATGCTTCATTCCCGGCCACGATGCTCATCACCGCCATGCGCACCGCGATGCCGAAGGTCACCTGCGGCAGGATCACGCTCTGCTTGCCGTCCACCACCGTCGAGTCGATCTCGACGCCACGGTTGATCGGCCCCGGGTGCATGACGATGGCGTCAGGCTTGGCCAGCTGCAGCTTCTCGGGCGTCAGGCCGAAGCTCTTGAAGTATTCCTGGCTGGAAGGCAGCAGCGCGCCGCTCATGCGTTCGTTCTGCAGGCGCAGCATGATGATGACGTCGGCGCCCTTGATGCCTTCTTCCAGCGTGTGGCAGACGCGCACGCCCATGGGCGCCATGGTGGCCGGCACCAAGGTCTTGGGGCCCACCACGCGCACCTCGGCGCAGCCCAGGGTGGTGAGGGCATGGATGTCGGAGCGCGCCACGCGCGAGTGCAGCACATCGCCGACGATGGCCACCGTCAGGTTGGCGAAGTCCTTCTTGTAGTGCCGGATGGTGTACATGTCCAGCAGGCCCTGCGTGGGGTGGGCGTGGCGGCCGTCGCCGGCGTTGACCACATGCACGTGCGGCGCCACATGCTGGGCGATCAGGTAAGGCGCGCCGGATTCGCTGTGGCGCACCACAAAGAGGTCGGCCGCCATGGCGCTCAGGTTGGCGATGGTGTCGAGCAGGCTCTCGCCCTTGGAGGCCGAGGAGCGCGCGATGTCGAGGTTGATGACGTCGGCCGACAGCCGCGTGGCGGCGATCTCGAAGGTGGTACGTGTGCGCGTGGAGTTCTCGAAGAACAGGTTGAACACGCTCTTGCCGCGCAGCAGCGGCACCTTCTTGACCTCGCGGTCGCTGACGCTGACGAAGTTGGCCGCCGTGTCGAGGATGTGGGTGAGGATATCGCGCGGCAGTCCTTCGGTGGACAGCAGGTGGATCAGCTCGCCGTTTTTGTTGAGTTGAGGATTGCGTTTGTAGAGCATGTGGGTCTAGCCTCGTGCGGTTCGGTGGGCGCGCTGCGTCCGTCTCATGCGTTCTCGACCTGGAAGCTGAAATTGCCTCGTTCATCCCGCGCCAGGGCGAGCGACTGGCCGCTGGCCAGCGCCACGCGCGCGGCGGCGAAGTCGGCCTCGATCGGCAGCTCCCGCCCGCCGCGGTCCACCAGCACGGCCAGCTTGATGCCCGCGGGGCGCCCGTAGTCGAACAGTTCGTTGATGACGGCGCGGATGGTGCGCCCGGTGTAGAGCACGTCGTCGAGCAGGATGATCTGGGCATCGTTGACGTCGAAGGGCAGCAGGGTCTGGCCGCCGATGGCCAGCCCGCGGCGGGCGAAGTCATCACGGTGCATGGCCGAGGAGATCACGCCGTGTTCGCCGCTCAGCTGCAGGTCGCGCTGCAGCCGCTCGGCCAGCCACGCGCCGCCCGAGGTCACGCCGACCAGGCGCGTGCCCGGCGTGCACAGCCCGCGCACGCCGCGCAGCAGTTCGCCGTAGAGGGCTTCCGCATCCAGTGCCAAGGTGCTCATTCCAGGTTCCTCAAAAACTGCTCCAGGATGACGCAGGCCGCGCCCGCGTCGGCATCGGCCGCGCCATCGGCCAGGGCCTCGGTCGTGCTGTAGCGCTCGTCGACCTCGTAGACCGGCAGGCCGAAGCGCCCGCGCAGCTGGCGCGCGAACTTCTGCGCCCGCGCCGTATTGTCGTGCGGCGCGCCGTCGGGATGGAAGGGTATGCCCACCACCAGCGCGTCGGGCTGCCACGTCTTCAGGCGCTCGGCGATCTTCTCGAAGCGGGCGTCGCCCTCGGCCCGGATGGTGGGTTGCGGCTGGGCCCGGCGCAGCAGGCGGTTGCCCACGGCCACGCCGGTGCGCTTGAGGCCGAAATCCAGAGCGAGAAAGCTTTGCTGCGCGGCGGGAATGGCAGTGATGGACGCTGCCGTGCTCATGGCAGTTCCGCCTCCGCAGAAAAAGCGAAAACCGCGAAACGCCGTGGAACCGGCTTTGCCGGGCCACTGGCGTTGCCCCCTGTCAGGGGGGTGGCGGAGCGGAGCGGAGCCTGGGGGTGCTTCATATCACGCGTGTCCCGCCTCGGGTGACAACATCCAGGCCTGCAGGCCGAGCAGGGCCAGGGCCTTGTCGTAGCGCTGCTCGACCGGGGTCTCGAAGATCACTTCGGGGTCGGCCAGCACGATCAGCCAGCTGTTCTCGCCGATCTCGGATTCGAGCTGGCCCTGGGCCCAGGCCGAGTAGCCCAGCGAGACCAGCACGCGGCTGGGGCCGGCGCCGGTGGACAGGGCTTCGAGCACGTCGCGCGAGGTGGTCATCTCCAGGCCGCCGGGAATCATCATGGTGGAAGCGTAGACCGGCTCGGGCTTTTCCGCCTTCTCCTCCTGCAGGGCCTCGTGCAGGACGAAACCGCGCTCGGTCTGCACCGGGCCGCCCTGGAACACGGGGGCGTCTTTCAGATCGGCGCGGCCCAGCGGCAATTCGACCTTGTCGAACAGGTTCTGCAGTTTGATGTCGCTGGGCTTGTTGATCATCAGGCCCAAGGCGCCGCGCTCGCTGTGCTCGCACAAATAGACCACGCTTTTGGCAAAAGTCTCGTCGGCCAGTCCGGGCATGGCGATCAGGAAATGATTCGTCAGGTTGATAGGTGCAGAATCATCGGCCATGCGCGAATTTTAGCGGTGATATGCAAAATAGCTTGGATTCCGGCCTGGTCTGGTTTCGCCGCGATCTGCGGCTGGACGACCACCCTGCCCTGCACCAGGCCCTGCGGCAGTGCCGGCACGTCTACTGCGCCTTCGTCTTCGACCGCGACATCCTCGACCCGCTGCCGCGCGCCGACCGGCGCGTGGCCTTCATCCACGCCAGCCTGCTGGAACTGGATGCCGACCTGCGCACCCTGGCCAAGCAAGACGAAGCCGGCCTGATCGTGCGGCACGGCCGCGCCGTCGAGGTTCTGCCGGCGCTGGCGCAGCAGCTGGGTGTGCAGGCGGTGTTTGCGGCCCATGACTACGAGCCGCAGGCCCAGGCGCGCGATGCCCGCGTGCGCGGCCAGCTCGCGGCCGCCGGCATTGCCCTGTACACGTGCAAGGACCACGTGATCTTCGAAGGCCGCGAACTGCTGAGCGGCGCCGGCACGCCCTACACCGTGTTCACGCCCTACAAACGCGCCTGGCTGGCGCGCCTGCAGGCTGCCGCGCTGCCTGTGTACGACACCGTGGCGCCGGCCAGCGCCCTGGCGCCCCGCCCCGCCACGCTGCGCCAGCCCGTCCCCGCACTGGCCGAACTCGGCTTCGAGCCCAGCAATCTGGCGCAGCTGAAGATCCCCACCGGCAGCCGCGGCGCGCGCCTATTGTTCGACGACTTCGCCCAGCGCATGGACCAATACCATGAGACGCGCGATTTCCCTGCCCTCAAAGGTCCCAGCTACCTGGGCATCCACCTGCGCTTCGGCACGGTGTCGCTGCGCCGGCTGGTGGCCAGCGCACAGCAGCGCAGCCGCCAGGGCAGTCCCGGCGCCGCCACCTGGCTCAGCGAGCTGGCCTGGCGCGACTTCTATTTCCAGATCCTGGCCAATTTCCCGCGGGTGGCCCACGGCGCTTTCCGGCCGGCCTACGACACCATCCGCTGGGAGCACGGCCCGCAGGCAGACGCGCTGTTCCGGGCCTGGTGCGAGGGCCGCACCGGCTATCCCATCGTCGATGCCGCCATGGCCCAGCTCAACCAGACGGGTTATATGCACAACCGCCTGCGCATGGTGGCGGGCAGCTTCCTGGTGAAGGATCTGGGCATCGACTGGCGCTGGGGGGAGCGCTACTTTGCCGAGCAGCTCAATGATTTCGACCTGGCGTCCAACAATGGCGGTTGGCAGTGGGTGGCATCCAGCGGCTGCGATGCACAGCCGTGGTTCCGCATCTTCAACCCGGTGAGCCAGAGCCGGAAGTTCGATCCGCAGGGCCGTTTCATCCGGCGCTATCTGCCGCAGCTGGCCGACCTGCCGGACGCCGCCCTGCATGCGCCCTGGCTGTCCAGTCCGCTGGAACTGGCCGGCGCCGGTGTCACGCTGGGCGAAAACTATCCCTGGCCGCTGGTGGCGCACGACGAAGCACGTGAGCGCACGCTCGGGCGCTACGCCGTCGTCCGCAAGACCGCAGAGCAAGAGTGAGCCCTGCAGGCCGCAACGGCCTGCAGGGGGGCATCAGGCCGGCTCGGCCTGTTTGCAGTAGTGCCGCACCAGATTGAGCAGCTCTTCTTCCGGGAAGGGCTTGCCGAGGTAGTGGTCGACGCCCAGCTCCTTGGCATGCTCGCGGTGCTTTTCGGCAATGCGCGAGGTGATCATGATGATGGGCAGATCGCGCAGCTTCTCGTCGGCTCGGATGTTGCGCGCCAGATCGAAACCGTCCATGCGCGGCATCTCGATGTCCGACAGCACCACCGCCGGCCGCTCCTCGGCCAGGCGCTCCAAGGCCTGCAGGCCGTCGGCCGCCAGCGCCACGCGATAGCCTTCGCGGCGCAGCAGACGCTGCGTGACGCGGCGCACCGTGATCGAGTCGTCCACCACCAGGACCAGCGGCACTTCGCTGCCGGAGGGCACGACGGGTTGTGCCACGAGCTCGGTCGCCGTACGGCGGCCCGCCACCGCGGGCTTGCCGGCCGTCTGCTGCAACTCGGACGCCTTGTCGCCGTACACCGTGGCCAGGGCCACCGGGTTGTAGATCAGCACCACGGCGCCGGACGCCAGCACCGACATGCCGGCCAGGCCGGGCAGTCGGGACAGCTGCGGCCCCAGGTTCTTCACCACGACTTCCTGGTTGCCCAGCACTTCGTCGACGTGGATGGCCAGACGCTGGCCGGCGCTGCGCAGCACCACCACGGGGTGGGTCTTGCCGACGTGTTCGAAGCTGCGCGCCGAAGCCTGCAGCAGGGCGCCGGCCCAGAAGAAGGGTACGACTTCGCCGCCATACGGCGTGCTGCCGCTGTGGTACGCGAGATCGAGTTCGGTGGCGTTGAGGCGGCGCACGATTTCGACCAGATTGGCCGGCACGCCGATGCTCAGCTCGCCCATGCGCAACATGATCACCTGCGTCACGGCCGTGGTCAGCGGCAGCACCAGCTTGAAACTCGTGCCCGTGCCGGGCTGGGTCGAGGTCTCGATCCGACCGCCCAGGGCCTGCACTTCGGAGCGCACCACATCCATGCCGATGCCCCGACCGGACAGCTCGGTCACGCTGGTAGCGGTGGAGAAGCCAGGCATGAAGATCATGTTGGCTGCATCGGCATCCGACAGCACCTGTCCCGGTGCCAGCAGACCCTGCGACTGTGCTTTCTCGCGGATGCGCGCCAGGTTGAGGCCGGCGCCGTCATCGCTGAAGACGACGGAGACGTCATTGCCTTCCTGGTACAGGCTGATGGTGATGGTGCCGGCGGGCGACTTGCCGGCGGCCAGGCGCTCCTGCGGCGTTTCGATGCCGTGGCCCACGGCATTGCGCAGCATGTGCTCGAAAGCCGGCGTCATGCGATCGAGTACGCCGCGGTCGATTTCCATCGTGCCGCCGATGATGTCGAGCTTCACCTGCTTGCCCGCGTCCTTGCCCGCCTGGCGCACCACGCCATACAGACGCTCGGAGATTCCTTCGAACTCCATCATGCGCGTGCGCAGCAGGTCACGCTGCAGCTCACGCGTCTGGCGGCCCTGGGCGACCAGATCGTCCTCAGTCCCGCTGATGGTCTGCTGCAGGTTGCGCTGCACGGTGGCCACGTCGTTGACCGACTCGGCCATCATGCGTGTGAGTTCCTGCACGCGTGTGAAGCGGTCGAACTCCAGCGGATCGAAACCCTGGGCCGTGTCCTTGGCCTGGGCCAGACGCGACTGCATCTGCGACTCGGCCTGCAATTCGACGTCGCGCAGGTGGGTCCGCAGACGGTCCAGGTTGGCGGTCAGTTCGTCGAGCGAGCCGTTGAGCTGGCCCAGGCGCTGGTCCAGACGGCTGCGGGTGATCATCACTTCACCGGCCTGGTTCACGAGGCGGTCCAGCAGTTGGGAACGCACGCGCACCGTCTGGCCCGCGGCGCTGCGGGCCGTGGCGCCTGAGACCGGCGCGGTGGCGGGCAGCTTAATGGCAGGCATGGCGGGCATGGCTGGTCGGGCCGGCGCCGCCGGGCTCCCGGCCACCTTGGGCAGAACGGGTTCCGGGCGCTGCGCTGGCGCCGGCGCCAAGGCGGCCAGCTGCGGCAGCTCGTCGAGGCGGCTCGGCGTTTCCTGGTGCAGCACGGCAGGCGCCTGTTCAACCGGCCCGTGGCAGAGTTCGTCGAAGTTCTGCTGCAGTCCGTCGAAACGGTTGAGCAGGGGCTCGATCTGGGCCGCCTGGACGAATTCCGAACCCATCTGTTCGATGGCCGACTCCATGCGGTGCGCCATTTCGCCCAGGCGCATCGCGCCCGCCAGGCGGGCACTGCCCTTGAGCGTGTGCAAGACGCGCAGCACGTCCAGGCGTGCGCCTGCGTGATCCGGCTGGCCGGACCATAAGCGCAGGGCCGAACCCAGCTGCGGCATCAGTTCAGCCGCCTCTTCTTCGAAGATCGGGAACAGATCGGGATCGATCACGTCGACGGCGTCGATGTCGTCGTCGCTCTCGCCGGCCACGATCCGGGCTGCGCCCGGCACGGCCGCCTGAGCCTGAGCCTGAGCCTGAGCCTGAGCCTGAGCCTGAGCCTGAGCCTGAG
>JAHRYV010000069.1 GCA_020621965.1 Curvibacter sp. | reverse complement strand
CCTCGCTCACCGGCCACCTGGTGCTGGCCACGCTGCACACCAACGACGCCGCCAGCGCCGTGACCCGACTGATCGACATGGGCGTGGAGCCGTTCCTGCTGTCGTCCTCGCTGCTGGGCGTGCTGGCCCAGCGCCTGGTGCGCAAATACTGCAGCCATTGCCACGGCGGTGGTTGCGAGCACTGCGGCCACACGGGCTACACGGGCCGCACCGGCGTGTTCGAGCTGCTGGTGACCAACGATGCCATCCGTGCGCAGATCCACAACCAGGCCTCCGAAGCCGACATCCGCGCCGCCGCGCTGGCCCATGGCATGGCGCTCATGCGCCAGGATGCCGAGCGCCTGATTGCCGCGGGCATCACCAGCCGCGAAGAAGTGCTGCGCGTGACGCGCGACTGAGGGTGCCAGCCGCCCGCCGGCACGGCGGTGTGGGCGCGCCCGGCGCAGATGGCGCCTGCAGGGTAGGCGCACCCGCGCACGGCACACCCCGGAACCGCCGCCCCCCGCACTGCGCACCACCAACGCCACTCCAGGCGAGGGTTCCGGCGGCCGAGCGGCTGGCTGCGAACGCACCATCACCCCATCGGCACCGTGGCCCTGGCGGTGGCCCGCGGCCTGAAAGGGGCATTACGTCCCAAGAGCGATAGGGCTATGCTGTGCCCGATCAGCCCCACCCCCAGGCCCGCGGCATGAACCCGACAGAACCCGACAACACCCTGTATCGCACGCTGCTGGAGTCCACCCGCGCCATCCCCTGGAAGATCGACTGGGCCACGGCCACGTTTGCCTACATCGGCCCGCAGATCGAAGCCTTGCTGGGCTGGAGTCCGTCGAGCTGGATGACGGTGCAGGACTGGGCAGACCGCATGCACCCGGACGACCGCGAGCGGGTGGTCAACTTCTGCATCTCCCAATCGCAGGCGGGCGTGGACCACGAAGCGGACTACCGCGCGCTCACCGCCGGTGGCGACTACGTGTGGATCCGCGACGTGGTGCATGTGGTGCGCGGCGCGCAGGGGCAAGTCCAGGCGCTCGTGGGGTTCATGTTCGACATCACCGAGCGCAAGCGTGGCGAAGAAAAGCTGTTGCTGCTGCAGCAGGAGCTGGAAGACCTCTCGTTCCGTGACGGCCTCACCGGCGTGAACAACCGGCGCAAGTTCGACGCCGTTCTGCAGCGCGAGTGGCAGGATGCGCGGCACGAGGTGCGCCCGCTGTCGCTGCTGCTGTTCGACGTGGACTTCTTCAAGCACTACAACGACTGCTACGGCCACGTAGAGGGCGACGAGTGCCTTCGGCGTGTGGCGCAGGCGCTGACCCGTGCCACCCATCGGCCAGGTGACTTCGTGGCGCGCTACGGAGGCGAGGAATTCGTACTGCTGCTGCCCGCCAGCGATGCACGGGCCGCGCGGACGGTGGCCGAGCGTTGCCGGCAAGAGGTGTTCAAGGCGCAGATTCCGCATGCCAGGTCCCCCATCGGGCAACTGCTCACCTTGAGCGTGGGCGTGGGCACCGCCATTCCTGCCGCGCACGATGACCCGGTGCGCTTTCTCGAAGAGGTGGATCGACGGCTCTACCGCGCCAAGCACGAGGGTCGCAACCGCATCGTGGACCGGGCCGCGTAGGCCGGGCGGGTTCGGGAATACAGCACAGAGGCGCTGTCGGCGCGCGGCCGGTGGGCATTGCCATCGCCCAGTTCGCGCGCACATTCAGCCCGCCAATTACTCCTGATTTCGTAGCACGTCGCGCCCATGCACCTAGCGCATCGGGCGAAAAACACCCTTACTGCAGCTGCAGAGACACCCGCGCCGGCCGCGCTGCGGTGAGCGCTGGCCCAACCTGGGCGCGGGCGGCGGTGGCGGTGGGCCGGCCCACGTCTTGTGCTGAGGCCTCGCCATGCAGCTTGAACTGGCTGACCGCCCGGGTGAGTTGCGTCGCCTGCTCGCGCAGCGATTCGGACGCCGCCGTGGACTGCTCCACCAGCGCGGCGTTCTGCTGCGTCATCTGGTCGAGCTGGGTGACCGACTGGCTGATGTGGCCGATGTTGTCGCTCTGCTCGGCGGCCGAAGCGGTGATCTCGGAAATGATGCCGGAGACGCGGCGCACGCTGCTCACGATCTCGGTCATGGTCTCGCCCGCCTGGCTCACGAGGCGCGAGCCGTCCTCGACGCGCTCGACCGACGAACCGATCAGCCCCTTGATCTCGCGGGCCGCCTCGGCTGAGCGCTGCGCCAGGCTGCGCACCTCACTGGCCACCACGGCGAAGCCCCGGCCCTGCTCGCCCGCACGGGCGGCCTCGACGGCGGCATTGAGCGCCAGGATGTTGGTCTGGAAGGCAATGGAGTCGATCACCCCGGTGATGTCCGCGATCTTGCGCGAACTGGTGGTGATCTGGTCCATGGTGGTCACCACCTGCGACACCACGGCGCCGCCACGTGCCGCCACTTCGGCCGCCGATGCAGCGAAATCGCTGGCCTGGCGCGACGACTGGGCACTTTGCTGCACCGTGCTGGTGAGCATCTCCATGGACGAAGCCGCTTCTTCAAGGTTGGCAGCGGTCTGCTCGGTGCGCTGGCTCAGGTCGTGGTTGCCCGTGGCGATCTCGGAACTGGCGGTGGAGATGTTGCCCGCGGCATCCTGCACTTGGCGCACCAGCCCGCGCAGCGACTGCTGCATGCGCCCCATGGCGGCCACCAGCTGGCCCACTTCGTCCTGGTTCAGGGCCTGCTCGTCGCGCGAGAGGTCGCCGCCGGCGATGCGTTCGGCCAGGTCACGCGCCTGGGCCAGCGAGCGGGTGATGGAGCGCACGCTCAGCGTGGTGAGCGGAATGAGCACCGCCAGCGCCAGCACCAGCGCGGCACCGATCAGGCCGGACATCGTGGCGGCCAGGCGATCGACCCCCTTGCGCGCCTCGTCCATCTGCTCACGCGCCGTCGTGGCCAGGTGCGAGAACAACTGGTCGGTGGCTTCCATGTGCTGCTTGAGCCGGTCGGCATAGGCACCGGCGCCAGCCCCGTCGAGCTGGGCCCGCTCGATCTGGTCGAAGATCGGCGCTATGCCGGTTTCATACTGCTTGATCTCTTCCAGCGACTTGTCGATCGAGGCCACGAAGGCGGCATCGCCCGCCTGCACCTGGCGCACGTCGGCCAGGCTTTTGCGCAGCGCCGCCAGGGTCTTGCCCCAACTCTCACGCAGCGCCGCCACTTCAACGGTGTTGTTGAAGTTGATGATGATGTCCTTTTCGGCGCGGCGCAGGTTGCCTAGCGACGTGCGCAGGTCGGCCATGTCGGTGAGGGTCTGCACCCGCTGGGCGAAAAGGATTTCCAGCGTGCTGCGCGTGCGGTCCAGTGCCATGTAGCCCATGCCCCCGATGACCACCAGCAAGACCAGCGAAAAGATCGTGCCGAAATACAGGCGCGTTCGAATGGAAAGTCGGCCCAGAGCGTTCATTGCTCTTCCTTACATATTTTGACAAGTACCCGGGCCATGCAACTTTGATGCCACGCCCTGCCCGCGGCCTTCTGGGTCGGGGTGGGCTGACTATAGACCCCGCGCTCACGACGCCGGCTCAGGGTATTCACGGCTTTGCGCGCGCCGCCCCGCCATCTGCTGACAACCCGCAATGCGGGCAGGGACATGAAAACAACTTGTCACATTTGAAATGGATAGTCGGTTACCAGGCCGGCGGCATTCCCGATGTGCGGCGGCCCTGCCCCGCGGTCGGGCCCTGGAATTGCCGGGCCTGCACACACGGCCCTCCCTTGCGGCACCTGGCCACCACACATGCAACAAACCGCTCCCTTCTCTGCAGTCACCTCCAGCACACCGTCCCGGGGTAGCCTGGGCCAACGGCTGCGGGCCGCGTTCGTGGCCGTGCTGGCGTTCACCGTGCTGGGTTCTGCCGTTGGCGTGTGGTCGCTGCACCGCATCCAGCAGTCCACCGAAGCCATGGTGAGCCAGGGCGTGGCCACCGAACGCCTCATCGCCGATGCCTACCGCCACCAGGCCATCAATTCCGAGCGCTACAAGGCCGTGGCCCTCAGTTCCGAACCCGAGGTGGGCGACATCCTGGGCGCCGACATCGCCGCCACCCAGCAGCTCTACGACGCGCAGATTGCCGATCTGGGCCGGCGCCTGCAGGGTGCTGACGACCGTGCACTGCTGCAGGGCATTCAGGCGGCCGGAGCCGACTTCCTGAAGGCCCGCACCGAACTGGTGGCCGCCCGCGATTCCGGCCTCACGGAACGCATCCGCAAGGTGTATTCCGAGCGGTTCCTGCCTTCTTCAGGGGCGCTGCTGTCGGCGCTGGGCACGCTCACGCAGTCGCAGCGCAACGCCATCGACGCCGGGGTGCGCGAGGTGGAACGCCTGGGGGCGCTGGCCCGCAGTGCCATGCTGGCCCTGGGCGCGCTGGCGCTGGCGGTGGGCACCGTGCTGGCGCTGTGGCTGGTGCGCAGCATCACGCGGCCGATTGCGCTGGCGGGTGCCACCGCCGACCGCGTGGCGGCGCTGGACCTGCGCCACGATATTGCCGGGCATGACCGGGACGAAGCGGGCCGCATGCTGCACTCGCTGGCCGTCATGCAGCAGGCCTTGCGCACCTTGGTCGAGCAGGTGCGCGGATCGGCACAGAACGTGAGCGCCGCCGCCACGGAGATCGCCAGCGGCAACACCGACCTTTCCGCCCGCACCGAAGAAACTGCCGCCAGCCTGCAGCAAACGGCAGCGGCCCTCGAGCAGATCACGGCGCGGGTGATGCAGTCCGCCCAGGCCGCGCACCACGCGCAGCAGATGGCCGCCACCGCCACCACGGTGGCGCAGGAGGGCGGCAACGTCGTCGCCGAGGTGGAGCGCACCATGCAGGGCATTCACGCATCGGCCGGCAAGATCGTGGCCATCATTGGTGTGATCGACTCCATCGCCTTCCAGACCAACATCCTGGCGCTCAATGCCGCCGTCGAAGCCGCCCATGCCGGCGAGCAGGGACGCGGCTTCGCGGTGGTGGCCTCGGAAGTGCGCAGCCTCGCCACACGCTCGGCCGCCGCGGCGCGCGAGATCAAGGCGCTGATCAACGACTCGGTCGACCAGGTCCATGCGGGCGCCAACCTGGCCGGCACGGCCGGCAGCACGATGCAGCGCATCGTGGGCACCATCCAGGAGGCCGAACGCATGATGGGCGAGATCACCTCGGCCACGCAGGCCCAGAACCGCGACATCGGCCAGATCAACACCGCCGTGGCGCGGCTCGACCAGATGACACAGGCCAACTCGGCGCTGGTGGAGCAATCCACGGCCGCCTCTGCCAGCCTGCGCAGCCAGGCCCACGAGCTGTCCCTGCTGATCAGCCAGTTCGTGCTGCCCAGCCAGGGCAGCGAAGCCGCTGCCAATGCGGCGCCCGTACCGGCCTTGGGCGCTCCGCGCGCGCCATTGGCGCGCCTGGCGGCGCCATGAGCCCGCGCTGACGCAGCCGCCCCGCCCCCGGCAGCCGCGCTCTGGCTCTGGCTCCGTGCCCGGAGCGCTCAAATCTAGAAATTCAAACAAAAAGAGCTTCTTGCGCTTGTGCAGCAAGCGCAAGAAGCTCTTATTTCAATAGCAAACTCAGACGGGCTTGATCGGCACGTACAGGCTGCCGCCGCCGCGCTGGAACTCCTCGGCCTTGGTTTCCATGCCCGCCGCCAGCGCCTCGGCCTCGGCCACGCCCTTCTGGGCAGCAAAGTCGCGCACTTCCTGCGTGATCTTCATCGAGCAGAACTTGGGCCCGCACATCGAGCAGAAATGCGCCACCTTCGAGGCGTCCTTGGGCAGCGTCTCGTCGTGGTATTCCTGCGCCGTTTCCGGGTCCAGGCCCAGGTTGAACTGGTCCTGCCAGCGGAAGTCGAACCGCGCCTGGCTGAGCGCGTCGTCGCGGGCGCGCGCCCCCGGGTGGCCCTTGGCCACATCGGCCGCGTGCGCGGCGATCTTGTACGCAATGATCCCCTGCTTCACGTCGTCGCGGTCAGGCAAGCCCAGGTGTTCCTTGGGCGTCACGTAGCACAGCATGGCCGTGCCCATCCAGCCAATCATGGCCGCGCCAATGGCGCTGGCAATGTGGTCGTAGCCCGGGGCGATGTCGATGGTCAGCGGGCCCAGGGTGTAGAACGGCGCCTCGTGGCAG
>JAHRYV010000068.1 GCA_020621965.1 Curvibacter sp. | reverse complement strand
GACATCGTCAGGCTCTTACAGCAGAAAACGCCCCGTCTAACGACGGGGCGTTTTTTTTCGTCCTGAATTTATTGATTGAACAGAATGGGACCGTCGAGCCGGGCCGCGGCAGCGCGTACCAAGTCCTGCAGAAGCTCGTCGATCCAGCTCCTGAAGTCGCTGCCGGCGAAATAGGACTCGTGCAGCAGCGCGAAGTAGGGCGTTTGGGCGGCCCAGTCGTGGAAATCGGCCAGGGCGATCTGCTGCAGCTCCAGCAGCTTGAACTTCAGCAAAACCTTGGCAGCATGCCGGGCGTGGCGCCGCGGATCGGCGCGGAACTGCGCCAGGCGCTGCCGTGCTGCCGCCAGCGCCGGGTCGAGCTGTTCAAACGGCCGACCGTGGCCGGGAATGACGAGCCGGGGTCGCAGCGACTCGATGAGGTCCAGGGTAGCACCCACTTCATCGAAGGCCTGGAGGCCCTCGATCTCGGGGAAAACAACGCCAAAGCCGTTCTGCCACAGCGCATCGGCCGATACGAGCAGACGGTGCTCCGGCTCAAACAGGATGACCGAGTGGGGATCGTGGCCGGGCGCGGCGTGGACCGCCCAGTCGCGCGCACCGAGTCGCAGCGAAGTCCCCGGCACCAGCACCGCATCCAAGCGAAACGGCGGGCAGGACTGGCCAGTCGGCGTGTAGCTCAGGGCGGCCGCATCCCAGCGGCGCACCTGCTCGGCGTGACCTGGCGGAATCAGCGTGCGCAGTCCGGGAAAACGCGCCTGCAAGGCGGCGTTGCCGCCGCAGTGATCGCTGTGCAGGTGGGTGTTGACCAGCAAGTCCAGCGGCTGCGGCCCCAGGGCCTCGTCCAGCAGCGCCAGTGTCTGCGCCGCGTGGCTGACATAACCGCTGTCGATGAGGGCGTTGCCCGTTTCGGATAGCAGCAGGATGTTGTTGGACGAGAGCCAGCCGCGTTCGAAGACGCGGATGTCGGGCGGAAGCAGCGCAGCAGTCATCAACCTAGTGTAGGCCGCCCGGGCCTCGCGGGCGCCGGGGCGGTGGCTCCTACTTGCCGGCCCGCAGCTCGCGCCGCAGGATCTTGCCGACGTTGGACTTGGGCAGTTCGTCGCGGAACTCGATGTACTTCGGATGCTTGTAGCCTGTGAGGTTCTGCGCGCAGTACTTGGCCACGTCTTCCTCGCTCAGGGTGGGGTCGCTGCGCACCACATAGACCTTGATCGCCTCGCCCTGCTTGGCGTCGGGCACGCCGATGACGGCGCATTCCAGCACGCCGTCACAGAGCGAAATCACGTTTTCCAGCTCGCTCGGGAAGACGTTGAAGCCGCTGACCAGGATCATGTCCTTCTTGCGGTCGACGATGCGCGTGTAGCCCTGGGGATCCATGATGCCGATGTCACCCGTGCGCATGAAACCATCCGGGGTGAAGGCCTGCGCCGTCTCTGCCGGCTGGTTGTAGTAGCCGGTCATCACGTTCGGGCCTCTGATGCAGATCTCGCCGGAGGCACCGACGGGCAAGGACTGGCCCTCGTCGTCCTTGATGGCGATCTCCACGCCCGGCAAGGGCAGGCCGATGGTGCCGCTGAAGGTGGTGGCGGTGACCGGGTTGTTGGTGCCGATGGCGCAGGTCTCGCTCATGCCCCAGCCTTCGACCATGGTGCAGCCGGTGACCTCGCGCCAGTGCTTGGCGGTCCCTTCCGAGGCCGCCATGCCCCCAGCCTGGGAGACACAGAGATTCGAGAAGTCGACGGTGCGGAACTGCGGGTGCTGCAACAGGGCGTTGAACAGGGTGTTCACGGCGGGCAGCATGTGGAAGGGACGGCGCTTGAGCACCTCGATGAACTTGCCGATGTCGCGCGGGTTCGGGACGAGGGTGACGTGCGAGCCCCAGCGGATGGCCAGGAAACACAACGTCAGCGCGAAGATGTGATACAGCGGCAAGGCGGTGATGCTGTTGGTCTCCCGCACATTGCCGATGCGCCCCAGCGCCGGCGTGAACCAGGCTTCGGCCTGCAGGATGGCCGCCACCACATTGCGGTGGGTCAGCACGGCGCCCTTGCTCAGGCCGGTGGTGCCGCCGGTGTACTGCAGGAAGGCGATGGAGTCCAGGGTGACGGCCGCTGGCTTGAGCGACAGATGGCCGCCCTCGGCCAGGGCGCGCCGGAACGGCGTGACCGTGCGGCCCTCGGTCAGCGGCAGCCTGAACGTCGGCACCATCTTGGCCAGATGGCGGACCGCAAAGGTGATCCAGCGGCCGTACCAGGGGCCCAGCAGATCGCCCATGGCGGTCAGCACCACGTGCTTGACCTGGGTGTGGGCGATCACCTCTTCCAGCGTGTGGGCGAAATTCTCCAGCACCACGATGGCAGTGGCCCCGGAATCCTTGAGCTGGTGCTCAAGTTCGCGCGCGGTGTACAGCGGGTTGACGTTGACGCAGGTGTAGCCGGCGCGCAGCACCGCCGACATGGTGACGGCAAACTGCGGGATATTGGGCAGCATGATGGCCACGCGCGCACCTGGCTCCAGCCCGAGGCGTTGCAGCCAGGCCCCCAGCGCAGCCGACAGCTCGTCGAGCTGCCGGTAGGACATCCAGCGCTCCATGCAGACCGAAAACGGGTGCGAGGCATTCTTGCGAAAGGACTCCTCCAGCAAATGAGCCAGTGAACTGTATTGGCCGGGTTCGATATCGCGGGGCACGCCGGCGGGGTAGCTGTTTAACCAGAACTTTTCCATCAATCACTCCATGACCCCGCTATTGGAGCTCAGGCGCAAGAGGGGCACCACCGGGCTTGTCCTAGGGTCGGGGCAAAACTGTCGCCCACGCGTCAAATACCGGCGTGACGATGGCCTTGGTAAAACGCAAAAATCACAATACAGTCGGAACATGACAGGGAATCACGATAACTCCGAATCCACCGGTCGCAGCGAGTTGCGCCACGCGCTATCGCCCGAACCGGTCCCCGCATCGCGCGCGTCCTGGGTGGCCGTCATCCGCCGGCTCGGGGCGCGACACCGCCGGCGCATCGCGGTGCACCTGCAGGCTCTGGATGAGCACGACCGCTACCTGCGTTTCGGTTACCTGGCCACCGACGCCCAGATCCAGTCCTATGTGGACGGCCTGGATTTCGAGCGCGACGCTATCTTCGGCATCTACAACCGGCGACTGCAGCTGGTCGCCATGGCGCACCTGGCCTTCTCGGTCGACAGCAGCTTCGACGCCTGTGCCGAGTTCGGCGTCTCGGTCCTGCCGACGGCGCGCGGCCATGGCTACGGCGGCAAGCTGTTTGCGCGGGCGATGCGGCATGCCCGCAACGAGGGGGTGCAACTCATGTTCATCCACGCCCTGAGCGAGAACACGGCCATGATCAATATCGCCCGCAAGGCGGGCGCGACGGTGGAGCGAGACGGCTCGGAAGCGAGGGCCTACTTGCGACTGCCGCCCGCGACTTTCGACAGCCGCATGACCGAGCTCGTGGAGGAGCAACTGGCACAAACCGATTACCGCCTGAAGGTGCAGGCCCGCCAGTTCTGGGATTTCCTCTCCGGCCTGCAGGCCATACGCCGCGGCGTGCGCGACGCGCGCCACAAATCCGCCCCCTGAAGGGCCGGGGCAGCACGTCATCGGGCCGACCCGGTGATCCGCTATCCTATGGGGATTGCAACAAAGCACCTCCGTGCCGCCGTCAGTGTCCGACCCGCACCCTGCGCGACTTCCTGAAAAGGAAGACAAGCGCACCTTTCTGAGAAAACTGGCCGAGTTCATCCACCCGGGACCGGATTCCACCGCCGAGCTGATCGAAACCCTGGCAGAGGCCGAGGACAACCAGGTCATCGGCGCCGAATCGCGCTACATGCTCGAAGGTGTGCTGCGCATGGCCGACATGAGCGCGGGGGACGTCATGGTGCCGACCCCGCGCATGGACCTGGTCGACATCAACGCGCCCTATGACGAGTTGCTGCACACCGTGATCGACACCGGCCACTCGCGCTTTCCCGTCTACGAGGGCGAGCGCGAGAACATCATCGGCATCCTCATGGCCAAGGACCTGCTCAAACTGCAGCGGGCCCCGGAACTGAATATCCGCGCCCTGCTGCGCCAAGCCGTGTTCGTGCCGGAGAGCAAGGGGCTGAACGATCTGCTGCATGAATTCCGCGGCAATCGCAACCACCTGGCCATCGTAATCGACGAGTTTGGCCGCGTCGCCGGTTTGATCACCATCGAGGACGTGCTCGAACAGATCGTGGGCGAGATCGAGGACGAGTTCGATATTTCCGAAGACGAGGGCGACATCTTCGGCCTGGCCGATCAGACCTACCGTGTCAGCGGCGGCGCCGCGGTTGAGCGCGTGAACGAAGCCTTCGACGTGCGCATCGCCGGCAGCGACGCGCAGGAGACCTTCGACACCATCGGCGGGCTGATCGCCCACGAGATGGGCCACGTGCCGCGCCGCGGCGAGCAGCACGTCATGGCCGGGCTGCGGTTCGTCGTGCTGCACACCAAGGGCGGGGCCGTGAAATGGTTCAAGGTGTCACCCGTCGTGCCGCGCAAGGCGGGTGTGGATGGCTGAAGGCTGGCGTCGGGCTGGCGACTGGGGCCTGAGCGTCGCGGCCGGTCTGGCCCAGGCGCTGGCCATGGCCGCGCCCTGGGATGGCCAGCCGCGCTGGTGGCTGCAACTGCTGTCCCTGGGCGTGCTGGCCTGGCAGCTCGAACGCAGCGCGCACTGGAAGCAGGCCGCGTTGTCCGGCTGGCTTTACGCCGTGGCCTGGCTGAGCGGCACCTTCTGGTGGCTCTACATCTCCATGCACACCTACGGCGGCCTGCCCGCTGCGCTGGCTGTGCTGGCCGTGCTGGCGCTGGCCGGTCTGCTGGCGCTGTATTACGCGGCGGCCGCTGCGCTGCAGGTCAGGCTGGCGCCGGGTAGCCGGGCGGCGCGGGCCCTGCTGTTCGCGGCCCTGTGGCTGCTGGCGGAACTGGTGCGCGGCCGCTGGTTCACCGGTTTCGGCTGGGGTGGCGGCGGTTATGCCCATGTGGACGGGCCCCTGGCCGCTTATGCACCCTGGCTGGGTGTCTACGGCATCACGGCCCTGGCCGCCTGGCTGGCCATGACGATTCCACAGATCTGGCGCTGTGGCCACATGCAGCGCGTTGCGGCGCTGGCCGTGTTGGCCCTGCCCTCGGTGCAGCAGATGGAGGCCACCCCGGTCACGACCTCGACCGGCCGCACCTCGGTGGCGCTGCTGCAGGGCAATATCCCGCAAGACGAGAAGTTCCAGCCCGGCACCGGCGTGCCCACGGCCCTGCGCTGGTACGGCGAGCAGCTGCAGGTCCGCCAGGCCGCGCTGCTGGTGGCGCCGGAAACGGCGCTGCCGCTGTTGCCTCAGCAGTTGCCCGAGGGCTACTGGGCCGAGCTGCGCCAGCACTATGCCAGCGGCGAACAGGCGGCCCTGATTGGCATGCCGCTGGGCAGCTACCGCGAGGGTTACACCAACTCCGCCGTCGGCCTGGCGCCGGGCCAGCTGCCCTGGCGCTACGACAAGCACCATCTGGTGCCCTTCGGCGAATTCATCCCGACCGGCTTCAAGTGGTTCACCGCCATGATGAACATCCCGCTGGGTGACTTCAACCGCGGCGACGTGGGCCAGCCCTCTTTCGTCTGGCGGGGCCAGCGGCTGGCGCCCAATATCTGCTACGAGGACCTGTTCGGCGAGGAGCTGGGGCGGCGTTTCGCCGACCCGGCGCAGGCGCCGACGGTTTTCGTCAATCTCAGCAACATCGCCTGGTTCGGCAACACCGTGGCGATCGACCAGCACCTGCACATCTCGCGCATGCGCGCGCTGGAGTTCGAGCGGCCCTTCGTGCGGGCCACCAACACCGGCTCCACCGCCATCATCGACCACCGCGGCCAGGTGCTGGCCGAACTGCCGCGCCACACCCAGGGCGTGCTGCTGGGTGAGGTGGAGGGGCGCGACGGCCTGACCTTCTATGCCCACTGGGTCGCGCACGTTGGCCTGTGGCCGCTGTGGGCGCTCGCGCTGGCGGCGCTGCTGTGGGCCGCCTGGCGCAAAAGAGCCTGAGTGGCCGGCGCGGGGCGGCCGAAGCCCCGTAAAATCAACGGTCTACGCGGAAATCCGCCTATTTCAGTGCCTGCAGCGCGTGGCCCCGGCCCGCCCGAGCGCCGTCGCCTGCACCTGTCACCACCATGCTGACCTTCCAACAAATCATTCTGAAACTGCAGGCCTACTGGGATGCCCAGGGCTGCGCCCTCTTGCAGCCCTATGACATGGAAGTCGGCGCCGGCACCTCGCACACCGCCACCTTCCTGCGCGCCATCGGCCCCGAGCCCTGGAAGGCCG
>JAHRYV010000007.1:37717-88095 GCA_020621965.1 Curvibacter sp. | reverse complement strand
CCGCCGACTACATGGGCATGCTGGCCACCGTGATGAACGCGCTGGCCCTGGCCGACACCATGAACAAGGCCGGCCTCACCGCCCGCGTCATGTCGGCGATCGCCATCGAGCAGGTGGTCGAGCCCTATGTCCGCCCCAAGGCCCTGCAGTACCTCGAAGAGGGCAAGGTGGTGATCTTCGCGGCCGGCACCGGCAATCCCTTTTTCACCACCGACACCGCCGCCGCGCTGCGCGGCGCCGAGATCGGGGCCGAGCTGGTGCTCAAGGCCACCAAGGTGGACGGCGTGTACACGGCCGATCCGAAGAAGGATCCCAAGGCCACCCGCTACAGCAAGATCTCCTTCGACGAGGCGATCTCGAAGAATCTCGGCATCATGGATGCCACGGCCTTTGCCCTGTGCCGTGACCAGAAACTGCCGATCAAGGTGTTTTCCATTTTCAAGCACGGGGCGCTCAAGCGCGTGGTGATGGGTGAGGACGAGGGCACGCTGGTCTACGCCTGAGCGCAGCTGCCGCGACCGCAGAGGAGTACAACATGACGATTGCAGACATCAAGAAGAACATGGAAACCAAGATGGACCAGTCCATCGAGGCGCTCAAGAGCCACCTGTCCAAGATCCGTACCGGCCGTGCCAACCCTTCGCTGCTGGACTCGGTGCAGGTCGAGTACTACGGCTCCACGGTCCCGCTGAGCCAGGTGGCCAATGTGAACCTGCTGGATGCCCGCACCATCAGCGTGCAGCCCTGGGAGAAGGGCATGGGCGCCAAGATCGAGAAGGCCATCCGCGAGAGCGACCTCGGCCTGAACCCGGCCTCCATGGGTGACCTGATCCGCGTGCCCATGCCGCCCATGAGCGAAGAGCGCCGCAAGGAAATGACCAAGCTGGTGCGCACCGAGGGCGAGAACGCCAAGATCGCCGTGCGCAACCTGCGCCGCGACGCCAACGAGGCCGTCAAGAAGCTGGTCAAGGACAAGACCGCGTCCGAAGACGAGCAGAAACGCTCCGAGGCCGATATCCAGAAGCTGACCGACAAGCATGTCGCGACCATCGACCAGCTGGTCGCGGCCAAGGAGCAGGAAGTGATGGCCGTTTGAGGCCAGGCTTCCTGTTGTCGCCCATGACCTCGCCTGGCGGCTTGCCGCACCACATCGCCATCGTCATGGATGGCAATGGCCGCTGGGCCACCAAGCGTTTCCTGCCGCGCCTGGCGGGGCACCGCCAGGGCATGGAGAGCCTGCGCCGCTGCATCCGGGCCTGCCTGGACCGCGGGGTGGGCGTGCTGACCGTCTTCGCCTTCTCCTCCGAGAACTGGAACCGTCCGGCCGACGAGGTTTCCGGTCTGATGGAACTGCTGGCGATGGCGCTGGGCAAGGAGATCCCCCGGCTGCACGCCGACGGCGTGCAGGTGCATTTCGTCGGCGAGCGCTCCGGTCTGTCCGACAAGGTGCGCGCCGGGCTGGATGCCGCCGAGGCCACTACGGCCGGCAACAGCAAGATGGTGCTCAATGTCTGCTTCAACTACGGCGGCCGCTGGGACATCGCCCAGGCGGCGGCCCGGCTGGCAAGCCAGGGGCAGCCCATCACCGAACTCGCGCTCAACGGCGCCATGGCGCTGGCCCATGTGGCCGACCCCGATCTCATCATCCGCACCGGCGGCGAAATGCGCGTGAGCAACTTTCTGCTCTGGCAGGCCGCCTATTCCGAACTCGTGTTCAGCGACAAGCTGTGGCCGGATTTCGACGAGGCCGAACTCGACCGCGCCATCGCCGAATTCGCCGGCCGTGAACGCCGCTACGGCCAGACGTCCGCCCAAGTGGCGGCCGACAGCGGCCAGAAAGCGGCCTGAGAGGACATCATGCTCAAGCAGCGCATCATCACGGCCCTCGTCCTGCTGCTGCTCCTGCTGCCGGCGCTGTTTTATCCGGATACCCTGGCCTGGCGCCTGGTCACGCTGCTGCTGATCGCCGCCGCGGCCTGGGAATGGGGCCGGCTCAATGGCCTGGGCCAGTTCGGCGCCTGGCTCGGCGCCTTCGCCTGCCTGGTGTCCTGCGTCATGGCCTGGGATCTGGGCCTGCTGGCCAGCCGCCAGCCGCTGCTCTGGATACTCGCCGGCGGGGCCTGGGTCCTGGCTGGCGCGGCCCTGCTCAGGGCCGGTGTGGCCCGCTGGGGGCAACTGCCGCGCGCCCTGCGGGTGCCGGGCGGGCTGCTGGCGCTGTGGCTGACCTGGCTGGCCGTGGTGCAGGCGCGCGAGGTCGGCATCGCCTTCCTGTTGTCCATCCTGGTGCTGGTCTGGATGGCGGACATCGCGGCCTACTTTGCCGGCAAGGCCTTCGGCGGGCGTTTCAGCCACGGCAAGCTGGCGCCGGCCATCAGCCCGGGCAAGAGCTGGGAAGGTGTCTGGGGCGGTATGGTGGGGGTGGTGGTGCTGGCCCTGGTCTGGCTGGGGCTGGAGCGCGCCGGCGTGCTGCCGCCACCCAGTCTTTACGGTCACCTGCAGACGCGCGGCGGCTGGTTCCTGCTGCTGCTGGCCTGCCTGTTTCTGGCCGCCATGAGCGTGGTGGGCGATCTGGTGGAGTCCCTGGTCAAGCGCAGCGCCGGTGCCAAGGACAGCAGCCGCCTGCTGCCCGGGCATGGCGGCGTGCTCGACCGCGTCGATGCCTTGCTGCCCACGCTGCCTCTGGCCATGATGCTCTATACCTTGCTTGCCTGATGAAACACAAACAGCGTGTCGCCATCCTCGGCTCCACCGGTTCGATCGGCACCAACACGCTGGACGTGCTGGCGCGCCATCCGGAACGCTTTGAAGTCTTTGCCCTGACCGCGGCCACGCAGGTCGACCTGTTGCAGCAGCAGTGCCTGCAGTACCGGCCGCGTTTTGCCGTCATGGCCAGCGTGGCGCACGCCACCGAACTCTCCCAACGTCTGGCCGCCAGCGGCTCGGCCACGCGTGTGCTGGGTGGCGCGCAGGCGCTGGCCGAGGTCGCCGCGCACGAGGAGGTCGACGCCGTGATGGCGGCCATCGTGGGGGCCGCCGGCCTGGCGCCCTGCCTGGCGGCCGCGGCGGCCGGCAAACGCCTGCTGCTGGCCAACAAGGAAGCGCTGGTGGTGGGCGGCGAGTTCTTCATGCAGACGGTGCGCGCCGGCGGCGCCACGCTGCTGCCCATCGACAGCGAACACTCGGCCATCTTCCAGTCCCTGCCGGACGACCCGGCGACCTGGGCGCAACGCGTAGACAAGATCATCCTGACGGCCTCCGGCGGTCCGTTTCGCACGCGCGACCCGCACAGCCTGCGCGAGGTCACGCCCGAGCAGGCCTGCGCCCACCCGAACTGGGTGATGGGGCGCAAGATCTCGGTCGACTCGGCCACCATGATGAACAAGGCGCTCGAAGTGATCGAGGCCCGCCATCTGTTCGGCCTGGGTCCGGAGCAGCTCGAGGTGGTGATCCATCCCCAGAGCGTGATCCATTCCATGGTGCAGTACACCGACCACTCGGTGGTGGCGCAGCTGGGCACGCCCGACATGCGCGTGCCGATCGCCTACGGCCTGTCCTGGCCCGAGCGCATGAGCTCGGGTGCGGCGGCGCTGGACTTCCATGCACTGGCGGCCATGACCTTCGAGCCGATGGACGCCCCCGGCCATGCGCAACGCTACCCCGGCATCCGCCTGGCCTGGGACGCCTTGCGCGCTCCCGCGGGCACCACGGCCGTGCTCAATGCGGCCAACGAGGTGGCGGTGGCGGCCTTCCTGGAGCGCCGCATCCGCTTCGACCAGATCCATGCGGTCAATCTGCAGACGCTGTCGACCATCGTGCCTTCGTCCCCGGCCAGCCTGGCCGATCTGCTGGCTCTGGATGCTGAAGTGCGCGCGGCGGCACAGCAGTGCGTCCAGCGGCTGGCGGCCTGAAGGGGCGGGTGATGCTGACGGTTGTCGCTTTCATCGTGGCCCTCGGGCTGCTGATCGCCATCCATGAATACGGCCACTACCGCATGGCCGTGGCCTGTGGCGTCAAGGTGCTGCGTTTTTCCATCGGTTTTGGCCAGACCCTGCTGCGCTGGCAGCCCAAGGGTTCACCCACCGAGTTCACCTTGTGCGCATTTCCTCTGGGCGGTTATGTGCGCATGCTGGACGAGCGCGAGGCGCCGGTCGATCCGGCCGAGCGGCACCTGGCCTTCAACACCCAGCCGCTGCGCGCGCGCGCGCTGATCGTCGCCGCGGGACCGGTGGCCAACCTGCTGCTGGCGGTGCTGCTGTATGCGGCGGTCAACTGGAGCGGCGTGCAGATGGCCAGCCCGCTGCTGGGGCCGCCGGTGGCCGGCTCGGTGGCCGAGCGTGCCGGTCTGGTCGGGGGCGAGCGTGTCGAGCGTGCCGGCTTCGACGGCGCCGAACTGGAGCCGGTGCGCTCGTTCGAGGACCTGCGCTGGCTGTTGACCCGCGGGGCGCTGGAAAGCCGCGACCTGCGCCTGGCGCTGGCCGGTGAGCGCGGCGGCGCAGGCGCCGAGGTGCTGCTGCCGCTGGCGGCCCTGGCGGCGAGCGATGCCGACGCAAAACTGTTCGAGCGGATCGGCCTCGTGACGCCGCTGAGCCGGCCGGAGATCGGCGAGCTCACGCCCGACGGTCCGGCCGAGCGCGCCGGACTGCGTCCGGGCGACCTGGTGCTGACCTTCGGTGGCAAGGCCGTGGCGGACGGGCGCCAGTTGCGCGAGATGATCCGGGCCTCCGTGCACGAGGGGCGGGCCGTGGTGTCCAACTGGCGGGTGGAGCGCCAGGGCGCGCTGCTCACGCTCGACGTGACGCCCGAGGTACAGCAGGAGGGCGGGGTGGCGGTCGGCCGCATCGGCGCCTATGTGGGCACGGCGCCCGAGATGGTGACGGTGCAGTACGGCGCGGTCGAGGGCCTGTGGCAGGGCATCGCGAAGACCTGGGATGTGTCGTTGCTGACGCTGCGCACGCTGGGCCGCATGGTGGTCGGTGAGGCCTCGCTGAAGAACCTGAGCGGCCCGCTGACGATTGCCGACTACGCCGGGCGTTCGGCCAGCATGGGCCTGACGCAATACCTGGTGTTCCTGGCCCTGATCAGTGTCAGCCTGGGCGTGCTCAACCTGCTGCCGCTGCCGGTGCTCGATGGCGGACACCTGATGTATTATCTTTGGGAGGGTGTCACGGGCAGACCGGTCTCGGAGGCGTGGCTGGAGCGCTTGCAGCGTGCCGGTGTCGCCGTGCTGGCGCTCATGATGGCGATTGCGCTGTTCAATGACCTGACCCGTCTTCTGGGCTGAGCCACGTTCCATGGTGGCGTGACGAGCCTCATTTCAGATCTACCGATGCAATTCAAACGTTTAAGCCTGGGCCTCGTTTCCGTGGTGATGGCCCTGCTGCTGGCGGCGCCTGCCGCCTGGGCGGCCGAGCCTTTCAAGATCAGGGACATCCAGGTCGAGGGCCTGCAACGTGTCGAGCCCGGCACGGTGTTTGCGTCCATTCCGCTGCGCGTGGGCGATACCTACAGCGACGACAAGGGCACGGCTTCGATCAGGGCCCTGTTCGCTCTGGGCCTGTTCACCGATGTCCGGCTGGAGATCAACGGCGACGTGCTGGTGGTGGTGGTCGAGGAGCGCTCCAGCGTGGCCGGCATCGACTTTGTCGGCACCCGCGAGTTCGACAAGACGGTGCTGCTCAAGGCCCTGCGCGACATCGGTCTGGCCGAGGGCCGGCCCTTCGACAAGGCGCTGCTCGACCGCGCCGAGCAGGAGCTCAAGCGCCAGTACATCAACCGCAGCCTGTACGCGGCCGAAGTGGTGACCACGGTCACGCCCAACGAGCGCAACCGCGTGAGCCTGGTCTTCACCGTCAACGAAGGCGAGCCGGCGAAGATCGGCGAGATCCGCATCGTCGGCAACAAGGTCTACTCCGAGTCGACCCTGCGCAACCTGTTCGATCTGGACACCGGCAACTGGATGAGCTGGTACACCAAGTCCGACCGATATGCGCGCGCCAAGCTCAATGCCGACCTGGAAACCCTGAAGTCCTATTACCTGGCGCGCGGTTACCTGGAATTCCGCGTCGACTCGACGCAGGTGGCCATGGCCCCGAACAAGCAGGACATGTCCATCACCATCAACGTCACCGAGGGCGAGCGTTTCGTGGTGGCCGGTGTGCGCCTGGCCGGCAACTACCTGGGCCGTGACGACGAATTCAAGGCCATGGTGACGATCCAGCCCGGGCAGGCCTACAACGCCGACCAGGTGGCCGAGACGGTGAAGGCCTTCACCGAACACTTCGGCCGTTTCGGCTACGCTTTTGCCCGCGTGCAGCCGGTGCCCGACATCGACCGCAGCACCAATCGCGTGACGGTCGTGCTACAGGCCGAGCCCTCGCGGCGCGCCTATGTGCGCCGCATCAACGTGGCCGGCAACAACCGCACGCGCGACGAAGTGATCCGGCGCGAGTTCCGCCAGTTCGAGGCGTCCTGGTACGACGGCGACAAGATCCGGCTCTCGCGCAACCGCGTTGACCGTCTGGGTTACTTCACCGACGTGTCGATGGAGACCAGCGAGGTGCCGGGCACGGTCGATCAGGTCGATCTGACCCTCAAGGTCACCGAACGTCCGACCGGTAGCCTGAACCTGGGCGCGGGTTTCTCCAGCAACGAGGGCCTGGGGTTGACGTTTGGCGTCAACCAGCAGAATGCCTTCGGCACCGGTCACTCGCTCGGCGTGCAGGTCAATACCAGCAAGATCAACCGTGTCATCGTGCTGAACACGACCGATCCCTATTTCACGCAGGACGGCGTGTCGCGTACCATCGACCTGTACCAGCGGGTGTCGCGACCCTACACGGATACGAGCAGCTACGCGCTGGAGACCATGGGTACCAGCCTGCGTTTCGGCATTCCCTTTACCGAGCGCGACACGGTGTACATCGGCGGCGGCTTCGAGAGCACCACCATCCAGCCCGGCACCTACCTGCCGGCGGCCTACCAGAGTTATGCCGACCAGTTCGGTTACACCAGCACGGCGGTGCCGCTCACCCTGGGCTGGGGACGGGACAATCGCGACAGCGCCCTGGTGCCGACGGCCGGCAACTTCCAGCGCCTGACCGGCGAATGGAGCACCGGCGGCGAAGTGCGTTATGTCCGCGGCACCTACCAGTACCAGCACTATTTCCCCCTGACCAAGCAGTACACCTTCGCGTTCAACACCGATCTGGGGGCGGGCAAGGGGATCGACGGCCGGCCCTATCCGCTGTTCAAGAACTTCTACGGCGGCGGTCTGGGCTCCGTGCGCGGTTTCGAGGCCGGCAGCCTGGGGCCGCGTGACACGCTCACGGGCCTGACCTACGGCGGCAACAAGAAGGTCAATGTCAACTTCGAGCTCCAGGCCCCGTTCCCCGGCGCGGGCAATGACCGCACCCTGCGGATCTATGCCTTCGTCGACACCGGCAACGTCTTCGGGCCGGGCGAGCCGATGGCGGTCGGCACCTTCCGTGCGGCCGGCGGTGTCGGCATCAGCTGGATCTCGCCGATGGGGCCGCTGCGCCTGGCTTTTGCCACCCCGATCCGCACCTTTGAAGGCGATAGAATCCAGAATCTGCAATTTCAGATCGGGACGTCCTTCTGATGAATTACCTCACTCGCATTACCGGCGTACTGTTGGGCTGTTTCCTGCTCGCCGCCCCGGCGCTGGCGCAGGAATTCAGGCTCGGCTTCGTCAGCCTGGATCGCATCATCAAGGAGGCGCAGCCGGCCAAGAATGCACAGGCCAAGCTGGAGCAGGAGTTCTCCAAGCGCGAGAAGGAGCTCCAGGCCCAGGGTGCCAGCATCAAGGCCATGGCCGATCAACTGGAGCGCGAGGCCCCGACCCTGTCGGAGAGCCAGCGCGCGGCACGCCAGAAGCAGCTGGTTGAGCTGGACCGCGATTTCCAGCGCAAGCGCCGTGACTTCCAGGAAGAGCTCAATGCCCGCCGCAACGAGGAGTTGCAGCAGGTGTTCGAGCGCGCCAACCGCGTCGTCAAGCAGGTGGCCGATGCCGAGAAATACGACCTGATCCTGCAGGAGGCGGTCTACGTCAATCCCCGGCACGACATCACCGACAAGGTGATCAAGGCCCTGAACGCCACGGTGGCCAAGTAAGGCCGCACGGCACTTGCGGGCAGATCGCGTGTGGTTTTGCGTCTAGGTACCATCGTCGAGCAGCTCGGGGGCGAGCTGCATGGTGACCCCGCGCTCGAGATCCAGGCCCTCGCGCCGCTCGAGTCGGCCAACCCCCAGGAGCTGAGCTTTCTCAGCAATCCCAAATACCGTCAGCAGCTGACCGCCTCGCGCGCCGGCTGTGTCATCGTCGGTCCGCAGATGCAGGCCGAGGCCACGGCGCGCGGCGCCTGCATCGTGGCCGACAACCCCTACCTCTACTTCGCCCGCGTGACCCAGCTCTGGCAGCGCGCCCGCGCCTTGCCGGCGGGGCCCCGCATCCATCCGAGCGCCGTGATCGACCCGGGCGCCCACATCGATCCGCTGGCGCAGATCGGGCCCTTGTGTGTGGTCGAGCGCGGCGCGCGCATCGGCGCCCACACCGTGCTCAAGTCGCGCGTGACCGTCAGCGCGGACTGCGTGATCGGCGAGCGCTGCATCCTGCATCCGGGGGTGGTGATCGGGGCCGACGGCTTCGGCTTCGCCAAGGACGGCGAGCGCTGGGAGAAGATCGAGCAACTCGGGGCGGTGCGCATCGGCAATGACGTCGAGATCGGCGCCAACACCTGCATCGACCGCGGCGCCCTGCAGGACACGGTGATCGAGGACGGCGTCAAGCTCGACAACCTGATCCAGATCGGCCACAACGTGCGCGTGGGCCGCAACACCGCCATGGCCGGCTGCGTCGGCGTGGCCGGCAGCGCCACCATCGGGGCCAACTGCACCATCGGCGGCAGCGCCGGCGTGCTGGGGCACCTGAACATCGCCGACGGCGTGAACGTGTCCTCGTTCTCGCTGGTCACCCGCTCGCTCAACAAACCGGGCCACTACACCGGCTTCTACCCCCTGGAAGAGAATTCCTCCTGGGAGAAGAACGCCGCCACCCTCAAGCAGCTGTCGACACTGCGCGAGCGCGTGCGCGCGCTCGAGAAAGAACTGAAGGAAACGAAAACATGATGATGGACATCCACGAGATTCTCAAGAAACTGCCGCACCGCTACCCCTTCCTGCTGGTGGACCGTGTGCTGGAAGTGGAGAAGGGCAAGCGCATCAAGGCGCTGAAGAACGTCACCATCAACGAGCAGTTCTTCAACGGCCACTTCCCGCACCGCCCGGTCATGCCCGGTGTGCTGATGCTCGAAGCCCTGGCCCAGGCCGCCGCGCTGCTGTCCTTCGAGACGCTGGACAGCGTGCCCGATGACAACACCGTCTACTACTTCGCCGGCATCGACGGCGCACGCTTCAAGCGGCCGGTGGAGCCGGGCGACCAGCTGATCCTGGAAGTCGAGCTCCTGCGCATGAAGGCCGGCATCTTCAAGTTCAAGGCCCAGGCCCTGGTGGGCGGTGAGCTGGCGGTGGAAGCCGAGCTCATGTGCACCATGCGCAAGATCGCCTGAGCGGAGGCGCCAGCGTGACGCGCATCCATCCGACCGCCCTCGTCGATCCCAAGGCCGAGCTCGACAGCACGGTCACGGTCGGTCCCTACACGGTGATCGGCCCGCATGTGAAGATCGGCGCCGGCACCCGCATCGCCTCGCACTGCGTGGTCGAAGGGCACACCACCATCGGCCGCGACAACCGGGTGTTCCAGTTCGTCTCGCTGGGCTCGGACAACCAGGACCGGAAATACCAGGGTGAGCCTTGCGAGCTGATCATCGGCGAGCGCAACACCATCCGCGAGTACAGCACCTACCACATCGGCACGGTGCAGGGCGGCGGCGTGACCCGGCTGGGGAACGACAACTGGATGATGGCCTACACCCACCTGGCGCACGATTGCCTGGTGGGCGACCACTGCATCTTCGCCAACAACGCGCAGCTGGCCGGCCACGTGGTGGTGGGCGACTGGGTCATCCTGGGCGGCTACACGGTGGTGCACCAGTTCGTGCGCATCGGCGCCCACAGCATGAGCGCCATGTGCTCGCTGCTGTTCGGCGACCTGCCGCCCTTCGTCATGTGCCAGGGCCAGCCGGCCGAAGCACGCTCGATGAACTTCGAGGGCCTGCGCCGGCGCGGCTTCACGCCCGAGCGCATCAGCGCCGTCAAGGCCATGCACAAGGCCCTGTACCGCGACGGCCTCACGCTGGAGCAGGCGCAGGCGCAGATCGCCGCGCTGACACAACGCTACCCCGAGGCGGCGCCCGACGTGGCCATGATGCAGGACTTCCTGGCCCAGACCACGCCGCAGCGCGGCATCGTCCGCTGATCCACCATGACTGACCCCCGAGTAGCCATGGTTGCCGGGGAAACCTCCGGTGACCTGTTGGCCGGCCTGCTGCTGGATGGGCTGAAGAGCCGTTGGCCCGCGGTCCGGACCCAGGGCATCGGCGGGCCGCAGATGGTCCGGCGCGGTTTTGAGGCCTGGTGGCCTAGCGAGAAGCTGGCCGTGCGCGGTTATGTCGAGGTGCTGCGCCACTACCGCGAGATCGTCGGCATCCGCGCGCAGCTCAAAAACAGACTGCTGCAGGACAAGCCGGACGTCTTCATCGGCGTCGACGCGCCCGACTTCAATCTCGATCTGGAGCGCGACCTCAAGGCCGCGGGTGTGAAGACCGCGCATTTCGTCTGCCCCTCCATCTGGGCCTGGCGGCCCGAGCGCGTGCACAAGATCAAGGCCAGCGTCGACCACGTGCTGTGCATCTTCCCGTTCGAGGTGGAACTGCTGGCGCAGCACGGCATTGCCGCCACCTACGTCGGCCACCCGCTGGCCAACGTGATCCCGCTGGTGCCGGACCGGGCGGCGGCGCGCTCGGCGCTCGGCCTGGGGCCCGAGGAGTCGGTGGTGGCTATCCTGCCCGGCAGCCGGGCGTCCGAGGTCAAGTACCTGGCCGAGCCTTTTTTCCGTGCCGCGGCGCTGATGCAGCGCGGCCGGCCGCAGCTCAAGTTCGTCGTGCCCGCCATCCCGGCGCTGCGTCCTGCCATCGAGCGCGCGGCACGCGCCGCCGGCATGCTGGAGAAGGTGCAGATCGTGAATGGCCAGTCGCACGCGGTGCTGGCGGCCTGCGACGTGACGCTGATTGCCAGCGGCACCGCCACGCTGGAAGCGGCACTGTTCAAGCGCCCGATGGTGATCGCCTACAACATGAACTGGCTGACCTACCAGCTCATGAAACGCAAACACCTGCAGCCCTGGATTGGCCTGCCCAACATCCTGTGTCGCGACTTCGTGGTGCCTGAGTTGATCCAGCAGGACGCGACGCCGAAGAAGCTGGCGACGGCGACCCTGCAGTGGCTCGACGACCCGGCGCGTGTGACGGCGCTGGAGCAGACCTTCACCGCGCTGCACGCCGAGCTGCGGCGTGACACCCCCCGACTGGCGGCCGATGCGATCGCGCAAGTTCTTGTTGGCTGAGCAGACCACGTTGCTGTGGGACACCCCGGGTCTGGTGGCCGGGGTGGACGAGGCCGGTCGCGGCCCGCTGGCCGGCCCGGTGGTGGCTGCTGCCGTCATCCTGGACGAGCTGCACCCATCGAGGGGCTGGCCGATTCAAAAAGCTCACGGCGGCCCGACGCGAGAAGCTCTACGACGAAATCCGCGCCAAGGCGCTGTGCTGCTCATCGCCGAGGCCAGTGTGGAGGAGATCGACCGGCTCAACATCCTGCAGGCCACGCTGCTGGCCATGCGGCGCGCCGTCGAGGGCCTGCGCCTCAAGCCGGCAAAGGTGCTGGTGGACGGCAACCGCCTGCCGGTGCTCGACGTGCTGGCCGAGGCCATCGTCAAAGGCGACGCCACCGTGCCGGCGATCTCGGCCGCCTCCATCCTGGCCAAGGTGCACCGCGACCGCTGGTGCGCCGACTACGACCGCGAGTTCCCGCAGTACGGCTTCGCCGCCCACAAGGGCTACGGCACGGCCGAACATCTGGCCGCCTTGCGCGCACACGGCGCCTGCCCGCAACACCGCAAGACTTTCGCGCCGGTGACGGAGGTCTTGCGGTGAGCACGCAGCCGACACTCATCACCTCGCGCGACAACCCGCTGCTCAAGGAGTTGCGCCGTCTGAGCCAGGACAGCACCGCCTATCGCAAGGCCGGGCGCTTCTGGGTCGAGGGTGACCATCTGGGGCGCGCGGCCTTGCTGCGCGGTCAACGGCCGGCCATAACCGTGCTGGCCGAATCCGCCTGGGCGGCCTTCGGGGCCGAGTTCGGCGCCGTGGCGGCCAAGACGGTGCTGCTGCCCGACGCCTTGTTCGACGGCATCAGCGGCCTGGAAGCGCCGACGCGCCTGGGTCTGGTCTTCGACCTGCCGGCCGAAGCCACGCTGCAAGCCGGGGTGGCCTCGGTCATCCTGGACCGCGTGCAGGACGCCGGCAACGTGGGCTCCATCCTGCGCAGCGCCGCCGCCTTCGGCTTCAAGCAGGTGATCGCGCTCAAGGGCACGGCCGCGCTCTGGAGTCCCAAGGTGCTGCGTGCCGGCATGGGGGCGCATTTCGGCCTGCGTCTGATCGAGGGCGCCGAGCCGGCCGCACTCGATGCCCTGACCGTGCCGATCATCGTCACCAGTTCGCACCAGGGCGCGCTGATCCACCACCAGCAGCTGCCCTGGCCCTGCGCCTGGGCGCTGGGTCATGAAGGGCAGGGCGTATCGGCCGAATTGATGGCGCGCGCGACGCTGTCGGTGCGCATTGCGCAGCCGGGCGGGGAGGAGTCGCTCAACGTCGCCGCCGCCGCGGCCATCTGCCTGCATGCGAGCGCGCTGGCGACGGTCTGACGCCGCGTTTATTTCGCGATTTGGCGCATCGGTGTAGCCTGAGCAGGCCTCAGGGTAATCCCCCCTCGGCTATAATTCGAACTGTTCAGAAATCCAGCCGCCCCAGCGCATTTCAGGCCGAACAACCCCTCTTCAAAGCAGCAGCCAGGACTCGTTTCCTGTAGATGCGTGGGCGCGCCCGTAACCAACGGAGTACCCAGTGCTTTTGTCTCTCCAGGGAACCACCCCCCACGCCATCCTGGCGCTCGCAGACGGCACGGTCTTTCTCGGCAATTCCATCGGTGCCACCGGCACCACGGTCGGCGAAGTGGTGTTCAACACCGCCATCACCGGCTACCAGGAAATCCTCACTGATCCGAGCTACTGCCGGCAGATCGTGACCCTCACGTATCCGCACATCGGCAACTACGGCGTCAACCCCGAGGACATCGAAGCCGACAAGGTCCATGCCGCCGGTCTCATCATCAAGGACCTGCCTCTGCTCGCCTCCAACTTCCGTTGCACCGAGACGCTCGCGCAGTACCTGGTGCGCGAGAAGACCGTGGCAATTGCCAACCTCGACACCCGCAAGCTCACCCGTTTGCTGCGCAGCAAGGGGGCGCAAAACGGCGCCATCGTCGCGCTCAAGGCCGGCGAGGCCGTTACCCAGGCCCGTATAGCCGAGGCCCTGGCCGCCGCCCAGGCCGCGCCCAGCATGAAGGGCCTGGACCTGGCCCAGGTGGTGACAACCGCCAAGCCCTACGACTGGACCCAGACCGAGTGGCGGCTGGGTTCGGGTTATGGTGAGCAGAAGGCGCCGAAGTACCACGTCGTGGCCTATGACTTCGGTATCAAGAAGAACATCCTGCGCATGCTGGCCGAACGCGGCTGCAAGCTCACCGTGGTGCCGGCCAAGACGCCCGCCAAGGACGTGCTGGCGCTCAAGCCCGACGGCGTGTTCCTATCCAACGGCCCCGGGGACCCGGAGCCTTGCGACTACGCCATCACCGCCGTGCGCGAGATCATCGAGACCGGCATCCCGACCTTCGGCATCTGCCTGGGGCACCAGATCATGGCGCTGGCTTCCGGCGCCAAGACCTTCAAGATGCAGAACAGCCACCACGGTGCTAACCACCCCGTGAAGGACCTGGACAGCGGCCGCGTGAGCATCACCAGCCAGAACCACGGTTTTGCCGTGGAGATGGAGTCACTGCCCGCCAACCTGCGCGCCACGCACGTCAGCCTGTTCGACGGCACGCTGCAAGGTTTGACCCGCACCGACCGCCCGGCCTTCTGCTTCCAGGGCCACCCGGAAGCCTCGCCCGGCCCGCACGACATTGCCTACAACCCCGCGACGATCATGACCGACCCGGCCACGGCCGACGTCACCTACATCGAACCCATCACCTGGCAGACGGTCGAGAAGATCATCGCCAAGGAAAAGCCCGACGCCATCCTGCCCACCATGGGCGGCCAGACCGCGCTGAACTGCGCGCTGGACCTGTGGCACCACGGCGTGCTGGAAAAGTACAAGGTCGAGCTGATCGGCGCCACGCCCGAGGCCATCGACAAGGCCGAGGACCGCCAGAAGTTCAAGCAGGCCATGACCAAGATCGGCCTGGGTTCGGCTCGTTCCGGCATCGCCCACAGCATGGAAGAGGCTTGGGGCGTGCAGAAGACGGTGGGTTTTCCCACCGTCATCCGCCCCAGCTTCACGCTGGGCGGCACCGGCGGCGGCATTGCCTACAACCCGGAAGAGTTCGAGATCATCTGCAAGCGCGGCCTGGAAGCCTCGCCGACCAAGGAGCTGCTGATCGAAGAGTCGCTGGTGGGCTGGAAAGAGTACGAGATGGAGGTCGTGCGCGACAAGGCCGACAACTGCATCATCGTCTGCTCGATCGAGAACCTGGACCCCATGGGTGTGCACACCGGTGACTCCATCACCGTGGCGCCGGCCCAGACCCTGACCGACAAGGAATACCAGATCATGCGCAACGCCTCGCTGGCGGTGCTGCGTGAAATTGGCGTGGACACCGGCGGCTCCAACGTGCAGTTTTCGATCAACCCGAAAGACGGGCGCATGATCGTGATCGAGATGAACCCGCGTGTCTCGCGTTCGTCGGCGCTGGCCTCCAAGGCCACCGGTTTCCCGATCGCCAAGGTCGCAGCCAAGCTGGCCGTGGGTTACACGCTGGACGAACTGCGCAACGACATCACGGGCGGCGCCACGCCGGCCAGCTTCGAGCCCAGCATCGACTACGTGGTGACCAAGATCCCGCGTTTCGCCTTCGAGAAGTTCCCCACCGCCGACAGCCGCCTGACCACGCAGATGAAGTCGGTCGGTGAAGTGATGGCCATGGGCCGCACCTTCCAGGAGTCGTTCCAGAAGGCCCTGCGTGGCCTGGAAGTCGGTGTCGACGGCCTGAACGAGAAGACCCAGGACCGCGAGGTGCTGGAGAAGGAGCTGGGCGAGCCCGGCCCCGAGCGCATCTGGTACGTCGGCGATGCCTTCGCCCAGGGCATGACGCTGGACGAGGTCCATGCCCTGACCAAGATCGACAAGTGGTTCCTGGTGCAGATTGAGGAGATCGTGAAGATCGAACTCGACCTGGACCAACTGGCCGCCGAGAAGGGCGACAAGGCCCTGGCCGCGCTGGACGCGACCACGCTGCGCGCCCTGAAGAAGAAGGGTTTCTCCGACCGGCGCCTGGCCAAGCTGCTCAAGACCAGCGAGAAGGCCGTGCGCGACGCCCGCCGCGCCCTCAACGTGCGCCCGGTCTACAAGCGCGTGGACACCTGCGCCGCCGAATTCGCCACCAACACCGCCTACATGTACTCGAGCTACGAGGACGAGTGCGAGGCTGAACCCACGAACAAGAAGAAGATCATGGTGCTGGGCGGCGGCCCCAACCGCATCGGCCAGGGCATCGAGTTCGACTACTGCTGTGTGCATGCCGCACTCGCCATGCGCGAGGACGGCTACGAGACCATCATGGTCAACTGCAACCCCGAGACCGTCTCGACCGACTACGACACCTCGGATCGCCTGTACTTCGAGCCGCTGACACTGGAAGATGTGCTGGAGATCGTGGACAAGGAAAAGCCCACCGGCGTGATCGTGCAGTACGGCGGCCAGACCCCGCTCAAGCTCGCGCTGGGCCTGGAGGCCGAGGGCGTGCCGATCATCGGCACTTCTCCCGACATGATCGATGCGGCCGAAGACCGCGAGCGTTTCTCGGCCCTGCTGCGCGAGTTGAACCTCAAGCAGCCGCCCAACGCCACCGCGCGTACCGAAGCCGAGGCGCTGGAGAAGGCTGCCACCCTGGGTTACCCGCTGGTGGTGCGCCCGAGCTACGTGCTGGGCGGCCGCGCCATGGAAATCGTGCACGAGCAGCGTGACCTGGAGCGTTACATGCGTGAAGCGGTCAAGGTGAGCAACGATTCGCCGGTGCTGCTGGACCGCTTCCTGAACGACGCCATCGAGTGCGACGTGGACTGCCTGCGCGACCCCGAGGGCAAGACCTTCATCGGCGGCGTGATGGAACACATCGAGCAGGCCGGCGTGCACAGCGGCGACTCCGCCTGCTCGCTGCCGCCCTACAGCCTGAGCGCCGCGACCGTGGACGAGATCAAGCGCCAGACCGCGGCCATGGCCGCCTCGCTCAACGTGGTGGGCCTGATGAACGTGCAGTTCGCCATCCAGCACATCGACCACCAGGACGTGATCTACGTGCTGGAAGTGAACCCGCGCGCCTCGCGCACGGTGCCCTTCGTCTCCAAGGCCACTGGCATCCAGCTGGCCAAGGTGGCGGCGCGCTGCATGGCCGGCCAGACCCTGGCGTCCCAGGGCATCACCCAGGAGGTGACACCGCCGTACTTCAGCGTCAAGGAAGCCGTGTTCCCCTTCGTCAAGTTCCCGGGCGTGGACACCATCCTGGGTCCGGAGATGAAGTCCACCGGCGAGGTGATGGGCGTGGGCAAGACCTTCGGCGAGGCTTTCGTGAAGTCGCAGCTGGGCGCCGGCACCCGTCTGCCCAAGTCCGGCAAGGTCTTCCTGTCGGTCAAGCAGAGCGACAAGCCGCGCGCCGTCGCGGTGGCCCGTGGCCTGATCGCACAGGGCTTCACCGTGGTGGCCACCAAGGGCACGGCCGCGGCCATCGAGGCCGCCGGCCTGAAGTGCGAGGTGGTCAACAAGGTGACCGAAGGCCGTCCCAACATCGTGGACATGATCAAAAACGAGGAGATCGCCCTGGTCATCAACACGGTGGAGGAGCGCCGCAACGCCATCGTCGACTCGCGCTACATCCGCACCTCGGCGCTGCTGGGCCGTGTGACCACCTTCACCACCATCGCCGGCGCGGAAGCGGCGGTCGAGGGCATGAAGTACATGGACAACCTGGACGTCTACTCCTTGCAGGAACTGCACGCCCAACTGGCATAATCTTCCAAACCTTCGGGGGCAGACCCGCGCCAGGCGCCGGTCTGCCCCCGTTACTTTTACTCCCAGAAATCAAGACGAGAGACATGGCCACCATTCCGATTACCACCCGCGGCGCCGAGAAGCTCAAGGCGGAATTGCACCGTCTGAAGACGGTGGATCGCCCCGCGGTGATCAACGCCATCGCCGAGGCGCGCGCCCAGGGCGACCTGAGCGAGAACGCCGAATACGACGCCGCCAAGGACCGCCAGGGCTTCATCGAAGGCCGCATCCAGGAAATCGAGAGCAAGCTCTCGGCGGCCCAGGTCATCAATCCGACCTCCATCGACGCCGGCGGCAAGGTGGTGTTCGGTGCCACCGTGGAGCTGGAAGACGAAGCCAGCGGCGACAGCGTGACCTACCAGATCGTGGGCGAGGACGAGGCCGACCTCAAGCTCGGCCTGATCAACGTCGGCTCGCCGATTGCACGCGCCCTGATCGGCAAGGAAGAGGGCGACACGGCCGAAGTGCAGGCGCCCGGTGGCGTCAAGCGCTACGAGATCGTGGCCGTCAGCTACCGCTGAAGCGCGTCAGCCAGGCCATGAACGCGGTACGGACCAAGTTGCCGCTGTGGGCGGCCGCCCTCTGGTGGGGCAGCCTGAGCACCATCGGTTTCCTGGTGGTGCCGCTGCTCTTCGTGCACCTGCCCAGCAAGGCCATGGCCGGGGCCATGGCGGCCCGGCTGTTCACCGCCCAGACCTGGGTGTCGGTGGTCTGCACCGTGCTGCTGTTGCTGGCCTCGCGCCCGCGGGACGAGGAGGAGGAGCCGGATGCACTGCACGGCGCCCGGCTGTTCATTGTGGGCGGCCTGTTGCTGGCCTTGCTGCTGGAGTTTGCGCTGGCCCCGCGCATCGTGGCGCGCGAGAACCTGGCGTTGTGGCACCGGCTTGGCACGGCCATGTACGTGGTGCAGTGGCTGTGCGCCGCGGCCACCTTCTGGCGCCTGAGCCGCAAGGCCTGAGCTGCGGCTCAGGCGGGGGCGGACTCAGGTCTGGCTGCGTTTCTTGACGCTGGTCTGCTTGGGTTTGGCGCGCTTGACCTTGCCGCCGGGCGTCAGGCGCTGGTTGCCCAGCACACGCAGCATCTTGACTTCCGGGCGCTGGCCCCCACGTTTGCTGAACTTGAGCACCTTGACGTCGCGCGGGCCGGGTTTGCGGTCCTCGTCCTCGGTGCGTTCCTTGTCCGGTTTCGGGCGCCACAGCACCAGCAGTTTGCCGATGTGCTGGATCGGGGCGGCGTCGAGTTCGTCGGCCAGGGTCTGGAAGATGGTCTCGCGCTCGGCGCGGTCGTCGGAAAAGACCCGCACCTTGATCAGGCCGTGGGCCTTGAGGGCGGCGTCGGTTTCCTTCTTGACGGCGGCCGTCAGGCCGTCGCCGCCGATCATCACGACCGGATCGAGGTGATGGGCTTCGGCGCGGAATTCCTTGCGTTCTGCAGGAGTCAGTTGGATGGCGGGCATGTGAGTATTATGTCTCCGGCCGGCGCTTTGCGCCTTAACTTTGCGTTGCAAAGTTAGCCTGCGACGCAACCGGCGTCGCAGGTTGTCCCTAAAAGGAAGAAATGAAAGTCAATACGAAGAGCAAGAAGGTCAACAAGGCCTGGCTCAACGACCATGTCAACGACACCTACGTCAAGCTGGCGCAGAAGGAAGGCTATCGCGCGCGTGCGGCCTACAAGCTCAAGGAGATCGACGAGACCTTGCGCCTGGTCAAGCCGGGCCAGGTGGTTGTGGACCTGGGCAGCGCGCCCGGCGCCTGGAGCCAGTACCTGCGCCGCCGCATGGCGCCCGGCGGGGCGGCGGTGGGCGAACTCAAGGGCACCATCATTGCGCTCGACCTGCTGCCCATGGAGCCCGTCGAGGGGGTGCAGTTCATCCAGGGCGACTTTCGCGAGCCCGAGGTGCTGGAGCAGCTGCAGGCGCTGCTGCAGGGCCGTCAGGCCGATGTCGTGGTATCGGACATGGCGCCCAACCTGTCCGGTGTGGCCTCCGTCGACTCGGCCCGGGTGGAGGAACTGATCGCACTGGCCATCGACTTCTGCCAGCACCATCTCAAGCCCTCGGGAGCCCTGGTGGCCAAGGTCTTCCACGGTCGTGGTTACGAAGAGGTCATTCAGTTGTTCCGCGCGCATTTCCAGACGGTCAAGCCGTTCAAGCCCAAGGCTTCGCGCGACCGCTCGTCGGAAACCTTTCTCGTCGGCCTGGGTCTGAAGAACGCAACCGTCACTGCAAGTGAATGAATCGCCGGAGAATGCTGGCGATTAAGCGTGAAATTGCCCGCAAATCCCATGCAAGTTCAATGGCTGTAGCGGGCAAAATCAAGGGGCCGATGGCTTGAAACGCCTAAAATGGCCACAAGCTAGGGCTACCCAGGTATTGCCCGGCATTTCTGTCCCTACTGGAGCTGCACTTGAATAATCAGTGGTTTTCTAAAGTCGCCGTCTGGCTGGTGATTGCGCTTGTGCTCTTCACGGTGTTCAAGCAGTTCGACACCCGTAGTGGCGGCGCAGCCGGCGCGGTCGGTTACTCCGATTTCCTGGAGGAAGTGCGCAGCAACCGCATCAAGAGCGCGATCATCCAGGAAGGCCCCAGCGGCACCGAAATCCTGGCCACCACCACCGACGACCGCAAGGTACGCACCACCGCCACCTACCTCGATCGCGGCCTGGTCGGTGATCTGATCAACAACGGCGTCAAGTTCGACGTCAAGCCGCGCGAGGAAGGCTCCCTGCTCATGACCCTGCTGGTCAGCTGGGGCCCCATGCTGCTGCTGATCGGCGTCTGGATCTACTTCATGCGCCAGATGCAGGGGCGGCAAGGGCAGCGCTTCAGCTTCGGCAAGAGCAAGGCGCGCATGCTCGACGAGAACAACAACCAGGTCACCTTCGCCGACGTCGCCGGCTGCGACGAGGCCAAGGAAGAGGTGAAGGAGGTCGTGGACTTCCTGAAGGACCCGCAGAAATTCCAGAAACTCGGCGGCCGCATTCCGCGTGGCCTGCTGCTGGTCGGCCCCCCGGGCACCGGCAAGACGCTGCTGGCCAAGGGCATCGCCGGCGAGGCCAAGGTGCCGTTCTTCAGCATCTCGGGCTCCGACTTCGTCGAGATGTTCGTCGGCGTCGGTGCCGCGCGTGTGCGCGACATGTTCGAGAACGCCAAGAAGAACGCCCCCTGCATCATCTTCATCGACGAGATCGACGCCGTCGGCCGCCAGCGTGGCGCCGGCCTGGGCGGCGGCAACGACGAGCGCGAGCAGACCCTGAACCAGATGCTGGTCGAGATGGACGGCTTCGAGACCAATCTGGGTGTGATCGTGGTGGCTGCCACCAACCGCCCCGACATCCTGGACGCCGCGCTGCTGCGCCCGGGCCGTTTCGACCGCCAGGTCTACGTCACGCTGCCCGACATCCGCGGCCGCGAGCAGATCCTCAACGTGCACATGCGCAAGATCCCGATTGGCCAGGACGTGGCCCCGGCCATCATCGCCCGTGGCACGCCCGGCATGTCCGGCGCCGATCTGGCCAACCTGTGCAACGAGGCCGCGCTGATGGCCGCACGCCGTAATGCGCGTGTGGTCGAGATGCAGGACTTCGAGAAGGCCAAGGACAAGATCCTCATGGGCCCCGAGCGCAAGAGCATGGTCATGCCCGAGGAAGAGCGCCGCAACACGGCCTACCACGAAGCCGGCCACGCGCTGATCGGCAAGCTCCTGCCCAAGTGCGACCCGGTGCACAAGGTCACCATCATCCCGCGCGGCCGTGCGCTGGGCGTGACCATGAGCCTGCCGGCACAGGACCGCTACTCCTACGACAAGGATTACATGCTCAACCAGATCGCCATGCTGTTCGGCGGTCGCATCGCCGAAGAGGTGTTCATGCACCAGATGACCACCGGCGCCTCCAACGACTTCGAGCGTGCCACCCACATTGCGCGCGACATGGTCATGCGCTACGGCATGACCGATGCGCTGGGCCCCATGGTCTATGCCGAGAACGAAGGCGAGGTCTTCCTGGGCCGTTCGGTCACCAAGACCACCAACATCAGCGAGCAGACCATGCAGAAGGTCGACGCCGAGGTGCGCCGCATCATCGACGAGCAATACACCCTGGCGCGCAAGCTGATCGAAGACAACTCGGACAAGATGCACGCCATGGCCAAGGCCTTGCTGGAATGGGAAACCATCGACAGCGAGCAGCTCGACGACATCATGGCCGGCAAGGAACCTCGTGCGCCCAAGGACTGGACGCCGCGCGCGCCGAATTCGGACGGCGGCAGCGGTTCGGGCGGCAGCCCGGCCGTGAAGACCGATCCTTCGCCGTCGGCGGCCTGAGTTTTGACCGGATAATTGCAGACGGGGCCTGGTGCCCCGTTTTGCTTTGTTCCCCGCCTGTACCCGCATGATCTGGCAGACCACCCGCTTCTCGATCGACCTGTCCCGGCCGCAGGTCATGGGCATCGTCAACGTCACCCCGGACTCCTTCTCCGACGGCGGCAGCCATGCCGACACCCGTTCAGCACTGGCGCATTGCGAGCAACTGCTGAAGGACGGGGCCGACATCCTGGACCTCGGGGGCGAATCCACCCGCCCGGGCGCCGTGCCGGTGCCGCTGGAGCAGGAACTGGCGCGTCTGCTGCCGGTGCTGCGCGAGGCCCTGAAACTGGGCGTGCCGCTTTCCATCGACACCTACAAGCCGCAGGTGATGCGCGCGGTGCTGGAGCTGGGCGCCGACATCGTCAACGACATCTGGGCCCTGCGCTGGCAGGACGCCGCCGATCCGCTGGACGGGCGCGAGGTGGTGGCGCGCCACCCGGGCTGCGGCGTCTGTCTCATGCACATGCACGGCGAGCCGCGCACCATGCAGATCCGCCCCATGGAGGGCGACGTGCTGCCGGCCGTGTCGGCCTTCCTGCAAGAGGCGGCGCAGGAGCTGCGCGCGCGCGGCGTGGCGCAGGAGCGCATCGTGCTCGACCCCGGCATCGGCTTCGGCAAGACGGTGGCGCAGAACTTCTCCCTGCTGGCGCGCCAGGGCGAGCTGTTGGCGGCCGGGTATCCTCTGCTGGCCGGCTGGTCGCGCAAGTCCTCGTTGGGCGCGGTGGCGGGCCTGCCCCCCGGCAGCACGGCGCCGGCCGGCGTGCACGAGCGCATGGCGCCAAGCGTGGCGGCCGCGCTGCTGGCGGTGGAGCGCGGCGCGGCCGTCGTGCGGGTGCATGATGTGCGGGAAACCGTGCAGGCCCTGAAGGTGCTGGCAGCGATAGGGCAACGCTGAACAAGTCCTCAGCGCGTACCGCATCCCGGCCTCGGGCGATCTGCGGCGCTGCAAATCCTTGCCATGGCTTGGGCTATGGCTGCGGTTCGCGTCTTGCAGCTCATCCCGATGCTAGGCGCGGCCCATCGCCAGGACTCATTCAGCGTCGCCATAAAATAAGTAGCATTCGACAACAAACGGAACGACAGGGACAGACACGATGAGCAGGAAATACTTCGGCACCGACGGCATCCGCGGCACGGTGGGGCAGTCCCCCATCACCCCCGACTTCGTGCTGCGCCTGGCGCACGCGGTGGGCCGTGTGCTCAAGCGCACGGAAGACAAGCCCGTGGTGCTGATCGGCAAGGACACGCGCATCTCCGGCTACATGCTGGAGAGCGCGCTGGAATCCGGCTTCAACTCCGCCGGGGTCGAGGTGGTGCTGCTGGGCCCGCTGCCCACGCCGGGCGTGGCCTACCTGACACGCGCGCAGCGCGCCTCGCTGGGCGTGGTCATCAGCGCCAGCCACAACCCCTACCCGGACAACGGCATCAAGTTCTTCAGCGCCCAGGGCAGCAAACTGTCCGACGAGTGGGAGCTGGCGGTGGAGGCGGCACTGGACGAGCCGCCGGCCTGGGTCGACTCGGCCAGCCTGGGGCGCGCGCGCCGGCTCGACGATGCGGCCGGTCGTTACATCGAGTTCTGCAAGAGCACCTTTGCCAACGACCTCACCCTCAAGGGCCTGAAGATCGTGGTCGACGGCGCCCACGGCGCGGCTTACTACATCGCCCCCAAGGTCTTCCATGAGCTGGGTGCCGAGGTGGTGGCCATCGGCTGCGCGCCCGACGGCCTGAACATCAACCGCGACGTCGGTGCCACCCACACCGACGCGCTGGTGGCCGCGGTGCAGGCCCACCATGCCGACTACGGTGTGGCGCTGGACGGTGACGCCGACCGCCTGATGATGGTGGACGCCACCGGCCGCCTGTACAACGGCGACGAGCTGCTCTACCTGATGGCCGACGACCGCCTGGGCCGCGACGAGCATGTGCCCGGCGTGGTGGGCACGCTGATGACGAACATGGCGGTGGAAGTGGCGCTGAAAAAACGCGGTGTGCAGTTCGTGCGCGCCAAGGTCGGCGACCGCTACGTGCTGGAGGAGCTGTACAAGCACAAGTGGCTGCTCGGCGGCGAAGGCTCGGGCCACCTGCTGGCACTGGACAAGCAGACCACCGGCGACGGCCTGGTGTCGGCGCTGCAGGTGCTGCAGACCTGCGTGCGCAGCGGCCGCAGCATGGCCCAGCTGCTGGCCGGCGTGACGCTGTACCCGCAGACGCTGATCAACGTGCGCCTGCAGCCCGGCCAGGACTGGAAGGCCAATACGCGTCTGAGCGCGGAGACCAAGGCGGTCGAGGCGGAACTGGGTGAGGCCGGCCGTGTGCTGATCCGCGCCAGCGGCACCGAGCCGCTGGTGCGTGTGATGGTGGAGGCGCGTGATGCGGCCCAGGCCCAGGCCTGCGCCGAGCGCCTGGCGCTGACCCTGCGCACCTGACGGCGCGCTCTCAGACCACCAGCACGGGGGCGAAACCGCCCCCGGGGGTGCGGAAGTTGGTGGTCTGCCCCTGGTACATGCGTGCGGCCAGCAACTGGATGCGCCCCGCATAGACATAGGCACGCAGATCGAACTTCAGCTCTGTCGCGACCCCGTCGACCTTGATGGCCCGTTCGCTGGGCGGGACCAGTTCCTGGGCCACGAAGTCGCCCGCCAGGATCTCGTCCCAGACCCGGCGCGTCAGCTTCTCCCCGCGGTAGGCCGCCTTGCTGGCATAACCTGCGACCGGCTTGAAGAAGAGCTGGCGCCGCTGTTCCCACAAGGCGGCGGCCTGCTGCGGACTGACCAGCCGGGTGCGCGGAACCGTGGCGCGCAGCGTGGCGCGCGCCTGCGGCGATACACCCCAGCCCTCCAGCAAGGTCTCGTCGCTGAGCGTGACCAGGTTGCGCTTGTCGGCGTACAGGGCATGGGCCTGCGGGTGCGGCGTCAGCACCACCGCATCGGCTTCATAGGCCTGGCGCAGGGCCTGGTGCTGCGGCTCGGCCAGGTAGAAATCGGTCAGGCGGTTGTAGACCAGGTCGACTGCGGCGCCCTCGTGCCAGAGCCTGCCGTCGCGCCATTCGAGCTGCCGGGCGTCGGCGATGCCGGCGCTGATGCCGAAGCGCTGGAACATGCGCTCGAACAGGGCGAACTCCGGCGCCAGGTATTGCTGGTCGGGCGCATCGTCCACGATCAGCACCCGCCCCATGGGCGCGTCGCCGCGCTGTGCGCGCCACTCGCTGGTGAACATGTCGATGAAGACCTGCTCCAGCGCATCGGGGCGAAAGACCGCCGGCATCACGTCGCAGCAGGTGAATTGCGCGCGCGCCAACGCGGTGTTGAGCAAGGCGCCGCCGGCATTGGTGTTGATCTCGATGAGCTGCGGACCGCTCTGGCCGAGATGAAAGTCATAACCCATGAAAACACTGGCCGCCCCCGGCGCGCGCTGCGCGATGGCGGGGGCGCGTGCCAGCGCTAGGGCGCGGTAGGCGGGCCGTGCCACGACGTCCTCGATGGCGGCGATCGAGTCGGCAATGGCCTGGTAGGTCGGGCGCGCCAGGAACACCGCGGTCGAGGCGAACAGGTGGGGCCGGGTCTGTTCGAGGCTGGCCGCCAGCCCGGGCATGCCGGTGCCGGCGTCGAGTTCCTGGCGCAGGCGCTGGGTGTCGAGCGAGCGGCAATAGCAGGCCTGGTTCAGGAGCTCGGCCGTGCTCAGGGGGGCGGGCGGTGTGTGCATGGTGTCCGTGTGGCCGTGCGTTCAGCGTGGCGCGGGCTTGAACCAGTGGCCGGTGCGGTTGACCACCGCCACCACGGCCAGCATCACCGGCACTTCCACCAGCACGCCCACCACGGTGGCCAGCGCGGCGCCCGAGTGGAAACCGAACAGGCTGATGGCGGCCGCCACGGCGAGCTCGAAGAAGTTGGAGGCGCCGATCAGGGCCGAGGGGCCGGCGATCTCGTGCTTCTCGCCCAGCACCAGGTTGAGCCAGTAGGCCAGCGCCGAGTTGAAGAAGACCTGGATCAGGATGGGCACGGCGAGCAGGGCGATGATCAGCGGCTGGCGCAGGATGGCCTCGCCCTGGAAGGCGAACAGCAGCACCAGCGTGGCCAGCAGCGCGGCGATGGACCAGGGGCCGATGCGGGCCATGGCCGCGTCGAAGGCGGCCTGGCCACGCGCGAGCAGGGCGCGGCGCCAGAGCTGGGCGATGATCACCGGCACCACGATGTAGAGCACGACCGAGGTCAGCAGCGTGTCCCAGGGCACGATGATGGCGGACAGACCGAGCAGCAGTGCCACCAGCGGCGCGAAGGCAAACACCATGATGCTGTCGTTCAGCGCCACCTGGGTCAGCGTGAACAGTGGGTTGCCGCCGGTCAGGCGGCTCCAGACGAAAACCATGGCGGTGCAGGGGGCCGCGGCCAGCAGGATGAGCCCGGCGATGTAGCTGTCGATCTGCTCGGCCGGCAACAGCGGCGCGAACAGATGGCGGATGAAGAACCAGCCCAGCAGCGCCATGGAAAAGGGCTTGACCAGCCAGTTGACGAACAGCGTGACGCCGATGCCCTTCACATGCAGTCTTACCTCGTGCAGGGCTCGGAAGTCCACCTTGACCAGCATGGGGATGATCATGACCCAGATCAGCAGCCCCACCGGCAGGTTGACCTGCGCCAGCTCCATGCGGCCGATGGCCTGGAACAGTCCGGGCAGCAACTGGCCCAGCGCGATGCCGGTCACGATGCACAGGAAGACCCAGACTGTCAGGTAACGCTCGAACACGCTCATGGGCGCGCCCGCGGCCTGCTTGGCGTTCACTTCGCACTGCGCGCTCATCTCAGGCTTCCTTGGCGAGGTTGCGGGCCGTGGTCTGGATCAGCTGGCTGGCCAGCTTCTGCGGCGGCAGGTTGACCAGCAGGTCCAGGCGGCGCTTGATTGCCTGCAAGGTCTGGCGGAAAGCGTCCATCCGCTGCTCTTCCGTTCCCTGCACTTCGGACGGGTCGGCATAACCCCAGTGGGCCGTGGCGGGGTGGCCGGGCCAGACGGGGCAGACCTCGCCGGCCGCGTTGTCGCAGACCGTGATGATCAGGTCCATCTGCGGGGCGTCGGCGCCGGCGAACGCGTCCCAGCTCTTGCTGTAGAGACCGTCGGTCGAGATGCCGGCGGCTTGCAGCGCCCGCAGGCCCAGCGGATTGGGCTGCTGGTTCTCGCGCGGGCTGCTGCCGGCCGAATAGGCCTTGAAGCGGCCGCCGCCGATGTGGTTCAGCGTGGCCTCGGCCAGGATGCTGCGTGCCGAGTTGTGCGTGCAGAGGAAGAGGACGTTCAGGGGGGTCTTGTGGTTCATGTCGGTTCCAGAAAAATGGCGGGACTGGGCGGCAGGCGGTTCAGCAGTTGACGCAGTCGGCGGCCTTGCTGCGGCGCGGTTTGACCTCGCAGGCCGCGCCCTGGCAGCAATGCTCGGTCAGATAAGCCAGCAAGCCATCCATGCGGGTGAAGTCGGCGCGATAGACCAGGTGCCGGCCATCGGGTTCGCTGTACGCGAGTCCGGCATGCACCAGCTCCTTGAGATGGAAGGACAGGGCGCTGGGGCTGATATCCAGCGCCACCGCCAGCACGCCCGGTGTCATTCCCTCGGGGCCGGCGGCCACCAGGGCGCGAAAGGCGCGCAGGCGCTGGGGCTGAGCCAGCGCGGCCAGGGAGCGCACGGCATCCGACTCAGCGTATTTCTGCTTCTTCATGCTTCAATGATACTTGAAATATTGAATATTTGGAACCACGGCCTGACGCCAGGCCCCATGTCATTGTTTTGTCATGCCGCCGCCATAAAGCCGTCATGCAGGGCCCGCACACTGACGGCATCAACAAGATGCTGTCACACACCATGCAAGCCCCCAGGTCCCTCCCATGCCTTGCGCCCGGCCTCGCCGGGCCGGGGTCGTTGGCGGCTCCGGGATATGAGGGCCGGCTGCGTGATGCCGAGGGGCGGCCGTCCCAGGGCAGCGGCGGTCACCCGGTCGGTGCGCCGATCCTCTACCGCTGGCGCATTCCTGCCGGTGTATCCGTGGCCGGAATGGTCTTTCTGCCGCTGGACGGCAATCCGCGTCATGGGGTGCTGGGGCTGTTTCCAGCCGGCCGGCCGGACTTTCTGGACGCCGTCGAGATTCTGGAGCGGCAGGGCCGATGGCTGGTGATGCCGGACCCGCGCCGGGCCCGGCTGCTGGGGAACCAGCTGCTGGCGCGGCCTGGCGCCGCCCCCGCGCCGCGCGCCAGCACGGCGGCGACACCCGACCGTCGTTATGTGTTCTTCAACGCGCTGCGCGAAGGGGGGACTTGCGCCGTGGTGGAGCGACGCAAGGATGGAGGCGCTGTCCTCACATGAGTGGAAGTAGGGCCCCGCTGCGTCGGGGCCTTTTTTTTAAACCGAATTCGATGAACCGATAACAAGGAGTACAAAATGAAAGAACTGCCCAACCCGACCTTCCCGCTGTCACCCGTATCGCTGCCCCGGGGGTCGCTTCACCGAGCGGATCAGCCGCTCCCTGCGCCGGCGCGCGGCGGCATTGAGGTTTCGTGGGCGCGCCACCACGACGAAGTCCGCGCCGCCCAGCGCCTGAGGCACGACATCTTCGCCGGCGAGATGGGCGCGCGCCTGGCCACCACGGTGCCGGGCCACGACGTCGACCTGTTCGACGACTACTGCGAGCATCTGCTGGTGCGCGACCAGGACACGCAGCAGGTCATCGGCACCTATCGCGTGCTGACACCTGAGCAGGCACAGCGCGTGGGCAGCACCTACAGCGATCTGGAGTTCGACCTCACCCGTCTGCGCGGCCTGCGTGAGCGCATGGTCGAGCTGGGCCGCAGCTGCGTGCACCCGGACCATCGCCACGGCGGCGTCATCATGGCGCTGTGGGGCGCCCTGGCCGAGTTCATGGTGCGCAACAAACTCGACACCATGATCGGCTGCGCCAGCATTCCCATGCTGCACAACGGTGTGGTCAGCGGCGATGTGGCAGCCAGCATCTGGCGCCAGGTGCGCGAGACGCATCTGGCACCCATCGAGCACCAGGTCTGGCCGCGCCTGGCGCTGCCGGTGGACGAGCTCGACAGCAGCCTGGACGTGGAGCCGCCGGCGCTGATCAAGGGTTATCTGCGCCTGGGCGCCAAGGTGCTGGGTGCGCCGGCCTGGGATCCGGACTTCAACAGCGCCGACCTGCCCATGCTGATGCGCATCGAGGACCTGCCGGCGCGTTACCGCAAGCATTTCCTCGGGGCCTGATGAAGACGCCCGCCGACCAGGCCGCCTCCTGGCTGGGCCAGAGCATGTCGCACGAGCACCACGACGATGAGGCGGTCGCTACCCACCGCTACCGTGCCGTCTTCATCTCCGACCTGCATCTGGGCACACCCGGCTGCCAGGCCACACAGCTGCTGTCCTTCCTCAAGGCCAGTCCTTGCGACCACCTCTACCTGGTGGGCGACATCATCGACGGCTGGCAGCTGCGCCGGCGCTGGTACTGGCCGCAGGCGCACAACGACGTGGTGCAGAAGCTGCTGCGCGGTGCGCGCAAGGGCACACGCGTGGTCTTCGTGCCGGGCAACCACGACGAGTTCGCGCGCGGTTTCATCGGCCACCAGTTCGGCGGCATCGAGGTGGTGGACGAGGCCGTGCACGTGACGGCCGACGGCCGGCGCCTGTGGGTCACGCACGGCGACTACTTCGACGGCGTGATCCAGTGCGCCAAGTGGCTCGCCTACGTGGGCGACAACCTGTACGAGTTCACGCTCAAGCTCAACCGCTACCTGAACCACTTGCGCGCGAGGTTCGGATTGCCCTACTGGTCGCTCTCGGCCTACCTCAAGCACAAGGTCAAGAAGGCGGTCAACTTCATCAGCGACTTCGAAGTCGCCGTCGCCCACGAGGCACGCCGCCGCGGTCACCAGGGCGTGGTCTGCGGGCACATCCACCGGGCCGAGATGCGCGAGATCGAGGGCATCCTCTACTGCAACGACGGCGACTGGGTCGAGAGCCGCACCGCGCTGGTGGAGCATCACGATGGGCGGCTGGAACTCCTGCACTGGGGCGCGTCGACCTCCGGCCCGGCGCGGCGGGCAGCACTGCAGGCGGTGTCGGCATGAAGATCGCACTCGTCACCGATGCCTGGGAGCCCCAGGTCAACGGCGTGGTCACCACGCTGGTCGAACTGGTGCGCGAGGTGCGCGCCGCGGGACACGAGGTCGAGGTCATCCATCCCGGCCAGTTCCGCACGCGCCCCTGCCCCGGTTATGCCGGCATCGACCTGGCGGTGCGCCCGCGCAAGGTGCTGGCGCAGCGGCTCGATGCGCTGGCACCCCAGGCCATCCACATCGCCACCGAAGGGCCGCTGGGCTGGGCCGCGCGGGCCTACTGCCTCAAGCGCGGCCTGGCCTTCACCACGGCCTTCCACACCCGGTTTCCGGAAATCCTGCAGGCCGCGCTGCACGTCCCGCTCTCCTGGGGTTACGCCCTGTTCCGCCATTTCCACCGCCCCTCCTCGGGTGTGCTGGTGCCGACCCAGGGTGTGCTGCGCCTGCTGCAGCAGCGCGGCTTTCGCAACCTGAAACCCTGGACACACGGGGTCGATCTGGGACTGTTCCCCCACCAGGACGAGGTCCGGCCGTACGCGCCGCTGGGCCGGCTGGCGCGGCCGGTGTCGCTGTTCGTCGGCCGCATTTCCTACGAGAAGAACATTGAGGCCTTCCTGCAGCTCGATGCGCCGGGCAGCAAGATCGTCTGCGGCGTCGGCCCGCTGGAGGCTGCGCTCAAGGAGCGTTATCCGCGGGTGCACTGGCTGGGCATCCTGCCGCGCGCGGAGCTGGCCAAGGTCTACGCGGCGGCGGACGTGTTTGTCATGCCCAGCCGCGCCGAGACCTTCGGCCTGGTCATGCTGGAGGCCATGGCCTGTGGCACGCCGGTGGCGGCCTATCCGGTCGACGGTCCGCTGGAAGTGCTGGGCCAGCACGAGGGCCGGGTGCAGGGCGGGGCGCTCGACGCTGATCTGCAACAGGCGTGGTATCGTGCCCAGGCGGTCCCGCGCGAGGCGGCCCGGCAACGGGCGATGGCCTTCAGCTGGGAACAGGCCAGCCGGCAGTTCCTGGCGCAGTTGGTCCCCGCCCGGCCGGCCCGGGAGGCGGCCGGGGAGCGCTTGCACGAAACCGTCACATCTCTGTCATCAAAACTGTAAACAATCCGTCATCATCAAGTCATCTGATAGAGCGGAGCCGATCTTGTCTGCTGAGCATCCTTCCAGCCCCGGCGCGAGCACCGGCGACTTGCCTTTGCTGGGTCGGGATCACAGCATTCTGGCCTTCAACTGGCGCGTGTTCGACTGGGCCTGCCGCCGCGACGTGCCCTTGCTCGAGCGCCTGCGTTACCTGTGCATCGTCTCGTCCAATCTCGACGAATTTTTCGAGGTGCGGGCGGAGTTGCACTTGAGCGCCAAGCTCGGGCAGGAGCAGCAGGGCCTCTACACCGCTGCCTCCTTCGACGCCCTGTCCGTGGCCATCCACGATCTGGTGGAACGCCAGTACGCGCTGTACAACGACGAGCTGATGCCCGCCTTCGAGAAACAAGGCATCAGGATACTTTCACACGGCGAGCGCAATGCGGCGCAGCGGCGCTGGGTCAAGCAGTACTTCGAGCAGGAGGTGCGCCCGTTGCTGATCCCGGTGGGTCTGGACCCCTCGCATCCCTTCCCGCAGGTCGCCAACAAGTCGCTCAACTTCATCGTGCGCCTGAGCGGGCACGACGCCTTCGGCCGCGAGAACGACATCGCCATCGTCAAGGTGCCACGCGCACTGCCGCGCCTGATTCGCCTGCCCGAGTCGCTGTGCGGCAAGCGCCGGCTGTTCGTCTCCCTCTCCAGCGTGATCCGCGCCCATCTGTACGAGCTGTTTCCCGGCCGCGAGGTGGGGCAGTTCTCCCAGTTCCGCGTCACCCGGCACTCGGACCTGGCCGTGGACGAGGAAGACGTGACCAACCTGCGCACGGCCTTGCGCCAGGGGCTGCAGCACCGGCACTACGGCCAGGCAGTGCGGCTGGAGGTGTCGGCCGGCTGCTCCGAATATCTGGCCAACTTCCTGCTGCGCCAGTTCGAGCTGCCCGAAGGCGCCTTGTTCCGCGTGCACGGCCCGGTCAACCTGGTGCGGCTGAACCAGCTGGTGGACCTGGTGGACGAGCCGCGCCTGCGCTTTCCCGTCTACAAGCCGTCCTACCCGGCCCAGCTGCTGCCCGGGCAGTCGATCTTCGAGCGGCTCAAGAGTGGCGACGTGCTGATCCACCAGCCCTACGAGAGCTTCGACGCCGTGCTGGATTTCCTGCGCGAGGCGGCCAGCGATCCGCAGGTGGTGGCCATCAAGCAGACCATCTACCGCACGGGCGCCAATTCGGCCCTGATGGAGCTGCTGCGCGAGGCGGTGCGCCAGGGCAAGGAAGTCACCGTGGTGCTCGAACTCAAGGCCCGCTTCGACGAAGAGGTCAACATCAACTGGGCCGAGCAGCTGGAGTCCATCGGCGTGCAGGTGCTCTACGGCGTGGTCGGGCTCAAGACCCACGCCAAGATGATGCTGGTGACGCGGCGCGAGGGCCGGCACTTCAAACGCTACGCGCACCTGTCCACCGGCAACTACCACCCGGCGACGGCGCGCTTCTACACCGACCTCAGCCACCTGACGGCCGACGCCGCGCTGACCACCGACATCGAGCACGTGTTCGTGCACCTGGCCGGCCAGAGCCGCCTGCCGCGGCTGAACCGCCTGTGGATGGCGCCCTTGCAGCTGCAGCGCCGGCTGCTGGAGAAAGTCGAGGCGCTGGGTGCCGCCGCTGCCGCCGGCCGGCCCGCGCGCCTGGTGGCCAAGATGAATGCGCTGACCGACGAGGCCCTGATCCGGGCCCTGATCGCCGCCGGCCGCCAGGGCGTGAAGATCGACCTCATCGTGCGCGGCGCCTGCATGCTGCCGGCGCGCGTGCCGGGCCAGACCGACAACATCCGCGTGCGCTCGCTCATCGGGCGTTTCCTCGAACACGCCCGGGTGTTCTATTTCCGCGCCGGCGACGAGGAGGAGCTTTACCTCTCCAGCGCCGACTGGATGAACCGCAACATGCTGCGCCGGGTCGAACTGGCCTGGCCGGTGCTGGACCCGCTGCTGCGCCAGCGCATCATCGACGAGTGTCTGGTGGCAGGACTGCACGACACCCTGGGCAGCTGGGAGCTGCAGCCCGACGGCCAGTACCAGCGGGTGCAGGCCGCGGCGGGCCAGCCGCCGCTCAGCGCACAGGCGGCGCTCATGGAGCGTTACGGCCTGGGCGACGCGCGAGGGGGCTGACATGGACCTGCTGCTTTGGCGCCATGCGGAAGCCCATGAGGCGGAGCCGGGCGGCGACGACCTCAAACGCGCACTGACCTCGCGCGGCGAGAAGCAGGCCGCGCGCATGGCGGCCTGGCTGGACCGCCAGTTGCCCGACAGCGCCCGCATTCTGGTCAGCCCGGCGCGCCGGGCCGAGCAGACCGCACTGGCCCTGGGCCGCAAGTACAAGCTGCGTGAGGAACTCGCCCCCGGCGCCACGGTGGAACAACTGCTCGAAGTGGCCCACTGGCCGCAAGGCCGTGGTGTCACCCTGCTCGTGGGCCACCAGCCGGTGTTGGGACAGGCCATCGCCCGGCTGCTGGCCATCCACGGCAGCGAGTGCAATGTGAAAAAGGGTGCGGTCTGGTGGCTGCGTCACCGCCTGCGCGACGGTGTCTCCCAGACCACGCTGATGTCGGTGCAGTCCCCCGACATCCTGTAGCGCCGCGCGCGGGGCCGCTCAGGCCTCTTTCGGGCGCCCGGTCTTGATCGAGGGCACGGTGAGCAGTGCGGCCAGCAGCGCCTTGTCGTTCAGGCCGGCCATGGCCTTGATGCCCGCGCGCAGCAGTTCGCTCTTCTTGGCCGGGTGGGCCAGCGCCGCGCAGCGCTGCTTGAGCTCAACCAGCACCGCGTACTCTTCCTTGGGGATGGTGAAGCTGTCACGCACCAGCTTGGGTTTCTTGGCCTTGGCCGGCTTGGCCGGTGCCTTGGCGACGGAGGACGCCGGGCTCGACGGGGCGGCGCCGCTCGTCTTGCGGCTGGCCTTGCCCGTCGCGGGTTTGGTGCCGGCCGGCCGGGTGACGGTGGATGCGCGTTTGGCGGCGCGGCGCGGGGCCGCTGGCTTGACGGTGACTGCCATGGTGTGGGTGCTCGACACAGTGATGATGGAAACAGTTTATATAGTTTCCAGATCGCGGGCAATGGCGCAGCGCGGCACGCGTCATGGCGTCGTCACGCAACTGCCATCCAGCCGTCACGCAACTGCCATCTTGGCGCCGCATAGTTCCCCGCTGGAGGGGCGACGCTCTGCCACACGATGCCGCATGTCCTGCCGGCGGGCCTGGAGCAAGTGTTCGCCCTGCAAGTGATGATCGACCATGTCCGCCTTTTCACCGCCGAGTTATGGGCCGCCTTGAACGGGCGCGACGGACCCTTGGTGCGCCTGATGCGCCAGGATGTGCTGTATCCCGTGTTCCAGCCCATCGTCGATCTCAAGGACGCCACCGTCCACGCGCATGAGGCCCTGATCCGCGGGCCGCATGACGGGCCCCTGCAGTCGGCCGAGACGCTGCTGCGGGCCGCGCAGGCCGAGGGCCTGCTGTACGAATTCGAGTTGTACTGTGTCTACCTCGCGCTGCGCGAGTGGGGGCAGCGACGACAGCCCGGGCGCCTGTTTCTCAACATCAGTGCGCACGCGCTGGAGCGCCTGGTGGCCGTGGGTGGGACGGACGCCCTGGCGCGGGCCATGCGCGGTCTGGACGTGCCGCCACGGCTGGTGGTGCTGGAGATCACCGAACACGAGCGGGTGCACGACATGGAGGCGCTGGTCGAGGTGGCCCGGGCGCTGCATGCCGTGGGCCTGTCGCTGGCGCTCGACGATTTCGGTGACGGGCGCTCCAGCCTGCGGCTGTGGTCGCAGATCCGGCCCGACATCGTCAAGATCGACAAGTACTTCAGCGGCGACATCAGCAGCAGCGCCGACAAGCTCAAAACCCTGCAGGCGCTGCTGCAGATTGCCGATGTCTTCGGGACCTCGCTGGTGGCCGAGGGTATCGAGAACGAGGCGGATCTGCGTGTCATCCGCGATCTGGGCATCAGCTACGGGCAGGGTTACTTTCTCGGCTGCCCGGGCGCGCCGGTGCAGGCCGAAGTCGCCGCCGAGGCTGCCGCGGTCCTGCGCGACTCGCGGGTGGCGGTCATGCCCGAGCAGCGCCACATGGCCCGCATGGGGCAGCTGCGACACCTGTCGTTGATCCATGCCCCGGCCGTGGCGCCCGCCGCGAGCAACGACGACGTGGCGACCATCTTTCTCGCGCGGCCCGAACTGCACGCGCTGGCGGTCGCCGACGAGTTGCGGCCCGTGGCCATCATCAACCGCCAGCAGTTCATGGACCATTACGCGACCCTGTATTTCAGGGAAATCTTCGGCAAGAAGTCCTGCCTGCTGCATGCTAACATGGAGCCGCGGCTGATCGAGCGCAACCACGACATCGACGAGCTGATCGGCATCCTGACCTCGCAGGACCAGCGCTACCTCAGCGACGGCTTCATCGTCATCGAGAGCGGGCGTTATGTCGGCCTGGGCACCGGCGAGCAGCTGGTGCGCTCGGTGACCGAGCTGCGCCTGGAAGCGGCGCGCCACGCCAACCCGCTGACCTTCCTGCCGGGCAACATACCGATCAGCCTGCACCTCAAGCGCCTGCTGCAGAGCCAGGGCGAGTTCGTGGCCTGCTACATCGACATGAACAGCTTCAAGCCCTTCAACGACCACTACGGCTACTGGCACGGCGACGAGATGATCCGCCTGCTGGCGCGCCTGACCGTGGCGCACAGCGACCCGCAGCGTGACTTCGTGGGTCATGTGGGCGGCGACGATTTCCTGATCCTGTTCCAGAGCAGCGACTGGCGGGCGCGCTGTGAGCGCATCATCGGCGAGTTCGCCACCCAGGCCGCCGAGCTGTATGACGCGCCGGCGCGGCAGGCCGGCGGCATCCATGCCGAGGACAGGCATGGCGTCATGCGCTTCTTTCCCTGCACCACGGTGTCGATCGGCGCGGTAGAGGTGGGCCGCGCAGCCTGCTGCGAGGCCGAAGACGTGGCGACCCAGGCCGCGCTGGCCAAGCGCGAGGCCAAGATGGCCGGGGAGGGGCTTTACGTCCTGCCCGCGCGCGCCCTGGCGCTGGCGTGACGCGGCGGTGCGTGGGTCTGGTGCGCCGGGCTCAGCCCGTTTCCCGCACCTTGAGTACCCAGGCCGTCTTCAACCAGGCCTGCTCCTCTTCGCGCAGCAAGTAGGCCGACTGCGGGTAGCTCGCGCCCCAGGCAGCGGGATGGCGCAACCGTACTTCGCAGTCCCCGTCCCATGACACAGCCAGGTCCTGCAGGTCGGGGTCGCGCCGGGCGTGGCAGAGGATGACGGCCAGGCGCAGGGCGAGCAGTTGCAGCACGAAAGCCTCGTCGCCAAGCTCCAGGTCCAGCTTGCGCAGCTTGCCGCGGTGGCCCAGCACGAGCTGGCCCAGGCGGTGCAGCTCGTTCATGGTGAAGCCGGCCGCATCGGCGTTGTCCAGGATGTAGGCGCCGTGCTTGTGGTAGTCGCTGTGCGAGATCAGGCTGCCGATCTCGTGCAACTGGGCGGCCCAGCCCAGCTTGCACAAGTGGCGCTCCAGCTCGGCCGGCTCGGCCTGGGCGGCCAGCTGGCGCAGCAGGTGGCGCGCCACCTTGCTCACACGCTGGGCCTGGGTCGGATCGACATTGAAGTTGTGGGCCAGGCGTTGCACGCTGGCGCTGCGCTGGTCGGTCTGCGCGTGCTCGCGATCGAGCAGGTCGTGCAGGGCGCCATGGCGCAAGGCGCCTTGTGCCACATGCATTTCGCTGATGCCCAGCAGGCCAAAGACGGCGCGCAGCACGCTGACACCGCCGCCGATCACGGCGCGGCGGTCGTCCTTCATGCCGTCCATGCGCAGGCGCTCGGCGCTTTGCGCCTTGAGCAGGCGCTCGAGCAGCCAGTCCAGGGCGTCGCGGCTGACCACGCCGGCCGGCCAGCCGGCGGCCTGCAGCACATCGCCGACCGCACCGACCGTGCCGGACGAGCCATAGGCCACGTCCCAGTCCTGCGGGCGGCAGCTGTTGAGGGCCTCGTCGAGCACGGCCTTGGCCGCCACCTCGGCCGTCTCGAAGGCCTGGGGCGTGAAGCTGCCGTCGGCGAAATAGCGCATGGACCAGGCCACGCTGCCCACGCGGTAGGAGTCCATGAAACGCGCGCGGTAGCCCTGGCCGAGGATCAGTTCGGTGGAGCGCCCGCCGATGTCCACCACCAGGCGGCGCTCGTCCGACTGCGGCAGCAGGTGGGCCACGCCCTGGTAGATGAGGCGCGCTTCTTCGCGCCCGGAGACTACCTCGATGGGGAACCCCAGGATCTGCTGGGCGCGCGCCAGAAAGACCTCGCGGTTGCGCGCTTCGCGCAGGGTCTGGGTGGCCACGGCGCGCACCTGGATCTTCTTGAAGCCGGCCAGCCGTTCGGCGAAGCGGCCCAGGCAGTCCCAGCCGCGTTGCATGGCCTCGGCCGTGAGGTTGCGGTCGGCGTCCAGGCCGCTGCCCTGACGCACGGTTTCCTTCAGGTATTCGCGGCGCTTGAGCAGGCCGTGGTCGAGCTGCGCGATTTCCAGGCGAAAGCTGTTGGAGCCCAGGTCGATGGCGGCGAGTTCGGTTCCGTTTTTCATGCGCGAGACGAAAGCTGAGTCGGGGTGATGGTACCCGGCTCCCAAACTTGTGAAGAAATCGTAGCGAGCGGCCCGAGCGCAAGGCGGACGGAGCGCAGCCACCGGAACGTACTTCCTGTACGTGAGGATGGCGAGCACCGCCCAACGCGGCGATCGGGCCGCGCAGTAGATTTATTCACAAGTTTCAGCCGAGGATGCGGCCATCGGCGCTCAGCATGCTCTGCGTCACGTAGGCGCCGGTGCGCCGCTGCGCCTGGTAGCTGATGCGAAAGCCGCCCAGGTCGAGCGCGCTGCGTTTCTGGAACGCTTGCAGCACCTGGGCCCGCGTGGCGCCGGCTTCGACGGTCTGCAGCACCTCCTGCGCATAACGCGCGGCGATGTAGCCGGCCAGGCTCTGCGGCGTGGGCGGTTCGTCGAACAGGCGCGCCAGCGTCTCGCGGTAGTTGCGCACGATGGACAGGCCGGCGGTGACCATGGGCACGACCTGGGTGGCCATCACCGCGGTGTTGCGCGACTGGCCCAGCTGGTTCAGGATCTGCAGGTTGACGTCGGCCAGGCCGACGACATAACGCTGACGGGCCTGCTTTTCCAGTCCCAGCGTGAACTGGGCCAGCTCCGGTGTGCCGCCGACGAAGAGCAGCAGGGCAGGCGTCTGCGGCGTCAGGCGCTGGCCGAGCTGCTGCAGCGTGTCCGTGGGTGTGTAGGGCAGCAGGCGCAGTTTGAGGTCCGCCGCGATGCGCGCCACTTCCGCGTGGTACTGCGCGTACTCCTGGGCCGAGGCGTAGACGGCTCCCAGCTCCGTGACGCCGATCACCGACAGCGAGCGCAGGGCATGGCCGATCTGCTCCTGGCGCGAGGCGAAGATGGAGAAGGTGCGTTCCGGGCTGGCCACGCTGTCGTTGTGCAGCCAGGGCGCGACGTGGGCGATCTCCAGCGGGTCCTGCCGCAGCAGGGTCGCCAGCTGGGCGGCCGTGCGGTCGCCGGCCGTGCCGCACAAGGCCACGCACTGCGGCAGATGGCGCACGGTGTCCAGGGCCCGGTGCAGGCTGGCCGGGGTGCCGTCCACCTCGATCACGGTGTGCTGCACCGGCCGGCTGCGACCGGCGCCGCGGGTATTGAAATCCTGCCAGGCGGCGCGCGAGCCGATCATGAAGTCGCGCGAGACGTCGAGCTGGCCGGTCGAGGAGTCCACGATCTGGACGATTTCCGGGCTGCGGGCGGTGGCGGCCGTTTTCGAGGGTTGGGCGCGGGCGGGCAGGCTCGCCAGCAGTGCGGACGCGGTCACGCCCAGCAATAGCTGGCGGCGGGGGATGGGGGGCAGGGGCATGGTGCGCATAGACGGTGAGGCAGCGGCGGGAGAGGGCCGGGTCCGGCTCAGCTTAGGTCGGAATCGTGACGGTTTCGTGAATTCAAACGGTCTGTTTCATGACAAAATTGCGTCAGGCGATTTCCATGCCCACCACGGACTTGTCACATCGCTGACATAAAAGCTTCTTAAAGTTTGCCCATCTCCAACCAACTCTTAAGGAGCTTTTGATGACGATCACTTTCAAGCAAGCCTTGGTCAGCCTGTCGGCTGCGGCCCTGCTGGGCGCAGCCGGCCTGGCCGGTGCCCAGGACGTGACGGGCGCCGGCGCCAGCTTCCCGGCTCCCGTGTATGCCAAGTGGGCCTCTGAATACAACAAGGCCACCGGCATCAAGATCAACTACCAGTCCGTGGGCTCCGGTGCCGGCATCCGCCAGATCGATGCCAAGACCGTCGATTTCGGCGCCTCCGACATGCCGCTGACCGACGAAGTGCTGGCCAAGAAGGGCCAGCTGCAGTTCCCCACCGTCATGGGCGGCACTGTGCCCGTGGTCAACATCAAGGGCATCGCCCCGGGCCAGCTCAAGCTGACCGGCACCGTGCTGGCCGACATCTACCTGGGCAAGATCACCAAGTGGAACGACAAGGCCATCACGTCCCTGAACCCGGGTCTGAACCTGCCCGACGCCGCCATCGCCCCCGTGCGCCGCGCTGACGGCTCCGGCACCACCTTCGGTTTCACCAACTACCTGAGCCAGATCAGCCCCGAGTGGAAACAAAAAGTGGGTGAAGGCACCGCCGTGAACTGGCCCGTGGGCGCCGGCGGCAAGGGCAACGAGGGCGTGTCCGCCTTCGTCGGCCGCCTGCCCAACTCGATCGGCTATGTCGAGTTCGCCTATGCCAAGCAGAACAAGATGGCACACACCCAGCTGCAGAACCGCGACGGCCACTTCGTGCAGCCCAGCGATGACAGCTTCAAGGCCGCCGCTGCCGGTGCCGACTGGGCCAAGAGTTTCTACCAGGTGCTGGGCAACAAGCCGGGTAAGGATGCCTGGCCGATCACCAGCGCCACCTTCATCCTGATGCACAAGGTGCAGGACAAGCCGGCCAGCGCCGCCCAGACCCTGAAGTTCTTCCAGTGGGTGTACAAGAACGGTGACCAGATGGCCGCCGACCTCGAGTACGTGCCCATGCCGGCCAGCGTGAAGGCGGCCGTCGAGAAGGCCTGGGGTGAGATCAAGGACGCCTCCGGCAAACCCGTCGCCTACAAGTAAGCCAGCCAGCCCGACCAGCGCCCGCCCATGAGTTCACCTGTCCCAGTCAACGTATCCCGCTCCGGCCCCTGGGTCGACGCCCTGTTCGGCTGGCTTGCCCAAGGGGCGGCCTGGGTGACTCTGGCGCTGCTGGCCAGCATCATCGCCTCGCTCGTGGTCGGCGCCTGGCCGGCCATCGAGCGCTACGGCTTCGGTTTCCTCACCAATGCGGTGTGGGATCCGGTGCAGGAGAATTTCGGCGGCCTGGTCATGATCTACGGCACGCTGGCCACCTCCACCATTGCCTTGCTGATCGCGGTGCCGGTGAGTTTCGGCATCGCGCTCTTTCTCACGGAAATGTGCCCGGCCTGGCTCAAGCGCCCGCTGGGTACCGCCATCGAACTGCTGGCGGCCGTGCCCTCCATCGTCTACGGCATGTGGGGCCTGCTGGTGTTCGGCCCCATCCTGGCCCAGTACGTGCAGACGCCGCTGCAATCGCTGTTCAGCGGCATTCCCTACCTGGGGGCCCTGGTGTCGGGGCCGCCGGTGGGTATCGGCATCCTGTCGGCCGGCATCATCCTGGCCATCATGATCATCCCCTTCATCGCCTCCGTCATGCGCGATGTGTTCGAGGTCACGCCGCCCCTGCTCAAGGAGTCGGCCTACGGCCTGGGCTCCACCACCTGGGAGGTGGTCTCCAAGGTGGTGCTGCCTTATACCAAGACCGGCGTCATCGGCGGCATCATGCTGGGCCTGGGCCGCGCCTTGGGCGAGACCATGGCCGTCACCTTCGTCATCGGCAACATGAACCAGCTCGACACGCTCAGCCTGTTCGACGCCGCCAACAGCATCACCTCGGCCCTGGCCAACGAATTCGCCGAGGCCGGTGCTGGCATCCACCAGGCCTCGCTGATCTACCTGGGCCTGGTGCTGTTTTTCATCACCTTCGTGGTGCTGGCCCTGTCCAAGCTGCTGCTGCAGCAACTCAAAAAGAACGAGGGCGCCAAATCATGAGCCAGCAGGACGATATCCGCCGCGCCGCCTTCGGCCGGCGCAAGCGCATCAACTTCATCGCCCTGGCGCTTTCGGTGTTCGCCATGTCCTTCGGCCTGTTCTGGCTGTTCTGGATCCTCTGGGAGACGCTGATGCTGGGCATCGGCGGTCTGGCCTGGGCCACGCTGACCCAGATGACGCCGCCGCCCAACGAGGCCGGCGGCATCGCCAACGCCATCTACGGCTCCTTCCTGATGGTGCTGCTGGCGACCTTCGTGGGCACACCCATCGGCATCATGGCCGGCATCTACCTCGCCGAGTACGACACCCGGGGCTGGCTGGCCGAGGTGACGCGTTTCGTCAACGACATCCTGCTGTCGGCGCCCTCCATCGTGATCGGCCTGTTCGTCTATGCGGTGGTGGTCGCGCGCTTCAAGTCCTTCTCCGGCTGGGCCGGTGTCATGGCGCTGGCGCTGATCGTGATCCCGGTGGTGATCCGCACCACGGAAAACATGCTGCAGCTGGTGCCCGCCGCCATGCGCGAGGCGGCCTACGCGCTGGGCACGCCCAAGTGGAAGGTGATCCTGCTGATCACCCTGCGCGCGGCGCGCGCTGGCGTGGTCACCGGCGTTTTGCTGGCCGTGGCGCGCATCTCGGGCGAAACCGCGCCGCTGCTGTTCACGGCGCTGAACAACCAGTTCTGGACCTCGAACCTCGGGGACCCGATGGCCAGCCTGCCGGTCACCATCTTCAAGTTCGCCATGAGCCCGTACGAGAACTGGCAGCAGCTGGCCTGGGCCGGCGTGCTGCTGATCACCGTCACCGTGCTCGGGCTCAACATCATCGCGCGCGTGCTGACGCGCAACAAGGGCTGAGGCCCGGGACCGACGTCGTGTACGCCAGCGAATACTCTGCAAAGACCACCATGGAAAACTCTTCCGCTCCGGCTCCCGCTCCCAAGCTCTCGGTGCGCGACCTGAATTTCTACTACGGCAAGTTCCACGCCCTCAAGGGCATCAACCTGGACATTCCGCAGAACAAGGTCACCGCCTTCATCGGCCCCTCGGGCTGCGGCAAGTCCACGCTGCTGCGCGTGTTCAACCGCATGTACGAGCTGTATCCGGACCAGCGCGCCGAAGGTCAGGTGCTGCTCGACGGCGAGAACCTGCTGACCAGCAAGGAAGACGTGGCCCTGCTGCGCGCCAAGGTCGGCATGGTGTTCCAGAAACCGACGCCGTTCCCGATGTCCATCTTCGACAACATCGCCTTCGGCATCAAGCTGTTCGAATCGCTCAGCACCACCGATCTGGAGGAGCGGGTCGAATGGGCGCTGCGCAAGGCGGCCCTCTGGAACGAGGTCAAGGACAAGCTCAAGCAGAGCGGCTCCAGCCTGTCGGGCGGCCAGCAGCAGCGCCTGTGCATCGCGCGCGGCATCGCCATCAAGCCCGAGGTCATCCTGCTGGACGAACCCTGCTCGGCGCTGGACCCGATCTCCACCGGCAAGATCGAGGAGCTCATCGTCGAGCTCAAGGACGACTACACGGTGGTCATCGTGACGCACAACATGCAGCAGGCGGCGCGTTGCAGCGACTACACCGCCTACATGTACCTCGGTGATCTGGTGGAATTCGGCTCGACCGAGCAGATGTTCTTCAAGCCCACGCGCAAGGAGACCGAGGACTACATTACCGGCCGCTTCGGTTAAGGAGGAAACGACATGCCCGAAAAACACCTATCCACCCAGTTCGACAGCGAACTGAGCACCGTCTCCAGCCGCGTCATGGAGATGGGCGGCCTGGTCGAAGCCCAGGTCCAGCAGGCCGTGCAGGCGCTCAGCCAGTTCAATGCCGACGAGGCCCGCCGGGTCATCGAGCTGGAGCGTCGTGTGAACACGATGGAGATCGAGCTCGACCACGAAATCTCGTCCATCATCGCCCGTCGTCAGCCCACCGCGCGCGACCTGCGCCTGCTCATCGCCGTCTCCAAGGCCACCGCCAATCTGGAGCGCGCTGGCGACGAGGCCGAGAAGATGGCGCGCATGGTGCTTTCCATCATCCAGAGCGGGGCGCCGCGGGCACTGCCGGCGTCCGAGCTGCGCACCGCGGCCGACCTGGCCTCGGGCCAGCTGCGCAAGGCGCTGGATGCCTTCGCGCGCCTGGACACGACCACGGCCGTGGCCATCCTGCGCGAGGACGATCTGATCGACAAGGAGTTCGACAGCTTCGTGCGTGTGCTCATCACCTACATGATGGAGGACCCGCGCACCATCTCCACCAGCCTGGACCTGCTGTTCCTGGCCAAGGCGATCGAACGCGTCGGTGACCATGCCAAGAACATCGCCGAACTCATCATCTACATCGTCAAGGGGGCAGACGTGCGCCACGCCTCCATCGAAGAGATTGAATCGGTATTGAAGTGAAACACCCCCAGGCTATGCGCACTGCGTGTCGCTGCGCCACCCCCCTCAAGGGGGCAACGCCAGTGGCCCGGCAAAGCCGGTTCCACGGCGTTCCTTGGCTGGATGATTTACCCGCCACGGTTATGTCGGGAGTGGAGGATTTACAGAAATGAAGCAACCTGCTGTATTGGTGGTGGAGGACGAGCCGGCCATCGCCGAGCTGATAGCCGTCAACCTGCGCCACAACGGTTTCCAGCCCACGGTGGCGCCCGACGGCAGCACCGCGCAGCGCGAGATCGACGCCGTGCTGCCCGATCTGGTATTGCTGGACTGGATGCTGCCCGGCGAGAGCGGCCTGAGCCTGGCGCGCCGCTGGCGCAGTGACCCGCGGACCAAGGCCGTGCCCATCATCATGCTGACGGCGCGCGGCGACGAGACCGACCGCGTGGCCGGCCTGGATGCCGGTGCCGACGACTACATGGCCAAGCCTTTTTCCACCAAGGAGATGCTGGCGCGCATCCGTGCCGTGCTGCGCCGGCGCGCGCCCGAGCAGGGCGCCGTGGCCCTGGAGATCGGCGCTCTGAAGCTCGATACCGCCACTCACCGCGTGACCTATGCCGAACAGCCGCTCAAGCTCGGGCCCACCGAGTTCAAGCTGCTGCAGTACCTGATGGGCCATGCCGAGCGGGTGCACAGCCGTGGCCAGCTGCTCGACAAGGTCTGGGGTGACCACGTGTTCATCGAGGAGCGCACGGTCGACGTGCACATCAAGCGCCTGCGCGAGGCGCTGGGTGAGGCCGCCGCCATGGTGGAGACGGTGCGCGGGGCCGGTTACCGCTTTTCCGCACAAGCCATGACCAGCGTGCCCGCCGCGCGGGGCTGAGTCCCGTCCACACCGCGGGATAGTCTCGTCCATGTTGCTGCGCCTGATTTCCTTCCTGCTGCTCCAGGGACTGGGCGGTCTGCTCGGCATCTGGCTGACGCCGCAGGAGCTGCAGATCCGCGGCGGCCTGGCCGGCATGCTGGCCGCCGGCCTGCTGTGGGTGCTGGTCGACTTCACCCGCGGGCTGCGCGTGCTGCAGTGGCTGCGCCAGGACGATGTGTCCGACGTGCCGCTCAAGCTGGGCCTGTGGGGCGTCGTGGCCGAGCGGGTGCGCCGCATGGTGCGCCTGCGCGAGCAGGCCACGCGCGAGAGCGACCGCCGGCTGCAGGATTTTCTGGCCGCGCTGCAGGCCTCGCCCAACGGCGTGGTGCTGCTCGACGCCAGCGGTCGCATCGAATGGTTCAACCAGATGGCCGCCACCCACTTCGGTCTGGACCCTGAGCGCGACCAGTTGCAGCACCTGGTGAACCTGGTACGCGATCCGGGTTTCGCCGCCTATGTGGCCGCGGGCGACTTCAGAACCAGTATCACCATGCCGGGACGAGGCCACAGCACCGCACACCCCGTGCGGCTGTCGGTGCATCTGCATCCCTATGGTGATGGCCGGCGCCTGCTGCTGTCGCGTGACATCACCATGTTCGAGCAGGCCGAGGCCATGCGGCGTGACTTCGTGGCCAATGTCTCGCACGAGATCCGTACGCCGCTGACCGTGCTCTCCGGTTTTGTCGAGACGCTGCAGACCCTGCCGCTGGAGGCCAGCGAGCGGGCCCGCTACCTCGACCTGATGGCGCAGCAGGCCAGCCGCATGCAGTCGCTGGTCAGCGACCTGCTGATGCTCTCGCGCCTGGAGGGCAGTCCGCTGCCCGGCGCGGCCGAGTGCTCCTCAGTGCCCATGCTGATGAGCCAGTTGGAGCAGGAGGCGCGCGCGCTGTCGGCCGTGCTCAATCCGCCCATGGCCGGTCCGGCGCAGCAGCTGGTGTTCGAGCCGGCCCCGCGCTGCGAACTGGCCGGTACCGCCTCCGAGCTGCACAGCGCGCTGTCCAACCTGGTCAGCAACGCCGTGCGTTACACCCCGGCCGGCGGCGAGGTGCGCTGCGGCTGGCTGCAGCATGCCGATGGCCGGGGCGAATTCTTTGTGCAGGACAGCGGGCCCGGCGTTGCGCCGGAGCACATCCCGCGCCTGACCGAGCGCTTCTACCGCGTGGACCGCAGCCGCTCGCGCGACACCGGGGGCACCGGCCTGGGCCTGGCCATCGTCAAGCACGTGGCGCAACGCCACGGCGCCGAGCTCAAGATCGAGAGCGTGCTGGGCAAGGGCTCGCGTTTTGCTCTGGTGTTCCCGGCCAGCCGGGTGCGCGTGGTCTGAACTGCGACTTCAGGGCCGGCGCTCGCGCTGCAGCAGTTGCCAGATCATCCACCAGAACACCAGCGCGGCCAGCGCCAGCGCCGTGGCGCCCGCCATCCAGAAGGCGGCCGGTGTCTGCAGTGCCGGCCACGGCCCCAGACCCCGGTAGGCCAGCCGGTAGCCGCCGTACAGGCCCAGGCCCCAGAGCAGCACGCCGTAGATCAGGAAGGGCGCCAGCGTGACGCGGAAACAGCGCAGGATGAACACTCCTAGCGCCTGCAGGCCATCGAACAGGTGGAAGACGGCCGTCCACAGCAATAGGGGCACGGCCAGCGCCACCACTTCGGGGCTGCTGGCGTACAGGCCAGCCAGCGGGGCGCGCACCAGGATCAGGGTCAGGGCCAACAGCACCGCGCTGCCCAACACCAGCCCGAAGCCCAGGCCCACGGCATGGCGCGCGCGGGCCGGCTGGCCGGCGCCCAGCCAGTAGCTGGTGCGCGCGCTGGTGGCGATGCCGATGGCCAGTGGCACCATGTAGAGCACGGCGGCCAGATTGGCGGCGATCTGGTGGCTGGCGGCGGCGGCGGTGCCCAGGCGGGCCACGAACAGCGCCATCAGCGTGAAGGAGGTCACCTCGACCAGGATGGTCAGGCCGCTGGGCAGACCCAGGCGGGCAAAGCCGCCGATGACCTTCCAGTCGGGGGTGCCGGGCCAGCGCCACAGCCGGTACGGTTGATAGAGGGGCCGCGTGCGCAGCAGCCACAAGGCCAGCGCGAGCATGCCCAGGTGCACCGCCAGCGTGGCCCAGGCGCAGCCCGCGGCGCCCTGCGCCTCCAATCCCAGACCGCCGAAGGCAAACCAGATCGACAGCGGCACCTTGAGGAAGAGCGAGCCCAGTTGCAGCCAGGTCACCAGTTGCGGCTTGCCCAGGCTCTGGTTGAGCGTGCTGTAGAGGCGGAACATCAGGGCCGCGGGCAGGGCCAGGGCGAGCACGCCCAGATAGGCCAGCACCTCGCCGCGCAGCGCGGCGGGTACGTCGGCCCAGTTCAGTAGGAGGTTCGGCTGCAGCAGCACGGCCATGCCCACGAGCACCAGCGCCAGCCACAGGTACAGCGCCTGACGGAAGGAGTGTCCGAGTTGCGCGGGCTGCCGGGCGCCATGCAGTTCGGACCAGACCGGCAGCAGGGCCTGCAGCACGCCCATCAGCCCGACGTAGACGCTCATGTAGATGGCCGAGCCGACCGAGAGCGCGGCCAGCGAGGCCTCGGCATAACGGCCGGCGACGATGGTGTCGGTCACGCCATAGGCCATGGTGGCCAGCTGGCCCACCAGCACGGTGCCGGCGTGGCGCGTGATGGTCTTGAACTCGGACACGGCCTCAGCGCGTCGAGCCTGCCAAGGCCGTGCTGACGCGGCGGAAGATCACGATGCCTTCTTCGCCCGGATGCGGATGGCCCAGCTCGCTGTGCCGTTGCCACAGCTCGGGGTTGACGATCTCCGGGGTCTGGGCGACCACGCCGTGGTCGATCAGCAGCCAGTCGCAGCGGGCGCTGTCGGACTCCGGCTCCAGCCGCAGCGGGCTGTGCACCTGCAGCGCGGCCAGCTGGCTGCGCGAGAGCCCGAAGTGAGCGACGCAGTCGGACGGCTGGATCACCGCCTGAATACGACGCACCCACGGCACATAACTGCGGGCATAGTCCAGGGCCGGCATCCACAGCGTGGTCAGCAGCAACCAGCACAGGGCAGCACCGCCGGCCGGCAGCACCATGCTTTTCCAGATGGCGGCGCGGTGGCGGCCGATGCGCCACCTGACCAGCCAGCCCCAGGCCAGTGTGGCGAGCGCGGCAAAAACGAAGGGCAGGATGACAAAACGCGGTTCGAAGCCCGGCAGCAGCCGGGCCACGTTGGCGGCCGGCTGGGGCGGGAAACCGGTCAACATGGCGATCCACACCACCCAGATGATGATGGCGCAGCCGGTGAAGAACAGCAGCGTGAACCAGTCCACCAGGGCCGCCACGCTGCGGCCCAGGGTGGGCAGGGCGAAGGCGCCCAGGGTCGCCAGCGCCGGCAGCGCCAGCAACAGGGCGCGGTCGCCGGCCGGCGTGATCAGGGTGGCGCCCACGGTGATCAGCGTGTACCAGAGCGGCAAGGACAGATGGCGGCTGGGGCGGCGGCCGAACAGCTGACGGCGCCAGCGCCACACCGTCCACAACACCAGCGGCCAGACCGGCCAGGTGAACCACAGCAGCAGGCTGGCCAGGCCTTCCCACGCGTGCCAGGTCGGCGGCGGCAGGGTTATGCGCCAGCGCCACAGATTGAGCGCGCTGGCCAGCACGGCCAGCAGCACGGTCAGTGCGATCAGCCGATTGCGGCCGCGTCGATGGCCGCGCGGATTTTCCGTCGCCTGGCTGCGATCCAGCAGATGGGTCAGGATGCCGCCGAGCGCCAGCAGCAGCGCCATCGACGGGCCGCCCGAGAGCGTCAGGCCGGTCAGGCCGACCAGGGCCGAGAGGGCCGGCGTCCAGCGCCGGTAAGGCAGGGCGGCAAAGGCGTAAAAGCTCAGCGCGACAAAACACAGCTGGGCAACGGCCGGCGTGGTCTCATGCGAGAGCTGGGCCAGGCCCAGGCAGGCGATGAAAGCGAGCAGGCCGCCGTCGGCCATGGCGCGCGCGTAGTCCTTGGGGCGGGCCTCGCCACCGAAGGCGAAGGCCACCGGCTGCGCCAGCGGACTGCGCGCCAGGTAATAGATGCCCTGCCAGACGCAGATCAGGGTCAGGGCCAGCAGGCCGATGAAGGGCAGCCGGGCGGCAAAGTCGGGCGGAATCCAGGACGGCGCCAGCAGCATGGCCCAGGCGCCGAGCCAGTAGGGCAGCAGGCCGTCGACATCCGGGGGCATGCCCAGCAGGGTGGGTGCGAACCAGTCGGTGTGGCCGGCGGCCAGTTCGGCCATGTAGCCGTAGGCCGTGATGTCGGCGCTGCGCCAGGGCATGCGCCCGATGAAACCAGGCAGCACATAGGCCAGGGCAAAAAGCCAGAGGGCCAGGTGCGGCAATCGGCGCACGGCGCCTTGGGCGACGATGGCGGGGCTGGGGCGATTCACGGTCTGGATGATGCCGGAGGGCAGTAGGGGGCCGGAATGAAAAAGGGCAGCGCGGCGTACCGGGCTGCCCTGGACGGAAAACTGCGGCCGAATTACTTGGCAGCGGTCTTGCCGAAGCGGTTGCGGAATTTCTCCACGCGGCCGCCCATGTTGTCCACGGATTTCTGCGTGCCGGTGTAGAAGGGGTGCGACTCGCTGGAGGTGTCCAGCTTGAAGAGCGGCAGCTCGCGGCCGTCTTCCATCTTGATCATTTCCTTGGCGTTGGCGCAGGAGCGGGTCACGAACTTGAAGCCGTTGGACAGGTCCATAAAGCAGACTTCGCGGTAGTTCGGGTGGATGCCTTCTTTCATGATCTTCCTCCGGTGCGCGGTGGACCGCCAGAACCCGGAGCAGTTATACAAGTAAATCAAGGACTTGGCAGATTTCCGGCGAGATAGCCGCCGCGACGCATCATGTCGAAGAACTCGTTGTTGTTCTTGGTGGCCGCATCTGCTTGAGCACCATTCCATGGCCTCGATCTCGTCCATGTTGTAGAGGAACTGGCAGGATGCGGGTCTTCTGCAGGATTTCCGGGCCAGCAGCAGCCTTCGCGGCGGGTACCACTTGTTGAGCTGGATGGAGGAAAGACAGCTTTCATAAAGACGACGGTCAGGTGGATTTCAGTTGCCGGTGCCCTTGAACTCTCGAAGATCACCTCGTCCATGCGGCTGCCGGTGTCGACCAGCGCGGTGGCGATGATGCAGGAACCGCCTTCTTCCTGTTGCGGGCGGCATCTGGCACTTGGGCGCAGCGGCGGACACCACGGACACCTTACAAGGGCACGACGTTGTTGTAGGCGCAAACAGGCGTGATGGAGTCCAGCAGATCACCACGTCTTCTTATTCGACTGCGCTTGGCAATGATCACCATCTCGGCCGTGGTGGCGGGCGGCCGCCTCGAAGTGGAGGCGATCTGCCCTTCATCATTTCATTCTTCCGGGCGTTGTCGATCAGCGCACCATCAGTACGCTTTGCGGCTGGCGTGGGCGATGTGCTGCATCATCACCGTCTTGCCGCTCTTGGGCTGCGCCACGATCAGGGCGCGCTGGCCCTTGCCGATGGGGGCGATGATGTCGATGACACGGCCGGTGATGTTTTCTTCGCCCTTGATGTCCTGTTCCAGCTTCATCTGCACCTTGGGGAACAGCGGCGTCAGGTTCTCGAACATCACCTTGTGCTTGTTGGTCTCGGGCGAGCCGCCGTTGACCTTCTCCAGCTTGTTCAAGGCAAAGTAGCGCTCGCCATCCTTGGGCGTGCGCACCTCGCCTTCGATCATGTCGCCGGTGTGCAGGTTGAAACGACGCACCTGGCTGGGGGAGATGTAGATGTCGTCGGTGCTGGCCGTGTAGCTCGAATCCGGGCTGCGCAGGAAACCGAAACCGTCGGGCAGGATCTCCAGCACGCCGTCGGCAAACACCTGCTCGCCGGTCTTGGCGCGCTTCTTGATGATGGCGAACATCAGTTCCTGCTTGCGCATGCGGCCGGTGTTCTCGATCTCAAGCTCTTCGGCCTGCTTGAGGATTTCAGATACGTGCAGTACCTTGAGTTCGTTTAAGTGCATG
>JAHRYV010000007.1:0-37665 GCA_020621965.1 Curvibacter sp. | reverse complement strand
CTGGTCGATGAAGGCGGTCAGCTGGGCCTTGCTCATGGCGCCGACCTTGGTGGCGGCGAGCTGGCCGCCCTTGAAGATCATCAGCGTGGGAATGCCGCGGATGCCGAACTTGGCGGGGATGTCGCGGTTCTCGTCCACGTTCATCTTGGCGACCTGCAGCTTGCCCTGGTAGGTGCCGGCCACTTCGTCCAGCACGGGGGCAATCATCTTGCAGGGGCCGCACCACTCGGCCCAGTAGTCGACCAGCACCGGCTGGCTGGCCTTGAGGACGTCGCTTTCGAAGGAGGCGTCGGAAACATGCTTGATCAGGTCGCTGGCCATGTGGGCTCCTTTTTCATTGTGGCAATGCGGCTACAGTTGCGGCATTGTGACAGAAACCCCGGACTCTCGTTGGCAGCAGTGGCTGGCCGGCATCGATGCCCACATGCGCGCGCGCGCCGCGCATCCGGCCCGCACCGTGGTCCTGCTGCCCTATGCGCAACTGATGCCGCAGGCCGCGCGCCTGTGGGCCCGCCAGCACCCCGACGGCTTTGCGCCGCGCTTCGAGACTACGCAGAACTGGTGCCGCAGCCTGGGCGGTTTCACGCCGGGGCCGACCGACCTGAGCTTCGAGGCGGCGCTCGACGTGCTGACGGCGCGCGCCCTGCTGGAAGAGGCCGGGCTCGGGGCCCGCGCCGAGGCCGCCACGCCGTTGCTGCTCGAAGCCGCGCAGCAGTTGGGGCCGCTGGCCGCGGCCGTGCCCCCCGCGCAACGCGCGGCCTGGGCGGCCCGTGCCCGCAGCGCCGCAGCGACCGGCATGGAGGCCGGCGCCCTGCTGCTGGAAGCGGTCGTGGCCCAGCTGGCCGTGGCCTGGGCGGCCAACTCTTCCTACGCCAGTGACGTGCTCTACGAGCCGCGTGTGATCGCGGCCACTGATGCGCTGATCGCGGTGCCCGGTTTCCAGCCCGACCCGCTGCCCGCCGCCCTGCAAACGGTGTGGGGCGAGCGCATGACCGTGCTCACGCTCGACGGCGAGCCGCCGGCCCGCGCCGCCGTGCCCGCCTTCCACCGCGCCCGCGACGCCCAGGACGAGGCGCAGCGTGCCGCCGCCTGCGTGCTGCGGCACGTGCAGGCCGGGCGCACGCCGGTGGCGCTGGTGGTCACCGACCGGGCCCTGACGCGGCGTGTGCGTGCCATGCTGGCCAGCCAGGACATCCAGATTCGCGACGAGACCGGCTGGAAGCTGTCCACCAGCCGCGCCGGCGCGCAGCTGATGGGCGCCCTGCGGGCCGGCGCCTGGAACGCCAGCAGCGACGTCGTGCTGGACTGGCTGAAGAACGCGCCCGCCTTCGACGCCCTGGGCGTGCGCCAGCTGGAGGCCGCGCTGCGCCGCCAGCCCCAGCGCGCCTGGCGCAACGTGGCGGGCGCGCTGGACACACGCGAGCAGCCGGCCCTCGTCACGCTGCTGGCCGAGGTGGAGGCGCTGCGCGAGCCGCTGCAGCGCGGCCGGCCCCTGGCGCAATGGTTGCCGGCACTGCGCGAGCTGCTGCAGCGCACGGGCCTGTGGGCCCTGCTGCAGGACGACGTGGCGGGCGACGCGGTGCTGGCCGCGCTGCGCCTGGCCCAGGGCGGCGCCACCTTGCCCGACGATGCCTTGTGGGCACGCCGGCGCCTGTCGCTGAGCGAGTTCACGCACTGGGTCGACCAGGTGCTGGAGGCGGTGAGCTTCAAGCCCGACTATCCCGCGCAGGAGCAGGCCGTCATCCTGCCGCTGGCGCAGATGCTGGGCCGCCCTTTCGCGGCGGCCGTGCTGCCCGGCTGCGACGAGCTGCGCCTGAACCCATCCCCCGAGCCGCCCGGCCCGTGGACCGCGGCGCAACGCGCCGCGCTCGGCCTGCCGGCGCGCGAGACGCTGGATGCCGCGTTACGCGCGGCCTGGCATTACGCCTTGTCCATGCCGCAGGTCGACCTGCTCTGGCGCAGCAGCGACGAGGGCGGCGAGCCCCTGCTGCCCAGTGCGCTGGTGCAGCAGATCCGGCTCGAATCGGGGGACGGGCAGGCGAGCGACCCGCGGGCGCAGCGCACGGTGGCCGCCGCGCCGGGGCGCTGCCCGGCGCCGGCCGCGCCGCAACTGGGCCTGACCCGGCTGTCCGCCAGCGCCTACCAGGACCTGCGCCACTGCCCCTATCGCTTTTTCGCCCTGCGCCAGCTCGGCTTGAAGGAGGCCGAGGAGCTGGAAGGCGAACTCGACAAGCGCGATTTCGGCCTCTGGCTGCACGCGGTGCTCAAGAGCTTCCACGACCAGCTCAGGGACCAGGCGGCGGCGGACCTGGCGGCGCGACGCGAGCTGCTGGATGCCGCGGCCCGCGAGGTCACCGCAGCGCAGCGCCTGGCCGAGGACGAGTTCCTGCCTTTCCAGGCCGCCTGGCCGCGCGTGCGCGAGGGCTACCTCGAATGGCTGGGCCAGCACGAGGCCGAGGGCCTGCGCTTCGCCGAAGGCGAGCGCGATGCCGCGCAGCCGCTGGGTGCTCTGACGCTGATCGGTCGGCTCGACCGCGTCGACCAGGGCGGCCGCGGCGAGGTGATGGTGATCGACTACAAGACGGAATCACCCGGCGTGACGCGCCAGCGCGTCAAGGAACCGTTCGAGGACACGCAGCTGGCCTTTTATGCCGCGCTGTTGCCGCAGGACACGCTGCGTGCCGCCTACGTCAATGTGGGTGAGCGCGATGGCACCGCGACTTTCGAGCAGAAGGACGTGGTCGAGGTGCGTGATGCCTTGATTCACGGCATCGTGGATGATCTGCAACGCATCGCCGATGGGGCGGCCCTGCCGGCCCTGGGCGAGGGGGCGGTCTGCGAGTTCTGTGCGGCGCGGGGATTGTGTCGGCGGGATTTTTGGAGTGAGTCTTGAGACTTTTCTACTCACGTAGGGCGTTGCTTTCTATCCCCCCCCGCCCCCTTCCCACCCCCGCCGGGGCGGGAAGGGGAGCCGATTTTGTTTCGTCGCGCGGCTGCTTCTACGTGGGAGGCGGCGCAACGGCAGTGGTGTGCTGAGATTGCTCGGCTACGGTCGTAGTCAATGGCTCGATAGCTGGCGCGCAGCGCAGCCGGGGCGTGCACATACATCCGCGTTCTCTACGACCATCGGCATGGAATGCTGGTGCCCAAAACACAGTGGTGACGTTGGCGTCGTAGAAGCATCCAGCAACCAGAAGCCAATCGGCTCCCTTCCGCCCGGCGGGTGGGAAGGGCGGGGAGATAGGGGGATAAAAACCGTGCCGGAGGCAAACAATGACCCCGGCCTACGAACTCAACTGCCACCCCGTCACGCGAAGACTTCTACAGATCGCCTGCACCGAGCCGTCACGTGCGGTGAAGCCTGTGCCGGTGCCGGCAAGACCTGGATGCTGGTCTCGCGCATCCTGCGCGCCTTGCTCGAAGGCGCGGCGCCGCAGGAGATCCTGGCCATCACCTTCACCAAGAAGGCGGCCGGCGAGATGCGTCAGCGCCTGATGGAGTGGCTGGAGAAATTTGCTCACGAAGGCGACGAGCAGCTGTACCAGGAGTTGCTGATCCGCGGCGTGGAGCCGGCCCGCGCGCGGGATTTGTGCGAGCCCCTGCGCCAGCTCTATGGCCAGCTGCTGGCGCAAGGCCGGCCGGTGCAGATCCGCACCTTCCACAGCTGGTTCGCCGCGCTGCTGCGCAACGCGCCGCTGTCGGTGCTGGAGACCCTGGGTTTGCCGGCGGGCTACGAACTGCTGGAGGACGATGCGCCGGCGGTGGCCCAGGTGTGGCGGCCGTTCCAGGCGCGCCTACTGCAGGATGCCGCGGCACGGCAGGACTACCAGGACGTGGTGGCCGGCCATGGGCGCTTTCAGACTGAGAACGCGCTGACCGCCGCCTTGCAGCGGCGGGTGGAATTCACGCTGGCGGACGCGCAGGGTGCGGTGGCGGCGTCGGTGCCGCATTTCCGTGACCACTACCCCGAATGGGCCGGCGTCGAGGAGCCGCGCGCCGTGTTGCTGGCTGAAGGTCCGCTGCGCCAGGCCCTGCAGCAGGCGGCGCGGCTGCTGGGGCAGGCCAGCCAGGCCACGTTCAGCGCCAAGGGCGTCGAGCTGGAAACCGCCCTGACGAATGGTGATGCCCAGGGTGTGCTGGCCGCGCTGCTGACGCAGACCGGCAGTTCCCGCAAGTTCAGCGACAAGGTCGCCGGCATCGAAGAGGTGCGCGGCGTCCAGGAGCAGGTGCTGCGCGTGCTGGAGGCCGACACCCAGCACGAGGCCTGGTGCTACCAGCAGAGCATGACGCGCCTCACGCGCGCGCTGGTGGAGGAATACGCCGCGCTCAAGCGCGAGCGCGGCTGGGTCGACATGAGCGACATCGAACGCGCGGCGCTGCATCTGCTGGCCGACCCCGTGCTGGGCGGCTGGGTGCAGGAGCGACTCGATGCGCGCACGCGCCACCTGCTGATCGACGAGTTCCAGGACACCAACCCGCTGCAGTGGCAGGCCCTGCACGCCTGGCTCAGCGGCTACGCGGGCAGCGGCGGCGGCGCGCAGGCGCCCAGACTGTTCATCGTCGGCGACCCGAAGCAGAGCATCTACCGCTTTCGCCGCGCCGAGCCGCAGGTCTTCATCGCGGCGCAGGGTTTTGTGCGTGCGCTCGGCGGCGACCTGCTGAGCTGCGACCACACGCGGCGCAACGCGCCGCCCGTGCTGGCCCTGGTGAACCAGGCCATGGGGCAGGCGCAGGCGCAGGGTGAATACGCCGGCTTCCGCCCGCACACGACCGAGTCGAACGAGCCGGGCCGTGTGTGGGCCCTGCCGCAGATCCCGCGGCCCGGGAAGGAAGACGAAGGCACAGCGGGCCCGCAGGGCTGGCGCGACAGCCTGACCCAGCCGCGTGTCACCCCCGAGGAGACACTGCGCACACTCGAGTGCCGCCAGGCGGCACGCTGGCTGGCCGCCCAGGTGGCCGGTGGCCTGCATCCGCGTGACATCATGGTGCTGGCGCGCAAGCGCGACCGCCTGGCGGTGATGCAGCAGGAGCTGCGCGAGCTGGGCATCCCCGCGCAACAGCCCGAAAAGACCGACCTCGGCGAAGCACCCGAGGTGCAGGACCTGGTGGCCCTGCTCGATGCACTGGTCTCGCCGGCGCATGACCTGTCCCTGGCGCGTGCCCTCAAGTCACCGCTGTTCGGCACCAGCGACGAGGAGCTGATCCAGCTGGCGCTGCGCCAGCGTGAACTCAAGCAACCCTGGTTCGACCTGTTGTCGCAAGGGCAGGGGCTGCCGCCGGCCCTGCAGGCTTGTGGCCTGCAGCTGCAGCGTTGGAAGCGCTGGCTGGACACGCTGCCGCCGCACGATGCCCTGGACGCCATTTTTGAGGACGGCGACGTGCTGGCGCGTTTCGTCGCCGCCGCGCCGCCGACACTGCGCGAGGCGGTACGCACCCGGCTGCAGGCGCTGCTGGCCGCGGCCCTGCAGGTGGACGGCGCGCGTTACGCCACCCCCTACGCCTTCGTGCGCGCGCTCAAGGCCGGCGGCGTGCCGGCGCCCACGCAGGCCGACGCCGACGCCGTGCGCCTGCTGACGGTGCATGGCGCCAAGGGGCTGGAGGCCGAACTCGTGCTGCTGCTGGACACCGATGCCCCGGCCCAGCGCGCCCAGACCATGAGTGTGCTGCTGGACTGGCCGGGTGAGGCCGCGGCCCCGCGCAGTTTCATCTTCCTGGCCAGCGAAAGCCGCGTGCCGCCCAGCGTGCGCGAGGCGATGGTGGTGGAAGAACAGGCGCGCCAGCGCGAGGAACTCAACGCGCTGTATGTGGCGCTGACACGGGCCCAGCAGCGTCTGGTGTTGTCTTCGGTGCAGCCGCACCATCCGAACGGTGCGAGCTGGTGGCAGCGCCTGGCGGCGGGCACGGAGCCACTGGCGCTGCAGGACATTCCGGAGCCGGCGGGCGTCGGCACGACCCAGGCCGCGGACACGGTTGTGCTGCCCGTGCTGCCGGTGATGCCGCCCGCCGAAGTCGTTGCTATCAACAAAGGAGCAACCCCGGAGCCGGCCACGCCCGAAGCCCTGATCGGCCAGGCCATGCACCGCCTGTTGGAGTGGGCGGCGCTGGACGCCACCGGCTGGTCCGCGGCCCAGGTGCAGCGCGCCGGCGCCGAGTTCGGCCTGGAGGAGGCGCAGGCCGCTCAGGCGGCAGCCATGGCGCAACGCATCCTGCGCGGTGAAGGCGCCTGGGCCTGGCGCGCTGCCGAGCTGGCCTGGCAGGGCAATGAGGTGCCGGTCACGCTGCAGGGCAGCGTGCGCCGCGTCGACCGGCTGGTGCAGCGCAAGGACGGCGCCTGGTGGGTGCTGGACTACAAATCGGCGGCGCAGCCGCTGTTGCAGGACGAATTGCGAGCGCAGCTGCGCGGCTACCGCACAGCGGTGCAGGCCGCCTGCCCGGGGGAGACGGTGCGGGCCGCCTTCCTGAGCGCACAGGGAACCCTGGAAGAGATCGAATAAGGTGAAACACCCCCTGAGCCGCTGCGCGTCTCCCCCCTCTCTCGCCTGCGGCGGGAGGGGGGGCGGCACCAACGGCCCGGCTGAGCCGGGTCCGTGGTGCCCCTGGTCTGGGTGGGTGCATGGCGTGGGTGTCGCGCGCCGGTGAATGGAATGATTGAAATGCAGAACAAAAAAGTGGTGGTGATCGGCGGCGGCCCGGCCGGCCTGATGGCGGCCGAGGTGCTGGTGGAGGCCGGCGTGGCGGTGGACCTGTACGATGCCATGCCTTCGGTGGGGCGCAAGTTCCTGCTGGCCGGCAAGGGCGGCATGAACCTCACGCATTCCGAATCGGCCGACCGTTTTGCCGAACGTTATGGCACGCGCCGCGTGCAGATCGAGGGCCTGCTGCGCGACTTCGGCGCCCCCGAGCTGCGGGCCTGGGCGCAGGGCCTGGGCATCGAGACCTTTGTCGGCAGCTCGGGCCGCGTGTTCCCCAAGGACATGAAGGCTGCGCCACTGCTGCGCGCCTGGTTGCAGCGCCTGCGCCATCCGGCGCACGGCGCGAAACATGATGGGAGGGGCGTGCAGTTCCACATGCGGCACCGCTGGACCGGCTGGAGCGAGGACGGCCGTGCCTTGCGCTTCGAAACGCCGCAGGGCGAAGTGCGTGTGAGCGCCGATGCCGTGGTGCTGGCCCTGGGCGGCGGCAGCTGGGCGCGGCTGGGCTCCAACGGCGCCTGGGTGCCGTTGTTGGTGGAGCGCGGTGTGGCGGTGGCGCCGCTGCTGCCGGCCAACTGCGGTTTCGATGTGGCCGCGCAGCGCAGGCTGCCGCCCGAGGGCCAGACCCTGCCGGTGCAGGCCGTGTCGGCGCCGGCTGGGTGGAGCGAGTTCTTCGCCAGCCGCTACGCCGGCATGCCGTTCAAGACCGTGGCCATCCGTTGCACGGACGGGCATGGTCGTCTTTTCGAACGCAAGGGCGAGTTCGTCGCCACGGCCACGGGCGTGGAGGGCAGCCTGGTCTATGCGGCCTCCGGCCTGCTGCGCGAGGAGATCATCCGCACCGGCCACGCCACGTTGTATCTGGACCTGCTGCCGGACATGCCGGCCGCGCGCGTGCTGGCCGAAGTGTCCTATCCACGCGGCTCGCGTTCGCTCTCCAGCCACCTCAAGAGCCGGCTCGGCCTCGAGGGCATCAAGGCCGCCATCCTGCATGAGCTGTTGAGCAAGGAAGAGATGCACGACCCGACCACGCTGGCGCGGGCCATCAAGGCGCTGCCGCTGCAGCTGGTGGCGGCCAGGCCGATCGACGAGGCCATCAGCAGCGCCGGCGGCGTGCTGTTCGAGGTGCTGAACGCCGACCTGATGTGCGAAGCCCTGCCTGGTTTGTTCTGTGCCGGCGAGATGCTGGACTGGGAAGCACCGACCGGCGGTTACCTGCTGACCGCCTGCTTTGCCAGCGGCCGGCGAGCCGGCGCGGGAGTGTTGCGTTACCTCAAGGTCTGAGCGAAAAAAAGCCGCCCACGTAGGCGGCTTTTTTTTGAATGAGGTGACGGACCTCGACCCCGGCACTGGCTCCACAGTTAGGGCTGCTTGGTTCCCCACCTGACCCGGTTGGCCGCTTCACCATGCGGGAAGGCCCGTCGCTTTTGATTGTAAACGAATGGATACCTTTTTGCGCTGAGTGTTGCACCGGCATGTCCTAGGATCGCCGTGGTTCTAAATACTTTTCCATGGAGGCGATCTTGAAGAATACGGCAATCGTTCTGGCGACGGCAGTCCTGCTGAGTGCTTGTGGCGGCGGTGGTGGCAGCGGCGGCGGCAGCTCGGCCGGGCCCGCGGCTCCCATCTCGGCCGCCAATCAGACGACCGTGGCGCAGGATGCCGTGGCGACTTCCTTCCAGTTGTTTGACAGCAGTGTGAAGTCGCCGATGAGCGCTGCCGCCGAAGCACCGGACGAAAGCGCTTTGATGCAACTGGCGTGGGCCGAGATGGCCAAGCTGCCGTCTTATCTGGCCCAGGCTCCCAAGGTGATCGGCGGGGCGGTCGCATCCGTGTCCGCGAACTGCGCCAATGGTGGCACGGTGGTGATCACGGCCAACGATGCCGATGACAGCGGCGATGGCGTGACCACGGGTGACAGCGTGTCGATCGCCTTCAACAGCTGCGTGACCGGCAGCCAGACGGCCAACGGCAGCCTGGGCTTTGTCGTCAACAGCGTGACCGGCACCTATGGCACCTACCCCTATGCAGGGCAGATGACGATGAGTTTCGGCAACCTCGTGCTGTCCGGTCCGGGTTACAGCCTGAGCGCCAATGGCAACGTGACCCTGAGCACGGCCGTCAATGGCGTCAACAGCATCAGCGAGTCCATCTCCGCCCCGTCGCTGACGGTGTCGGCCACCTATGCAGGCGTAACCCGCAGCCGCAGCCTGAATGGCTATATGCTGGTGCATGACCGGGTGCCGGATGCGACCTACACCTACCTCGACTCGTATGAGGGTGGCGGGATGGTGACGGGATCGAACACCTTGGCATCCGTGACGGTCACGTTCAGTGCTCCGCATGCAACGCGCTTCATCCGGCGTGCCGCCGATGTTTATCCCTACACTGGGCAGATGACCTTGACCGGCATGAACAATACCAAGCTGCGCATCACGGCCCAGGACAATCAGTACGTCACGCTGGAGGTGGACGCCAATGGCGACGGCACCTACGAGTCCAGCACGCCGAACGTGCTCTGGAGCACGATCAGGAACTGACGCGAGGCGGAATCGGATCGCGCAAGGCAGGCCCGTTGGGCCTGCCTTTTTTTGTCTCCACTGTTCATGGAGGACTGCCCGGGACCTTTAGAATCCAGTCCATGTCCTATCTCGTGCTCGCCCGCAAATACCGGCCGAAGAGCTTCACCGAAATGGTGGGGCAGGAGCACGTGGTGCGGGCGCTGGGCAATGCGCTGCAGACCGGGCGTCTGCACCATGCCTACCTCTTTACCGGCACGCGCGGTGTGGGCAAGACCACGGTCTCGCGCATCCTGGCCAAGTCACTCAACTGCGTGGGGCCGGACGGGCAGGGCGGCATCACCGATCAGCCCTGCGGCGTCTGCCAGGCCTGCACCGACATCGATGCCGGCCGTTTTGTCGACTACACCGAGCTCGACGCCGCCTCCAACCGCGGCGTGGACGAAGTCCAGGCCCTGCTGGAGCAGGCGGTCTACAAGCCGGTGCAGGGCCGCTTCAAGGTCTTCATGATCGACGAAGTCCACATGCTCTCGAACACGGCCTTCAACGCCATGCTCAAGACGCTGGAGGAGCCGCCCGAGTACCTCAAGTTCGTGCTGGCCACCACCGACCCGCAGAAGGTGCCGGTCACGGTGCTCTCGCGCTGCCTGCAGTTCAACCTGCGGCCGATGGCGCCTGAGACCGTGCTGGAGCACCTGGGCAAGGTGCTGGCGGCCGAGAACGTGCCGGCCGAGCCGCAGGCCCTGCGCCTGCTGGCGCGCGCGGCGCGCGGCTCCATGCGCGACGCGTTGTCGCTGACCGACCAGGCCATCGCCTTCGGCTCCGGCAACCTGGAAGAGGCCACGGTGCGCCAGATGCTGGGCAGCGTAGACCGCTCGCATGTGTTTCGTCTCATCGACGCGCTGGCGCGCGGCGACGGCAAGACGGTGGTGGAGACCTCCGAGACCCTGCGCGTCAATGGCCTGAGCGCCGCCTCCACGCTGGAGGAGATGAGCGTGGTGCTGCAGCGCATGGCCGTGCTGCAGGCCGTGCCCGACAGCGGCGGCGCCGACGCCGACCCCGAGGCGGCCGAAACGGCGCGCCTGGCCGCGTTGCTGCCGGCCGACGAGACTCAACTGCTCTACAGCCTGTGCCTGCACGGCCGCGGCGAGCTGGGCCTGGCGCCCGACGAATACGCCGCGCTGACCATGGTGCTGTTGCGCCTGCTGGCCTTCAAGCCCGGCATGTGGCCTGCGGCTTCGGCTGAAAAAAAAACACTGAAATCGCCTGAGGCGTCGGTAGCAGCGCCGGCACAGCCGCTGCGTCCTGCGGTCGCCGCCCCGGCAGCCGCTCCCACACCGCCACCGGCGGCACGCCCGATCACACCCACAGCGGCCACTGCGCCAGCGGCTGCGCGCCCGGCGACGCCTGGCACGCCACCGCCCGGCCAGGTCTTGCCGGTGGTCGATGGCGTGCGCCCCGCTGCGCCGGCCGTGCCGCGGGCCACCGCGCCGGCCACCGCCCAGGTGGTGGCTGTGCCGGTACGCGTGGCGCCTGAATCGCGTGTCGACACCCCGGCGCCCGGCGCCGGCGCGGGCGCTGCGCTGGTGCCGACCGAAGAGGGTGCCTTCTGGCACCTGACCGTCCAGCAGCTGGTGGCCAGCGAGGCGGTGACGGCGCTGGTGCGCGAACTGGCGTTGCAGTCGCAGCTGGTGGCGCGCGACAGCGACCAGTGGCTGCTGCGCGTGGAGCGCGAGTCGCTCAACTCGGCCTCCAGCCGCGAGCGCCTGCAGGCCGCGCTGCAGGCCGCGGGCCATGGCGTGACGCTGGCCGTGGAGATCGGTCGCGTGGGCGACAGCCCGGCCAGACGCAATGCCGCCGCCGCGGCCGAGAAACAGCAGGCGGCGGAAAAACTGATTTACGAAGACCCCTTCGTGCAAACCATGATGCGTGACTTCGGCGCGAAAATCGTGCCCGGCAGCATCAAGCCCATCGACCCCAACACTTAAGGATAGACATGTTCAACAAAGGACAACTCGCCGGCCTGATGAAGCAGGCCCAGGCCATGCAGGACAACCTGAAGAAGGCGCAGGAGGAACTGGCCTTCGTCGAAGTCACCGGTGAATCCGGCGCCGGCCTGGTCAAGGTCGTCATGACCTGCAAACACGACGTCAAGCGCGTGACCATCGACCCCAGCCTGCTGGCCGACGACAAGGACATGCTCGAAGACCTGGTAGCCGCCGCCTTCAACGCCGCCGTGCGCAAGGCCGAGGAGACCAGCCAGGAGAAGATGGGTAAGCTGACCGCAGGCATGCCGGGTCTGCCTGGCGGCATGAAGTTTCCCTTCTGACGGCTACTGCGCGGGCACATGGCGGCGTTGCGGGTCCCGTTCAGGCCATCCTCATGGACGTTCAGTCCATTCCGGTGGCCTGACACCCGCGCCTTGCCCTGAGCCCGCTCGCTACGCCGCGCTGCATTTTCTCGTTCCATGTCCGACGCCCACTCCCTTGATGCCCTGATCCAGGCCCTGCGCCGCTTGCCGGGCGTGGGCGTGAAGTCAGCCTCGCGCATGGCTTTCCACCTGCTGCAGCACGACCGCGAAGGGGCGCAATTGCTGGCCCGCGCGCTGCAGGAGGCCGCGACCAACGTGCGCCACTGCACCCGCTGCCACACCTTCAGCGAGACCGAGGTCTGCGCCACCTGCCGCGATCCGGCGCGCGACGCCAGCAAACTGTGCGTGGTGGAAACCCCGGCCGACCAGATGGCGCTGGAGCGCACGGGGGCCTACAAAGGCCTGTATTACGTGCTGATGGGCAAGCTCAGCCCGCTCGACGGCATCGGCCCCAAGGACATCGGTCTTAAATCATTGTTCGAGCGCGCCAGCGACGGTACGGTGCGCGAGGTCATCCTGGCCACCAATTTCACCGCCGAAGGCGAGGCCACGGCGCATGTCATCGGCGAGGCCCTCAAGGCGCGCGGCGTGGCCTTCACCCGGCTGGCGCGCGGCGTGCCGATCGGCAGTGAACTGGAGTATGTGGACCTCGGAACAATTGCGCACGCGCTGGTCGACCGGCGCTGAGGCCCGCGGGTGATCAGGGATAATGCGCCGCAGCCGAAGAACCCGTCACGACTCCTCTCATCGATCCAATCATCATGACTTTTGTCCGTTTCACCCTGGCTTACTGGTGTGTCCTGGTTGCCGCCCTGCTGCCCATCATCTGTGCCGGTATTGCCAAGTCGGGCATGTACAGGGTCGCGCGCCGTGATGGCGGCTACGACAACGACAATCCGCGCGCCTGGCTGGCCCGGCAGACCGATTGGCGGGCCCGTGCCAACGGCGCGCAGCAGAACAGCTTCGAGGCTTTGCCCTTCTTCATCGGGGCGGTCATCATCGCCCACCAGCTCGGCGCGCATCAGGCGCGGCTGGATGTGCTGGCCTTCCTCTTTGTCTTCCTGCGTCTGATCTACATCATGGCCTACGTGGCCGGCATGGGCTCGGCGCGCTCCCTGGTCTGGGCCGCGGGCTTCGTGGTGAACATCGCCATCCTGTTCGTCGGCTATCGCTGACGGTCACAGGTACGGGCAGGGCACCCTAGGTACTAACCCGCTCGGGATGTTTCCCGATGCGGTTCCCTCATCGCTTTGTTAGGCTGCTTCCACCGGGATATTCGTGTCAGTGGGAGGAAACAAAATGTCCAGCATCGTCATCAATCGCCGTGTTTTTTCTGCCGGGGCCGCGCTGGCCGCTGCCTCGCTGGTCGCGCCGGGCGTGCAGGCCCAGGCCGGCAAGCCGGAGAAGACCCGGGTGGCCATCGCCGTGGGCGGCAAGGCCTCGTTCTATTACCTGCCGCTGACCATCGCCGAGCAGCTGGGTTACTTCAAGGCCGAAGGGCTGGAGGTGGAGATCAGCGACTTCGCCGGCGGTGCCCGCGCCCTGCAGGCCGTGGTGGGTGGCTCGGCCGACGTGGTGAGCGGCGCCTACGAGCACACCATCAATCTGCAGAACAAGGGCCAGTTCTTCCAGGCCTTCGTGCTGCAGGGCCGCGCGCCGCAGATTGCGCTGGGCGTGTCCACCAAGACCATGCCCCACTACAAGTCGGTGGCCGACCTCAAGGGCAAGAAAATCGGCGTCACGGCACCGGGCTCCTCCACCAACATGATGGCCAACCTGGTGCTGTCGCGCGCCGGTCTCAAGGCCAGCGATGTCAGTTTCATCGGCGTGGGCACCGCGGCCGGCGCGCTGGCCGCGCTGCGCTCGGGCCAGATCGATGCCATGAGCAATATCGACCCGGTCATGACCATGCTGGAGCAGAAGGGCGATGTGCGCATCGTCTTCGACACCCGCACGCTCAAGGGCACACGCGAGGTCTTCGGCGGCCCCATGCCGGCGGCCTGCCTGTACGCGCCGCTGGATTTCGTGCAGAAGAATCCGAACACGGCGCAGGCGCTGACCAATGCCATCGTGCACGGCCTCAAGTGGCTGCAGACGGCGGGGCCGGGCGACATCATCAAGACCGTTCCCGAGGCCTATCTGCTGGGCGACCGCGGGCTTTACCTGGCGTCCTTCGACAAGGTGCGCGAGGCCATAGCCCTCGACGGTGCGTTCCCGGACGAGGGGGGCAAGACGGCGCTGCGCGCGCTGGCGAGCTTCGACACCACGCTCAAGGCCGACAAGATCGACCTGGCCAGGACCTATACCAACCAGTTCGCGCTGCGGGCCAAGGCCCGCTTCAAGGCCTGAGGTCCGCGCTCCCGTGGTCGCCACCGCGTCGGAGTTCGCACTCGAACTGCTGGACATCACCTGCACCTTCGCGGCGCCCGGCGGTGGGCCGTCCTACACCGCGGTGGCCGACACCACGCTGCGTGTGGGCGCCGGTGAGTTCGTGGCCGTGGTCGGCCCGACCGGTTGCGGCAAATCCACTTTGCTCAATGTCGGCGCCGGCCTGCTGGCGCCCAGCGCCGGCACGGTGCGCGTGTTCGGTGCGCCCCTGCAGGGCATCAACCGGCGCGCCGGCTACATGTTCCAGGCCGACGCGCTGCTGCCCTGGCGCAGCGCGCTGGACAACGTGCTGCTGGGGCTGCAGTACTGCGGTCTGCCGGATGCCGAGGCGCGGGCCCAGGCGCAGGACTGGCTGGCGCGCGTGGGCCTGGCCGGCTTCGGCGACCGTTACCCGCACCAGCTCTCGGGCGGCATGCGCAAGCGTACGGCGCTGGCCCAGACCCTGGCGCTGGACCCGGACATCATCCTGATGGACGAGCCCTTCAGCGCCCTGGACATCCAGACCCGCCAGCTGATGGAAGACGAGGTGCTGGAGCTGTGGAGCGCGCGCAAGAAGGCGGTGCTGTTCATCACCCACGACCTGGACGAGGCCATCGCCATGAGTGACCGCGTGGTGGTGCTCTCCGCCGGTCCGGCCACGCGGCCGATCGGCGAGTTCGGCATCGACCTGGAGCGCCCGCGCAATGTGGCGGAGGTGCGCACCTTGCCGCGCTTCATCGACCTGCACACCCGGATCTGGGAGGTGCTGCGCGAGGAAGTGCTCAAGGGCTACCAGCAGCAGCTGCGGCGGGCGGCATGAGCCTGTGGCGCCGCCTCCAACCCCACGCCGGCAACCTGCGCTGGTGGCAGCTGGGCGTGCTGCTGGTCTTCCTGGGTCTGTGGCAGGTCGCCTCGCGCGACGCGCAGCTGGCGTTTTTCCTGGGTGAACCGGTCACCGTGGCCGGGCGCATCTGGTCCTGGTTCCTGCCCTGGGGGCTGGCGCCCAATGCGCTGTTTCCCGACGGCCTGAGCGGCAACGCCGACATCTACCGCCACCTGGGCACCACGCTGCTGGAGACCTTCCTGGCCTTCGGCATCGGCACCGTGCTGGGCCTGGCCGGCGGGCTGTGGCTGGCGCTGTCGCCGCTGGCCAGCGCCATCCTCGACCCTTACATCAAGGCCGCCAACGCCATGCCGCGCGTGATCCTGGCGCCCATCTTCGCCATGTGGTTCGGGCTGGGCATCTGGAGCAAGGTGGCGCTGGCGGTGACGCTGGTGTTTTTCATCGTCTTCTTCAACGTCTACCAGGGCGTGCGCGAGGTCAGTCCGGTGGTGCTGGCCAACGCCCGCATGCTGGGCGCCAACCAGCGCCAGCTGTTGCGCACCGTCTACCTGCCCAGCGCCACGGCCTGGGTGTTCTCCAGCCTGCACACCTCGGTCGGGCTGGCCTTCGTCGGGGCGGTGGTGGGCGAGTACCTGGGCTCGGCGCGCGGGGTGGGTTACCTGATCCTGCAGGCCGAAGGGACCTTCGACGTCAACACCGTGTTCGCGGGCATCGTGGTGCTGACCACGTTTGCCTTGCTGCTCGACGGCCTGGTCGGGCGCATCGAGCGCCGGCTGATGAAGTGGCAGCCGCGCGCCGGTGAAACCGAAAAACTTTAACGCTTGACCACCCGGGTCGACCTGGCCGCCGCCGGCGGCCGGTAGGCCGTGGTCGGATGCAAGGGCATCCAGCGGTGGACCACGATCTGCTGGCCGGGCTTGAAGCTGGCCGAGGGGCTGACGTGGTTCCATTCGGCCACCTTGGCCGGCGCCAATCCAAAGCGCCGGGCGATGGTGTTTACCGTGTCGCGCTTGCCGGCCTTGTACACGACGCGGCGCAGGGCCATCTCGGGGGTCAGCGCGAGCTGGCCGTTGTCGGCGATGCGCTCGGTCACGTCGCGTTCCTGGTGGGTCGGGCGCGGCACCAGCAGCGTGGAGCCGGCGCGGATGATCATGTTGGGCGGGATCTGGTTCGCGTGGCGCAGATCGGCCTCATCCATCTTCACGCGCTTGGCGGCCTCAGCGGTTTTCATGGTGCTGGGGGCGATCCAGACCGTCCAGCTCGACAGGCGCGAGCCGGCGTAGGCGTCCATATTGCGCTGGAAGATCGCGGCGTTGTCCCAGGGCAGCAGGATTTGCGGCGTGCCGGCGGCCAGGATCACCGGGCGGTGCAGCGAGGGGTTGAGCGCCTTGAAGTCCTCCAGCGGCACTTCGGCCAGCTTGGCGGCCAGCGCGACGTCGATGTCGCGTGTGATGGTGACGCTGTCGAAATAGGGGTGGTTGTCGATGACCGGCAGCTTGACCTTGAACTTCTCGGGCTGGGCCACGATGTTCTTCATGGCCTGCAGCTTGGGGATGTAGTAGCGCGTCTCCATGGGCATGTTCAGGTCCAGGTAGCCGGTGCCCTTGTGTTGGCGCTGGTTCTTCGCGATGGCGCGGCCCACGCTGCCTTCGCCCCAGTTGTAGGACGCCAGCGCCAGGTGCCAGTCGCCGAACATGCCGTGCAGGCGCTCCAGGTAGTCCAGCGCGGCGCGGGTGGAGGCCAGCACGTCGCGGCGGTCGTCGCGAAAGGCGTTCTGCTTCAACTGGTAGAGCTTGCCGGTGCTGGGGATGAACTGCCACATGCCGGCGGCCCGGGCCCGTGAGTAGGCCTGGGGGTTGTAGGCGCTCTCGATGAAGGGCAGCAGGGCCAGCTCGGTCGGCATGTTGCGCCGCTCCAGTTCCTCGACGATATGGAACAGGTATTTGCGCGAACGCTCGGCCATGTTCTCCAGTTCCTCGGGGCGCGCGGCGTACCACTGCTCGCGCCCGGGCACCAGCTCGCTCTGCAGATCAGGCATGGCAAAACCGCGCCGGATGCGTTCCCACAGGTCGGCGGGCGCCGTCAGGGCCGTGACCGTGCGTGGTGCGGCGTCAAGCTCGGAGATGGGCGTCAGGGCGCCGTCCGGATATTGCGGGGTGTGGCTGGGCGTGGCCGCCGGCTCGCTGGTGGTCGCCGGGCCGGCCTGGTTGGAGGAGGCGTCGGTCGGGCCGAGGCCGGCGCAGCCGCCCAGGGCGAGCAGCACGGCGGCCAGGGTGGCGTAGCTGAAAAATTTCATCTGAATTCGTTCTTCCACTCGCGCAAGGCGGCGAACACACTGACCTCGTCGCGGGCCGTGCTGCGGGCCTGCACGGCGCGGGCCACGGCGGGCTGGCGCGAGCGCAGGAAGGGATTGATATCGCGCTCCAGCGCGATGGTGGAGGGCAGGGTGGGCAGCTGGCGCGCGCGCTGCGCCTCGCACTGCCGGGTGTAGTGCTGCAGGGCGGCGTTGTCGGGGTCGACGGCGCGCGCAAAGCGCAGGTTGCCCAGGGTGTATTCATGCGCGCAGCACACGCGCGTCTGGCCGGGCAGGGCGGCGAGCTTGTCCAACGAGGCCAGCATCTGCGCCGGCGTGCCTTCGAACAGGCGCCCGCAGCCGCCGGAGAACAGCGTGTCGCCGCAGAACAGCAGGGGCTGGCCGTCGCAATCTGCGGTGTACCAGGCGATGTGGCCGGCAGTGTGGCCGGGCACGTCGAGCACGGTGAAGTGCAGGCCCAGCAGCTCCAGTGTGTCGCCATCACTGAAGCGCTGCAGCGGTTCGGGCATGGCCTCGCCCGCGGGGCCGTAGACGGCGGCGCCGGTGGCCGCGCGCAACTCGTCGACGCCGCCGACGTGGTCGATGTGGTGGTGGGTGACTAGAATCGCCTTGAGCTGCAGACCGTGGGTCTGCAGTGCCTGCAGCACCGGTTGCTCATCACCGGGGTCGACGACGAGTGCCTGGCGCCCGTCATGCAGCATCCAGATGTAGTTGTCGTCGAAGGCAGGCAATGGGATCAGGGTCATGAATGACGGAATTATAGGTTTGCAGGACTGGTTTGAGTCTCCCGCGGGTCTTTACCTGTTGGCCTGGGAACAACAGCAGTTCGAACTGGGGGTGGCCGACATCTTCGGTTACCACGCGTTGCAATTGGGCCTGCCCGCGCTCGACGCCTTGGCGACCAACCGCATGCCGCACCGCTGGCTGGCTACCACCGAAGAGGCGCCAGGCACGGCGGCCGTGCTGCGCACCGACTATGCGGCGCTGCCTTTTCCCGAGGCCAGCCTGGACCTGGTGGTGCTGCCGCACGCGCTGGACAGCCATTGCGACCCGCACGCGACCCTGCGCGAGGTGGCGCGCGTGCTGGTGCCGGGCGGCCGGGTGGTGATCAGCGGCTTCAACCCGGTCAGTCTGTGGGGGCTGCGCCAGCGGCACGAGCATCTGTGCCGGCGTCTCAATCTGGGCACGCCGCGGCTGCCGCCACAACTGGACTTCATCGGCTCCAGGCGGCTGCGCGACTGGCTGCACCTGCTGGACTTCGAGATCGAGATCGGTCATTACGGCTGCTACCGGCCCCTGCTGGGCAGCGAGCCGTGGCTCAAGCGCTGGAGCTGGATGGACCGTGCGGGTGCGCGCTGGTGGCCCTTCTTCGGTGCGGTGTACTTCCTGGTGGCGGTCAAGCGCGTGCATGGCATGCGGCTGCTGGAGCCCGCCTGGAAGAAGATCGGCGCCAAGTCGGCGGCGACCGCGACCCTGGCGCGTCGCAGCGGCGACAATCGGATGCACATGACAAACGGAAACAACGAGTGAATACGGTCGAGATCTACACCGATGGCGCCTGCAAGGGCAATCCCGGTCCCGGCGGCTGGGGCGTGCTGCTCAAGTCCGGCAGCGTGGAGAAAGAGCTGTTTGGCGGCGAGCGTGAGACCACCAACAACCGCATGGAGATGCTGGCCGTGATCATGGCGCTGGAGTCGCTCAAGCGGCCCTGCCACGTGATCCTGCACGCCGACAGCCAGTACGTGCTCAAGGGCATCACCGAGTGGCTGGCCGGCTGGAAGGCCCGGGGCTGGAAGACGGCGGCCAAGCAGCCGGTCAAGAACGTGGACCTGTGGCAGCGGCTCGATGCGCTGGTGGCGGGCGCGGGCCACCGCATCGAGTGGCGTTGGGTCAAGGGCCACGACGGCGACCCGGGCAACGAGCGCGCGGATGCGCTGGCCAATCGCGGCGTCGAGCACGCGCTGCGCCGCTGACGCGCATGTAAAGCTTGTGCAAAGCTGCTCAAGCAGCCCCGCAGCTAGGGGCTATTGCGCATGCACACCGGCGGTGGGACTGCTACATTCGACAGCTGTCCCGTCTGCTCCCTTGCCGGGAGCGGCGGCCTGAACGCAGAACAAGTCCATGGCATCCAAATTTCTCTATCCGGTCGTTGCCGTCGTCGGCATCGCGGCGGCATCCGGGGCCGCCTGGTGGTATCAGCACCGGCAGCCGGCCGCGTCCAGCGCCGATGTTGCGCAGGGCCGGGAGGCCGGTCCCGGCGCAACGGGCGGTCCGGCGCGCCCGGTCACGGTGGAGGCCAGTCGGGTCCAGATCATGAAACTCAGCGACGATGCCCAGGCCGTGGGCAGCCTGCGCTCGCGCCAGGGCGTGATGCTGCGCCCCGAGGTCAGCGGCCGCATCACGCAGCTCAACTTCCGCGATGGCGAGCGCGTGCGCAAGGGCCAGCTGCTGGTGCAGCTGGACGACCAGCTGCCGCAGGCCCAGGTCAAACAGAGCCAGGCCGAGCTGTCCATCGCCCTGGCCAACCACAAGCGCAACCAGGAGCTGCTGGCGCAGAACTTCGTCAGCCAGCGTTCGCTCGACGAGAGCGCGGCCAACCTGGAGGTGGCCCAGGCCAAGCTGGCGCTGGCGCAGGCCACGGCGGCGCGGCTGAAGATCGTGGCGCCGTTCGACGGCATCGCCGGCATCCGCAACGTCAACGTGGGCGACTACCTGAAGGACGGCACCGACATCGTGAACCTGGAAGACATCGACACGGTCTACGTCGACTACCGCCTGCCCGAGCGTTACCAGACCCAGCTGCGCCCGGGGCAGAAGGCCAGCGTCGAACTCGACGCCTTGCCGGGGCGCAGGTTCGAGGCGCAGGTCCAGGCCGTCGATCCGCTGATCGACGCCAATGGCCGCTCCATCGGCGTGCGCGCCAGCATCGTCAACCAGAAGCTGCAATTGCGCCCGGGCATGTTCGCGCGCGTGACCACGGTGTTCGGCGTGCGGGACAAGGCGCGTGTGATCCCGGAGGAGGCCATCGTGCCGCAGGGCGGCCGGCAGTTCGTGATCAGGCTGGTGCCGGGGGCCGAGCCGGACAGCCTGGTGTCGCAACGCGTCGAGGTCAAGGTCGGCATCCGCCGCCCGGGCCAGGTCGAGATCCTGGAGGGGCTCAAGGAAGGCGACACGGTGGTGACGGCCGGCCAGCAGCGCCTGCAGCGCGACGGCAGCCCGGTCAAGGTGCTGGAACTGAGCCGTCCGGCCAGCTGAGTCGCCATGCAACTGCCCGAAATCGCGATCCGCCGCCCGGTGTTTGCCACCGTGCTGTCGCTGCTGGTGCTGTTGATCGGCGCGGTCAGCCTCATCAAGCTGCCGGTGCGCGAGTACCCCAAGATCGACGAGCCGGTGGTCACCGTCACCGTGCGTTATGCCGGCGCCTCGGCCGAGGTGGTGGAGTCGCAGGTGGCCAAGCCGCTGGAGGATTCGATCGCCGGCATCGACGCGGTGGACGTCATCACCTCGATCTCGCGCGCCGAGCAGGCGCAGATCACGGTGCGTTTCCGCCTGGAGAAGGACGCCGATGCCGCCGCCGCCGAGGTGCGCGACCGCACGGCGCGCGTGCGCAACAAGCTGCCGCAGGCCATCGACGAACCGGTGATTGCCAAGGTCGAGGCCGACGCCTTTCCCGTGATCTGGCTGGCGTTTTCCAGCGACACGCACAGCCCGCTGCAGCTCAACGAACTGATCAACCGCATCGTCAAGCCGCGCCTGCAGACCGTGACCGGCGCGGCCGACGTGCGCATCTTCGGCGAGCGCAAATACGCCATGCGTATCTGGCTCGACCCGGACCGCCTGGCCGCCTACAAGCTGACCACCCAGGACGCCGAGGACGCGATCCGGCGCAGCAACCTGGAGGTGCCGGCCGGGCGCATCGAAAGCCGGCAGCGCGAGTTCTCCGTCACCTCCAACACCGACCTGATCCAGCCGGCCCAGTTCGGCCAGATCGTGATCCGCACCGTCAACGGCTTTCCGGTCCGGCTGCGCGACGTGGCGCGCATCGAGGAGGGCGCGGCCGAGGAGCGCACCTCGGTGCGCCTGAACGGGCGCGAGGCGATCTCGGCCGGCGTGATCCGCCAGGCCACGGCCAACCCGCTGGAGCTCAGCCGCGGCGTGCGCGAGATGCTGCCCAAGCTGCGGGCCGACCTGCCGCCGGGCATCAGCATCAGCATCGCCAACGACAACTCGGTTTTCATCGACCGCTCGATCAAGAACGTCTTCAGCACCATCCTGGAAGCCGTGCTGCTGGTGGCGCTGGTGATCTTCGTCTTCCTGCGCACCTTGCGCGCTTCCATCATCCCCATCGTCACCATCCCGGTCAGCCTGGTGGGCACCTTCGCCCTGATGGCGCTGGCGGGCTTCACGGTCAACACCCTCACGCTGCTGGCCCTGGTGCTGGCCATCGGCCTGGTGGTGGACGACGCCATCGTGGTGCTGGAGAACATCTACCGCCACATCGAGGAAGGGCTGGACCCGTTCAGCGCCGCCATCCGCGGGGCGAAGGAAGTGGGTTTTGCCGTGGTGGCGATGACGCTGACGCTGGCGGCCGTCTACGCCCCGCTGGCCTTCACGCCGGGGCGCACCGGGCGCCTGTTCGTCGAGTTCGCGCTGGCGCTGGCCGGCGCGGTGGTGGTCTCGGGTTTCATCGCGCTGACGCTCTCGCCCATGATGTGCTCGCGCCTGCTGCGCCACAACCCCAAGCCCTGGTTCTTCGACCGCTGGATGGAGGCCCGGCTGACCGCCCTGAGCGCGGGTTACGAGCGGCTGCTGCGCCGCGTGCTGGGCCTGCGCTGGCTGGTGTTGCTGGTCATGGCCGGCGTGGTGCTGGCCATTGCGGCCATCCTGCCGGGCATGAAAAGCGAGCTGTCGCCGCTGGAGGACCGCGGCGTGATCCTCAACGTGGTCAACGCGCCCGACGGCGCCACCATGGCCTACACCGACAAGTACGCCAGCGCGATCGAGCAGATCGGCGCCCAGTACCCCGAGTTCGACCGCATCTTCGTCGTCGCCGGCAACCCGACGGTGAGCCAGGCCAGCGTCTCGCTGCGCGCCGTCGACTGGGACCTGCGTCAGCGCACCACCTTGCAGATGGCGCGCGACATGCAGCCCAAGATCAATGCCTTGCCGGGCGTCTCGGCCTTTCCGATCACGCCGCCCTCGCTGGGCCAGGGCTTTCGCGAGCGGCCGGTGAACTTCGTGATCCTGACCTCCGAGAGCTACGAGAACCTGAACCAGGTGGTGCGCCAGTTCCTCGACGAGATCGGCAAGAACCCGGGCATCCAGGGCGCCGACGTGGACCTGCGGCTGAACAAGCCGGAGCTGCGGATCGACGTCAACCGCGAAAAGGCCTCCGACCTCGGGGTCAGCGTCGACGCGGTGGCGCGGGCCATCGAGACCATGCTGGGCGGGCGGCTGGTGACACGTTACAAAAAGGGCGGTGACCAGTACGACGTGATCGTGCAGACCCAGTCGGTGGGGCGCGACACGCCGGACGACATCGAGCGCATCTTCGTGCGCGGCCGCAACGACACCATGATTCCGCTGGCCTCGCTGGTCGCGGTGCGCGAGTCGGTGGCGCCGCGCGAACTCAACCACTTCGGCCAGCGCCGCGCCGTCACCATCACCGCCAATCTGGCGGCGGACTACTCCCTGGGCCAGGCGCTGGAGTTCCTGGACCAGGTGGCCGCGCGTGTGCTCAAGCCCGGCTACACCACCGACCTCAACGGCACCTCGCGCGAGTTCCGCAACTCGCAGGGCTCGCTGGTCATCGTCTTCGTGCTGGCGTTGCTGTTCATCTTCCTGGTGCTGGCGGCGCAGTTCGAGAGTTTCGTCGATCCCTTGGTCATCATGCTCTCGGTGCCGCTGTCCATGATCGGCGCCTTGCTGGCGCTCAAGCTCAGCAACGGCTCGCTCAACGTCTATTCGCAGATCGGCCTGATCACGCTGGTGGGCCTGATCACCAAACACGGCATCCTGATCGTCGAGTTCGCCAACCAGATGCGCGAACAGGGTCTGGACATGTTCGAGGCCGTGGTCAAGGCTGCCAGCCAGCGTCTGCGCCCCATCCTCATGACCACCGGCGCCATGGTGCTGGGTGCGCTGCCGCTGGCGCTGTCCACCGGTGCCGGCGCTGAGAGTCGTATCCAGATCGGCTGGGTCATCGTCGGCGGCATGACCCTGGGCACGCTGCTGACCGTCTTCGTGGTGCCCACCATGTACACCCTGCTGGCGCGCAAACATGCGCCCGGGGCCGACAAGCGGGCCGTGCAGGCGCCGGCCGGGCACGATGGTGCCGATCCGGCGGCCCGGTAGCGGCTGGCCGCGAGTCGTGCGTGTCGCACAATGATCGGCATGACGACGCCCCTGTTCGATGAACGCGGCCTGACGGCCGCCGAGGCGGCGCGGCAGCTGGCCGCGGACGGCCCCAACGCCCTGCCGGGCGACGGGGGGCGCCGCTGGTACCACATCGTGCGCGAAACCGTGCGCGATCCGATGTTCTCCCTGCTGCTGGCCGCAGCCGGCCTGTACCTGCTGCTGGGCGACCTGCAGGAGAGCCTGAGCCTGGCGCTGATGGTGCTGGTGGTGATCGGCCTGACGCTCTACCAGGAAGGCCGCACCGAGCGCGCCATCCAGGCCCTGCGTGATCTGTCCAGCCCGCGCGCACGTGTCATCCGCGACGGCCGGGTGCAGACCATCGCCGGGCGCGAACTGGTGCGCGGCGACGTGATGCTGCTGGCCGAGGGCGACCGCGTGGCGGCCGACGCCGCGCTGCTGTCGGCCGGCGTGCTGGAGGTGGACGAGTCCCTGCTGACGGGCGAGTCGGTGCCGGTCAGCAAGCAGGCGGGGGAGGGTGCGACCCCGCAGGCCACGGCGGCCCTGCATGCCGGCACGCTGGTGGTGCAGGGGCAGGGTCTGGCGCGCGTCACCGCCACCGGCGCGCGCAGCCAGATGGGCCAGATCGGTCACACGCTGCAGACAGTGCAGGCCGAGGAGTCGCCGCTGCGCCGACAGACGCGCACGCTGGTGCACCGGCTGGCCTGGTTGGGCCTGTCCCTGAGTCTGCTGCTGGTGCTGATCCAGGGGCTGATGCACGGCGACTGGCTGCAGGCCCTGCTGGCCGGCATTGCGCTGGCCATTGCCATGTTGCCGGAAGAGTTCACCGTGGTGCTGACCGTGCTGCCGGCGCTGGGGGCCTGGCGCCTGTCGCACGAGCAGGTGCTCACCAGGCGCATCGCGGCCATCGAAACGCTGGGTGCCACCTCGGTGCTGTGCGTGGACAAGACCGGCACCCTGACCGTCAACCGCATGCGTGTGGCCCAGCTGCACGCGCAAGGCGTGGACCTGGCGCTGGACGACCCCGGCCGCACCGAACTGCCCGAGCCGGTGCACGAACTGGTGGAGTACGCCATCCTGGCCAGCCGCATCGACCCCTATGACCCGATGGAGCAGGCCTTCCATGCCCTGGGGCAGCAGTTCCTGGCACAGACCGAACACCTGCACCACCACTGGGCCCTGGTGCATGAATACGCCCTGACGCACGAGTTGCGGGCCATGGCCCACATCTGGCAGGGTGACGAGCAGGCCGCCCACGTGGTGGCGGCCAAGGGGGCACCCGAGGCCATCGTCGACCTGTGCCACCTCGATGCGCCGCGGCGCGGCGAGGTGGCGGCTGCGGTCGATGCCATGGCCGCACGCGGCCTGCGTGTGCTGGGGGTGGCGCGCGCCCGTCATGCCGGCCCGCCCTGGCCGGCCGGCGAGCACGACTTCGATTTCGAGTTTGTCGGCCTGCTGGGCCTGGCCGACCCGCTGCGCGAGGAGATCCCGCAGGCCGTGCGCGAGTGTCATGAGGCCGGCATCCGCGTGGTGATGATCACCGGCGACTACCCGGTCACGGCGCGCGCCATCGCGCGCCAGGCCGGCCTGGCGGCGCAGGACGTGCTCAGCGGGGAGGAGATGGACGGTCTGGCGGACGCCGCGCTGCAGCAGCGCCTGCGCACGGTGGGCATCTGCGCGCGCATCACCCCGGCGCAGAAGCTGCGCATCGTGCAGGCCCTGCAGGCCACGGGCGCGGTGGTGGCCATGACGGGCGACGGCGTCAACGACGCGCCGGCGCTGAAAGCGGCGCACGTAGGCGTGGCCATGGGCGCGCGCGGCACCGACGTGGCGCGCGAGGCGGCGGCCATCGTGCTGGTGGACGACAACTTTGCCTCCATCGTGCGCGCCGTGCGCCAGGGCCGGCGCATCTACGGCAACCTGCGCAAGAGCATGAGCTACATCATGGCCGTGCACGTGCCCATCGCCGGCATGGCGCTGCTGCCGCTGCTGCTGGGCTGGCCCATCGTGCTGTTTCCCATGCACATCGCGCTGCTGGAGCTGGCCATCGACCCGGCCTGCGCCATGGTGTTCGAGAACGAACCGGCCGATGCGGATGTGATGCGGCAGCCGCCGCGCGACCCGGCCGCGCCGCTGTTTGCCGGCGCCACGCTGGTGCAGGCCGTGCTGCAGGGCCTGGGTGTGCTGGTCGCGGTATTGGCTCTTTATGTCTGGGGTAGCCGGGCATTGGACGAGCCGCAGGCCCGCGCCCTGGCCTTCAGCGCGCTGGTGCTGGGCAACCTGGCGCTGATCCTCTCCAACCGGGCCGGCTCGTGCGGCTTGCTGGCCTCGCTGCGCGTGCCCAACGGCATGCTCTGGGGGGTGACGGCGTTCACGCTCAGCCTGCTGGCGCTGGCGCTGTACTTTGCGCCGCTGACCCGGGTGCTGCAGATGGCGCCGCTGCCGCCCGGATTGCTGGCGCTCGGGCTCGCGGCGGCGGCGGCCTGCCTGGCCTGGTTTCGAGGCCTGGGGTACCTCGTACGTCTCGTGGCGGCGCAAAAGGCATGAGATCTGCAAAGCGCCTGCTGGCCCAGCGTCCCCGGCGCCATGCGTCCCTGGCCGGCCTGCTGGTCACGGGCCTGTTCATGCTGGTCTCCGGATTGCTCATGACCATGGACCAGCTGCGCCGGCTCGACGACATCCAGTCGACCCTGGGCCACACGGTCCTGGGCTTCTCGCTGGAGAGTCGAAACCTGCTGCTGCGGCTCAACCGGCGCTATCCGGCGGACTGCAGTGAGCGCAATCTGAGTCGTTTGCGGCAGGAGGTCTTCCTCTCGGCCTACCAGGCCGAAATCGGTGTGCTGGACGCGCAGCAGCGGCTGCTGTGTTCGACCGTGATGGGCGTGCTGCCCAAGCCGGCCAGGCTGTCACCGCCCGATGCGATCGTGAAGACGCCTCAGGGCGAGGAGCACTACATCAACTTCTCCCTGCCAGTGCTGATCGCGGACTGGGGCCGCCAAGCCACGGTGGTGCGGCAGGGCCACTTCAACACGGTGGTGAGCCCGCTGGTGCTGGATGACCTGTTTTCCGTGGACGAGGGGACGCTGCGGCTGCGGATGGTCGACGGCACCCTCCACGTGGTGCATGCGGACCCTTCCATGACGCAGGCGATGGTGGACCAACTGGGGCAGGCGCACTGGCTCGAGCAGCCAGTGCATGGCTACAGCTGGGAGGGGCGGGCATTTGTCTCGTCACGCCCGATCGCAGGCACACAGTACGTCAGCCAGTTCGTGGTGCCACTGGAGCGCTTCTGGGACGACTACCGGCGCTGGATCGGCATCGCCTTGCCGCTGGCGCTGCTGGCAGGGCTGCTGGTGTACGGGGCGCTGGTGCCGGTGCTGCGGCGTTGGGGCCTGCTCGACGAGCGCATCGCCAGCCTGATCCGGGACGAGCACCTGCTCTGCCTCTACCAGCCCATCGTGGAGATGCGCAGCGGCCGGCCGGTGGGTTGCGAGGTGCTGATCCGCCTGCGCGACGACGCTCAGGTGCTGGAGCCGGCCCAATTCCTGCCGGCCGTGGACCGGTCGGGCCTGTGGTGGGCACTGGACCAGGCGGTGGTGCGCAAGGCCTTGCGCGAGCTCTGCTCGCGCCTGCCCCAGGCCAGCGAATTGAAGGTATCCATCAACTTCTTTCCGGCGAACGTCCACTGCGACCGCCTGCGCGCCCTGATCGAAGGTGAACTGGCGCTTTACCCGCACCGCGGCCTGCGTGTCGACCTGGAGGTCATCGAGCAGGCCGACCAGAGCAGCCTGCTCGCCGAGGTCGCCTGCCTCAAGCAGGCCGGTTATCGGGTGTCGATCGACGATTTCGGGACCGGCTACTCCAACCTCGCCAGTGTCAAGGCGGTGTCGCCCGACTTTCTCAAGATCGACAAGTCCTTCGTTTTCGAGATGGAGGACGCGACGGTGCGCTCATCGCTGATTCCGGAGATCATCGCCATCGCCCGTGCGGTCGGTGCCGAGGTCATCGCCGAGGGCATCGAGAACGATGCGCAGCGCGACCGCCTGCTGGCCTTCGGCGTGGGCTACGGCCAGGGCTTCCTGTACGCCCGGCCGCTGGAGATCGAGGCCTTCGTGCGCTACCTGCGCGCGGCAGGCGCTCTGCCTGACTAGGGCCTGCGCGCGCCGGGAACTCCATCCCTAGATCACGCCGTCGAACATCATCACGTCGACCTCGTCGCCCACGGCCACATTCCCCTGGCCGTGGTGCAGCACGATCAGGCCGTTGCCCTGCACCATGGAGCTGAGCACGCCCGAACCCTGGTTGCCGGTGGTGCGCACCTGCAGCGTGCCGTCGGGCGCGGCGCTGACGAAACCACGCTGGTATTCGGTGCGCCCCGGCTTCTTGCGCAGGGCCTCCAGACTGCGTGCACGCAGCAGCGGGGCCGGTGCGGCGCTGCAGCCCATCATCTTCAGCAGGGCCGGGCGCACGAAGGCCAGGAAGGTCACCATCACGGCCACCGGGTTGCCGGGCAGGCCGAACAGGACCGAAGAACGCTGGCCCGAAGCGATGCGGCCGACCGCCATGGGCCGGCCCGGGCGCATGGCGATGCGCCAGAACGCCACGTCGCCCAGCTTCTTCATCATGGCTTTGGTGTAGTCGGCCTCGCCCACGCTGACGCCGCCGCTGGTGATGATGGCGTCGGCTTCGGCCGCCGCGCGCCGGAAGGTGGCTTCGAGCTTCTCTGGCTGGTCGCCGACCACACCGTAGTCCAGCACCTCGATGCCCAGCCGTTTAAGCAGGCCGAACACCGTGTAGCGGTTGCTGTCGTAGACCGCGCCCTCGCGCGGCGCTTCGCCCAGGCTCAGGATCTCGTCGCCGGTGGAGAAGTAGGCCACCTTGAGGCGGCGCCAGACCGTCACGGTGGGGATGCCCAGGCTGGCTGCCAGGCCCAGGGCGGCCGGCGTCAGGCGCGAGCCCTGGCGCAGCGCCGGCTGGCCCTGCATGACGTCTTCGCCCAGCAGGCGGCGGTTGTCGCCGGGCTGCAGCAGGCCCGCGGGGATGGTGATGCGCTCGCCCTCGGTCTGGACGAACTCCTGCGGCACCACGGTGTCCAGGCCGGCGGGCAGGATGGCGCCGGTCATGATGCGCAGGCACTGGCCCGCGCCGACCTGGCCTTGCCAGGCCTTGCCGGCCAGCGCCGTGCCCACGGGCTGGAGGGTGAGCGCGGCGCCGGCGCGCAGCTGGGCGCCGTCGAAGGCGTAGCCGTCCATGGCCGAGTTGTCGTGCGGCGGCACGCTGACCGGGGAGATCACGTCCTGGGCCAGCACCCGGTCCAGCGCGTCGAACAGCGGCAGCTCCTCGGTCTGCGTCACCGGCTCGACCAGCCGCTCCAGGAAGTCGTTGACGGCGGCGGCGCTCAAGGCCTGCGGGTCGTAGCCCTGCAGTTCGGCTGCGATCTGCTCTATGCTTTTCATGCTCAGGAGCCTTCGAGCTGCTTCAACTCGTCCAGGGTGTTGGCGTTGGAGAAGGCCAGCGGGTCGTCGCCCGGCAGATCAAAGGGCACGACCACGGTCTTGTGCTGGCCGGTCCAGGCGTCGATCTTGCGGCCGCCCTTGTGCGTGAAATCGACCAGGCTCTCCAGCAGCTCGACACGCAGCAGGCAGAACACCGGCTGGGTGCGTGTCTTCAGCTGTCCATCGCGGTCCTGCTCCGGCGCCGCGGCCATGGCGATGTCGGCCTGCTCGCGCTCCAGCGCCGCCGCCAGGCGCGCCACCAGGTCGAGCGGGAAACGCGGCGAGTCGCAGGGCACGGTGACCATGTAGGGGGTCTCGCAGCGCTCCAGTCCGGTCAGGAAGCCCGCCAGCGGGCCGGCGTAGTCGGCCAGCACGTCGGTCCAGACCGGCACGCCGAAGGACTCGTAGGCCGCCAGGTTGCGGTTGGCGTTGATGATGACCTGGCCCACCTGCATCTGCAGGCGCAGCAGGGTGTGCAGGGCCATGGGCATGCCGTTGAAGTTCTGCAGGCCCTTGTCGACGCCGCCCATGCGGCTGCCGCGGCCGCCGGCGAGGATGAGGCCGGTGATGTCTGCCGGAGCGATCAAAGCAGGATTCCTTTTTGATGAAAGCAAGGTGTCGACAGCAAGTGTGTCATGAGGGGGACGCCGCGGAACGCAGTGCGCGCAGCCTGGGGGTGTGCCAACCCTACCCCCCGATGTAGCTCATCTCGACGCGGCGCTGCGGGCTGTGGCCACTGTCGGGCGGCTGGGCGCCGCGTTGTTCGGAGTAGCGGTCGTCGCGCGCGCCCCAGATGTGGCCCAGGGCCGACTCGATGTCGGTGTCGCTGGCGCCGCTGCGGATGAGCGAGCGCAGGTCGTGACCCTGGGTGGCGAACAGGCACAAATAGAGCCGGCCTTCGGTGGAGAGGCGGGCGCGGTTGCAGTCGCCGCAGAAGGCGTGGGTCACGCTGCTGATGACGCCGATCTCGCCGGCCGCCTGGTCATGCCGACCGTTGGCATCCGCGTAGCCCCAGCGCTCTGCGGTCTCGCCCGGGGCGCTGGGTTCGAGCTGCACCAGCGGCAGTTCGGCGTGGATCAGCTTGACGACCTCGGCCGAGGGCAGCACCTCGTCCATGCACCAGCCGTTGGTGGCGCCCACGTCCATGTACTCGATGAAGCGCAGCACCATGCCGGAGCCGCGGAAGTGGCGCGCCATGGGCAGGATCTGCTGCTCGTTGGTGCCACGCTTGACCACCATGTTGATCTTGATCGGCCCCAGCCCCGCGTCCTTGGCCGCCTGGATGCCCTCCAGCACCTCGGCCACCGGGAAATCGACGTCGTTCATGCGGCGGAAGATGGCGTCGTCCAGGCCATCCAGGCTGACGGTCACGCGCTGCAGGCCCGCGGCCTTGAGGGCCTGGGCCTTGCGTGCCAGCAGGGCCCCATTGGTGGTCAGCGTCAGGTCCAGCGGCTCGCCATCGACGGTGCGCAGGGTCGACAGTTGCTCGATCAGCGACTCGATGTTCTTGCGCAGCAGCGGCTCGCCGCCGGTCAGGCGGATCTTGCGCACGCCATGGGCGGCAAAGAGGCGGGCCAGGCGGGTGATTTCCTCGAAGCTCAGCAGGGCGCTGTGCGGCAGGTAGGCGTAGTCCTTGTCGAAGACTTCCTTGGGCATGCAGTAGCTGCAGCGGAAATTGCAGCGGTCGGTGACGCTGATGCGCAGGTCGCGCAGGGGGCGGCCCAGACGGTCGGCCAGCAGGCCGGTGGCGGCGATGCGGGTGGCCGGGTCGAAGGCGGCCGCGGGAGCGCTCAGCGTCGGAATGCGCTGGTCGACCAGGGGGATGACACGTTCGGACATGCCCTTATTGTGACCCAGCCGGGATACCCCTGGCAGGGATGGTGTTCAAAACTCGCGCCGTGCGCGGCGTGGCTTTTGCGGGATGAGCCGGAAGGCGCAAAACCCAAGGCAAGCCTGGACGGCTTGCCTGGTTTTGCAACGCGGCGTCACGCATCCGCTGAGCGGATGCGTTCGCATGGCGCCCTATGGGCCGGCACGGCCGACCGGCCGTGCTTGGCCCGCAAAACCACGCCCCTCCGGGTTCGAACCCGAGCAAACGCGGTCGCGTTTGCGGGCCAATAAGGCCGGACCGGCGGGCACATCCGACCGGATGTGCCGGCGGGCCCTTTGCCCGCCAAACCCCTTGCGTGTGCTACAGCACACGCTGCGAGGTGTTGGCGGTCAAATCATCCCGTTTTGGACTCGAACGGGCATGACGCGAGTTCTGAACACCAACCCAGGGCAGAATCAGGCCAGGGACCCAAATAAGAACCCAAGCCCCGACCCCTCTGCCCATGAAGCGCACGCCCCCCATCCTCTGGCTGCCCGTCCTGTTCGGACTGGCCGGCACGGCCGCCGGCCAATCACCCGAGACCGTGTCCGAGAAGGACTACCTGGACGATGTGCCCGTCGTATTGTCCGTCTCGCGCCTGCCGCAGCGCCTGGACGAAACGCCGGGGGCGGTCACCCTCATCGACCGCGAGATGATCCGCATGAGCGGTGCGCGCGATGTCGCCGACCTGCTGCGCCTGGTGCCGGGTTTTCGCGTCAGCAATTCCTTCGAGAGCAATACGCCGCAGGGCAGCTACCACACCAGCCTGAGCGACTACTCCAACCACATGCAGGTCATGGTGGACGGCCGCTCGGTCTACTCCGCCTACATGCAGGGCAGTACCGGCCCGGGCCTGCAGACCGTCGCGCTGGAGGACATCGAACGCATCGAGGTGCACCGGGGGTCGAATTCGGCGTCCTACGGCGCCCGGGCCTTTCTGGGCACGATCAACATCGTGACGCGCGATCCGGTCGACACCCAGGGCGCGCAAGTGCAGGTGGCCGGCGGCGACAACGGCATCCAGGACGGCCTGGTGCGTCTGGGCTGGGGCGATGACGACGCCCGTTTCCGCTTCACGGCCGATGGTCGCGCCGACAACGGCCTGCGCGGGGCCAGCGGGCCGGCGCGGGTGCAGCGCGCCAACCTGCGGGCCGATCTGCGCGCCAGCAGCCGCGACATGGTCGAACTGCGCACCGGTCAGAGTGTCATCGACGCCGGCGTCGGTTTCGCCGGCGACATCGGCAACAACGTGCGCACGCGCCAGATCGACACCTCGTTCCTGCAACTCGACTGGCATCGCAATCTGGGCGCTGACCAGGACCTCGCCTTGCAGGTCTCCCATACGGAAGAGGTCATCCAGGATCATTTCACCTACGCGCCGGCGCCGTCGGTGCTCATCGATTCCGGCGGTCGGGCGAGCAACCAGAACCTCTCGCTGCAGCACACGCTGCGCGTTGCCAGGACGCTGCGTCTGGTCTGGGGCGGAGAACTGCGGCGCGAAACCATCGTCTCGCGCCCGGTCTACGACACCGGCGCGAGTTTCGTGACGGACTTTTCCCGCCTGTTCGGCAACGCCGAGTGGCGCCTGCACCCCGACCTGCTGCTCAACGCCGGTGCCCTGTTCGAGCGCAACAGCCTCGCCGGCGAGCACCTGTCGCCGCGCGCCATGCTGAACTGGCGCCTGGTCGAGGGGCACACGCTGCGCTACGGCGTCACCGAGGGGGTCCGCCCGCCGAGCAACTACGAGAAGCACGCCAATGTCCGTTATTACCTCGGGGGTGTCCTGGCCGACTCCACCGATGTGGCGCGCGGCAACGTGGCGGCGGAAAAGGTGCGGACGCAGGAAATCGGCTACCTGGCCGAGCTGCCGGGCCGGGCGCTGAGCCTGGACCTGCGCGTGTTCGAGGAGCGCGTGCGCGGGCAGGTCAAGCGGCAGGCGTATGACCTGCCCGGCAGCGGCTTCCTGAACACGGCGGTCTTCGACTACACCAATCAGGAGGATTTCGACATCCGCGGCTACGAGTACCAACTCAAGTGGCAGCCCTGGCGCGAGGGCCGGGTGATCTATGGCCAGTCGGCGCTCAACAGCTCGCAATCGGTCGGCAACGGGACGGTCGGCGCCTACCGCAGCCAGAGCCTGATGTTCATGCAGCACCTGCCAGCGGGCCTGGACTTCAGCCTCGTGTATTCCGAGGCCGACGCCACGCATTTCCCGGGCCTGGACCAGGCGGCCCCGGCCACCAGCCGCACGGACGTGCGGCTGGCCAAGGCCCTGCGCCTGGGAGGGCACCGCGCCGAACTGTCCGCGGTGGTGCAGAACCTGGGCGAGCCCTATCAGGACTTCCTGCCCAGGTTCCGCTTCCATCAACAGGCCTACGTGATGCTGAGGCTGGAGAACTGAGGCCATGCGCTACCTGCCGCGGCGCGTGTTGCCGCTCCTGCTCCTGCTCAGTGCGCTGACGGGCGCGCTGCACGCCAGCGAGTCCGGGGTGGTGATCGTGAGCAGCGAGCACAGTGCGGCCTACCGGGAGGCCACCGAGGCGGTGCTGGCCGAGCTGGCGCGCCCGGGCGAGCCGCGCCGCGAGGTGTGGCAGCTGGCGGCGAGCGAATGGGCGGCCTACCGCGGGCCGGCACCGCGTATCGCCATCGCCCTGGGTACCGAGGCCTGCGCCCAGCTGGCCCGCGGCGCCTTGAGCGCGCCGGTGCTGTGCGCGCTGCTGCCGCGTGCCAGCTTCGAGCGTGTGCTGCGCGAGAGCGGGCGCCGCGTGGGGCCCGCCTTCACGGCCCTGTACCTGAACCAGCCGCCGGGCCGGCAGCTGGACCTGATGCGGCTGGCCATGCCGCAGGCCCGCCGCGTGGGCGTGCTGTGGGGGCCGGATTCGCAGCACAGCGAGACCATGCTTGAGGCCGCCGCCCAGGCGCGCGGCCTGAAGGTGGTCGGTGTGCCGGTGCGGGCGGATGCGCCGATGTTCAGCAGCCTGAAGAAGATCCTGGACGAATCGGATCTGCTGCTGGCCCTGGCCGACCCACATGTCTACAACAGCAGCAGCATCCAGAACATCCTGCTGGCGTCGTTTCGCGCCCAGGTTCCGATGCTGGCCTTCTCGCCGGCCTATGTGCGGGCGGGGGCCCTGATGGCGGTCTACTCGACGCCCGCGCAGATTGGGCAGCAGGCCGGCGTGCTGGCGCGCGGGATGTTGCAGGGGCAGGCGCCCGGCGCGCCGCAGTATCCGCTGCAGTTCGAAGTCAGCGTCAACGAGCATGTGGCGCGTTCGCTGGGACTCAAGCTGGACGCGGCCACACTGGCTGAGCGGCTGCGCCGCATGGAGCGTGGTTTATGAGATTGTTCAATATCCGCGATCGCATGCTGCTCGCCGCGCTGCTGCCGGTGACCCTGGTGGCCGTGCTGCTGTCCACGGTCTTTCTGGCCGGCCGTTACGCCGATCTCGACGAGGCCTACCAGCAGCGAGCCCGGTCGCTGGCGCGCCAGCTCGCCAGCGCCAGCGAATACGGCCTGTTTTCCGCCAATTCCGCCAGCCTGCAGGCGGTCGCTGCCGGCGCGCTGCGCGAGCCGGACGTGCGTTCGGTCGTGGTGCTCGACGCCGAGGGGCAGCCCCTGGCCATGGCGGGCCTGACCGGTTACCGCACGCTGCCGGTGCTGGATGCGCGCGAGCGCCAGGCCAGCGATGCGACCACCGGACACGACGTGCTGGTGCAGCCCGTGACGGCGACCCAGGTGCGGCTGGACGACCTGTTCTACGGTGTGCCCAGCGAGGACGCGGCGGCGCCCAAGCCCCTGGGCCATGTGGTGCTGGAAATCTCGCCGGCCGCGCTGGTCTCGCGCGGGCATGACATGCTGAACATCGGCCTGGCGGTGACCCTGGGCGGATTGTTGTTCGGCGGCGTGCTGGCGGTGCGCATCGGCCAGGGGGTGATCCGCCCCATCCTGCGTGTCTCCGAGATGATCGAACGCATCGGCCGCGGCGAATTGTCGGTGCGCGGCACCGTGCGGCCCGACGATCCGCTGCGCGACCTGCAGGCCGGCCTGAACCAGATGGCCGAGCATCTGCAGCAGGGCCGCGATGAACTGGAGCGGCGCGTGGCGCTGGCGACCGCGGAACTGCGCGCCAAGAAGGAGGAAGCGGAGACGGCCACCCTGGCCAAATCGCGTTTCCTGGCCGCCGCCAGCCACGACCTGCGCCAGCCCATCCATGCCCTGGGTATGTTCGTCGCGCGCTTGGCGCAGCTGCCGCACGACCGCGAGACGCGGCACCTGATCTCCAACCTGGAGGCGTCGGTGCGCGCCATGCAGGACCTGCTGGACGCCTTGCTCGACATCTCGCGGCTCGATGCGGACGCGGTGCGGGTCCATCGGCAGCCCTTCCCGCTGGCGCAGCTGATGGAACAGTTGCGCGGCGCCCTGCTGCCGGTGGCGACGGACAAGGGCCTGCGCCTGCGCGTGCGCGCCAACGCCCTGTGGGTGATGAGCGACCCGACCTTGCTGCATCGCATCCTGCTCAACCTGGTCAGCAATGCGCTGCGTTATACCGGGCAGGGGGGCGTGCTGGTGGGCTGCCGGCGCAGCCGCGGCGGCAGCCACGTCTGGATCGAGATCTGGGATACGGGGATCGGCATCGCGTCGCAACACCAGCAGCAGATCTTCCGCGAGTTCTATCAGATCGGCAATCCGGAGCGCGACCGCAGCAAGGGCCTGGGCCTGGGCCTGAACATCGTCGACCGCACGGCGCGCCTGCTGGGTCATACCCTGCAGCTGTGCTCCCAGCCCGGGCGCGGGACCCGCTTCCGGATCGAGGTGCCGCTGGCCGAACCCGGCAGCCCCGATGCCTTGTCGACAACAGCCGAGGCCTTGCCGCTCGACGACGTGGTCGGGTTGCGGGTGCTGGTGATCGAGGATGATCGTCAGTCGGCCCAGGCCTTGCGTGGCCTGCTGGATTCCTGGGGCTGCGTGGTGGCGGTGGTCGAGGGGCTGCAAGGGGCCCTGACCACGGTGGGCGGCGGCTTCGAGCCCGACCTGCTCCTCAGCGACTTCCGCCTGCGGGCCGGCGAGACCGGCCTGACGACGGTGCAGGGGCTGCGGGACGCGCTGCAGCGTCCCTTGCCGGCCTGTCTGATGAGCGGGGACACCGATCCTCAGCTGATCCAGGCCTGCCGCGACGCCGGCCTGCCGCTGCTGCACAAACCGGTGCGGCCGGCCAAGCTGCGCACGCTGATGCGCCGTATGGTCCGCTCACCGCCGGCCTGAGCGGCGCCGGGGGCGTTCAGGCGGCGTCGTCCGGTGTCGCGGTCTGCTCGCGGGAGCGGCCGTAGCCGTGCCGATCGGCAGCCAGCACGGCCTGGGTGCGGGTAGTGACGCCGAAGCCGCGCAGGATGCTGCTGACGTGGTTCTTCACGGTCTCCTCCGAGAGATGGAGCAGACGCCCGATGGCCTTGTTGGTGTAGCCGTCCAGCAGCAGTTGCAGCACTTCCTCCTGGCGCGGCGTGAACAGGGGCGGCGCCAGGACGTTGTTGGCCGTGTCGGCGGCCGGCAGGGACTGCGCGGGCATGTGCACACCACCGGCCAGCACCAGGCGGGTGACCGAGAGCAGCTCGTCGCTCATGCCGGACTTGGTCAGGAAGGCGGCGGCCCCCTTGGCCATGACTTGCTGCATGACACGCGGATTGACGGAGCCGGACAGCACGATGACGGGCAGCTCAGGGTGCTGGCGGGCGAAGATGTCCAGCGCCTCCAGTCCGTTCATGTCGGGCAGGTGGTAATCCAGCAGGACCAGGTCCAGGTCGGGTTCCCCCCGGACCAGCTCGAAGGCACGCGCGCCGGAGCCGGCTTCGAGCACCTCGATGGCTTCATCCAGGCCGCGCAATACCTGGCGCAGGCCTTCGCGGATCAGGGCGTGGTCATCGACAACAAGGATCTTCACATTGTGTTCCGGCACGGGACGGTTGGTCTGGCATCGTAGCCCATGCCACCCCCTGGGCTGCCCCGAGGGGCGGTTCGCTGAGGGATGGCGCGGCCTGATCCGGCCGGTCGGGCGCGGGTTGGCGGGGAGGGGATCAGTTCAAGGGGCCGGGCACGGTGGTGGCGAAGTCGTCGTCGACTTCCTGGAACTTGCGGGTCGTGGGCGGCAGGTCGAATTTCTGTTTTTCCGCCGTCGCACTCCAGTAGTTCGGCGCCGGCAAGCTCGTATAGGGACAGCCGCAGTTGGTCGAAAAAGACCAGACCACGGTATGGCTGCCGGGGTCGGACTGGGGGTCGAACTGTTGCAGGCCCTGCAGGATCTGTTGCTCCAGCAGGGGAGCGAAGCGCAACAGACCTTCGTGCCATTTGAGGATCACCAGCTGGATCTGGTGCGTCACTGGCTGTCCGGACTGGGTGCGCGAGGCGACCTGGCTGCCGATCCAGTCGGTCGGTATGCCGTTCCTGCGCAAGGTGTCGCGCAGCACGACACGGACCAGCTCGCGGTTGGAGACCGCTGGCTCCGGCGTCTTGCTCGTGCGCGATGCAAACTGGTCGGAATCAGGTCCAGCAGAGGCTTGCGTGCCGGCGGACCTGTCTCGCGGGAGCTTCAAAAAATCGAACACGGTAGAGCCCTCCAGGGACGCTGCTATCAATTCCTCTGCCCGGTGCATCCGGGTTTTCCCTACCAACGATCCGGACCAGTGTAAAGGATTTGGCCCGCCGGGGCATAAAAAAAGCCCGCGCCAAGGCGCGGGCTTGCGGAGACGGGAGATTTCAGCCGCCGTGGAACTTCATCATCAGCGGCACGATCAGCAGCGCCACGATGTTGATGATCTTGATCAGC
>JAHRYV010000006.1 GCA_020621965.1 Curvibacter sp. | reverse complement strand
GATGCACAAAACGGACTTCGCGCCGGTGTTGTCGGCGACTTCTAACCGAGATTCAGTCTGGATCATTTCAATATTCCCAACTTGCACCGAGAGGCACCACAGCATGGCACGCAACCGGTCAGTCTTGGGCCCGTCGTCCCCGGCATGAACCACTCACGCCGCTTCCGCTGGGCAGAAACTTCAGCTTTTTCAAGCGAAGCCCGCAATTGTGCCAAAGAATTGACAGAGCGTCAAGCGTCTTGTTCGGGCGGCCAGCTTAAATAGTCCCGAGCCAGACCCAGGAAGTCTGCCAGGGCCGGATCCCGCCCGGTCTCCTCGGCCAGGATGGCCGCCACCCGGGGCGCCAGCGTTGCCGCCAAGGTCGCGTCCAGGAAGAGCAGGCGAGAACGCCTGGCAAGGACATCTTCAACAGTTAGCGCATACTCATATCTGGCTGCAAACCGCACCATGGCCTCGTCCAGGCCCGGCGCCAGCGTCCGCCCGGCCCCCGGCAGGGACTGGAGCAGGGCCTGCTCGCTGCCATATATATGAAGGCCCGCGGCAGCGGCCACCGCCGGTCTTGGGGCATCCCCCGCCGGCTCCGCCCCCACCAGTTGGAGCCGGTCGCTCACCCCGGCCGGTTTTTCGGGCAGCAGCCCGGCCTGGAAACAGCGCGCCAGCACGTCCTCGGCCATGGCGCGGTAGGTGGTCCACTTGCCGCCGGTCACCGTGACCAGGCCCGTGGCGCTGACCAGCACGGTGTGCTCACGACTCAGGCTGCCGGTGTCGGCCTCATCGTCACCCGCCGGCCGGACCAGCGGGCGCAGGCCGACCCAGATGCTCTTCACATCGGCGCGGGTGGGCGCGCGCGCCAGGTAACGCGCGGCCTCGCCAAGGATGAAGTCGAGTTCGGCGCGCAGGGGCCGCGGCTCGCGCGGCAGGTCGCTGCGCGGCGTGTCGGTCGTGCCCAGCACCAGCTTGCCCAGCCAGGGCACGGCAAACAACACCCGACCGTCGGCCGTCTTCGGCACCAGCAGTGCGTGCTCACCCGGCAGAAAGGAGCGGTCGACCACCATGTGCACGCCCTGGCTCGGTCTCACCATCGGGCCGACCGAGCGCCCCTGGGCCGCCGCATCCTGCTGGCGCAGCGCGTCGACCCAGACACCGGCCGCATTGACAACGCAGCGGGCCCGCACCGTCATGACCTGGCCGCTATCGCGGTCCTGGCAGACCAGGCCGGCCACGCGCCCGCCCTCATGAACCAGTTGCGTCACCGCGCAGTAGTTGAGCAGCAACGCGCCCTGCCGGGCGGCCGTGCGCGCCAGCGCCAGGGCCAGCCGGGCGTCGTCGAACTGACCGTCCCAGTACAAGACGCCGCCGCACAGGCCGGCGGGCTGAAGATTGGGCAGCGCCGCCTGTGTCTGCGCGCGGCTCAGCAAGGCGGTGGGGCCCAGACCGGCACGCCCGGCCAGCAGGTCGTAGAGCTTGAGCCCGATGCCGTAGAAGGGCGTCTGCCACCAGGCGTAGGACGGCATGACAAAGGCCAGGGGCGAGGCCAGGTGCGGCGCGTTGTGCAGCACCGTGCTGCGCTCGTGCAGCGCCTCGCGCACCAGCGAGAGATTGCCCTGGGCCAGGTAACGCACGCCGCCGTGCAACAGCTTGGTCGAACGCGAGGACGTGCCGCCGGCGAAATCATGCGAATCCAGCAGCACCACGGACAGGCCGCGCGCCGCGGCATCCAGCGCCACGCCCAGGCCGGTGGCGCCGCCGCCCACCACGGCCAGGTCCCAGGTGCGTGGCTCGGCCAGGCGCGCCAGCAGATCGGCGCGCCGCGTCGGCAGGGGAGCGTCTACGCCATTCATGATGATCGCTCCTCTGCGCAGGGCACAACACGAGACACGTGAAGCAGTCCAATCGGGGAACGCCGTGGAGCCGGCTTTGCCGGGCCACTGGCGTTGCCCCCTGCAAGGGGGGTGGCGCAGCGACACGCAGTGCGCGCAGCCTGGGGGTGTTCCATATTCAGGCCCAGCCGCGCGCACGCTGCACGGCCTCGCGCCAGCGCGCCAGCTTGGCGCGCCGCGCCGCATCGCCCAGCTGCGGCTCGAAGCGGCGCTGCAAGCGCCACAGGGATGACAGCTCGTCCGCCCCCGACCACAGACCGCTGGCCAGCCCCGCCAGACCGGCGGCGCCGAAGGCGGTGGTCTCGGTGAGTTGGGGGCGCAGCACCGGCACGCCCAGGTAGTCGGCCTGCAGCTGCATCAGCAGGTCGTTGCGGCTGGCGCCGCCGTCCACCCGCAATTCGCGCAGCGGCACGCCAGCGTCCTGCCCCATGGCCTGGAAGACGTCGGCCGTCTGCAAGGCAATGGCCTCCAGCGCCGCGCGCGCAATGTGGGCGCGTGTGGTGCCGCGTGTCATGCCCACCAGCGTGCCACGCGCATGACCGTCCCAGTCCGGCGCGCCCAGGCCGGCGAAGGCGGGCACCAGATACACATCCTGCGTGTCGCTCACGCTGGCCGCCAGCGCCTCCACCTCGGCTGTGCTCTTGATCATCTGCAGCCCATCGCGCAGCCACTGGATGGTGGCGCCGGCCATGAAAACCGAACCTTCCAGCGCGTAGCAGGCCGGTGTGTGCGGCCCCAGCCAGGCCACGGTGCCCAGCAGCTGGTGCCGGCTGGTCACGGCTGCGCTGCCGGTATTCATCAGCATGAAACAACCGGTGCCGTAGGTGTTCTTGGCCATGCCGGGGGCGAAGCAGGCCTGGCCGAAGGTGGCGGCCTGCTGGTCGCCGGCGATGCCGGCCACGGGCACCGGCGCGCCCAGCAACGCCGGCGCGGTTTCGCCGAACACGCCGCTGGACGGGTGCACATGGGGCAGCACGGCATGCGGGATGTCGAACAGGCGCAGCAGCTCCTCGTCCCACTGCAGGGTGTGGATGTTGAACAGCAGGGTGCGCGCGGCGTTGCTGGCATCGGTGGCGTGCACCTGGCCGCCGGTGAGGTTCCACAGCAGCCAGCTGTCGATGGTGCCGAAGGCCAGCTCACCCGCCTCGGCGCGCTTGCGCGCGCCGGGCACATGGTCCAGCAGCCATTGCAGCTTGGTGGCGGAGAAATAGGCGTCGAGCACCAGGCCCGTCTTGCGCTGGATACGCGCGGCCAGGCCCCGCTGCCGCCGCAGCGCGTCACAGACACCCGCCGTGCGGCGGTCCTGCCAGACGATGGCCGGCGCCACCGGCGTGCCGGTGGCGCGGTCCCACAGCACCGTGGTCTCGCGCTGGTTGGTGATGGCCAGGGCGCGCAACTGCGTGGCGTTCAGGCCGGCGCGCGCCAGCGCCTCACGCGCCACCGCCAGCTGGGTGCGCCAGATTTCATTCGCGTCGTGCTCCACCCAGCCGGCCTGCGGGAAGTGCTGGGCGAACTCCTGCTGCGCCATGGCGACCACCGTGCCGCGGCGGTCGAACACCAGGGCGCGCGAGCTGGTGGTGCCCTGGTCGAGGGCGAGGATGTGGTCCGCAGTCAGGTCCATGGGGCGACAGCCTACCGCAAACTGCGACAATCCACACCGATATTCGACCTCGGCCGCGTCGGCGGCCACCGCAGGAACCACACATGAGCGAGCGCATTGCATTCATCGGCGGCGGCAATATGGCCAGCGCCATCATCGGCGGCTTGATCAAGCAGGGCCGGCCGGCCGCCTCTATCGAAGTCGTCGAGCCGTTTGCCGAAGCAAGACTGGCACTGAAGACCAAGTTCGGCCTCACCGCGCACGAGCAGGCCGGGGACTTTCTCAAAGGGGTGAGTCTGGTGGTCTGGGCCACCAAACCGCAGACCTTCAAGGAGGCCACCGTACCCGTGCGTGCCCACGTGGCCAGCGCCCTGCACCTGAGCGTGGCCGCCGGCATCCCGAGCAGCAGCATCGCACGCTGGCTGGGCAGCGAGCGCGTGGTGCGCAGCATGCCCAACACGCCGGCGCTGGTGGGCCTGGGCATGACCGGCCTGTACGCGCGCGGCGGCGTCAGCGCGCAGGACCGCGCGCTGATCGAGAGCGTCACCGCCACCATGGGTGAATCGCTCTGGGTGGAGCGCGAGGAGCAGCTCGACGCCGTCACCGCCCTGTCCGGCTCCGGCCCGGCCTATGTGTTCTATTTCCTCGAAGCCATGACGCAAGCCGGCACCGAGATGGGTCTCTCAGCCGAACAGGCCTACAAGCTGGCGGTGGAAACCTTCCGCGGCGCCAGCGCGCTGGCAAAGGCCTCGACCGAGCCACCGGAGGTGCTGCGCCAACGCGTCACGTCCAAAGGCGGCACCACCTATGCGGCTATCACCAGCATGGACGAAAGCAACCTGAAGGCGCTGTTCGGCCAGGCGTTGCATGCGGCCGAGCGGCGGGCGCGTGAGCTGGGGGTGGAGTATGGGCGGGATTAGATAAGAATTGCAGGAGGCAGCCCGAGCCTAATCCGAGCCCTCTTGCTGCGCGCGAGTGAAGCCACCTCGCCCCACACTGAGACTTATGCTTCAACATTTCGCACAAGGAGGAATCATATGATCGCTTCCAAGGATCACTTGCCCTTATCTGGGCGCTATGTCCTTCAGCACCTTTTTCTGGCGTTGGCAGTGCTTGTAGGAACGGGGTGCAGCACGACCGGGCCCATGACGCCTGAGCGTTCGGCAAGCATTAAGAGAATTGGGGTTGTTTCATTGCTCCCCAGCGAACTTTCCTACGAGAAGATTGGCATCACAGTTTTTAATAATGAGTATGCCAAACGCGAAGTAGGTAACGATTTCAATTCTGCAGCGCGGCGTAGCGCCGAGAATGCACTTAAGAAGTTGGGGCGAGAAGTAATCCAAGTTGACATCGATGTTCCTAGACTTGCAAAGAAGCTTCGCTCAGGTGTGATGTACTTCGATTCGTCAGCCGAATTCATTAAAGAAGACCTCTTGGCAGCGGTAAGGGAACATCGACTCGACGCCTTAGTTGTGATAGCTCAGGCGTTTGATAGTGACAACGGCGTCCGTGGCATTCGGATGTATTTTCGCGCCGGATTCAATGAAGTCGCAGCTGCTGTCTTGATGCCCGATATCGGAATAGTTTCTGTTGACGAAAAGATCAAACGACTCGCTTATGGATGTTGTGAATCTCGACCTTTAGCTGTCGAGCGACCGGACGGCGGTCGTTGGCGGTACAAACTCGAAGAAAACATAGACGCTACGACCCATGCATACCTCTCGGAGATGATTCAGAGGAATATTGCAGATACGGTGACTGTCAACATCCGGGCCATGGGATTCTGACCCCTCAATCACAATCTCGACGTGTTTGTCGTTTTTTGACGGTGAATTGCGTTGAGGGTCCTCGGCGCACCGGGGTGGGGAGTCGAATCTGACGCGCCTCGTCAAAGCGCGGCAGGTTGTATCCTACCGAGCGACGCCAAGACGAGTTGGGTACAGATCCCGGGAACGACGGGATCATCGACTTACTTGTGCACATAGCCGGCTACGATGCCGGCAAACAGCGTGAAACCCAGCCAGTGGTTCTGGCGGAAGGCCTTGAAACAGCCCTCACGCGTGCGCTCGCGGATGAGCCGGTAGTGCCAGACCACCTGGCCCACCGCCACCACCAGTGCGGCAAACCAGGCCCAAGGTGAAAGCTGTTCGACCAGCAACACGGTCCAGATCAGCAGCTGCAGCACATAGAAGGAGGTAATGGCCACCACGTCAAAACGGCCCAGCGTGATGGCCGAGGTCTTCATGCCGATGCGCAGATCGTCGTCGCGGTCCACCATCGCGTACTCGGTGTCGTAAGCCAGCACCCAGAACAGGTTGCCGACCAGCAGCCCCCAGGCCAGCGCCGGCACCTCGCCGCGCACGGCGGCAAACGCCATGGGGATGCCGAAGCTGAAGGCCACGCCCAGCACCGCCTGCGGCATCGCGAAGAAGCGTTTGGCGTAGGGGTAGATCATGGCCACGGCCAGCGCGGCGAAGGACCAGGCCACGGCCACCGGGTTGGTGGTGAGCACCAGCGCGAAGGCCAGCAGGGCCAGCACCACGCCCAGCCACAGCGCCTCGCGCACCGAGACCTTGCCCGCCGTCACCGGGCGCTGCGCGGTGCGCTTCACATGCTTGTCGAAGTCGCGGTCGGCTACGTCGTTGAGGCAGCAGCCGGCGCTGCGCATGAGGATGGTGCCCAGCACGAACACGGCCAGCAGGTGCCAGCCCGGGAAACCGCCGGCCGCCACCCACAGCGCACTTAAAGAAGGCCAGAGCAGCAGCAGCCAGCCGGCCGGGCGGTTCCAGCGGATCAGGTCCAGGTAGAGCTGGAATTTCTCGCGCGGCATCACAGTCCCAGCTGGCGCAGGTCCAGCCGGCCGTTTACCACTGGCGGGCACCAGTAGTAGGCGCCGTTGACCGGTTTGGAGAAGGTGAAGATGGCATCGACGATGCCGTCCTCGTGCCCGGCCATGCGCCGCATCTGGGCCTCGAAGGCGTCGAAGCTGTGGCCGAAGGCCACGTACATCAGGCCGGACTTGTGCGCCAGCGCCCAGGGCATGGAGCGGCGCAGCACGAAGGCCTCGGGCTCGAAGCTTTCCTGCGCCGTGCGCTTGACGTGGGCGGAATCGGGGGCGTCGGCCAGTTCCTCGTTGTCGCTGCGCCGCCGGCCCATGGCCAGGTCCTGGCCGGGCTGGCCCAGGCGCTCGAAGGCGTCGTAGTCGTGCACCCACTGCTGCACCACGGCCATGCTGCCGCCGTCGAGCCCCGCGCCGGCGCCGCGCACCAGCGCGGCCTGCTCGGCCGCCAGACCCTCGGGGTTCTCGGTGCCATCCTCGTAGCCGGTCAGGTCGCGGCCATGGCCGTTAGGGCCGCGGCCGTGGCGGAAGGCGTCGATGACCCGGTCCGAATGGAAGGCCGGCGCCAGGAATTTCTCCAGGATGTGCGTCAGGCGTACCAGTTCACCGCGGTCGTCGCCGCGCAGCCAGCAGCACAGGGCGGTGGGTGTGGTGGGCACCTCGGCGTCGGTGCCGGAGAGGTCGGGCATCGCGTGCAGGCCCGGCACCTGGGCGCCCAGCGCGCGGACGGTATCGGCACCCAGCATGGCCACCACACGCTCGCCGTCGGCTACGCCGGCCAGGCGGTCCAGCGCGGCGTGCAGGGCCTGCGGCTGAACCAGGGAGAAGAACAGATAGCGGGCCTGGCTTGGGACCGGCTGCAGGATGCCGGCTTGGGCAGTGCTCATGAGGACCTCAGGACAGACGCTTGACGCCCGGCAGTTCGCAGGCATAGATGGCGTTGCGCAGCGTGGCGATGGCTTCGTAGCGGGTGAAACTGCGGCGCCACACCAGCACCACACGCCGCGTCGGCGCCTCGCCGTTGAAAGGCAGGTAGCGCACGAAGCCTTCATCGGTATGCGGCTTGCCCTTGGCCTTGGGCAGGAGGGCCGCCTTGGGCACGCTCAGGCGCGGCACCAGGGTCACGCCCATGCCGGCGGCCACCATGTGCTTGATGGTCTCCAGCGAGGAGCCCTCGAAGCTCTTGCGGATGCCCTCGGCATTGCTGGAAAAGCGCGCGAACTCGGGGCAGACTTCCAGCACGTGGTCGCGGAAGCAGTGGCCCGTGCCCAGCAGCAGCATGGTCTCGCTCTTGAGCTCCTCGCTGCTGATGTGCTCCTGGCGGGCCAGCGGGTGGTTCACCGGCAACGCAGCGTAGAAGGGCTCGTCATACAGCGGCGCCACCGCCAGGCCGGCATCGGGAAAGGGTTCGGCCAGGATGGCGCAGTCGATCTCGCCGGTGCGCAGCATCTCCAGCAGCTTGACCGTGAAGTTCTCCTGCAGCATCAGCGGCATCTGCGGCGTGTGGTCGATCATCTGGCGCACCAGATCGGGCAGCAGGTAGGGGCCGATGGTGTAGATCACGCCCAGCTTGAGCGGGCCCGACAGCGGGTCCTTGCCGCGCTTGGCGATCTCCTTGATGCTGGCGGCCTGCTCCAGCACCGCCTGCGCCTGGCGCACGATCTCCTCGCCCAGCGGCGTGACCGTCACCTCGTTGGCGCTGCGCTCGAAGAGCTTGACGTCGAGCTCTTCCTCGATCTTCTTCACCGCCACCGACAGCGTGGGCTGCGAGACAAAGCAGGCCTCGGCCGCGCGGCCGAAATGCTTCTCGCGAGCGACGGCGACGATGTATTTGAGTTCGGTGAGCGTCATGATTGAATTGTGACATTCCGCGGCCAATTGCGATAGCCGTTCTCACTCGACCGCGGCGAGCCGCCGCGCCCGGGCGCCGCCGGGCACGCCGGCGCTCCACAGCGACGTGCCACAATTTGACGCCACCCCGGGCCGCCGGCCCGCGAGGTCTGTCCACACCACCGGAATACGCCGTGAGCCTGCTGTTTACCCCCTACGAGCTGCCCGCCCCGCGCGGCCCCCTCACCCTGCCCAACCGCATCGTCATCGCCCCCATGTGCCAGTACTCGGCTGTGAACGGCGCCGCCGGCGACTGGCATCTGGCGCACTGGGCCAGCCTGCTCAACAGCGGCGCCGGCCTGCTGACCATCGAGGCCACCGGCGTCACGCCCGAGGGCCGCATCACCCCCGACTGCCTGGGCCTGTGGGACGAGCGCACCGAGCGGGCGCTGGGCGACACGCTGCAGCGCGCCCGCAAACTGGCGCCGCCCATGCCGGTCTGCATCCAGCTCGCGCACGCCGGGCGCAAGGCCTCCAGCGCCGCGCCCTGGCGTGGCGGACAGTTGCTCTCTCCTGCGCAGGGCGGCTGGTTGCCGCTGGCGCCCTCGGCCCTGCCGCAGCTGCCCGACGAGCCGCCGCCGGCCGCCATGACGGCCGCGCAGCTGGTCGAGGTGCGCCAGGCCTTCGTGGCTGCCGCGCAGCGGGCCCAGCGCATCGGCATCGACGCCATCGAGCTGCACGCCGCCCACGGCTACCTGCTGCACCAGTTCCTCTCGCCGCTGGCCAACCAGCGCACCGACGACTACGGCGGTTGCCTGGAAAACCGCATGCGCTTTCCGCTGGAAGTGTTTGCCGCCGTGCGCGCCGCCTTCGACGGCCCGCTGGGCGTGCGCGTCTCGGCCACCGACTGGGTCGACGGCGGCTGGGACAGCGCGCAGACGGCCGAGTTCGCGCGCCGCCTCAAGGCGCTGGGCTGCAACTTCATGCACGTCTCCACCGCCGGCGTGTCGCCGCTGCAGAAGATCACCCTGGGCCCGGGTTACCAGGTGCCGTATGCGCGCGCCGTGCGAGAGGCCTGCGGCCTGCCGACCACGGCCGTGGGCCTGATCACCGCGCCGCAGCAGGCCGAAGACATCCTGCAGGCCGGCGACGCCGACCTGATCGCGATCGGCCGCGCCCTGCTCTACAAACCGCGCTGGCCCTGGGAAGCCGCCGTGGCCCTGGGCGGCCAGGTGCAGGCCAGCGCGCCGTACTGGCGTTGCCTGCCGCGCGAGGCGCAAGGCATCTTCGGCCAGGTGCGCATCGGCATGCGCTGAAACACGCCCGCCTCAGCGGCGCTGGCGCACCACCAGCGCCGGCAGTTGCTGGGCCCGGATGCGCGCCGCTGCCTGTTCGGCCTCGTCTTCGCGCGTGTAGGGGCCCACACGCACGCGGATCAGCCGGCCCCGGCGGCTCTCGTAGGCCTGGGCGTCCAGCCCCAAGGCCTGCACCCGGCTCAGCGCCTGGCGCGCATTCGACTGCTGCGCGTAAGCGCCCACCTGGACCACCCAGACAGCGCGCGGTGCCTGCGGTGCCTGCGCGGTCGCAGCCTTAGTCAACGGCGCTGCCGGGGCGGCCGTGGCGGCAGGCTTGGCTTGCGGGCCCGGGGTCGCCGCTGCCGGCGCGGCCGCAACTACCACTTGGCTCACCACCGGCGCCGCCACACTGGCGACCACAACCGGGGCGCTGACGGCAGGTGCTGGCGCCACAGCGGCGGCTTCGGCCGGCGGCGGCACGGACGGGGCAGCGGGAAGCACCCGCTCGTCCGCGGCGGCCTGCGGGGCGCCGAGGCTGCCGTTCTCGCGCAGCTCGTTGAGCAGCAGCGCGGCCAGCGCCAGCAACGCGCCATTGGCGGCCAGCAGCCAGGGCAGGTGGCGCTGCTGCGGCGCCTGCCGCCGCAGCGCCTCGCGCGCCTCCTCGCTGCTGTCGTTGCGGCGCAGCGCGGCCGCCATCTTGCGTTGGCAATGCCGGTAGTACCAGCCGTCGGCATACAGCGCCGGCACGACAAAGGTCACCGGCAGCAACAGGAGCAGCAGCAGCACGGCGCGCGCGTTGGAATAGTCAAACACCAGCCGGCCCAGACCGAAGATCAGCAAGACCAGGCCCAGCAGGACGGCCCCATAGGCCAGGGCCCCGCCCCACATGCGGCGGTAGAGCATCCAGTTCAGGGTGGCCCAGAAGGCGGCCCCGTTCCAGCCCACACGCGTGCGGCCGTCGGCATCAAAACGCTTGAACTGGCGCAGGTAATAGTCCTGTTCGTGCGGCCCGATGATGGCCCGGTACCAGTCGGCCGTCACGCCGGAGTCGAGTGCTTGTTTGGATGGCTGGGTCATCGTTGATCGCGCGCGGATGGACGCAGTCTATGCGACATTCAAGTCACGGTCAGGCCTTCAGGTAGTCGGTGCGGCTGCCCAGCCAGCGCGCCACGTGGCGCTCGGCCAGCGCCGGGTAACGGTCCAGCATGACGGGGGCGGCCTCGCGCGCCCAGGCCAGCAGCTGGCTGTCGGCCGCCAGGTCGGCAAAACGCAGCAGGGCCGCCCCCGACTGGCGCGCGCCCAGGAACTCGCCCGGGCCGCGGATGTCCAGGTCGCGCCGGGCGATCTCGAAACCGTCGCTGGTCTCGGCCATGGCCTTGAGGCGCTCGCGCGCTGCCGCGCTCAAGTGCGGCCTCTCATTTCCGCCCTGGCGCGGGGCTTCGCCCCCCGCGCCCAGGCGCGGCGCGTCACCGGTGGAATACAGCAGCACACAGGCCGAGGCTGCCGCACCGCGCCCCACGCGCCCGCGCAACTGGTGCAGCTGCGAGAGACCGAAGCGCTCGGCGTGCTCGATCACCATCAACGTGGCATTGGGCACGTCCACCCCCACCTCGATCACCGTGGTGCTGACCAGCACACCCATCTGTCCGCTTGTGAAGAGCGACATCACCGCCTTCTTCTCGGCCACCGGCATGCGCGAGTGCAGCAGGCCGACCAGCACCCCCGGCAGGGCGGCGCTGAGTTCGGCGTGCGTTTCTGTCGCATTCGTGAGGTCGAGCATCTCGCTCTCCTCGATCAGCGGGCAGACCCAATACACCTGCCGGCCCTGCTCCAGCTGGCCGCGGATGCGCTGAATCACCTCGTCGCGCCGCTGCTCCGACACCACCTTGGTCACGATGGGGCTGCGCCCCGGCGGCAGCTCGTCGATGGTGGAGACGTCGAGGTCGGCGTAATAACTCATGGCCAGCGTGCGAGGAATCGGCGTCGCCGTCATCATCAACATATGCGGCTCCAGGTCCTCGCCGCTGGTCTTGCCGCGCAAAGCCAACCGTTGCGCGACACCAAAGCGGTGCTGCTCGTCGATGATGGCCAGCGCCAGGTTCCTGAACTGCACCTGCTCCTGGATCACCGCGTGCGTGCCCACCACCAGGCCCGCCTCACCCCGCTCGATCAGCCCCAGCATCTCGGTGCGCTCTTTTTCTTCTGACTGCCCGTGAGCCAGGCCACGCGCACGCCCAGCGGCTCCAGCCAGCCCACCAGCTTGCGGAAATGCTGGTCGGCCAGGATCTCGGTGGGCGCCATCAGCGCGCACTGCCAGCCGGCGTCGATGCAGATCGACGCCGCCAGCGCCGCCACCACCGTCTTGCCGGAGCCCACGTCACCCTGCAGCAGGCGGTGCATCGGTTTGTGCAACGCCAGGTCCTGCGCGATCTCCTCGCCCACGCGGCGCTGCGCCCCGGTGAGCTGAAACGGCAGCGCGGCCAGCAGGCGCTCGTGCAGCGCACCCGCACCCTTCGTGTGCAGCTCGGGCGCGCGCAGATGTTCACGCTCACGGCGCGACTGCAGCTGCGACAGCTGCTGCGCCAGCAGTTCCTCGGCCTTCAGGCGCAACCAGGCCGGGTGGCTGTGGTCTTCCAGCTGGGCCAGCGAAACGTCGAGCGTGGGGTGGTGCAGAAAGTTCAGCGCCTGGCGCAGGTCCCACAAGGGCTTGAACTTGAGCCCGGCGGCCAGCTCGGGCGGGAAGGTGTCGGACAGCTCGGCCCGCGCCAGGCCGCCCAGCACCGCCTTGCGCAGATAAGGCTGGGGCAGGCCGGCCACCGTGGGGTAGACCGGCGTGAGCGCCGTCGGCAGCTCGCCACCCGCCGCCTTGGTGTGCGGGTGCATCATGGTCCAGCCCAGGAAACCGCCGCGCAGCTCGCCGCGCGCGCGGATGGTCGTGCCCACGGCCAGCGCCTTCTGCTGCGAGGGGTAGAAGTTGAAGAAGCGCAGCACGCAGGTGTCCGTGCCGTCGTGCACCGTCACCAGCAGCTGGCGGCGCGGCCGGTAGGCCACCTCCTGGGCCGTGACCTCGGCCTCGATCTGCACCGTGTCGCCCTCGCGCGCCTCGGCCAGCTTGATGATGCGGGTCTCGTCCTCGTAACGCAGCGGCAGGTGCAGCGCCAGGTCGATGTCGCGCCGCAGGTGCAGTTTTTCCAGCGCCTTCTGCGGCGCGCTTTTGGCAGGCGCGGCCCCGGCCGCCGCCTTGGGGGCTTTTTTCTCGGCGCTGGCGGCGGGCTTGGCGGGCATGTGACAATTCTGCCTTCACTTTCACTTGGAACGGGTCCGTCCGGCCCTCAAGCACATGCCTACCGTCTCCGGCGCCCCACGCGCCCACACCCTCAGCGATTTCGACTTCGCGCTCCCGAACGAGCTCATCGCCCAGCACCCCGCGGCGGAACGCAGCGCCTCGCGCCTGCTCGACGGCCGTGGCCCGCAGCCGGTCGACCGCATCTTCCGTGAACTGCCCGGGCTGTTGCAGCCCGGTGACCTGCTGGTCTTCAACGACACCCAGGTGGTGAGAGCCAGGCTGTTCGGCGAGAAGCCCACGGGCGGCAAGCTGGAACTGCTGGTGGAGCGTGTGCTGCCCGGCTTCGAGGTCGTGGCCCACATGAAGGTCAGCAAGAAGCCCGCCGTGGGCACGGTGCTGCAGATGACGGGCGGCTACACGGCAGAACTGCTGGGCCGCTGGCCCGATGAAGAAGGGCAACTGTTCCGCCTGCGTTTCAGCGAAGAACCGCACCGCCTGATGGAGCAACACGGCCACGTGCCGCTCCCTCCGTACATCGAACACGGCGACAGCGCCGAGGACGTGGCGCGTTACCAGACCGTCTTCGCCGCCAAACCCGGCGCCGCCGCCGCGCCCACCGCCGCCCTGCACTTCGACGCCGGTCTGCTGGCCGCGCTGGAAGCCCGCGGTGTGAAACGCGCCAACGTCACCCTGCACGTCGGCGCCGGCACTTTCTCCCCCGTCAAGACCGAGAACTTGGCCGAGCACCGCATGCACCGCGAGTGGTACGAGGTGCCCGCGACCACGCAGCAGGCGATAGCAGAAACCAAAGCCAGGGGCGGTCGTATCGTGGCCGTGGGCACCACCACCATCCGCACGCTCGAATCCTGGGCCAAAACCGGCCAGGCCAGCGGCGACACCGACATCTTCATCACCCCGGGCTTCGAGTTCCAGGTGGCCGACCTGCTGGTCACCAACTTCCATCTGCCGAAGTCCACCCTCATGATGCTCGTGAGCGCCTTTGCGGGCTACGAGCACATCATGGGGCTGTACCGGCATGCGATCAGCCAGCGCTACCGCTTTTTCAGTTATGGGGATGCGATGTTGCTGGAGCGATCGCGGTAGTCAGCGCTTGTACTGTCGAGCCCCTTGCGGCCAGGAACGTCTGCAGCAAGCGTCCGTAGAATACATAAGACAGATTGCATGGATAAACGCCCGTGTTGACACCCGAGTTCCGCCCCTCCCAGCTCCCCGAGTTCACCCCGCCCTCGGTGCCGCACACCAGGCTTAAAAGGGCGGCGACCGAATACGCGCTGGTCGCGCTCGCCGCGGGCATCGGGGGCGCGTATGTGCTGGTGACAAGTTTCCTGACCCGCCTCGCGCTGGCGCCTGCGATCGCCATCGGGGTGCTGCTGACCCTGCACCTGGGCACGGTGCTCGTCGCGCGGCTGCGGCAAGGCACCTGGCTGGGGCTGACCGGGCTCCTGATCACCGTGCTAGCTGCCCTGGCCGCACCGGCTGGCGCCGGCATGGCCGACCCCAGTGACCGCATGCCCCCGGCAGGCGGCTACGTCCCCCTGCCCACCACACCCCCGGACCACTGGCTCGTGCGCAGCGCCCAGGAGATCGCGGACACTGCCGGCCCCATCGTGGTGACCATCGGCGCCCTCATCAGCAGCTGGTTCGCCGTGCACAACGCCAGGCCGAGGTAGGCTGCGGGGTCATCCCAGGATCCAGCAGCCGGGCATCTTTCAAGCTTGCGGTTGCGACAGAGGATTGGCACGACTAGGTAACCATCAGAGCCCGCGCATGATGAGCAAAATGATCCGCCATGAAGCTCGCAATGAAGTAATAACTATGGTCATAGCCCGCATGGCGGCGCAGCGTCAGCGGGTGGCCTGCCGCGGTGCAGGCCTGTTCCAGCAGCTCGGGGCGCAGCTGCTTGCGCAGGAATTCATCGGTCTCGCCCTGGTCCACCAGGATGGGCAGGCGCTCCTGCGCAGTGGCAACCAGTTCCACCGCGTCCCACTCCTTCCACGCTGAAGCATCCGCGCCCAGATAGGCCGTGTAGGCCTTCTGGCCCCAGGGCACCTGGGTAGGGGCGACCACGGGCGCGAAGGCCGAGACGCTGCGGTAACGGCCGGGGTTGCGCAGGGCGGTGATGAGGGCGCCGTGGCCACCCATGCTGTGGCCGAAGATGCCGCGCGCATCGGTGGCGGGGAAGTGCTGCTCGATCAGCGCGGGCAGTTCCTGCGCCACGTAGTCTTGCATGCGGTAGTGCTGGGCCCAGGGGGCCTGGGTGGCGTTGACATAGAAGCCCGCGCCCTCGCCCAGGTCGTAGCTGTCTTCATTGGGCACACCGGGGCCGCGTGGGCTGGTGTCGGGGGCGACGAGGATGAAACCGTGGCGCGCGGCGTGTTCCTGCGCGCCGGCCTTGGTGATGAAGGTCTGCTCGTTGCAGGTCAGGCCGGCCAGCCAGTAGAGCACGGGGCAGCGCTGGCCTTCCACGGCGGCCGGCGGCAGGTAGATGCCGAACTTCATGTCGCAGCCCAGGGTGGTGGATGTGTGTTTCCAGACTTCCTGCCGGCCGCCAAAACTGGCGTGGCGTTCAACGCGGTTCATGGGTGGGGTTCCTCGGTAATCAAAGACGATGCGGATGGGCTGGATTTTCAGCCAGATGGCCGGTCGGCACCCGGGCCAGCACCGATACCCCCGGCAAAATCGCCCGCCGCTGGGCGCCCCGCCTAAAATCTGCCCCTCACCATGCTCAAATTCGAACTCCTCAAGACCGAAGGCCAGGCGCGCCGCGGCCGCCTCACGCTCAACCACGGCGTGGTCGAGACCCCCGTCTTCATGCCGGTGGGCACCTATGGCACGGTCAAGGGCGTGATGCCCAAGAGCCTGGAAGACATGGGCGCGCAGATCATCCTGGGCAACACCTTCCACCTCTGGATGCGCCCGGGCCTGGACGTGATGAAGTCCTTCGGCGGCCTGCACCAGTTCGAGAACTGGGGCAAACCCATCCTCACCGACAGCGGCGGCTTCCAGGTCTGGAGCCTGGGCGAGATGCGCAAGATCAGCGAAGAAGGCGTGAAGTTCTCCTCGCCCGTCAACGGCGACAAGCTTTTCCTCACGCCCGAAGGCTCGATGCAGATCCAGACCATCCTGAACTCCGACATCGTGATGCAGTTCGACGAGTGCACGCCCTATGTCTCGCTGGAGCCCAAGACCAAGGGCCAGCTCACCACCGAGCGCGAGGCGCGGGTCTCCATGGAACTGAGCCTGCGCTGGGCCCAACGCTGCAAAGACGAGTTCGCGCGGCTGGAAAACCCCAACGCGCTGTTCGGCATCGTGCAGGGCGGCATGTACGAGAAGCTGCGCGACGAATCGCTGGCCGGGCTGGAGGAGCTGGATTTCCCCGGCATCGCCGTGGGCGGCGTGAGCGTGGGCGAGCCCAAGGAGGACATGCAGCGCCTGATGCGCCACTGCGGCCCGCGGCTGCCGGCGCACAAGCCGCATTACCTGATGGGCGTGGGCACACCCGAAGACCTGGTCTACGGCGTGCAGCAGGGTTTCGACATGTTCGACTGCGTGATGCCCACGCGCAATGCGCGCAACGGCCATCTGTTCACGCGTTTTGGTGACCTGAAGATCCGCAACGCGCGCCACAAGAGCGACGCGCGCCCAGCCGATGAAACCTGCAGCTGTTATGCCTGTGCCGGCAATTCCGGCATTCCCTACGCCCAGGGCGGGCGCGACGGCTTTTCCCGCGCCTACCTGCACCACCTGGACCGCTGCGGCGAGATGCTGGGCCCCATGTTGACCACGGTGCACAACCTGCACTACTACCTGAACCTGATGCGCGAGGTGCGCGCCGCGCTGGACGCCGGCACCTTCGGCGCCTACGCGGCGCAGTTCCACGCCGAGCGCGCGCGCGGGGTGTAAGAAAACCGCCCCCAGCCGCGACCAAGACCGGATGGGCACCACTTTCCCGACACTTCCCGCCGGCGCCGGCGACCACATCGCCGCCATCCGCGGCGACATGCTGCGTTTTGCCCGCCTGCAGCTGCGTGATGCGGCCGCCGCCGAGGATGCGGTGCAGGAGGCGCTGCTGGCGGCGCTGGCCAAACCCGACGCTTTTGCCGGCCGCTCCGAGCTCAAGACCTGGGTCTTTGGCATCCTGCGCCACAAGATCGTGGACATCATCCGCCAGCAGGCCCGCAGCACCAATGTCTCGGCCTACTCGGCCGCCGAGGAAAGCCTGGACCAGACCTTCGAGACCCTGTTCAAGGCCAATGAGCACTGGACGCCCCAGGCCCGCCCGCGCGATTGGGGCGACCCGCAGGCCGCGCTGCGCCAGCAGCACTTCTGGAACGTGTTCGACGTCTGCCTGAATCACCTGCCGGAGAACACCGCCCGGGTCTTCATGATGCGCGAGTTCCTGGAATTCGAAACGCCCGAGGTCTGCCGGGAGCTCGGCATCACCGTCACCAACTGCAACGTCATCCTGCACCGCGCCCGCAACGCGCTGCGCAGTTGCCTGGAACAGGGCTGGTTCGCCCCGGGAGAGAAACAACCATGCTGAAATGCAAGCAAGTCAGCCACCTGCTGTCCGAGGCGCAGGACCGCGAGCTCGCGCTGACCGAACGGCTGCCGCTGCGCCTGCACCTGCTCACCTGCCAAGGCTGCCGCAACTACGGCAAGCAGTTGGAGCTGCTGCGCGCCGCCACGCAGCACTACCCGGACGCGCCGCGCGACGACGCGGACTAGGCCCCGGCGGATCAGCGACCCAGCCAGCGCTGGCGCAGCCAGTGGTCCAGCGACAGCCGGCCCGGCCCCATGGCCACCAGCGGCAGGAACATGCCGATGAAGAGCACCGGCAGCTTGAAGTTGCCCTGCCCCTTGTCGGTGAAACCATAACCCTGCATCAGCTCGGCAAACGAGTTCCAGGAAGCCGGCCAGTGCACGCTGGCAATCGCCACCACGGTCAGCACGATCAGCGAGACCGAGAAGAAACGCGTGGCCAGCCCCAGCACCAGGGCCAGACCACCCAGCAGCTCGAACCAGGTGGCGAGCTGCCAGCTCCATTCGGGCGGCACGAGGTGGAAGGGAAAGGGGAAACGCTGCTGGATGTCGGCGAACCAGTTCTCGCCCTGGAACTTCTCCAGCCCGGACTCGAAATAGTCCCAGCCCAGCAGCAGACGCAGGCTCAGCAGCCCCAGCCACAGGCCGAGCAGGTCGGTGCGCTGCAGCGCGGCAGCGGTGTTCTTCATCAAAGCGTTCATGTGCGTGTTCCCAGCAGGATGCCCTGGGCCCGCAGCTGTTCCAGCAGCGCAGCGCCATGGGCGAGGAGTAGTTCGGGGTCGGGGTGCTGCAGCTCGGCGGCGATGCGGCGGCAGGCGGCCTCGCCCGTCAGCGGCTCGGTCGCCAGCAGCGCCAGCAGCCGCGCCGTCACCGGGTTGAGCTGCATGAACTGCACGGTGTCGGCCGCGTCGCGCCAGACCAGCAGCTGCGTGGGCTGCGGCCGGCGCGGCCGCCAGGCCGGGCCGATGCGCTGCACCGGCCACTGGTAACCCAGGTTCATGTGGGCCGGGTTCAGCAGCACCGGGGCCTGCAGCAGGTCGCCGTGGGGGTCGTGCGCCGGCGGCGTCACCTCCATCAGGTCGACCGCCAGCTCGGCCCATTCGTAATGCGCGAGTTCGGGCAGCCAGGCCGGCAGCCGCGGCACTGTGTGATGCGCCAGGTAGCGCGTGAACTCGCGCGGGATCTCGCGCTGCAGCGGCGTGTGCAGCGGCCAGTCGCGGTAGAAGGCGCGGTTCAGGCGGCGCCAGCGCGGCTCGCCCAGCAGGCGGCGGCAGACCGGAAAGCAGCTGTCGAGGAAGCCGCAGAGGTTGTTGAACAGCAGCTCGTTGTAAACCGCCATCCGCCGCGCCGGCACGCCGGGTGGGCGCGGCGTGTGATGCGGGTCGCGCAGATGGCGCGCCATGGCGTGCTGGAAGGCCTGGAAGGCGGGGGGCGCGGCGGCGTGCACTCAGGCCACCTGCCGGGTCTGCACCGGCTGCGGCGCGGCGGCCTGCAGCCGGGCAATCTGCGCCACCTCGGCCGCCAGCAGCGGCAGCTCCGGCATATTGAAGTCGCGCTCCAGGCAGGTCGGCACGGCACCGCCGATGCGCGCGTAGGCCGCTTCGAGCAGCGCCCACACGGGGTCGGTCACCTCGGCGCCGTGGGTGTCGATGATCAGGCCGTCGGGCTCCACGTAGTGGCCGGCCACGTGCACGTAGCAGGTGCGCTCCAGCGGCAGTGCCTGCAGGAAGGCGTGGGCGTCATAGCCGTGGTTGCGGCTGTTGACGTAGAGGTTGTTCAAGTCCAGGTGCAGGCCGCAGTCGGCCTCCTGCAGCACGGCCGTGATGAATTCGGCTTCGCTCAGCTCGGCGCCGGGCGGCGCCACGTAGGTGGAGGCGTTCTCGATGCCGATGCGTTGCTCCAGGATGTCCTGCGCGCGGCGGATGCGCGCGGCCGTCCAGCGCACGGCCTCTTCGGTCTGCGGGATCGGCAGCAGGTCGTAGAGCTGGCGCTCGTCGGCGCACCAGGACAGGTGCTCGGTATACAGCGTCATGCCGTGCTCGCGCATGAAGGTCTTGATGCGGCGCAGCCAGGCCTCGTCCAGCGGCCCCGGGCCGCCCAGCGAGAGCGACAGGCCGTGGCAGACGAAGGGGTAGCGCTCGGTGTACGCACGCAGGATGCGCGCCGAACTGCCGCCCGCGCCGGCCCAATTCTCGGGGGCCAGCTCGAAGAAGCGGATGACCTCGGGTACGCCGGCGGCCAGCGGCGCGATCAGCTCGCGCCGCCAGCCCAGGCCGGCACCCACCGGCGGGCGGGAGCGGTCCACGGACTTACTTCTTGGCGCCGCAGCTGGCTTCGGGCTTCTTGCCGCCGCAGCTGCCGTCCTTCTTCTTGTCGTCGGAGGCCTTGGTGCTGCCGCACTTGGCTTCACCGCACTTGCCGTCCTTTTTCTTGCCGTCGGCCTGGGCCACCTGGTAGCCGGCGTCGAGCTTGCTGGCTTCGAAGGGGTTGCCCTTGGCGGCGTGGGCGGGAGTCAGGGCGGCAGCGGCCAGGGTGGCGCCGGCGGCCAGGCTCAGGAGGGATTGCTTGTTCATGGTCATCTCCAGACAGTTCAGTTGGAGCGGAGCCGGCTGGCTCCGCCCGGCCGGTTTTCATACCGGCCTGAACCATTGGTCGATGACGCGCGCGAAAACTTACAGCGCCTTATTTCAGCTGGTCGCGCAGCACCCAGGCAAACACCGCCACCAGCACCAGGGCCACGAGGCCGAGGTACAGCGCCCAGGGTTTCTTCTTCTCGGCGTAGGGGTCGGTCAGCGCACGCTCGGCATTGGGCGGCAGCTCGGCCAGCTGGGTCAGCGAGGTGCCGAAGGGGATGTTGATCTTGGCGCGCGCGTTGATGGCCCAGCCGTTGGCGTCCAGGATGGGGCCCAGGTTGCGGCTGCGCAGCTTGAACCAGGCCAGGATGACGGCCGGGGCCGAGATGACGAGCAGCAGGCCGGCCAGGGCAATCGGCAGCTGCCACCATTTGAGCGCGAACAGCCCGGTCAGCGCCGCCACCAGGGCCGAGCCGATGGCGCCCACCGCCAGGCCGATGGCGGCAAAGATGCCGGCGAACTTGCCGACATCGAAAGGCGGCGGTGCGGCCGGTGCGGCCGCGGGCGCTGCCACCTTCTTGCCGTTTTCCACGGCCACCGCGATCAGCTTGTCGTCGGCCGCCTTGGCCTTGTTGGCAGCAACCTTCTGCAGCTGCTCGCCGATAAAACGCGCCAGCCGCTTGTACGGGGACCAGAAGGCCTGGCGCAGGCTGATCGGGTGCTCCACGAGCTTGCTGATGGTGGCGTCCCAGTCGCGGCCCTGGCGGTCGTAGAACACGCCGTTGCGCCCGACCATGAGCTGGTCCGAGTCGCCGGCGGTGAAGGCGGCGGCAATGCTCAGCTTCTCGCTGCCGCGCACGCAGTCGCAATAGACCAGGCAGATGCGCGCCAGCCCGGCCATGGCCGCGTGGCGGGTGGCATCGTTGACGGCCACGCAGAGCTCGGCCGAGCGGCCGTCCAGGTAGAGCGTGCCGACCTGGAAGGTGGCTTTGCCCTGCCGGGTGTAGAAGTCGCGGAAGGCGACGAAGTTGTTGGCCAGCTGCTGCAGGTCACGCACGTAGTGGGCCAGCTTCTCCAGCTGGCGCACGCCGTCGCCTTCGGCCGCCGGGTCGGGTTTGGCGGCCAGCCAGGTGGCGTAGGGGACCAGCTTGTCCTTCAGCGCCTGCCAGTCGGCTTCGCTCAGCGTGTCGCGCGCACCCAGCAGCGGCGCCACCGCCGCCTCGCGCAGCGTCTGCAGGCGCGCGGCCCAGGCCGGGTTCAGGCCGGTGGTCAGCGGCAGCGCCGCGCCGGCCTGCACACGCGCCAGCGGCAAGGCGGCCACGCTGTCGGCGTCGGCCTTGAGCGTGGTGCCCGCCAGCGCGGCCAGCGTGGCATCGGCGGCGTTGAGTGCCAGGCCCGCGCGCTCGTCGTACGCGGCCAGGCGGCAGCGCACGAACCAGTCTTCCACCTTCTCGGCCACGGCGGCTACGGCCGCGTGCGCGGCCTCGGTGGCGTCACCCAGCGGGCGCGCGGCCGCACCGGCGGCTTCCCAGGCGACCTGGGCGCGCTGCGCGTGGCGCAGCTGGGCAGCATTGGCGGCTTCCACGGTGACCATGTCGTCGCTGCTGTTCAGGTCGGTCAGCAGTTCGCGTGCGGCGGCGGCAATCGCCGCCCCTTCGGCGTCGTCGTCACGGATGGCGACCAGCGGCACGCCGGGCAGCTTTTGCGCCAGCACCTCGGGATCTTTCAGGCGCGCGCCGGCCCACGCCACGGCGGCAATCAGCTCGGGCGCGCGCACCTGGCCGTCGGCGTCGCTGTCGACAAAACCCAGGGTGCGGCCATCGAACTCAATGCCCTTGACCGGGCAGGACAGGGCGACCCAGAGCTTCTGGTCGAGTTCACCGATGTGGAGGAGTTCGGCGGCGGTGTCCAGGCGGACCTGGTCGAAACCGCCGGCGCGGAAGAAGCGCCAATGGGCAAGGGCTGGGGTCATGGGACGTTCCTCCTTCTTGGGGTTTTGATCTTACGCCGCCCCGGCCCGCGCGCTCAAGAACGCACGGGCACGCTGCCGTGGTGCGGGCGCATCTGGTCCAGCACCTGGGTGGTCATGCTGCGCGAGAGCTCCTCCTTGCCCAGGAACACCGTGCCCAGGCCTTCGCGGCGCAGCAGCACGGCTTCGTCCTCGCTGAGGGTGCGCAGCAGCACCTGCACCTTGGGGTTGAGCGTGCGGGCGATCTCCACCATGCGGCGCGCGCGCATGGAATCCGGCGGCGTGATGACCAGCATGGCGGCGCGCGCGATGTGGGCCTGGATCAGCACCTCGGGCTCGGCGGCGTCGCCGCTGACGGCGGGGATGTTCTGGCGGCGCAGCGCTTCCACCAGCTCGCGGTTCTGCTCGGCCACCACAAACGGCACCTGCTGCGCCTGCAGCTCGGCCGCCATGCGCCGGCCCACGCTGCCGTAACCCACCAGCACCACCTGCCCGGCGAGCTGCTTGGGGTCGGTGCTCATGGGCAGCTCGGCCAGCGGATCGTCGCGCTGCTCGAAGCGGCGCACCAGCTCGGAGCGCTGGCGCAGCCACTGCTGCAGCGGCCCGATGGCGGCGAACACCGCGCTGTTGAGCGCAATGGAGATCAGCGCCCCGGCCAGCACCAGGCTCTGGCCCTCGGCGGGCAGCAGCTGCAGGGCCACGCCCATGCCGGCCAGGATGAAGGAGAACTCGCCGATCTGCGCCAGGCTGGCGCCGATGGTCAGCGCGGTGTTGAGCGGGTAGCGGAACAGCAGCACCAGGCCGATGGCCGCCAGCGTCTTGCCCAGCAGGATGATGGCCACCACCGCCAGCACCTTGAGCGGCTGCTGCCAGAGCACGGCCGGATCGAACAGCATGCCCACCGAGACGAAGAACAGCACGGCAAAGGCGTCGCGCAGCGGCAGCGACTCGTCGGCCGCGCGGTGGCTGTACTCGGACTCGCGCATCATCATGCCGGCGAAGAAGGCACCCAGCGCGAAGGACACGTCGAACAGCAGGGCCGCGCCGAAGGCCACGCCGATGGCCGCGGCGATCACGCACAGCGTGAACAGCTCACGCGAGCCGGTGCGCGCCACCCACCACAGCAGCTTGGGGAACACACGCCGCCCCACCACCAGCATCATGGCGATGAAGGCCGCCACCTTGGCCAGCGTCCAGCCCACGGTGGCCCACAGGTCGCCCGCCCCCGGCCCGCCGCCGCTCATCAACCCGGCCAGGGCCGGCACCAGCACGAGCACCAGCACCATGACCAGGTCTTCCACCACCAGCCAGCCCACTGCGATGCGGCCGTTGATGCTGTCGAGCAATCCTTTCGCCTCCAGCGCGCGCAGCAGCACCACGGTGCTGGCCACCGACAGGCACAGGCCGAAGATCAGCGCCCCGCCCCAGTGCCAGCCCCAGCTCAGGGCCACGCCCATGCCCAGCGCCACGGCCACGGCGATCTGCACGATGGCGCCCGGCACCGCGATGCGCCGCACCGCCAGCAGTTCGCGCAGCGAGAAGTGCAGGCCGACGCCGAACATCAGCAGCATGACGCCGATCTCGGCCAGCTGGCCGGCCAGCTTCACGTCGCCCACGAAACCTGGCGTAGCGGGACTGATCACCACGCCGGCCAGCAGGTAGCCCACCAGCGGCGGCATGCGCAGGTTGCTGGCGATGAGGCCGAGCACCATCGCCAGGCCGAAGCCGGCGGCGATGGTGGCGATCAGGCTGACGTCGTGAGGCATAGGCGGCTTGCGGACTGGTTCGATGAACGATAACGCAAGCCCGCGCGCGGCACCACCGCGCACCACAAGTCCCCACAGCTGCGTCGGGCTGGCGGCGTGGCGCCTCCGCATAATGGGGGTGCCTCACTTGCAGGAGAGCCCCGCGTGCCCTCGCCCCACACCGATCTCCCCCATACCGACTGGCATGCGCTGGAGGCCGCGCAGGCGCTGGTGCGCTGCGGCGTTGATCCCCGGCAGGGCCTGGACGCGGCCGCCGTGCAGCGCCGGCGCGCCGAACACGGCGACAACGCCCTGCCCGAGCCGCCGCCCAAGCCGCTGTGGCGCACCTTCGCGCGCCAGTTCAAGAGCCCGCTGATCTACATCCTCTTCGTGGCCGCCGTGCTGGCGGTGGCGCTCGACCACCACGGGGACGCCGCCGTGATCCTGGCCGTGGTGCTGGTCAACGCGCTGATCGGCAGCTTCCAGGAAGGTCGCGCCGAGCGCTCCATGGCTGCGCTGCGCCGCCTGGCCACGCTGCGCGTGCGTGTGCTGCGCGAGGGGCAGGAGCAGGTGCTCGAAGCCCACGAGCTGGTGCCGGGCGACATCATGCTGCTGGCCGCGGGCGACGCCGTGGCCGCCGACGCGCGCTTGGTCGAGGCCGCGCAGCTGCAGATGGCCGAGGCCGCGCTGACGGGCGAATCGGTGCCGGTGGGCAAATCGGTGGTGGCGGTGGCCGCGCTCACCGGTCTGGCCGACCGCCACAACATGGTGTATTCCGGCACGCATGCCACCGCCGGGCGTGCGCGCGCCGTGGTGGTGGCCACCGGCGTGCACACCGAGGTTGGTCGCATTGCCGGCCTGACGGAGCGGGCCGAAGAACCCAAGACGCCGCTGGAACAGCGACTGGAGCAGTTTGGCCGCATGCTGGTGGGCGCAGCCCTGGGGCTGTTCGTGCTGGTGGTGGTGCTGGGCCTGTGGCGCGCGCTGCCGCTGGCCGAGGTGCTGATGGTGGCCATCAGCCAGATGGTGTCCATGGTGCCCGAGGGCCTGCCCGTGGCCATGACCATCGCGCTGGCCGTGGGCATGCAGCGCATGGCCGAGCGCGGTGCCATCATCCGCCGCCTCTCGGCTGTGGAGACGCTGGGCTCCACCACCGTGATCTGCAGCGACAAGACCGGCACGCTCACGCGCAACGAGATGACCGCCATCGCCCTCTGGCTGCCGGGTGGCCGTTCGATCGCGGTGGAGGGCATCGGCTACACGCCGGTGGGTGCCCTGCGTGAAAACGACCGCGCCGTCGACGCCGCGGAGCCGGCCGTGCGGGCGCTGCTGACGACGGCCGCGCTGTGCAACGACGCCGAGCTGCTGCCACCCGAAGAAGAACGCGGTGCCTGGGGCGTGCTGGGCGACCCGACCGAGGGCGCGCTGCTGGTGCTGGCGCGCAAGGCCGGGCTGGACTTGGCCGCGCTGCGCCTGGCCGCCCCGCGCGAGGCCGAGCTGCCCTTCGACTCCGACACCCAGCTCATGGCCACGCGCCACCGCCTGGCCGAGGCGCCACGCCGCGTGCTGATCAAGGGTGCACCCGAAGCCGTGCTGCGCCTGTGCGCGCCGGCGGACGTCGCCCTGGTGCACGCAGCCCGCGCCGCCTCCGAGGCCATGGCCACACAGGCGCTGCGTGTGCTGGCCTGCGCCGTGGTGGACGACGATGTGCTCGACCCCGGCGCCGACTTCGAGGGCCTGGTCGGGCGTGCGCGCCTGCTGGGCCTGATCGGCCAGATCGACCCGCCGCGCGAAGAGGTCAAGGTGGCGGTGGCCGCCTGCCGCGCCGCTGGCATCCGCACAGTGATGGTCACCGGCGACCACAAGCTCACCGGCCTGGCCATCGCACGCGCGCTGGGCATTGCGCGCGGCGAGGACCGCGCCGTCGACGGCCCCGAGCTCGAGCGCATGGGCGAAAGAGATCTGCACGAGGAGCTGCCGCAGATCGCCGTCTTCGCGCGTGTGCAGCCGGCGCAGAAGCTGCGCATCGTGGAGGCGCTGCAGGCGCGCGGCGAGACCGTGGCCATGACGGGCGACGGCGTCAACGACGCGCCGGCGCTGGCCCGCGCCGACGTCGGCGTGGCCATGGGCATCACCGGCACCGAGGTGGCCAAGAGCGCAGCCAAAATCGTCATCACCGACGACAACTTCGCCACCATCGTCGGCGCGGTGGAACAGGGCCGGGTGGTCTACGCCAACCTGAAGAAGGTCATCCTCTACCTGTTCGCCACCTCCATCGACGAGGTGGTGCTCCTGCTGCTGGCGCTGCTGGCCGGTTACCCGCTGCCGCTGGCGGCGGTGCAGATCCTGTGGATCAACATCGTGACCGAGGGCACCCTGACGGTGAACCTGGTGATGGACCCGCCCGACGGCGACGAGATGCGGCGCGCCCCGGTGCCGCGCAACGACCCGCTGGTCGACCGCGGCATGCTGGTGCGGGTGCTGCTGATGTCGGGCGTCGCAGTGGCGGTGTGCTTCGGCTGGTTCGCGTGGCGCCTGTCCCAGGGCGTGCCCGAGGCACTGGTACGCACCGAGACCTTCACCGCGCTGGCCATGTGCCAGTGGTTCAACGTGATGAACTGCCAGTCGGCCAGCGCCTCGGCCCTGCGCTTGGGGCTGCTGCGCAACCGCTGGCTGCTCGGCGGCCTGCTGCTGTCGGTGCTGCTGCAGCTGGCCGTGCTGTACGCCCCGCCGATGAACACGCTGTTCCACACCGCGCCGCTGCCGCTGGCGACCCTGCTGACGCTGCTGGCACTGGCCAGCGCGGTGCTGTGGACCGAGGAGCTGCGCAAGCTCGTGGTGCGGGCGCGGCGGCGCGCCCGCACCTGAGGCGCCGCCCGCCTCAGTGGTTGAGCTGCACCCGCAGCCGCTGACCCTGCACCTGCAGGTCGCTCCATTGCGGCGCGACCTGGCGCGCACCTTCCAGCTGGGCTGGATCGAACTTGTCCCGGGTACCTGTGGCCCGGAAGTGCCCCGCCTGGCGCCAGCTGTCCCCCGTGGCCGTGAACACGGCGCCGTTCCAGCCCGTGCCGAACAGCAGCAGCTCGTCCTGCTTGTCGCCGTTGAGGTCGCCCAGCCAGACCGGGCAGCTCGCCGCCGCCTTGAAGCAGCGCTGCAGCTCCCAGGGGAGCTGCTGGCCCTGCGCGTAGCGCAGGAAACTCGGCGGCAGACTGCGGCCCTGCGGATAGACCTTGAACTTCTCCTGCAGCTGCTGCGCGCTCAGCAGCACCTGCGGCCGGTGGTCGTAGCGGCTCTCCTGCGCCAGCAGGCGCGCGGCCTGCTGGGCCCAGGGCTGGCCGGCCGGCACGCCCTGCCCGCTCGCCATGGCCTGCAGGGCCTCGCGGCCAAAGCGCCCCGAGTCCCAGCGCAGATAGTCCCAATCCGGCTCCTGCTGGCCCTGCTTGTCCTGCACATGGGCCAGGTGCGCGGCCACGGCCAGGCGCCGCACATGGGTGGGCGGCGCCAGATAGAGCAGCACACCCGCACACAGCAGCAGTGCGGCCACGATGTTGGTGGGCGCCATGGCGCGCATCCAGCGCCCGGGCCGCAGCCACGACAAGGCGTAGCCCACCGCGTAGACGCTGGCCAGCGTCGCCACCAGCGCCGCCCACAGGCGGTCCTCGGACCAGCCGTGCTGCGCCACGCGCAGGCCCAGCGCCCACCAGGCCACGCCCACCACCACCACCAGGGCCAGCCAGGCCGCCTGTGTGCCGCGGCTCAGCCAAAGCGGGTAAGGCCAAGGCTGCTCGCCGTCCTGGTAGGCACAGTTGGCGAAGCCCACCGCCAGGGCGGTGAAGGCCAGCATCATCAGGGCCGCGCTGCGTGTCTTGAACAGCGGCTCCAGCCCCGTGAACGGCACCGCCAGCACCCACAGCACGGCGAAGAACAGCACCAGCGGCAACAGCCAGGCGGCGATGGAGAGGGTGAAGCGGCGGATGGTCTCGGTCATGCTCGCGCGCGCCAGCCCCAGGGCAAAGGCGCCCGCCGCCACCAGGCCCGTGACCGGGAAGATGAACACCGGCTTGCGGATCATCTCCAGCACCCACTTCACGCCGATCAGCGACATCAGCCCCGCGCCGGCGTACAGCACCAGCCAGACGATGCCCACCATGGCCCAGGCCGTGGCCAGCAGGATGCCGTTGCGCCAGGCGTAGTGGAACAGGCGCTCGTAGCGCCAGCGGCGCGCCCCGAAGTCGAAGCCGCACAGCAGGCCCAGGCTGACGAAGCCCAGCACCAGCGCGGCCAGCGCATCGGGGAAGCGCACGCCGGTGGCCACCCCCGTCACACCGGCGGCCCAGGCCGTGCCCGCGCCCAGGGCCGCATAGAGCAGCCCATAGAACACCACCGCCACGCGCCGCGCCGTGCGCGGCAGGCCTTCGACGTTCTGCGTGCCGTAGATCACCAGCGGCACGGCCAGCGCGGCGTAGAGCAGGCCGGTGAGCAGCATCGGCTCGGTGGCCGGCCAGGTCTTGTGCTCGAAGGCGCGCCACAGCCACCAGAGCACCCAGCCCTGCACCGTGCCCGTAAGGGCGAACATCAACGGAAACTGCATGGTCTCACTCCCTTGTCTGTCTTGATCTGCGCGCATTCTGCATCACGCCCCTGCAACATTCAGTAACGCGTCACCACCGGCGCGCCGCCCAGCTGGGCCTGCTGCAGCCAGGCGAAGACCGAGTCCACGGTGACGGTCTCGATGCGGTCGTTGAAGCGCTTCTCGCTCGGGTGGTCGTCGAAGGCCACGTTGGCCGCGCTCAGGCGCCCGCCGAGCCGGGTGAAGGGGCCGATGATGAGCACGCTGGGCCGGTAGCCCTTGAACTGCAGCCACTGCTGCGCGCGCTCACGCGAGTAGACCGAGGGCTCCATGGCCGCCGCCAGCGTCTCGATGGCCCACTGGTTGCTCTGCTGGTACTTGCGGCTCCAGGGATAGCTGACGATGTTGTAGGGCGCGTGGTGCAGGGCCGTGGCGCGATGCCGGTCCAGCAGCAGGGCCTGCAGGCGCGCTTGCACCTCGGGCGTGGGCACCACCCAGGCCGCCTCCAGACGCCAGAGGTCGTCGAGGAAAAACTCACCCAGGCCCTGGCGGTAGATCGCCGCCTCCTGTGTGCCGCAGTGGTTGAGCTTGTGCAGCACGCGCCAGACGTGACCCCCGTTGCCGTCCGGCTGCTTGTACGCAAAACCCAGGTGCGACCAGCGCAGGCCGTATTTGGTGAGGTCCTGCCCGGCACGCGCCAGCAGCACCACCTGGGCGCCGCTGGTCTCCAGCGCGTAAAGCGTGCGCTCGGCCAGCGAGAGGCCGCGCTCCACGGTGATGGCCTGCAGCGGGCGGTTCTCACAGCTGCGCCCGGCGTGGGCGGGGGCCGCGGCCAGCAGCGTGGCGGCCAGCAAGGCGCCGAGCCCGCGGCGCAGCGTTGTCATCAGCGCCGCGCTCATAAGGTCACCCGCTCGTTGTGCAGCAGGGCCCGGCCCAGCGCGTTGGGAATGAAGGCAATGGCCTCGCCCGCCGCCGACAGCACCACACCGGCGCCGATCACGCTCACGGCCAGCACCGTGCCGACGCCGACCACGGAGCCGGCCAGGCCCTTGCCGATGAATTCGAGGCTGACGGTGGCGCCGTCGGACAGGCTTTCCAGCACGATGAGGGTGCCGCGCGCGGTGGACTCGATGGTCTTCACCACCAGCAGCGCGCCGGCGGTCGACAGCGCCACCGGGATGACGACGGCGGCCGCGGCCACCGCGCTGCCGGCCACCACCACCGAGGCGATGGGCAGGGCCGACAGCGTGCTGAGCGCCGAGGCATCGGTGTGGGCGTGGGCCGGTGCGGCGCCGAGGCTGCCCACGGTCAGGGCGGCGGCCAGCGCCAGGGACAAGAGACGTTGTTTCATGAGGACTCCTTGAGCTGTTGAGCCGTTCATTCGCCGCGCAGCGCGCTGCGGCGGCCGTCCAGGCGGGCTTCGGCCAGGTCGGCCTCGTGTTTGTCACGCAGGGTCTTGGCCAAGGTGAAGGTGGTGGTGATCAGGTAGAGCCAGCTCACGCCCAGAAAGGCTTTGTAGGTCTCGCTGATCTCCATGCGCAGCAGGCCCCAGCCCGTGAGCGCCATGGCCAGCAAGAAACCGGACCAGACCACGTACTTGAACATCGGCGAGTCGACCGCCTTGCCCTCGGCCTGCGCCTTCTCGTTGTCGCGCACGAACTTGGCCAGCACAAAGGCGGCGGAGAGGCAGAAGAAATAACCCATGACCATGAAGGCCCGGTCCAGGTCCTTGCCCGGCAACCAGGCCAGGCCCACGCCGCAGAGGAAGACGGCGGCCAGGAAGGAAAGCCAGACCTGCAGGGACCAGGCTTTGGTATCACGGTGAATCAGGACTTGCATGTAAACCCCTTCGGGTGGTTGAACATGCGGCGGAGTGTGCGAGGCCGCACCTGAAATGGCGGCTGATTTCGATACAAGTCACGCAATTTTGTATTCAAGGTATCTTCATTCGATACTTTCGCCTGAATGCGGCGATTCGACAGCTCAATATCCGCACAATCTGCGGCAAATAATTGACGCTGCGGAGATTGCACCCCACAATCTCCGCATGAACAGCAGCGATAAGCTCTATATCTGGCAGCAGGACGACTGGCCGCACTGGCGCTACGACCTGCAGCGCCTGGCGCCCTTGCTGGCGCAAGCCCATCAGGCCCAGGGCCGGCTGCTCGGACGCATGCACGACCTGGGCCTGGGCCTGCGCGAGCAGGCCACGCTGGGCGTCTTGACCGAGGACGTGCTCAAGACCAGCGAGATCGAGGGCGAGCTACTCAACCCGGATGCCGTGCGCTCGTCCATCGCCCGCCGCCTGGGCGTCGACATCGGCGCCCTGGCGCCGGCGGACCGGCACGTCGACGGCGTGGTGGACATGGTGCTGGATGCCACGCAGAACCCGCAGACTCCGTTGAACGCCGAGCGCCTGTTTGCCTGGCACGCGGCCCTGTTTCCCACCGGCCGCAGCGGGCTGACCGCCTTGCGCGTAGGCGCCTGGCGCGATGACGCCCATGGCCCCATGCAAGTCGTCTCGGGCCGGCTCGATCGTCAGACCGTGCATTACCAGGCGCCCCCCGCCGCGCTGCTCGACGCGGAGATGTCGGATTTCCTGCGCTGGTTCAACGTGGCGCAGCCCGACGACCCGCTGATCCGGGCCGGCCTGGCGCACCTGTGGTTCGTCACCCTCCATCCCTTCGAGGACGGCAACGGCCGTATCGCACGGGCCATCGGCGACATGGCCCTGGCCCGAGCCGAGCCGGCGGCGCAACGCTTCTACAGCCTGTCGGCCCAGGTCCAGCGTGAACGCAAAGACTATTACGAGCTGCTGGAGCGCACCCAGAAGGGCGGCCTGGACGTGAGCGACTGGCTGACCTGGTTCCTGGGCTGCCTGCAACGCGCCATCCAGAACGCAGAGACCACGCTGGCGGACGTGCTGGCCAAGGCCCGCTTCTGGCAGCGCTGGGCCGGCACCCCCATGAACGAACGGCAGATCAAACTGCTCAACCGCCTGCTCGACGGTTTCGAAGGCAAGCTCACCAGCAGCAAGTGGGCGACCATTGCCAAATGCTCAGCCGACACGGCCTTGCGTGACATCAGCGACCTGGTGGAACGCGGCGTATTGGTGAAGGCCGAGGCGGGTGGGCGCAGCACGCATTACGAGCTCACGCCGGGGTCGTAAGACGGCGGGTCACGCCGAACACCAGACGGCGGTCGGACCACAGGGGGCGCCCCTGCCGCAATTGCTCCGGCTATCTGGTGATCTTCTCGACCCGGCTCACTTCTCCGAGCTTGTCGTAGGTATGGCGAACATCGAGGATGCCGCCCCGATCGGTATCGACTTCGGCCGTGACCAACTTCCCCAGCCTCAGGTGTCCGACCCGCAGCCTGCGCCCGCTCAGCGGACGGGAAAGAGGGGCCCCTGCCCGCCGCCGCCCAAGACGGCAGCCCGCAGATCAAGCAGCGCGGCCAGGATGGCCTGCGTCACGGGCGGCGATGCCAGCATGCCCTCTTCTGTCAGCGTATCGGCCGTCAGCTGGATGCTGACCGACGCGGACTCGACCACGACGGCGGACATGGTCTTGAGCGTCTCCCGCAACGCGGCGTCCGAAAAGTAGGCGCGGGGCTGCGCATTGAGCAGGGCCACCGGCTTGTTGATGAAGGACTCCAGGCTGACCAGCCAGTCAAGTGCATTCTTCATGACACCCGAGACGCCATGCGCGTACTCCGGGCTTGCAATCAGCAAGGCGTCTGCGCCGCCCACGGCCGCGCGCAGCGCGGCCACGGATGGGGGGACGGCCGCCTCCAGATCGATATTGAACAGGGGCAGATCACCCAAACCACGGAAGACCTCGATCCGCATGTCCTGTGGCGCGAGCCTTGCAGCGGCGCGCAGCAAGGCGGAGTTGATGGAGGCGGCGCGCAGGCTGCCGGACAAGGCGATCACTTTCATGTCAGCCGACATTAAACAACGTGGTCGCAACGACGGCAGTCCGGCGCGAACCAGGCCCTAGACGCCCGCCGGGAGTTTGGAGCGCATCGCCTTGCGGCGGTCCAGCTTGCGGCCGTCGGCAATGAAGGTGCCGTCGCCCACGGCGTGCAGCATGCGCCGCTCCTTGCGCGTGGTGTCCACCCAGGCGGCCACGCCTTGCAGGAAAACGACGCTGTGCTTCTTGTTGTAGTCGATCAGCCGGCACTCGATGTTCGCCAGGCACTCCTGGATCAACGGCGCCTTCACCTTGCTGGCTTTGAGCGGCGTGAGTTTGAATTTGGCGAACTTGTCCGTGTCGGTGCCCGAGCAGGTACCCACGCCCACCACCTTATCCAGCAGGTCCACGGTGGGGATGGCGATCACACATTCCTCGGTCTTGCGCAGGGCGGCGAAGGAATGGTTCCACGGCCCGGTGGTGATGGCAAACACCGGCGTGAAGTCCACCACCATGGTCCATGAGATCGTCATGACGTTGCCTTGCTTACCGTCATGGGTGGTGATCAGCACCACCGGGCCGGGCTCCAGCAGGGTGAAGGCTTTGCTGAGTGGGAGTTTTTTCATGGGCGCCCCGTCATCGCTGACATGTAATGCTGCGCGCCATGCAGAGTATCTGACTGCCGATGTTGGGATGCAAGACCCGGCCCTACACAATCTGCGCGATCCCTTCCGGCTTGAGCAGGTCGCAGGATGGCTTGGTCACCATTTCACGTGGGGCAGCCCAGGCGCTTCTTGCGTTCAACCATTTCCTGCTCAAAATTGGAGAGCCCCTTGAACCCCAGCGTGACGAGATCCGGATGACTCCTCTGGGCGGCATGATGACTCTTCAGTGCCGCGTCATAGGCATCGCAAGCGGCTCCGATGTTGTTCATGAGCTCGTAGGCAAACGCCTTTTGAACGTGGACGTTCGTAATCCATCTCACATCGTCATTCTTTTCCAGCAGCACGCGCGCTTTGTCAAAGTACTCAATGGCTTTTTGATAACGCGCACCGTAGCTGGCCGTTTTGTCGTTGAATCCGTTCTTTTGGTAGTACTCCTCAAAGTTACCCACCGCCCTTGATTTGAAAAACAGGCCGTACATCCGATAGGCTTCAGCCAACCCCAACTCGTTCTGTTGTTGCTGGTAAATACCAACCGCCTCGACTATCAGTCTCTCTGCCGGAATGGGACGGTTTTGGTTTTCAATCAGCTCCCGCGCCCAACCCAGTTTTTTGGCCGGGTCTGATGTTTCAGGAACCATGAAGGCGGCGCAAGCCGTCAACAGCAGCGCCAAGACGCAGGCGCCCATCAATCGATAACGGTACATCTCTCCTCCTTGTGGCTATAAATGCGATCTGCAGCTCATGACCGGGTGGATCAGCCTGTGGCCTATGGTTGAAGGAGCCCCGCAACCCTGCTCCGCAGTCCCTCCAACTGCACCTCGGCGGCCGCCAGCGGCACCCCCACGTTCAACCCCACCGTGTTGAAGATTCCCCGCCGGAACGGCTTGACCATCGCCGTCGGCTTGCCGTCCACCAGCTCGGCGCGGCTGAAGAAGGAGCCCCAGAGGTTGTTGAGTGCCATGGGCACCACGGGCACGGGCTGCTGTTCCAGGATCTTCATGAGGCCGCCCTTGAACTCCTGCAGCGTGCCGTCGCGGGTGATGCCGCCTTCGGGGAAGATGGCCAGGAGGTCGCCTTCTTTCAGCACCTGGGCGGCGGCGCGGAAGGCGGCTTCGTAGGCCTCGGGGTCTTCGCTGCGCGGGGCGATGGGGATGGCCTTGGCGAGTTTGAACAGCCAGCCCAGCACCGGGATGCGGAAGATGCGATGGTCCATGAGGAAACGGATGGGCCGCGGGCTGGCGGCCTGCAGCAGCACGGCGTCGACGAAGCTCACGTGGTTGCAGGCCAGCAGGGCCGGGCCTTCGGTCGGAATGTTTTCGTCACCGGTGACCTTGAAGCGGTAGACGAAGTGGCTCATGAGCCAGGCCACGAAACGCAGCAGGTACTCCGGCACCAGCAGGAAGATGTAGAGCGCCACCACGGCATTGGCCAGGCCGACCAGGAAGAAGATCTGCGGGATGCTCACGTTCATGGCCAGCAGCGCGCCGGCGATGAGCGAGCTGGCGATCATGAACAGGGCGTTGAGGATGTTGTTGGCGGCGATGATGCGCGCGCGGTGCGTGGCCGGGCTGCGCAATTGAATGAGCGCGTACATGGGCACGCTGTAGAGGCCGGCGAACAGGCTGAGCAGCAGCAGGTCGGCCATGACGCGCCAGTGCGCGCCCTGGGCCAGGAAGGCGGCCAGGCCCATCACCTCGCTGGCAGGCAGATTGCGGGAGGCGAAGTACAGATCCATGGCGAAGACGGTCATGCCGATGGCGCCCAGCGGCACCAGGCCGATCTCCACGTGGCGGCGGCTGAGCATTTCGCACATGAGCGAGCCGATGCCGATGCCGATGGAGAACACCACCAGCAGGGCCGAGGCCACGTGGGCGTCGCCGTGCAGCACTTCCTTGGCGAAGCTGGGGAACTGGCTCAGGAAGACGGCGCCGAAGAACCACATCCAGCTGATGCCCAAGAGCGAGCGGTAGACGACGATGTTGCCGTGGGCGAGCTTGAGGTTGCGCCAGGTCTCGGTGATGGGGTTCCAGTTGATCTTGAGCCCGGGGTCGGTGGCCGTGGCGTGCGGCACGCGCGCGGCGGTGACCCGGCCGAGGATGGCCAGCGCCACGCAGGCGAAGGCCACGTTCTGCGGGCCGACCTCGGGGATGGCAACGATCAGGCCGCCCACCACATTGCCCAGCAGGATGGCCACGAAGGTGCCCATCTCCACCATGCCGTTGCCGCCCGTCAGTTCACGCTCGCTCAGCACCTGGGGCAGGTAGGCGAACTTGACCGGACCGAACAGCGTGGAGTGCAGGCCCATCATGAAGGTGCAGAACAGCAGCGCCGGCACATTGCCCATGATGAAACCCCAGGCCGCCACCAGCATGATGGCGATCTCCAGGTTCTTGACGAAGCGGATCATGGCCGTCTTCTCGAACTTGTCGGTCAGCTGGCCGCTGGTGGCGGAAAACAGCAGGAAGGGCAGGATGAACAGCGCGCCGATCACCAGGCCCGCCATGGCCGGGGGCAGCCAGCTCACGCTGAGCTGGTAGGTGACCATGACGGTGAAGGCGAACTTGAACAGGTTGTCGTTGGCGGCGCCGCAGAACTGCGTCCAGAAGAAAGGGGCGAAGCGGCGCTGGCGCAGCAGGGCGAACTGGTTGGGGTGTTCGTCGTGCGCGGCGGCCCGGGGCACGGTGTTGTTCTGATCCAAGACGGTCTCCTCCGTTAGCGTTGATCGGCATTCTGCCCGAGTGCCTGCAGCGCACCGATGACGGGCCAGGCGGCGCAGGCCGCCACCAGATGTTTGAGGCTGTGGCCGGCGACGAGCTGGCCGCTGAGGTCGAACACCGCATGGTCGGCCAGCTCCAGCCCCTTGGCCAGAACATAGAGGCCGACCACCACGCCCCAGCGCACGGCCAGCGCGCCGGGCAGCGCGGGCGCCAAGGCCAGCCCCAGCAGCAGCACCATGCCGCCGCCCTGCAGCAGGGCCCAGGGCAGCAGGTTGCCGTTGTAGGCCCAGATGGCCACGCTCAGGGTCCCGAGCAGCAGCACGGCCAGCGCCAGCCAGATGCCGGCGCGCTCGCGCAGCTGGCTGGCCACACCCAGTCCCAGCAGGCCGGCGAAGGCGACCGTCATGCCCAGGCGGTCCACCACCAGGCCGGCGTCGTCGGGCTGCACGTGGTACCAGGCGGAACACAGGGTGGTGAGCACCAGGCCGCCGAAGAACAGCGCGGCCAGCGCCCGCTGCGGGGGCGCCAGCACCAGCGCCGGCACGCGGGCCAGCACCCACAGGCCCAACCCGCCGAACAGCGCAAAGGCCAGGTTGCTGAGTACGTCGTAGGCACAGGGGATGCCCAGCCAGTCGCGCTGGTCGGCGAAGTGGTGGTAGTGCGCGGGCTGGGCCAGCGGCGGGGCGAGGACGGCCACCACGGCAAGCGCCAGCAGCGCCAGGGACAAGAGGACTTCGGTCCGCGAGAGATGCGAGGGCATGGGAGCTCCGGGGATGAACATGGCGCGCAGTGTGTGGCGCGCCCGCCGCAGCGGTAGCGAATTTGCTGCACATTCATCTCCAGATGCACTGCGGGTATCGATAATCGACACCAGACCCTTGGAGACCGACAAAACCATGAGCACCACCGCCGACCTCGTCCTGGCCCTGAAGCAGGAACTCAAGTCCGCCCGCCTGACCTATGCCGATCTGGCGCAGAAGCTGGACATGGCCGAGAGCAGCGTCAAACGCATGCTGGCCAAGGGCGACATGTCGCTGTCGCGCATCGACGCGATCTGCCGCGCGCTCAAGCTGGACTTTGCCGAGCTGGCGCGCCGTGTGGCGGACGCCCAGCCCCTGCTGGCCGAGCTGACGCAGCAGCAGGAGAAGGCCGTGGTGGCCGACAAGAAGCTGCTGCTGGTGGCGATCTGCGTGCTGAGCCAGTGGACGCTGGAGCAGATGGTGGCGGCCTATCGCCTGAGCGAGGCCGAGTGCGTGAAGTACCTGGCGCAGCTGGACCGCATCGGCATCATCGAACTGCGGCCACTCAACCGCTACCGCCTGAAACTGGCCAAGACCTTCCGCTGGCGGCCGCACGGGGCGGTGATGGATTACTTTCGCGAACACGCGCTGCTGGACTATTACAGCGGCGGCTTCGACGGCCACGGCGAGGGCCTGCTGCTGGTGCACGGCAGCATCGCGCGCAGCCTGGCGCCTTCATTCATGGAGCGGCTGCAGCGCGTGGCGCAGGACTTCGCGCAGCAGCATCAGGCCGACCAGAAGCTGGCGGAGAAAGAGCGCGAGGGCTACACTTTGCTGCTGGCCATGCGCAGCTGGGAGTTTGAGGCCTTTGCTGCACTGCGACGTTGAGGGTTTGCCGCCTGGGGTTGATATGGATCAAGCCCAAGTGATACCCCCATGCCTATAAAGCAGACACAGCCGCAGCTACGGGCGGTGGCCGATGACCGGCTACCAGGCAGCGGAAATTACAGGAGACAACACCATGGCCCATATCGTGATCCTCGGCGCGGGCATCGGCGGCATGCCGATGGCCTATGAGATGCGTGCAATCGCGCGCGCCGACGACAAAATCACCGTCATTTCCAACAACCCGAAGTTCCACTTCGTGCCGTCCAATCCCTGGGTGGCGGTGGACTGGCGCAAGCGCGACGACATCGAACTTGACATCGCGCCGGTGCTGGCGAAGAAGAAGATCGACTTCATCGGCGTGGGTGCCAAGCGCCTGCACCCCGAGAAGAACCAGATCGAGCTGGACGACGGCCGAACGGTGGATTACGACTACCTGGTCATCGCCACCGGCCCCAAGCTGGCCTTCGACGAAGTGGAAGGCCTGGGCCCGAAAGGCCACACGCAGTCGATCTGCCACGTGGACCACGCGGTGGAGGCCGAGCGCAACTGGCAGAAATTCGTGCAGGACCCGGGCCACGTGGTGGTGGGTGCGGTGCAGGGGGCCTCGTGCTACGGCCCGGCCTACGAGTTCGCCATGATCATGGACACCGATCTGCGCAAGCGCAAGATCCGCGACAAGGTGCCCATGACCTTCGTGACCGCCGAGCCCTATATCGGCCACCTGGGCCTGGGCGGGGTGGGCGACTCCAAGGGTCTGCTGGAATCGGTCATGCGCGACCGCCACATCAAGTGGATCTGCAACGCCAAGACCACCAAGGTGGAAGCCGGCAAGATGTACGTGACCGAGCACAACGAGGACGGCACGCCCAAGAAAGAGCACGTGCTGGATTTCAAGTACTCGATGATGCTGCCGGCCTTCAAGGGCATCGATGCGGTGTTCGGCATTGAGGGCCTGACCAATCCGCGCGGCTTCATCCTGATCGACCCGCACCAGCGCAACCCAAAGTTCAAGAACATCTACGCCGTGGGCGTGTGTGTGGCCATTCCGCCCGTGGAAGCCACGCCCGTGCCCACCGGCGCGCCCAAGACCGGCTACATGATCGAGTCCATGGTCACGGCCACCGCGCACAACATCCGCGACGTGCTCGACGGTAAGGAACCCGGCACCAAGGCCACCTGGAACGCCGTGTGCCTGGCCGACTTCGGCGACACCGGCGCCTGCTTCGTGGCGCTGCCGCAGATCCCGCCGCGCAACGTGAACTGGTTCTCGCAGGGCAAGTGGGTGCACCTGGCCAAGATCGCCTTCGAGAAGTACTTCATGCGCAAGATGAAGGCCGGCACCTCCGAGCCGCTGTTCGAGAAGATGGTCATGAACGCGCTGGGCATCATGAAGCTCAAGGACAAGAAGTAGGCCGTGTCGGCGGGCTCCAGCTACATCTTCTTCGAAGCCGACCTGCGCGACCGTTTCGCGCAGGCGCTGGCGGCGCGCGCGCTGGCGTTCCACCTGCGCGACGACGACATCGAGGGCCTGGTGGTCGAACTCGACACCGAGCCCGCGGATGAGGTGCTGGAGGCCCTGGAAGCCGAGTACGAGGCGCTGATGCAGGAGCAGATGCTGCGCGCCGAAGACCGGCCCGACTGGGGCAGCCACCAGGTGGCCAGCCTGAGCATCACGCGCGCCGACGGCAGCACCGTCGACGTGCGGCTGCCGCCCGCGGTGGCGCGCCCGCTGATGGAGCACTTCAGCGCCGAAGAGGCGCACGCCCTGGTGACCGCCATCGCGCACAGCCTGGAAGACCCGATGGACGGGCCGCTGTGCCGCAAGGATCTGCTCAAGACCCGGCCGCCGCAGTGAGGCGCCAGCGCTTCAGCCGGTGAACACCGTCAGCACACCGGTGTAGCCGTAGAGGTGGTGGCGCGCGATCTCGCCGCCGGCGAAGAAGCCCACCAGCGGCACGTCGCCCAGGGCGTGGCGCACGATCTGCAGCTCGGCGCTGGGCGCGCCGAAGTGCGGGCCACCCCGGCCGGAACAGCTGACGTACACCGCGCCGCGGATGCGCTGCAGCGGCGGCGCGGCGGGCTCGGCGTCCGGGCCGCTGGACACCGTGGCCAGCGGCAGCTCCTCGGGCTCCAACTCTTCGCGGATCTCGGCGCAGATGCGCATGAGGTCGGCGCGCGCGGCCTGCACATTGCGCTGGCAGAAGGCCAGCTGCATGCCGGGCTCGGCCTCGTCGGCCAGCGCCACGCCGCCGCGCTGCGGATCGAGGCCGACGATATGGCGCACGCGCACGTCGCTGCCGAAATTGCCGGTGCGGCAGATGGCCTGCCCGCCTCGCTCGGCATCGGCCGTCAGGTCCTGGCGGCTGGCCAGACCGGCCAGCGTGGCACGCACGGCCCGCAGGGCCGGCTCCGGCTCGTCCAGCGTGACCTGCAGTTCACGCAGCAGCACGTCCAGCGCCGGCTCATCGTCGAGCTTGAAGACCACGTTGCGCTCGGCCTCGGTGATCACGTGGCCGCGCCCGACCGGAAAACAGCCCTGCGTGACACGCGAGACCAGGTGCACACCTTCGGTGAAAGCCACGCCGCTCAGGCCGCCGTGAAAGACGCCGGTGGCTCGCCCATGACCGCGAATGAAACCGTCGCCACCCAGGGCGAACTGCACGGTGTCCGTGCGGCTGGAGGCCAGGCCGCCGAACAGGTAACCGGAGTCGGTGCGCGCGGCCAGCTCGTTGATGAGTTCGGCCAGGTCCTGCGTCTGGCCGTCGGCATGCACCAGGGCGGTGTGCGCCTCGAAGCCCAGGCCCAGCGGCGCCACGCCGGAGAACACACGGTACTGGTCGTTCGGCAGCTCGCACAGCATGACGGCCAGGGCCGGTTCGTCGAAGTACTCGACGTTGGTGGCGGCGATACCCACGCCCACGGTGCCGACCCAGTCGGTCACCTCGGGCAGTTCCGCGCTCAGGTGCGCCAGGATGGCCTCGGCCTCGCCCGCGTAGTGGTCGGTGATGTAGAGCAGGGCCAGCGTGGGGCTCGGCGCATGGCCCGGCAGTGCCAGCTGCGCGCGCAGCTGGGCCAGCACCAGCGCGGCGGCCATGCGCCATTGCGGGTGGGTGGCGTGGGCAAAGGGAAAGCGGGTCATGGGGTTTTCTTGCGGCTGCGTGCCGCCGTCTTCTTCGGCGGCGGGGTCTGGGGTTGGGGAGGGGCGGTCTTGGCCGCTGCGGCGGCCGGCGCGCTGCGCGCGGCCGCGTCCTGCAGGGCCTGGCTGGCAATCTGCTGGAACTGCTGTGTCAGCGCACCCCAGAACTGCATGGGATCGGGCAGGGGCGCGGCGGGCTGCGGAGCTGCCGCGGGCTGGGCGGCGGCGGCGGGCCCGCCCGGCATGGGTGCGTTCATGGTCTTGAGCGTGGCCAGCGTCAGCTTCTGCACTTCGAGCGCCTGGATGGTGGCCTTGAGCGCGGCAGCGTTCTGGTCCAGCCAGAACTGCACGGCCTTGAGTTCGTCGATGCGCTTGTCCAGCGCCTGCGTGTCCAGCGTGGGAGCGACCCAGCCGGCCAGGGAAGCGTTGCCGCCCTGGGCCAGCTTTTGCAGGAAATCAAAACCCGGCACGAACTTGCCGAAGCCGGTGGGGTCTGCCTGCTGGTTCATGGGCGCTCCTGCTGCGGTTGCTGCCGAAGCCGCGTACCGGCTCCGGTGGACGCAGCTTACCGCAAGGCGCGCCTGAACGCAGCGGACCGCGGGCCTTAGTCGATGCGGCCGATGCGCTGCACCAGGGCCGCCATGTTGCGGGCGTCGGCCTGCACGAAGCGCTCGAACTCGGGCGCGTCCTGGTACATGAAGGCGGTGCCGGCGGCGGCCAGCGACTGGCGGGCACGGGCATCTTCACTCGCGGCCTTGGCGGCCTGGCGCAGCTTGGTCACCACGGGCTCAGGCGTGGCCGCCGGCACGAACAGGCCCGACCACTGCGAGTAGCTGACCGGCACACCCAGCTCCTTCAGGCTCGGCACCTCGGGCAGCGCGGCCAGGCGGCCCTCGCCCCAGTGCGCCAGCACCCGCAGCTTGCCGGCGCGCACGTGCTGCATCACGCTCGACGGCCCGGTGGACAGCGCGTCGATCTGGCCGGCCAGCAGGGCCAGCACGGCCGGGCCGGCGCCGGTATAGGGCACGTGCAGCATGTAGGTGCCGGTGGCGACCTTGAGCTGCTCCATGGGCACGTGCATGGTGCCGTAGTTGCCGGAGGAGCCGAAGCTCACCACGCCGGGCCGGGCCTTCACGTGCTTGATGAAGTCCTGGTAGGTCTTCCACGGGCTGTCGGCGCGCACCACCAGCGCGGTCGGGTCGGCGGTGAAACGCGCCACGGGCTTGAGCTGGTCGAGCGTGAACAGCGGGTTGCGCTTGAGAACCTTGTCGGCCTCGGGCAGCACGACGATGGAGGACAGCGCCATCAGCAGGCTGTAGCCGTCGGCGCGCGACTTGGCCACTTGCGCCATGCCGATGCCGCCGCCGGCACCGCCCTTGTTCTCCACCACCACCGACTGGCCCAGCGCGCGGCCCATGGCCTCGGCCACCGGGCGGCCCACGGTGTCGGCCACGCCGCCGGGCGGGAAGGGCACGAGCATGGTGAGGGGTTTGCTGGGGTAGGCGTCCTGCGCGAGGGCCGGCAGGCCGGCGGCGGCCAGGGCGGCCGCACTCAGTTGCAGGAATTCACGGCGTTGGGTCATGGTTGTCTCCTCGTTGTGGATGGTTGTCGCGGCCGAAGGAAATCAGATTTCTTGCACGGGGTTGTTCAGCTCGCCCAGGCCGCTGATGGCCACGCGCACCACGTCGCCGTGCTTGAGGAACTTCGGCGGGTTGAAGCCGATGCCCACGCCCACCGAGGTGCCGGTGAGGATGATGTCGCCGGGCAGCAGGGTCATGGCGGCACTCATCTGCTCGATCAGGGTGGGCACGTCGAAGATCAGCTGCGAGATGTGGGCGTTCTGGCGCTGCTCGCCGTTGACCCAGGTCTGCATGCGCATGTCGGTGGGAGCTTCGTCGGTGGTGGTGATCCAGGGACCGATGGGGCAGAAGCCGTCGAGCGACTTGCCCAGGAACCACTGGGCGTGGTTCTTCTGCAGGTCGCGCGCAGTGACGTCGTTGGTGGCGACAAAACCCCAGACCTGCTTCATGGCGTCGGCCTTCTTGACGTTGCGGCAGGTGGTGCCGATGACCACGCCGATCTCGCCCTCGTAGTCCACCGACTGGGTGTGCTTCGGGTTGAACTGGATCGGGTCGGTGGGGCCGTTGAGCGTGAGCGTGGCCTTGGTGAAGATCTGCGGGTACGCGGGGATGGCCGAGGCGCCGCCGGTGGTGGCGTTGAAGCCGCTCTTGTCGAACTCCATGGCGTGCTCGTGGTAGTTCTTGCCCACGGCGAAGGGGTTGCGCAGGAAGGCCGAGAGCGGCGCCATGAACTTGACCTGGGCCATGGGCACGCGCGCCGTCACGGCGGCCTGCAGCTGGGCCGCAGCCACGCCAAGCTGGATGACGTTGAGGACCGGGTTGGGATGCTGGGCCAGCGGGCCGCCGACCAGGGCGACTTCCTGTTTGGCCTCGTCGACCAGGGCCAGGTGGATCTGGCCGTCTTTTTGCACACGTGCGATCTTCATGCGGACTCCTGCGGAATGAGGGCAACCGGGTATTGGTTGCGATTGGTTGATCTTGGTGAAAATTATAGAAGGCCTGCCGCCCTCTGGAATCGGTGGAAACCACGTAGTCCACCGATTCATTGGTTCGATTTGGTTGCCGGTTTGTTATCATCCCGTCCAACCACCCGCCCCACCCCCGACCATGGACCCCACTGCCCTGCTGCGCGAAACCCTGCTCGACATGCTGAAGTCCGGCCGCTGGCGTGCCGGCCATCGCATCCCGACCGAGCGCGCGCTGTGCACCGAGTACGGCCTGGGCCGCTCGGCCGTGCGGCGGGTGCTGGGCCAGCTCAAGGACGCCGGCCTGATCACGCAGACGGTGGGCAGCGGCACCTATGTGAGCGAGCGCATCGCGACCCTGCTGCCAGCGCTGGAGCCGGCTGCCGCCGCGGCGACGGCCGTCAGCCCGGCCGAGCTGATGGAGGCGCGCATGGCGCTGGAGCCTGCCATCGTGGAGATGGTGATCCGCAACGCCACGCCGGCCGATTTCGCGCGCATGAGCCAGTGCTGCGAGCGCGCCGAGGCCGCCAGCACCCTGGACGAGTTCGAGCACTGGGACGGCCTGCTGCACGAGGTGATTGCCGAGGCCGCGCACAACGGCTTCGTGCGCCAGGTGTTCCACCTCATGAACCAGGCGCGCACCCAGGGCGAGTGGGGCATGCTCAAGCGCAAGAGCGTCACGCCCGAGCGACGCGACGCTTACCAGCGCGAGCACCGCGCCCTGGTGGCCGCGCTGCGCGAGCGCGACCTGGGCAACGCGCTGGCGCACACACGCGCGCACCTGCAACACGTGCAGCGCAATCTGCTGGGACTTTAGGCCAGCCAGGCGCGCAGCCTGCTTGCGTCGGGCGGGCCGATGACACGCTGGTCCGAGCCCTGACGCCCCAACAGGGCCACATAGGGCGTGATGTTGCGCCACTTGGGATCGACCGCGTGGCGGATCTCCGGCTCGAAGCCGTTGAAGGCGTACAGGCGGGTGGCGCCGCGGTAGTGGTGCGCGTGCATCAGGGCCCGCTCGCCCTGCTCGTCCATCACCACGGCGGCCAGTTCGACGCGCTGGCGCGCCGCACTGATGCGGGCGTGCAGCTGTTCGAACACCGCCGGGCAGGTGCTGCACCAGGTGGTGGTGAAGACGTAGGCGGCCGGCCGCGGGCCCTCGCGCAGCAGGCGGGACCAGGTGGCCGCGTCGAAGTCGAGCACGACGCTGTCGCGCCCTGGGCGCTGGGCGGCGGCGCCCAGGGGCAGGCCGAGCGCCGGCAGCGCCAGGGCCGCGCTCAGCAGGCGCCGGCGGCGCAGCTCAAAAACGGAGTTCATGGACTTGTACCTCCTGGGGGTTGCGCCACACGACCACCATGCGCCCGGCGTGCTGCGCCAGGCGCGGGTGGTCGTTGTCGCCGCTGAGCTGCGCCAGTTCGCGCAGCGTGAACGTCTGGCCGCCGTCGGCCGACAGCCAGGCCTTGAGGGTGCTGCGCGCGCCCGCGACGCTGCGCCAGACCACGGCCACGCGCAGGCCGTCGGCCAGCACGTCGGCGTGCTCGGCCGCCTCGTCGGGCAGAACCCGCACGCTCGGCGCGCGGGGGCTGCCGTCCGCATCCAGGCGCGCGTAGCGCACGGCCGCCACGTCCTCGTCACCGCTGCGGCGGATGCCGAACCAGACCGTGTGCCAGCCGCCGTCGTGCGCGGGCGCCAGGCCCGGCCCGTGGTGCGGGCAGCCGTCGACCTGCCAGCCGTCGTAGGTGGCGCGCACCGGGGCGGCGTGCGTACCGAGCACGGCCAGGGCGTGGTCACGCACATTGGGTTCGTACACATGGCGCCACATCGCCCGCAGCCGGCCGTCGTCGCCGCGCGCCAGCGCGATACGGCAGCACTCGCAGCTGTGGTCGGCCAGCTTGTGGTCGGGCCCGAAGGTGAGGCCGCCGTCGCGCGACTCGTTGCGGTAGATCGCCGCGCCGCGGTAGCTCGATTTGCGCTCGACCCGGGGCGCCGATTCCAGGTCGCGCTTGTCGATCCATACGGTGTGCAGCACACCCTGGCCGTCGAAGGCGATGGACTCGAAGCGGTGCGTGATCTCCTGCCGGTCGGCGTGCACGGTGTGCGGCGCGGCAAAGGTCTGCCCACCGTCGGTCGAGCGCAGCAGCCGGATCCAGCCGGTGTAGGGCCGCGCGCGCGGCTGCGTGTAGCTCACGACCACCTGCCCCTGCGGCCCGAAGGCCAGCTTGGGCCGGTTCTCGCCGTCGGCGGCGACGACGTCGCCCGCGGTGTCGAGCCGGCGCGGCGCGCTCCACGACTGCAGCGCCGGCGCGGGCGCGGTCTGCACAAAGAGCTGCCCCTGCGCGTCCACCCCCACCAGCCACAGGCGACCGTCGGGGGCGAAGGCCACGCTGCTGCCCAGCTGCGGGCGCGCGGCGCGCGGCGCGCCGTGCGCCGCATGGCCCTGGGCCCCGGCCGCGCCGGCCAGCGCGAGCCCGAGCAGCAGGCCGGCGGCGTGCCGCCTCACAGCGTGACCTCCACGCCGACGTAGAGCGCACGCGGCAGCGCCGGCGCGTAGACCGGCGTGCCCGAGGAGACCGAGGCGCTGTCGGCATAACGGCGGTCGGCCAGGTTCATCAGGCGCGCGTACAGGCGCGCCGCCGGCGTGACGGCGTGGCTGAGGCGCAGGTTGAACACGTCGTGCCCGGCGTACTTGCCGTAGGCGTCGGAGTTGCTCGCTTCAAGCCAGTAGTCACCCAGGCGCACCCACTCCAACTGGGCACTGGTGCCCGCGCGCGGCGTCCAGGCCAGGCGGGTGCTGGCCAGCACGCGCGGCGCGGCCTCCATCTCCTTGCCCGAGTAGTTGGCGCCGGCGGTCACCCAGTCGACGTAGCGGTGCACGGCGTAGGACAGGGCCGTGTCCACGCGCCACTGCCGGTCCAAGGCCTTGCCCAGGCCCAGCTCGACGCCGCTGTGCTCGGTCTGGCCGGCGTTGACGCTGGTGCTGACGTTGGTGAGCGGGTCGCGTTGCGAGACGAGGTCGTCGCGCTTGACCAGCCGGTAGGCCGCCAGGTCATAACGCCAGCCAGCGGCATCACCGCGCCAGCCGAGCTCGACCTGGTCGGCCTTGACCGGCTTGAGCGCCAGCGCCAGCTCGGCCTTGCTCTGCGCCTCGGCCACGGTGGCACCGCTGCCGGCGCGAAACAGCTGGCTTTCCGCCGGGGCGCGAAAGCCGTGGCTGTAGGCGGCGTACAGGCTGCTGGCCGGACTCAGCGCCAGCGTGGCGCCGAGCTTGGGGCTCCAGTGCGTGTAGTCGGTGGCGGCGGACGGCGTCTGCGCATAGATGCGCGTGCCGGCCGTGGTGGTGGTCGCATCGATGCGGTTGCTCATGGCGTAGCCCATGCTGTCGAAGCGCAGGCCGGCGCTCAGGCGCAGGCTGGGCGTCGGCGCGAGCTCGCCCTGGGCGTAGGCCGAGGCGCTGCGGTAGCGCACCTCGTAGTCGTAGATGCGGTTGCCCACCGTATAGCCGGTGTAGTTGCGGTCGGCGCCGCTGCCGGTGGAGGTCAGATTCAGGCTGTCTTCGGTGCGGGTGCCGGGGCTGTGCTCCAGGTCCAGGCCGAGGATCAGGCGCGGCTTGAGGGCGCCGCCGTAGTCCTGGCGCCATTTGCCCAGCACGCCCAGCGAGGCCACCTGGGTCTTCTCGATGCGCGGGTCGGAGCTCAGGTTGTAGGAGCCGTTGAGGTCCATGGCATTGCTGCGCAGGTAAGGCGTGATGCCCAGCAGGGCATCGCCCAGGTCGCGCTCGTACTGGGTGGAGACGCGCAGCGCGTCGACCTTGCGCCAGGCGATCGCGTGGTTGTTCTTCGTCGGGTTGTTCAGGTAGTCGTCCCAGGTCAGTGCGCTGCTGGCACCGGTCTGCTGGTCGATGTGGGTGGCGCCCACGATGGTCTTGAGCAGGCCGCCCTCGCCCAGCGCCTGGTCCTGGCGCAGGTTCAGGCTCTGGCGGTCATAGGCCGTGCGGTCGCGCCAGCCGTCGCTGTGCGTGAGGTTCAGGGCCGCGCGGGCGGCGCCATCCGCACCGGTGGCGCCGGTGCCGTCGAGCAGCAGGCGCCGCCAGCCGAAGCTGCCGGCCTCGGCGCCGAGCTCCAGCCCCGGCGCGGCGGCCGGCGCGCGCGTGAGCACGTTGACGGTGCCGCCGATGGCGTCCGAGCCATACAGTGCCGAGCCCGGGCCCTTGACCACCTCGATGCTGCCGGCCTGCGGCAGGTTCACCTCGTACAGCGCGTTGTGGTTGAAGAAGCCGGTGGCGCGGATGGGGATGCCGTCCTCCAGGTAGAGATACATGGGCGCCGTGCTGAAGGGCTGGCGGATGGCGGTGGTGTGGCCCTCGCCGTTGGTGACGTTGATGGCCACGCCGGGCACCTGGCCCAGGATCTGCTGCGGGTGCATGGGGCCGGTGGCCCGGATGGCCGATGCCGGAATGACGCCGATGGCGGCGGCGGTCTCGCGCAGCGGCATCTGCTCGCGCGTGGTGGTCACGGTCACCACGTTCAGCGCCGGCGCTTCGGCGGGGGCGCCGGCGGGCGCATCGGGGGCTTGCGCGCTCGCGGGGAAGGCGCAGGGCAAGGCCAGGGCCGAAGCCAGGGCCAGATGTAGGTTCCGCATGAATGCTCTCCGGAAGGAAGGGATACCCGCCCGGCATCGGGATCCGATGGCGCAGGGCGTTGTCGCTTGCAGGCTTCAGGAAAGCGGCGGCGGCCCGCGCGGCCAGGCCAGCAGTCGTGGCGCGGAAAGAAAAGAAGATGCCTGCGCGTCCGGCCGGGCCAAACCGGATTCCGCGGTGAAGAAGTGCAAAGAAACAGCGGGTGGCGGCCCCAGCCGATCAGCGACGAGCAGGCAAAACGGGCAATGGATCAGAACGAGGGCGGACGGCGCCTCGTCGGAGGCCTCCGGCGCGAGAGCTGCGCCCGGGGCAGCCTCGGAGGCGGGGTCGGGCACGATCACCAGCAGGCGCGCACCACCGACCGTGCACAGATCCTGCAGCGCCGGCGCCAGCTGCGGGGCGCGTGCCAGCGCATGCGAGACCGTGGGTGCGAGCGCAGCCAGCAGCATCGCCGCCAGGGCGATCCAGGCGGTGAGGCGGCGGGCGCGCGCGTGCAGCATCAGATGAACCCGTGACTAGCGACCAGGCTCAGCGTTTCATGCCTTGGCCGTGCCCCATGGCGCCCGGGGCGGCAGCGTTCAGGGGCCGCACGGGCGCCTGGACTTCGACGTTCTGGCGCTTGCCGTCACTGCCCTCGACCACCAGCGTCAGCGCCACCGTGTCGCCGTCCTTCATCTGGCCCTTGAGGTCCATGAGCATGACGTGGTAGCCCCCCGGCTTGAGTTCCACCGTCTTGCCCGCCGGCAGCACCAGCACGTCGACGGCGCGCATCTTCATGACGTCCTTGACCAGGGCCATCTCGTGGATCTCGACGATGCCGGCCGCGGACGAGCGCACTTCGACCAGCTTGGCGTCGCTGGCTGCGGTGAGTTGCATGAAGGCGCCGGTGGCCTTCTGGTGCGGCACGGTGGCGCGCACCCAGGCGTCCTTGACGCTGACCTGGGCCTGGGCCGCGACGGCCATGAGCAGCGCGGCAAGAGTGAGGGTGTAACGTTTCATGATGACTCCTTGGTAAAAAACGCTGGGCTGGATTCGTGCGCGCGCCGCGGAATCGGTCTAGCGCACAGGGACAGTTACGGAAAAACGGGTGGGAACGCGCCGGACCCGCGGGTCCGCGCGCGACTCGCCCTGCCGCACGCCGTCCGGCACGGACGACCACGGACGGGCTTCAGGCGAAGAGAGGCGGGCCGCGCGAGGGCGGCGGTGCGGCGCTGTGGCCGGCAAGAGGTGCCCGCTCATGCGGCACCAGCACCGGCGGCAGCACGGGCGGCTGCGACAGCGCCAGCTGCAGCGAGGGCGGCGGCGCGCTGCCCGTCAGGCACAGCGGGCAGTCCAGCAGATGGCCGGCGGGCGCGTTGCCGTCATCGCCGGTGTGGACCAGCTTGACCACGCCCGCGGTCGAGCAGACCAGCTCCATGGCCTGCGGCTTGACCAGCGGCGACGCGATCGCCGCGCCCAGCGCCAAGGCAAACCACACCAGCACGAAGCGGGCGAGGAGATGGGCACGGCGCAGGGTCTGCATGTGTTCATTATGAACCGGCGAGCGCGCAGCGGCACGGCTTCGGTCTTGACCTGTGTCAAAGACGGGTGCAGAGTGTGGGCGCATGATGCATTTGCAAGCAATGGAGAGACCCGCATGAGCACACAAATCACCGCCCCGTTCAAGAAGCAGCTGGAGGAACAGCGCGCCAGCCTGCTGGCGCAACTGGCCAGCCTGCGCGGCGGCAGCATCGGACGCGCCGAGGCATCGGCCACGCATTTCGGTGACCGGCCGCAGGACGCGCGCGCCCAGCAGGACACCGAGCGGGCGCTTGAGTTCACGCTCGATGCGCGCGAGAGCGCCGAGCTCGACACCATCGACGCCGCGCTCAAGCGCATCGAGAATGGCAGTTATGGTGTCTGCGTCGACTGTGGCGCCGACATTCCCGCGGCCCGGCTGCATGCCGCGCCCGAGACGCCGCGCTGCATCAACTGCCAGGAGAAGCTCGAACACCAGCGCCACGCCTGAACGCCCGCACCCCATCCCCGCCTTTTTCAGGAGAAGAAATACATGTCCACTTTCCACGCCATCGTCTGGCTCGACCGTTCCGAAGCCCACGTCATCATGTTCGACCGCGAGCACATCGCCGCGCAGAAGATCAAGTCACGCAGCCACCACAAGGCCACCGGCGGCCACACGGGTTCGCACCAGGGTTCGGGCCGCGGCGACAGCGCCAGCGGCCACCACAGCCCCGCGGGCGGCCACGCCTCGCACGACGAGAACTTCTACCACTCGATCGCCGAGGCGCTCAAGGGCGTGCACGAGATCCTGGTGACCGGCCCGGCCCAGGCCAAGGACGAGTTCAAGGCCCACTGCGCGCGCCATGACAAGGACATCGACAAGGTCATTGTCGACGTCATCAGCAGCGATCACCCCAGCGACGGCCAGCTGGTGGCCATGGCCAAGCAGTATTTCCTGAAGCATGACAAGATGAACGGCCAGGCCTGAGCCGCCCATCCCCCAAACAAGAAGGGCGCCCCGCGGGTTGCCCTTCTTGTTGCCGCTGTCCGGCATTCAGCCGCCGGTGTCGACCTTGTGGCCGGCGGCGCGCCAGGCCGGAAAGCCGCCGCGGAACCAGTGCACACGCTTGTAGCCGGCCTTGAGGGCGGCGTGGCTGGCCTTGTAGCTCTTCCAGCACTCGGCGCCGTTGCAGGCAAAGATCAGCAGCGCCGCGCGGTCGGCCGGCAGTTTGGAGAGGTCAAACTGGTCCAACCGGGAGTCGAAGTCGGCGTCCTTGGGGCTCTTCTCCACATAAGGAACCAGCCGGGCGCCCGGGACGTGGCCGGCCTTGAACTCGGCCTCGGTGCGGGTATCGATAAAGCTCGCGCCTTGCTGCAGCAGTTGCGCCACCGCCACCGGATCCACCACCTGGGCCCCGGGCAGGTCGCGCGGCGTGAAGTAGCCGAGTGTGGACACGTAGTCGAAATCGGCCGCGTGCATGGACATGACCTTGGCCTTCTCGGCGTGCAGCACGTCGCTGCCGGCCAGCGCCTCCGTCAGCGCGGCGTCGAAGGCGGCCAGGGGCGGGCGCACGCCGTCACGGATGGCCACGCTCAGGCCCGGCACCTGTTTGGACTCCAGCACCACCTTCAGCGCATGGCCAGCCGCGACCCAGCGCTCGTACACGGCCCGCTCGACCGCCACGACGTCGCAGCGCAGCAGTTGCAGACAAGGCAGCAGGGCCTCCTGGTAACGGGTCTCGTAGAGCTCGCCGAAGTGGCGCTTGATGGTGGTGTTGGCGGCGTTGATCTCGCCGCGCAGCAGGTAGGTCACCACGCTGTCCTGCATGGGCAGGCCCAGGCGCTTGCCCGCCGCCTGGGCCAGGCTGGCCACCGGGCTGTCCTTGGGTGCGACCAGCACGGCCTGCACCGGCTTGTCCAGCCCCAGCACCGGGGTGTAGCCATAGCGCAGGGCGCTGCCGATGACATGGGCCGGGGCGACGAAGATGTCCTGCGTGCGCGACCGGGTGGCGCCCAGATCGGCAGTCGCGTCGTTGGAGAGCTGCACGTGGGGGGTGGTGATGCGCTCCTTGCGCAAGGCCTGCTCGATGGCCGCCTTCCAGGCACCGTAGACGGCCACGCGCGACTGCTCGCCGCTGTCGCCCGGGTTGATGAGCACGCGCGAGACGACCGCGGTCTGGGCCGCGACCAGCCCACTCAACAGGGCCAACGACATGGCGACCACCATGTGCCGGCTTCGATTCCATTTTTTCACTTGCGCGGAGGTCTGCCGACCCGACAGTTGCACACGAAGTAGATCCTAGCCGCAATGCAGCGCATGCCCCCTAGGGTTTCCCACAGCCCCGGGGCCGACGGACCGGGTCAGTTCAGCGGCGCGATCTTCTGCTCGATGGCGCCGAAGACCGACTGACCGTCGCGGCCCTTCATCTCGATGCGGATGGTGTCGCCGAACTTCATGTAGTCGGTGGCGGGCTGGCCGTCCTGGATGGTCTCGATGGCGCGTTTCTCGGCAATGCAGCTGTAGCCCTTGGTCCACTCCTGCTTGCCGTTCACTTCTGTCGCGCGGTTGCTCACCGTGCCCGAGCCGATGATGCTGCCGGCGCGCACGTTGCGTGTCTTGGCCAGATGCGCGATGAGCTGGCCGAAGTGGAAGGTCATCTCCTCGCCGGCCTCGCACATACCGACCGTGCGGCCGTTCCAGGCGCTTTGCAGCGTGAGGTGCAGCTTGCCTTGCTGCCAAGCCTCGCCCAACTCGTCCAGCGTAACGGCCACCGGGCTGAAGGCCGTGGCGGGTTTGCTCTGCAGGAAGCCGAAGTTCTTGGCCAGTTCGTCGGGGATCAGGTGGCGCAGGCTGACGTCGTTGGCGATCATCACCAGGCGGATGCCTTCGAGCGCCTGCTCGGGCGTGGCGCCCATGGGCACGTCGGCGGTGACCACGGCCACCTCGGCCTCGAAGTCGATGCCGTGGTCTTCGCTGACGCAGACGACGTCGTCACGCGGGCCCAGGAAGTCGTCGCTGCCGCCCTGGTACATCAGCGGCTCGGTGTAGTAGTTGGCCGGCACCTCGGACTTGCGCGCCAGGCGCACGAGCTCCACATGGTTGATGTAGGCCGAACCGTCGGCCCACTGATAGGCGCGCGGCAGCGGGGCCATGCACATGGCGGGGTCGAAAGGAAAGGCGTGGCGCGCCTTGCCCTGGTTGAGCGTGACGTAGAGGTCCTGCAGCTGCGGCGAGTAGAAGTTCCAGTCGTCCAGCACCTGCTGCAGATGGTGCGCGATGCCGGTCGCATAATGGGCCAGGCTCAGATCGCGGGAGACGACGACCAGCTGGCCGTCGCGCGAGCCGTCTTTGTAGGTGGCAAGCTTCATGGATGTGTACTCGGATGACGTGTTGTTAGACTCGTTTGACCAAACGGAACGGGCTGTTTTTATTAGACCATGAACAAGGCGCGCGCAGGCATCCAGTCGGTCGAGGTGGGCTTCACGCTGCTCGACGCGCTGGCGCGCGCCAGCGGGCCGCTGATGCTGCGCGACCTGGCCGCCGCTGCCGGCATGAGCGCGGCCAAGGCACACCGTTACCTGGTGAGCTTCCAGCGCCTGGGCCTGGTCAGCCAGGATGCGGCCAGCACGCGCTACGACCTCGGGCCCGCCGCACTGCGCGTGGGCCTGGCTGCCATCACGCGGCTGGACGCCGTGAAGCTGGCGCGTGAGCGCCTGCCCGCGCTGATGCGGCGCATCGACCACACGCTGGCCATCGCCGTCTGGGGCAACCACGGCCCGACCATCGTGCACTGGGAAGAGTCGCCGCAATCGGTCACCGTGAATCTGCGCCTGGGTGACGTCATGCCCCTGCTGTCCTCGGCCACTGGGCGCTGCTTCGCCGCCCACGTTTCGCGCGAGGCCATCGCGCCGCTGCTGCGCACCGAGCTGGCGCGCGCGCGCCAGCTGGGCCGCACGGATCTGCCGCGCAATCAGGCCGAGCTGCAGGCATTGCTCAAGGACGTCCGCACGCACGGCATGGCGCGCGTGGTCGACTCGCTGCTGCCCGGCATCGCCGGTTTCTGCGCGCCGGTGTTCGATTTCGACGGCCATCTGGTGCTGGGCCTCGTGGCCATGGGCTCGGTGGCCACCTTCGACACGGCCTGGAACGGCACCGTGGCCACGGCCCTGGGCCAGGCCGCGCGCGAGCTCTCACACGAATTGGGTTACGCTGGCTGACGATGACAACCCGAAACCTCCTCCTTCCCCTGCGTCGCCGACTGCTGCTCGGGCTGCCGGGCCTCCTGCTCGGGCTGCCGCTGGCGGCGGCAGAGTTGCCCACGGGCACGGCGTCCGTCGCCGTGCCGGGCTCGCTGCGCATCCGCTACGCCATCCGCGGCCGCATCGGCATCCTGCCGTACAGCGCCAACGGCCTGCTGCAGTGGGTGCAGGATGGGCAGACGTACGACAGCCGCATGGAGGTGCACCTGTTTCTGCTGGGCTCGCGCGTGCAGATCAGCCGCGGCCGCATCACACCGGCCGGGCTGCAGCCGCTGTATTTCAACGACCGGGTGCACAACGACCGCACGGTCGAGTTCGATTACGCCAAGGCGATGATCCGCTTCAGCGAGGGCACGCCGCCGACGCCGCTGCCGCCCGGGGCCCAGGACGCGCTGAGCGTGTTCATGCAGCTGGGCAGCCTGGTCGCCGCCGCGCCGCAGCGTTACCCCGCCGGCACGGAGCTGATCTGGCCGGTCATGAGCATCTACGGCCCCGACACCTTGCGCTTTGTGGTCGCCGGCGAGGAGAAACTCCACCTGCCGGGGGGCGAGCAGACCACGCTCAAGCTCACCCGCGCCGCCACGAAGCCCGACGAGCCGAACGCCGAACTCTGGCTGGCGCCGGCCCTGGGCTGGCTGCCGGCGCGCATCCGCCTGTACCAGGACAACGGCGATTTTGTCGACCAGCTGTGGCGCGCCAGCGAGGCGCCCTGAACCGCCGGGGCGCGCGCCCTTGAAATCGCCGCCGCTGCCGCCAGATGGAAGTCAGGACCCCTGCACCAAGGATCAGGCACCATGCACACCCTCTACGACTCCGAATCCTTCAGCGTGACGCACATGTCGGCCACGGCAGAGCCGGCCGCCAGCGCCGAGCCCGCCTTGCCAACCCTGCTGCGTCACGGCTTCGAGATCGTGGACAAGCGTTCGGGCAAGGAGCTTTATCTGGACGGTTCCTGGGCCGAGCTGTTCCAGCAGCGTCTGGCCGAATGGCAGCGCAACACGCCGACGCAGGAAGAAGTCGAGGACACCCTGGAGCAGTACGCCGGGCTGGCCCATATCCCGGTGCACGTGCACTGAGGCCGTCCGGCCCGACCGGGCGCGGGCCGGACGCCCCGCCCCGCAAGGACAGCGCGTCCCCGTGACTTAATACACTGACAATCTGCAGGGTTTCCCGTAGGCTGGCGCCTTTGCCCGTCGAGGTCTGCGGCGATGCACCACTCCCCTCTCACCCGATGCCGGCGCCGCTGGCTGGCGACGCTGCTCGTCCTGCTGGCCGCTGGCACGGCACAGGCCCAGAACGGCGTCAGCCCCAGGCAGCTGCTGATCGGCCAGAGCATCACGCTGCAGAGCGGCCGCAACGAATACGGCACGGCGGTGATGGACGGCATCAACGCCCACTTGCAGGACGTCAACGCCAGGGGCGGGGTCCACGGCCGCCGTATCGTGCTCAAGACCCTGGACGACGACAACCAGGCCAGCCAAGCCGCGGCCAATGCGCGCCAGCTGATCGAGCAGGACCAGGTGTTCATCCTGTTCGGCTCCATCGAAGGCGGCCCCTCCAATGCGGTGATGCAGGTCAGCAGTGAACTCGGCGTGCCCTTCTTCGGCCCCATGGCCGGTTCGCCCACGCTGCGCCGGCCGCACCAGCCGCTGGTGTTCCCGGTGCGCGCCGAGCACCGCGACGAGTTCCGCGTCCTGCTCGAGTACGTGCGCTCCACGGGTGGCAAGCGCGTGGCTTTCTTCCGCGCCGACTCGGCCGTCGGCCGGCAGCACCTGGAAAACTTCCAGCGCCTGTGCCAGGAACTGGGGCTGGAGCTGGCGCTGGACCTGCCCTTCAAGCCCGACGTGACCGCCTTGCAGCTCGACGCCATGGCCGCGCGCATCGCCGGCGCCGGCCTGCAGGGCGTGATCAACCATGGCAGCGCCGGCGTCTACGAGAAGCTGATCCGCCTGACCCGCGCCCAGGGCAGCGCGACACCCTTCCTGGCCGTCAACTCCGGTTCCACCCAACTGGCGCGCCACCTCGGCGAGCTGGCGCACGGCATGCTGTTCGCCCAGGTGCTGCCCAACCCGTGGGAACGCAAGACCGAGCTGAGCCGCGAGTACCAGGACGTCTTCAAGCGCCATCGACCCGGCGTGGACTTTTCCTACGGCAGCCTGGAGGGCTACATGACCGCCAAGGCCCTGGTGGCCGCCCTGCGCCTGGCCGGCCCGCAACCCACGCGCGCAAGCCTGGTGCAGGGCCTCTACAAGGCCGGCGCACTCGACCTCAGCGGCCTGCGCGCCAGCTACCAGCCCGGCGACCATGCGGGCCTGAAGCTGGTGGACCTGGCGATCTACGCGCGCGACGGCCGCTTCCGGCACTGAGGGCAGGCATTCAGGGCCTGCCGTGGCGCCACCTGAACAGCGGCTCCACCAGCACCAGCACCGCAAACAGCCGGCAGATCTGGAACACGGTCACCACCGGGGCGCCCAGCTGCAGCACCTTGGCCGTGATGGACATCTCGGTGATGCCGCCGGGTGACGTGCTCAGCACCAGCGTGGCCGGGTGCAGGCCCGTGGCCAGCGACAACAGCCAGGCGAAGCCGGCATTCAGGACGATCATCACCAGCGTGCCCAGCGCCACCATGGCCAGCCAGCGCGGCGCCGTGTGCACAAACGCCGGCGTGAAGCGCACCCCCAGGCTGACCCCGATCAGCAGCTGGGCCGTATTGGACAGCCAGGCCGGGATGGCCGACCACTCGATGCCGGCCAACGTCAACAACACCGCCACCACCATCGGCCCCAGGAACCAGGGGTTGGCCCGCCCCAGGCGCGCCAGCCCCCAGGCCCCGGCACTCGCCGCCAGCGCCAGCAGCAACAGGCCGGCGGCGTGGACCTCACGCGTCACGCTGCCCGCGGCATCCAGGCCGGTCGGGCCGCTGAACTGCATGGCGAAGGGGATGACCACGGCCACGATCAGCAGGCGCAGGCTGTGGGCCGCGGCCACCAGTTCGGTGCGCCCCTGCGCGCGCTCGGCCAGCAGCGTCATTTCGGAGGCACCGCCGATAGCGCCGGCAAACCATGTGGTGGCCCGGTTCAGGCCGGGCAGCTGCCGCACATTGCCGCGATACAGCCACTGGCCAAACAGCAGCCCCAGGATCAATGCCCAGACGATGCCCAGCAGCACCGCCCACCACAGGCCGAGCACCAGGGCGCCGACGGCAGGCGTGAAGTACAGGCCCAGCGCCAGGCCGATGGTGGCCTGGCCGGCGTTGCGCAGCAGCACCGAACTCTCGGTGCGCAGACGCAGCATGGAGGCGCCGGCCGTGGCCAGCAGCGGGCCGATCATCCAGGGCAGCGGCGTGCGGAGCCAGACGCACAACAAGGCGGCGGCGAGCGCCAGCAACAGGGTGCCGGCTACGCGCGGGAGATAACGGGAGTGCATGGGAGGGGAGTGGACAACGCGTAGTATCGCCGCACCGGAAGGAGTCCTCATGAGCACCGAAGCATTCACCCACTGCGTGGTGCAGACCGCGCTGGCCAGCGAGGCCGAGGCCGCGACGCTGGCGCGCCAGATCGTGCAGGCCGGCCTGGGCGCCTGCGTGCAACTGCAGGCCATCCGCAGCTTCTACAACTGGCAGGGCCAGCCCCATGAGGAGCCGGAGTGGCTGCTGAGCATCAAGACGCGCAGCGCGCTGTATCCGGCGCTGGAGGCCTGGCTGCGGGAACATCATCCCTATGAGACGCCGGAGATCATCCAGCTGCCGATCGCCGCCGGCAGCGCCGCCTATCTGGCCTGGGTGGACGAGGGGACGGGGGCGGGTCGCTGAAAATTGCGACAATGGCTCCCTGCGGCCGCCAAAAGCGGGCCGCGGGCCTCGATCCACACTCCTTGCACCAGGGTTTTATGAGCCAAGCCTACATCCTCACCTTCTCCTGCCCGGACCGCCTGGGCCTCGTCCACGCCGTCTCCGGTTTCCTGCTCGAGCGCGGCGGCAACATCGAAGAAGCCGCCCAGTACAACGACCCGGCCACCGGTCTGTTCTTCATGCGCGTGCAGTTTTCCTGCGGTCAGGTGACGTACGAGGATCTGCAGGTGCAGCTCAAGCTCTTCGCCGAGCCCTACGCCATGCAGTGGAGCCTGCACGCGGCGACCACGGCGATGCGCACGGTGCTCTTTGTCAGCAAGGAAGGCCATTGCCTGAACGACCTGCTGTTCCGCTGGAAGATCGGCCTGCTGCCGATCGACATCCGCGCCATCGTCTCCAACCACCGCGACTTCTACCAGCTCGCCGCCAGCTACAACGTGCCCTTCCACCACATCCCGGTGACGGCCGCCACCAAGGCCCAGGCCGAGGCCAAGCAATTTGAAGTGGTGCAGGCCGAGGGCGCCGAGCTGGTGGTGCTGGCGCGTTACATGCAGGTGCTCAGTGATGACCTGTGCCGCAAGCTCTCGGGCAAGGCCATCAACATCCACCACAGCTTCCTGCCCAGCTTCAAGGGCGCCAAACCCTACTACCAGGCGCACGACCGCGGCGTGAAGCTGATCGGCGCCACCGCCCACTACGTGACGGCCGACCTGGACGAGGGCCCGATCATCGAGCAGGACGTGGCCCGCGTGGACCACAGCAAGACGGTGGAAGACCTGACCGCCATCGGCCGCGACACCGAGAGCCAGGTGCTGGCGCGCGCCGTCAAGTGGCACAGCGAGCACCGCGTGCTGCTCAACGGCCACAAGACGGTGATCTTCAAGTAAGCCCGCCATCACTCAGAAAAAACGCCCCGGGTCTAACGACCATGGGGCGTTTTTTTGGGACCGAAAGGCTCAGGCCGCGGTCGGCACCTTCTCGGTGTAACCCAGCTTGTCCAGCGCGGCGGCCAGCTGCGCCACGCTGCGGTCCGGGTTGTACAGCTTGTCCAGGCCGAACAGGCCGATGCGGAACGTGCTGAAGTCGGCCGGCTCGTCGCACTGCAGCGGCACGCCGGCGGCGGTCTGCAGGCCCAGGGCCAGGAATTTCTTGCTGTTCTGGATCTCGGCATCGGTGGTGTAGCTCACCACCACACCCGGGGCCTGGAAACCGGCCGCGGCCACGCTGACAAAACCGCGCCGCTCCAGCAGGTTGCGCACCTTGGCACCCAGCTCGATCTGGCCCTGGCGCACTTTCTCGAAACCATATTCCTTGGTCTCGCGCATCACCTGGTCCAGACGCGCCAGCGCGTCGGTGGGCATGGTGGTGTGGTAGGTGTGGTTGCCGTTCTCGTAGGCTTCCATGACCTGCAGCCATTTCTTGAGGTCGGCCGCGAAGCTGGTGCTGGTGGTGCCGTCGATGGCCTTGCGGGCACGCTCGCTGAGCATGACCATGGCGCAGGCGGGTGAACCGCTCCAGCCCTTTTGCGGTGCACTGACCAGGACGTCCACGCCGGTGGCCTGCATGTCCACCCACATGGCGCCGGAGGCCACGCAGTCCAGCACGAACAGACCGCCGACTTCGTGCACGGCGTCGGTCACCTTGCGCAGGTAGTCGTCGGGCAGCATCATGCCGGCCGCGGTTTCCACGTGCGGGGCGAACACCACGTCGGGACGCTCGGCCTTGATGGTGGCCACCACCTCTTCCACCGGGCAGGGCACCCAGGGCGCCTGCGGCCCGCTGCCGATGCGCCGGGCCTTGAGCACGGTGGAGCTCGCCGGGATCTTGCCCATCTCGAAGATCTGGGTCCAGCGGTAGCTGAACCAGCCATTGCGGATGACCAGGGTCTTCTTGCCGGTGGCGAACTGGCGCGCCACGGCTTCCATGCCGAAGGTGCCGCTGCCGGGCACCAGCACGGAGGACTGGGCGTGGTAGACCTCCTTCAGGATGCCGGAGATGTCCTTCATCACGTTCTGGAAACGCTTGGACATGTGGTTGAGCGCGCGGTCGGTGTAGACCACCGAGAACTCGAGCAGTCCATCGGGATCCACGTTGGGCAGAAGACCTGGCATAAAAACTCCGTTGTTTCAGGACACTGAATTGGCCATTTTCTCACCAAGCCGGATCGCACGCGCGGGCGCCCAGTCCGGGTTGAATTGCAGCGGCCCCTGCGGCCACAGGAGCACGACGGTGGAGCCCAGCAGGAAGCGGCCCATTTCGGCGCCCCGCTTCAACACAATGCCCTGGCCGTCGTAGTGCCATTCCTGCACCTGCGCCGAGCGCGGCGGGTTGACCACACCGTGCCAGACCGTGGCCATGCTGCCCACGATGGTGGCCCCCACCAGCACCAGCACCAGGGGGCCGTGCACGGTCTCGAACACGCAGACCACACGCTCGTTGCGGGCAAACAGGCCGGGCACACCACGCGCCGTGGTGGGGTTGACCGAAAACAGCTCCCCCGGCACGTAGATCATGCGCATGAGCGTGCCGTCGCAGGGCATGTGGATGCGGTGGTAGTCGCGCGGGCTCAGGTACAGGGTAGCGAAATGGCCGTTCTCGAACTGCGCGGCCAGCGCGGCGTCGCCGCCCACCAGGGCCGTGGTGCTGTAACGGTGGCCTTTGGCCTGGAAGATCTGGTCGCGCTCGATGGGACCGAACTGGCTGATGGCGCCGTCCACCGGGCAGACCCAGTCGGCCGCGGCCAGCGGGCGGGCGCCCTCTTTCAGCGCCCGGGTGAAGAATTCGTTGAAACTCGGATAGCTGGCCGGATCGGGGTTGGCCGCCTCGGCCATGTTCACGCCGTAGCGGCGGATGAAACGACGGATGATGGCGGTGGTGAGCCCCCCCATCTGCGCGCCGGCGACCCAACCGGCAAACGAGGTAAGGGCCTTTTTGGGCAGCAGGTACTGCGGCAGCACGGCAAGACGATCAGACAAGGTACTACCGCCAGGAGATGAGTTGTGGAGCGCCGGATTATAGGGAACAGGGCCTAGAATTCGTTCATGAACGCCCCCGCTTCCGCCCCCCAGGCCGACACGCTGCAGCGCGCCGAACGCCAGTCCCAGGTCGTGCGCGCCCTGTTGGCCGTGTTACCCGCCCATGCCCTGCTCTGGCAATCCGAGGACACCACCCCCTATGAGTGCGACGGCCTGACGGCCTACCGGCAGCGCCCGCTGGCCGTGGCCCTGCCGGAAACCGAGGCCCAGGTGCAGGCCGTGCTGAAAACCTGCCATGCGCTGGGCGTGCCCGTGGTGGCGCGCGGCGCGGGCACCGGCCTGTCGGGCGGCGCCATGCCCCACGCCCTGGGCGTGACGCTCTCCCTGGCCAAGTTCAACCAGATCCTGAAGATCGACCCGGCCAGCCGTACGGCCGTGGTCCAGGCCGGCGTGCGCAACCTCGCCATCAGCGAGGCCGCCGCCCCCTACGGCATGTACTACGCACCCGACCCGTCCAGCCAGATCGCCTGCACCATCGGCGGCAACGTGGCCGAGAACTCGGGTGGTGTGCACTGCCTGAAATACGGCCTGACGGTGCACAACGTGCTCAAGGTGCGCGGCTACACCATCGAGGGTGAACCGCTCGAACTCGGCTCGCAGGCGCTGGACGCGCCCGGTTACGACCTGCTCAGCGTCTTCATCGGCTCGGAGGGCATGCTGGCCGTCACGGTGGAAGTCACGGTACGCCTGATCCCCAAGCCGCAGTTGGCGCGCTGCATCATGGCCAGCTTCGACGACATGCGCAAGGCCGGCGACGCCGTGGCCGCGGTGATTGCCGCCGGCATCATCCCGGCCGGGCTGGAGATGATGGACCAGCCCATGACGGCCGCGGTGGAAGATTTCGTGCACGCCGGCTACGACCTGAGCGCCGCCGCCATCCTGCTGTGCGAGAGCGATGGCACGCCGGAAGAGGTCGAAGAGGAAATCGGCCGCATGAGCGAGGTGCTGCGCCGCGCCGGCGCCACCGCGATTGCGGTCAGCCGCGACGAGGCCGAGCGCCTGAAGTACTGGAGCGGGCGCAAGAACGCCTTCCCGGCCAGCGGCCGCCTGGCCCCCGATTACATGTGCATGGACTCGACCATCCCGCGCAAGCGCCTGGCCGACATCCTGGAAGCCATCCAGAAGATGGAGCAGAAGTACGGCCTGAAGTGCCTGAACGTCTTCCATGCCGGTGACGGCAACCTGCACCCGCTGATCCTCTTCGATGCCAACGACCCCGACCAACTGCACCGTTGCGAGCTCTTCGGCGCCGACATCCTGGAGACCAGCGTGGCCATGGGCGGCACCGTCACGGGTGAACACGGCGTGGGCGTGGAAAAACTCAACTCCATGTGCGTGCAGTTCAGCCCGGAAGAGAACGCGCAGATGCTGGGCGTCAAGCGCGCCTTCGATCCGGGCAGCCTGCTCAACCCCGGCAAGGTCATCCCCACGCACAACCGCTGCGCCGAGTACGGCAAGATGCTGGTGCGCGGCGGCAAGATCAGCCACCCGGACCTGCCGCGTTTCTGACCACGCAATGATTCAATGAACGCCCTGCGCGGATTCGCCTGGCTGCTGGTGCTGCAATCCGCCGGGGAGCTGCTCTCTCACGCCCTGCGCCTGCCCTTTCCCGGCCCCGTCGTGGGCCTGGTGCTGCTGCTGGCTGCGCTGAACATCGAGGCCGTGCGCACGCCGGTAGCGGCCTGTGCCGACTTCCTGCTCGCGCATCTGTCGCTGCTGTTCGTGCCGGTGGGTGTGGGCGTGATGACGCACCTGGGCCTGATCGCCGAACATGGGCTGCGCATGCTGGCCGTCATCGTGCTCTCCACCTGGATCGGCCTGGCGGTGACGGCGCTGGCCTTGCGGGCGCTGATGCGACGCCAACCGAAGGAAAGCTAGCCCGATGCCGAAGTTCGTCGAACTCTGGGTCTACCTCTCCAGCACGCCGCTGTTCGGCCTGACGGCCACCATGGCGGTCTACGTGCTGGCGCACGCCTTCTACACCGCCCGCAAGCAGGCACCCTGGGCCAACCCGGTGCTGTGGACGGTGCTGGTGATCGCCGGTTTCCTGCTCATTACCGGCGTGCCCTACCCCACTTACTTTTCCGGCGCGCAGTTCATCCACTTCCTGCTCGGCCCGGCGGTGGTGGCGCTGGCCTGGCCGCTATGGCAGCGCCGTACCGAGTTGCGCGCGCGCTGGGCGCCGCTGCTGGTCGCGGCGCTGATCGGCGGCACGGCGGCCGCCGGCTCGGCCTGGGCCCTGGGACTGGCCTTCGGCTTGCCCGCCGACGTGGTGCTGGCCATGACGACCAAGTCGGTCACCGCCCCGGTGGCCATGGGCGTGGCCGAGAAGATCGGCGGCATCCCGGCCCTGGCGGCGGTGTTTGCCGTGCTGACCGGCATCATCGGCGCGCTGAGCGGCAAGTACCTGTTCGACTTCCTGCGCATCTCCACCACGCCAGAGGGCTGGATGGCGCGCGGCTTTGCCCTGGGCACCACCTCGCACGGGCTGGGTGCGGCGCGCGCGCTGCAGGTCAATGCGGATGCCGGCGCCTACGCCGGCCTGGCCATGGGCCTGCAGGTGGTGCTGGCCTCGCTGCTGATCCCGCTGGTATTCCGGCTGCTGTAGGCCGCAGCGGCTGGTGCAGAATTGCCGGGTTATCTGCCCAACCCACAACACCGGAGTGACACCATGTTCCTGAACCTCAAGCGCCGCACCCTCGGCCTGGCCGCCGCCGCCCTGCTGGCCACGGGCCTGACCCACGCCGAGACCCCCACCATCAAGATCATGGTGGGCTTCCCGCCCGGCGGCGGCACCGACGCCATCGCGCGCGTGCTGGCCGACAAACTCAAGGACCCGCTCGGCGCCAACGTCATCGTCGAAAACAAGGCCGGCGCCGGCGGCCAGATCGCCGCGCAGGCGCTGAAGGCCGCGCCGGCCGACGGCTCGGTGCTCTTCCTCTCGCACGACCACAGCATCTCCATCCTGCCGCTGACCATGAAGAACCCCGGCTTCGACCCGGCGCAGGATTTCGTGCCGGTGGCGGGCTTCGCCACCTTCGTCAACGGCCTGGCCCTCTCCGCGGGCACGCCGGCCAAGAGCTACAAGGAGTACCTGGCCTGGGTGCGCGAGAACCCCAAGGCACGCGGTACCGTGGGCGTGCCGGCGCCGGCCTCCACGCCCGAGTTCCTGGTCAAGGTGATGGGCCAGAAGAACCAGCTCGACCTGCAGGCCGCGCCCTACCGCGGCAGCGCGCCCATGATGGGCGACATGCTGGGCAACCAGATTGCCGCCGGCGTGGGCTCGGTGCCCGACTTCATCGAGAACCACAAGGCCGGCAAGATCCGCATGGTGGCCGTGATTGGTGCCAAGCGCCAGGCCATCCTGCCGGACGTGCCGACCTTCGGCGAGTTGGGCCTGAGCGGCTTCGAGGACCTGCCCTACTACGGCATCTTCGCGCCCAAGGGCACACCCAAAGCCACCCTCGACCGCTACTCGGCCGCCCTGGCCAAGGTCCTCGCCCTGCCCGAGGTGCATGAGCGCCTGACCGCCATGGGCCTGACCGTCGGCCACATGAGCGGCGAGCAGCTGGGCCAGCGCGAGCGCGCCTACAGCCAGAGCTGGGCCCGCATCATCAAGGCCAGCGGCTTCCAGGCGCAGTAAGCCCCCGCCGCCCCCTGACGAGCCGGGCCCTGCCCGGCTTTTTTGTCTGCGGCCGCTGCGCGAAGTCGGTCTTCGACGCCAGCCGTCACCGGCTGGTCTGGGTCATCTCAGGCGGCGACCGGCTGCACCAGCACGATCTGGAGCACGGGTTCGAAGGGCGGCACGTGGCATTCGACGATCTGACCGGGCGCCACCTGCAGCTTGAGACCCGCGACGTCGGCATGCAGGGGCAGCACGGCGCAGACGCGGTCCACCAGCACGGCCGTCACGATGCGCCCTGCCCCCTTGGCCAGCAGGTACTGCACGGCCTTGTTCAACGAGTGGCCCTGGTAGAGCACATCGTCGACCACCACCACCGTGCGGCCGGCCAGGTCCAGCGTCGTGTGCTCCTGGGCCTCGGTCAGCCGGGTTTCGGGATGCAGCAGGGTCAGGTCGTCGGCGTAGCGCTTGATCAGCAGGTCCAGCCGCTCGACCCGCGCGCCGGCCGGCAGCAGGGAGCGCAGACGTTCCAGCAAGGCGTCGGCCAGCGGGGCGCCGCGCCGGCGCACGCCGACCAGGGTCACCGGCGCCGCCGTGAGCAGCTGCGGCAGCAAGGCCGCCGCCATGGCATCGAGCACACGCGCCAGTTCGGCGCTGCTGTAGATCGGGGTCTGCCTCGTCTCGGATGCTGCCATGGCGCCCTGCCTCCTCTTGCTGCTGTGTTGCCGCAGTGTGCCGCAGGGAACGCCGCGGCGCCAGCCCCGCCTTGATCGGCCGCAAGCGGCCGCAGTTGACGCCCCCGCTGCCCCGGAGTACCGTTCATCGGGTGGCCCGGCCCCGGCGCTTGAGATGCCCGGTGCTGGCCCCAGCTTGACCCCAGGAACACATCCAAGGGAGTCCGCACGCATGTTGCATACCGTCCGCCAGCCGGCCGTGGCCGGCGCCTTCTACCCCGGCGAAGCCAGAACGCTGGCCGGCACCGTGGCCGGCCTGCTGGCAGCGGCGCACGCCGAAGGGCCGGCCGGCGCCGCGCCGACCCCGCCCAAGGTGCTGATCGTGCCGCACGCCGGCTACGTCTACTCCGGCCTCATGGCGGCACGCGCTTACACGCAGCTGGCCGGCGTGCGCGACCGCGTGCGCCGCGTGGTGCTGCTGGGCCCGGTGCACCGCGTGCCGGTACGCGGCCTGGCCCTGCCCGGCGTGCAGGCGTTTGCCACGCCGCTGGGCGAGATCGAGATCGACGCCGAGGCGGTGGCTGCGCTCAAGCCGCTGCGCCAGGTCGTGGTGCATCCGGCCGCGCATGCGCTGGAACACTCGCTGGAGGTGCAACTGCCCTTTCTGCAAAGCGTGCTGGACGATTTCAAGCTGTTGCCGCTGGCCGTGGGCGATGCCGAGCCGCACGAGGTGGCTGAGGTGCTGGAGACGCTGTGGGGCGGGCCGGAGACGCTGATCGTGCTCAGCTCCGACCTCTCGCACTACCTGCCTTATGCCGCGGCGCGCAACCTCGACGGCGAGACCGTGGAGCGCATCCTGGCGCTGCAGGGCCCGCTCACGCACGAGCAGGCCTGCGGCGGCACGCCCATCAACGGCCTGCTGCTGGCCGCACGCCGGCATCACCTGCAGCCGCGCCTGCTGGGCCTGTGCAACTCGGGGGATACGGCCGGCGACCGCCAACGCGTGGTGGGGTATGCCGCTATCGCCTTCTCGGAGCCCGCTCATGCGCGCCACTGAATCCCGAGAGCGGGGCGCCGTCCTGCTGCCCCTGGCGCGGGCCGCCATCGCGCACGAGCTGGGCCGCCCTCACACGGCCGATGACAGCGCGCCCTGGCTGCAGGACAGCGGCGCCTGTTTCGTCACCCTGACCCAGGGCGGCGACCTGCGCGGCTGCATCGGCACGCTGCAGGCGCACCGGCCGCTGCTGAGCGATGTGCGCGCCAATGCGCTGGCGGCCGCTTTTCGCGACCCGCGTTTTGCGCCGCTGAGCGCGCGCGAACTGGAGCGCACCGAGGTGGAGGTGTCGCTGCTCTCGCCCATGCAGGCGCTGCAGGTCGGCAGCGAGGCCGAGGTCCTGGCCCAGCTGCGCCCCGGCATCGACGGCGTGGTGTTCGAATTCGGCGCGCGGCGCAGCACCTTTCTGCCCCAGGTGTGGGAACAGCTGCCCGCGGTGGACGACTTCATGGCGCACCTCAAGCGCAAGGCCGGCCTGCCGGCCGGCTTCTGGCACGCCGAGGTACGGCTGCAGCGCTACACGGTGAGCAAGTGGAAAGAGAGCGAACTCGCTCTGGAGGGCTGAGCATGGGTGCGCGCGACGACATCGACGCCTATCCCGCGCGCTGGTGGCACGCCCTCGATGACGGCCGCCTGCAGTGCGACCTGTGCCCGCGCGACTGCAAGCTGCACGAGGGCCAGCGCGGCGCCTGCTTCGTGCGCCTGCGCGAGGGGGATCGCATGATCCTCACCACCTACGGCCGCTCCTCGGGTTTCTGCATCGACCCGATCGAGAAGAAACCGCTGAACCACTACTACCCGGGCAGCAGCGTGCTGTCCTTCGGCACCGCCGGCTGCAACCTGGCCTGCAAGTTCTGCCAGAACTGGGACATCAGCAAGTCGCGCGACATGGACCGCCTGATGGACCAGGCCTCGCCCGAGGCCATCGCTCAGGCGGCGGCGGAGTCCGGCTGCAAGAGCGTGGCCGTCACCTACAACGACCCGGTGATCTTCGCCGAGTACGCCATGGACGTGGCCGACGCCTGCCGCGAACGCGGCGTGCAGACGGTGGCGGTGACCGCCGGCTACATGCACGACGCCCCGCGGCGCGAGTTCTACGCCAAGATGGACGCCGCCAATGTGGACCTCAAGGCTTTCACCGAAGACTTCTACTTCAAGCTCACTGGCGCGCATCTGCAGCCGGTGCTCGACACCCTGGTCTACCTGCGGCACGAGACCCAGGTCTGGTTCGAGATCACCACCCTGCTGATCCCCGGCCACAACGACAGCGACGAGGAGCTCACCGCCATGTGCCGCTGGCTCATGGCCGAGCTGGGGCCGGACGTGCCGCTGCATTTCACCGCCTTCCATCCGGACCACAAGATGCCCGACGTGCCGGCCACGCCGGCCTCCACGCTGATCCATGCCCGGCGCATCGCCCTGGACCACGGCCTGCACTACGTCTACACGGGCAATGTGCGTTACGCCGAGGGCGACACCACCTGGTGCCCGCATTGCCACCAGGCGCTGATCGAGCGCGACTGGCACCGCATTGCCAACTACCGTCTCACGCCCGCCGGGCACTGCCCGCACTGCCACACCGCGATTGCCGGGCGTTTTGCCGAGCGGGCCGGCGACTTCGGCCGCCGGCGCATCCCGATCACGATAGGCGCCTAGGAGGCCTGGCCATGGTGCATGAACTGCTGCGCATCCCCGCCGACGACGTGCACATCGAGGGCCTGCTGGAGCTGCCGCCCGCGGCCCGCGGCCTGGTGCTGTTCGCCCACGGCAGCGGCAGCAGCCGGCACAGCCCGCGCAACAACTACGTGGCCAAGGTGCTGCACACGCAGGGCACCGGCACGCTGCTGCTGGACCTGCTGACCCTGACCGAGGATCTGGACTACCACACACGCTTCGACATCTCGCTGCTGACCCACCGCCTGCTGATCGCCACGGCTTTTGTGCGCCTGCACACGCCGGCCAGCCGGCACCTGCCCATCGGCTATTTCGGTGCCAGCACCGGGGCCGCGGCCGCCCTGCAGGCTGCGGCCGGCCTGGGGCAGGACGTACAGGCCGTGGTCTCGCGCGGCGGCCGGCCCGACTTGGCCGGCGCACACGACCTGGCCAAGGTACAGGCCCCCACCCTGCTGCTGGTGGGCGGCGCCGACACCGAGGTCTTGCAGCTCAACCGCAAGGCCTACGCCGAGCTGCGCTGCGAGAAGGAACTCGCCGTCATCCCGGGCGCCACCCATCTGTTCGAGGAACCCGGCACGCTGGAGGAAGTGGCGCGCCAGGCCGCGGACTGGTTCGACCGTCACTGGAAGTAGCACGCTCCCCCACGGTCGCCCGCTGCGCGTGGCTCTCTGCCCCCTGAGGGGGCGCAGCCGCCTTGGGACGGCCCGGCGGCGGCTGATGCGGTCTCCTGCCCCTCAGCCCTTCAGCAGCGCGATGACTTCCTCATCCTCCACCTGATCGAACTCGCGGTAGAACTGGCCCACGGCCTGGAACCATTCCGGCGTCTCCAGGCAGACCACCTCATCGGCCAGCGGCCGCACTTTCTCCACCGTGTCGGGCGGCGCCACGGGCACGGCGCACACCAGCTTGGCCGGCTTTTGCTGGCGCAGGCCGTGCAAGGCAGCGATCATGGTGGCGCCGGTGGCCAGGCCGTCGTCGACGACGATGACGATGCGCCCGGCCGGATCGATGTGCGGTCGCAGCGGTGTGTACTGCGAGCGCCGCTGGCGGATGGTCGCCAGCTGCTGGCGCTTTTCCTGCTCGATGTGCTGGGCGTCGGCCCCGCTGCTGGCGGCGTAGGGCGCGATATAGGTCCAGCCGCTCTCGTCGACCGAGCCGATGGCCAGCTCGGGTTGCCAGGGTGCGCGCAGCTTGCGCACCAGCACCACGTCGAAGTCACCGTCCAGCGCCGTGGCGATGAGCTTGGCCATGGGCACGGCGCCGCGGGGAATGGCCAGCACCAGGGGCCGCTGGCCCTTGTAGATCTGGAGGCGTTCGGCCAGGCGGCGCGCGGCGTCTGTGCGGTCTCGAAACATGGGTTACCTCCGCTACAAAATGCAAGCTCACCATTGAATCACGCCGGCAATCGCGGCGACAAGCCGCCGACTGCCGGCGGCGCCGGGTTCAGAGCCGGGCCGGAGGCTCGGCGGATTTCACCGGATTCATGATTTCCTGCAGCTCCTGCGCGCTCAGGGACTGGCTGTAGTAGCTGCCCTGGGCCTGCTCGCAACCCCAGCCGCGCAGCAGTTCGGCCTGCGGGGCAGTGTCCACACCTTCGGCCCGCACGGTCTTGCCCAGGGCATGGGCGAGCGTGACGATCGAGTAGACGATGCTGGTGGCCCCGGTGTCGCGCCCCAGCTCCCGGGTGAAGGACGGGGCGATCTTCAGGACGTCCAGCGGCAGGCGCTGGAGATAGCTCAGGGGGGAGTAACCGGTGCCGAAATCGTTCAGCGCGATGGCCACCCCCATGCGCTTGAGCTCCTTCATCGGCTCGATGATGTCCTCCACTTTCCCGTTCAGCGTGTCCTCCGACAACTCCAGCTCCAGCGCGCGCGGCACGATGCCCGTTTCGTCCAGGACCTGGCGCACCTCCTGGATCAGCCGGCCGGATTTCAGCTGGCGGGCCGTGATGTTGACGGTGATCGCCTCGACGTCATGGCCCGCCGCCTGCCAGCGCACCTGCTGCTCACAGGCTTGGCGCAGCAACCAGGGGCCGAGGTCGTCCATCAGGCCCACTTCCTCGGCCAGGGGGAGGAATTTCCCGGGTGCCACCCAGCCCAGGTCCGGATGCCGCCAACGCAGCAGCGCCTCGGCACCGCACAGCTTGCCGTCTGCCAGACGGAAACGCGGCTGGAAGTGCAGCACGAGCTGCTTGCGCGCAATGGCCTGGCGCAGATCGCGCTCGAGCATGAGGCGCTCCTGCAGGGCAATGTTCATGCTCTCTTCGAAGAAGACGATGCGGCCACGTCCGGTGGCCTTGGCTCGGTACATCGCCATATCGGCTTTCTTGAGCAGCTCCGGCGGCAGGCTGCCGTCGTCCGGGAAGATCGAGACGCCGATGCTCAGGCCGATGTAGCTCTCGTGGCCGTCGAGCATGAACGGCTCCTTGAGCAGGCTCATCATCTCCGTGGCCAGCCGGGACGCCTGCTGGGGGCTGGCCAGGCCCGGCAGCAGCACGACGAATTCGTCGCCGCCCATGCGGGCCACGGTGTCGCCCTCCCGCGTGCATGACACCAGCCGCTCGGACACCTGGCACAACAGCTGGTCGCCGCTGTCGTGCCCCATGCTGTCGTTCACGTTCTTGAAGCGGTCCAGGTCCATGAACAGGACCGCCATCTGCTTGCCGCTGCGCCGCGCATGGGCCATCTCCTGGGTCAGGCGCTCCAGCAGCAGGGCCCGGTTCGGCAGCCCGGTCAGGTTGTCGTGGAAGGCCCGGTACTTGAGTTCCTCGTCGCGCGCATGGGCCGCCAGGGCCACGCCGATGCGGTTGCCCAGCTCGCGCGCCCGCCGCACCTGCTCCTCGTCGAAGGCGCGCGACTCCTTCAGGCCGATGGCCAGCAGGCCATTGACCCGCTCGCGCCAGTAGATGGGCAGCACCAGGATGCGCCGGGCCCCGGAATTCACCATCATGGTCAGGAAGTCCGGCAGCTCCGCGCCGCCCACATCGAACCACATGCCGTCGTAGTCCCGCGCGACGCGCTCGAGCAGCCAGGGTTCGAGCTTGGTCGGCAGCTTGGCCGTCACGCCGTCTTCCCCGCCGTACAGATGCACGATGCCGAAGTCCGCCGCCTGCTGGTCGAACACCACCATGCTGCTGATGGAGTTCGGCCACAGCTGCTGCAGACGCACCTGGACGCGACCGATGATCTCGGACATGTCCACCCGCGAGAGGATTTCCTGATCGATCTCGGACAGGGCGCGCAAGGTGCCGAGCTGCTGCCCCAGCCGCGCCGCCATGGTGTTGAGCGCCTGCGCCAGCTGGCCGAACTCGTCGTCGCTCTGGACGATGACGGGCTGGCTGAATTCCTCGCGCGCGATCCGGCGCGTGCCGTCGATCAACCGCTCCAGCGGGATCAGGGTGCGGCGGATCTGGGAGACACTGAGCAGGGCCACCAGCAGCAGCGCCAGCAGCACAACCCCCAGGAAGGTGTAGGCCAGCTGCGCCCAGGCCTTGTCCACGCCCCCCGCGGCCCGCAGGGTCACGATCGTCCAGTCGTCGGCGGCGAAGCGCGCCCGCAGGAAAAGGGCGTGGGCATCGTGCCGCCATCCGTCCGGCCGGCCCTGCCGGGCCGCCTGGGCCACCTCGCTGCTGGCCAGCGTCTTCTCGGAGCAGAACAGGACCTGGGCCGCCCCGTCCATCACGCAGGTTTGCGACTGGTCGGAGAAATCGTCCTCCAGGCCCCACAGATAGTCCGGCTCCAGCTCCGCCACCAGCACCGCGCGCAGGGGCCGGGCCGGGTCCAGCGCCAGCAGCAGGACCGGCCCGCCTGCCGCCCCGGCCGGGGTGACGAGGGCGCTTTCCCCCCGGGCCAGATGCGCCTCCAGCGCCGGGTCGATCTGCGGCGCCGGGCGGCCCGCGGTCTGCCCCAGCAGGACCGCAGGTTGCGGACCGTTGACCAGTTCGACGCGCCGGAACACCCTCTGCGTGGCGGCGTAGCTGGCGTCGTTCACCTTGAGTCCCTTGCGCAGGCCGGCGGCCTGCACGGTCAGCATGAAATGCGCTCCCAACAGGCGCTCGTACAGACCCCGCGCGTAGTTGCCGCCCTCGTGCGCCAGCTGCCGGCGCACATAGTCCCGGTCCATATTGCGCAGATGGCCGTAGGACAGCAGGGTCAGCAGGGCCGCCGGCACCAGGGCGGACAGGACGAACAGCAGGAACACCCGCCGCGCGACCTTGCTGCGCAGGAACAGGCCGTGGATAGGGAGCTTCAAGCGGGCCAACTTTCGCACCAGGACGTCATGATCAGCGCGCGTAATCGGCGGCCAGACCAATGTAGGCGCCATCATTGGCACGCACGACGTCGTCCTGGCTCTCCTTGTTGGTCAGCTGGGCCCTCGATACGCCGTCCTTGCCCCGGCTGTACAGATCGAAGTCCGAGTTGAGGGGGTTGAGCTTGCGATCCTTGCGCGCCAAGCCGTGGCCTTTGACGCTGACGAGCTCCTGGTAGACATAGGGCCGGCCCCAGGGGTCGGGCTTGCCGCCCGCGCCGACCTCGGCCAGGGTGGCCGGCAGAGCGCCGTTGTCGATCTCGTGGTTCTTGATCAGGGCCTGCATGACCGTGATGTCCTGGGCGGCCTGGTTCTGCTTGACACGTTCGCGATAGTTGTCGTACTTCGGCAGCGCGACTGCCGTCAACACCCCCAGGATGGCCACCACGAGGAGGACCTCGATGAGCGTCAAGCCTGAAGTTCGGAAAGATGCCTTGAAAGCCAGTCGTGCTTGCATGCTGGATCTCGGGTCTTGGTAAAACCTGCGTCTTTTCTTCACGTTGAAAGTACTGACCGATCTGCCCCGAGGGGGCAGGAGAACCCGTCGGCGCGGTCCGCCGACGAGGGCGGGATTATTGTCACGCCTTTTTTCATATTCACCTAGCCCCTTCGCAGCCCGGGGCAAGGGGTTGCACGCACTGGAGCCCTGGACCGGCCGATGGCAGGCCGGATCAGGGTGTGGGGGTCGGCGCGGAGGCCGGGCCGTAGTCGCGCCCGCCGAAAATCGCCGTGCCCACGCGCACCATGGTGCTGCCGGCATGGATGGCGGCCTCGAGATCACTGGACATGCCCATGGACAGGGTGTCCAGCGGCAGGCCCGCGGCCCGCAGCTGCTCGTAGAGCGCCTTGGCGCGCAGGAACACCGCCGTCATGGACTGGAAGTCCGGCTGGGGGTCGGGGATGCACATCAGGCCGCGCAGCTGCAGCCGCGGCAGCGCGGCCACGGCGCGCGCCAGCGCCAGGGTTTCCTGCGGTGCCACGCCGGACTTGGTGGCGCCACCGTCCACGTTGACCTGCAGGCAGACCTGCAGCGCCGGCAACCGGGGCGGGCGCTGCTCGCTGAGCCGCTGGGCTATCTTGAGCCGGTCCACCGTCTGCGCCCAGGCGAAGTGCTCGGCCACCAGCCGCGTCTTGTTGCTCTGGATCGGGCCGATGCAGTGCCACTGAAGCGGCAGGTCGGCCAGCGCCGCCATCTTGTCGACCGCTTCCTGGATGTAGTTCTCGCCGAAAGCAGTCTGGCCGGCGGCATGGGCCTGGCGCACGGCCTCGGGGCCGAAGGTTTTTGAAACAGCCAGTAACTGCACGCTCGCCGGGTCGCGCCCGGCGGCGCGGCACGCGGCCGCGATACGGGCAGACACGGATTGGAGCTGGTCGGTAATCACAGTCATAATTGTCCCGCAAGCGCAAGCAAACTGCGCACCCATAGACAGAGATAGAACGAGGGACTCGTGGACATTACCCAACTGTTGGCTTTCAGCGTCAAGAACAAGGCATCCGACCTGCACCTCTCCGCCGGCCTGCCGCCCATGATCCGGGTGCACGGCGACGTGCGCCGCATCAACGTCGATCCGCTGGCGCACAAGGAAGTGCACGCCATGGTCTACGACATCATGAACGACAGCCAGCGCAAGGCCTATGAAGAGTTCCTGGAGATCGACTTCTCCTTCGAGATCGATGGCCTGGCGCGCTTTCGTGTCAACGCCTTCAACACCCAGCGCGGCGCGGCGGCGGTGTTCCGGACCATTCCCAGCAAGATCCTGACGCTGGAGCAGCTCAATGCGCCCAAGATCTTCGGCGAGCTGGCCCTGCGACCGCGCGGCCTGGTGCTGGTGACCGGCCCCACCGGCTCGGGCAAGTCGACCACGCTGGCGGCCATGGTCAACTTTCTCAATGAGACCGAGTTCGGCCACATTCTCACGGTGGAGGACCCGATCGAGTTCGTGCACGAGTCCAAGAAATGCCTGATCAACCAGCGCGAGGTCGGCCCGCACACGCTGAGCTTCGCGGCCGCCCTGAAATCGGCGCTGCGGGAGGACCCGGACGCCATTCTGGTGGGTGAAATGCGCGATCTGGAGACCATCCGCCTGGCCATGACGGCGGCCGAAACCGGCCACCTGGTGTTCGGCACCCTGCACACGTCCAGCGCGGCCAAGACGATCGACCGCATCATCGACGTGTTCCCGTCCGAAGAGAAGGAAATGGTGCGCGCCATGTTGTCCGAATCGCTGCAGGCCGTGATCTCGCAGACCCTGTGCAAGACCAAGGACGGCGCGGGCCGGGTGGCGGCGCACGAGATCATGCTGGGCACGCCGGCCATCCGCAACCTGATCCGCGAGGCCAAGGTGGCGCAGATGTACTCCAGCATCCAGACCGGCAACAGCGCGGGCATGCAGACGCTGGACCAGAACCTGACCGACCTGGTCAAGCGCAACATCATCAGCGCCGCCGAGGCCCGCGGCAAGGCCAAGATTCCCGAAAATTTCCCCGGGTGACTATGAAGCACCCCCAGGCTGCGCGCACTGCGTGTCGCTCCGCCACCCCCCTCAAGGGGGCAACACCAGCGGCCCGGCCAAGCCGGTTCCGCGGCGTTCCCCGCCTTGAGGATCAACTGTCATCCACAGTGCTGACTCACTGAATAGGAGGTGCTCTCATGGAGCGCGATCAAGCGACAAGATTCATCAACGACCTGCTGCGCCTGATGGTGGGCCGCAACGGCAGCGACCTGTTCATCACCGCCGACTTCCCGCCCGCCATCAAGGTGGACGGCAAGATCGCCAAGGTCTCGCCGCAGCCGCTGAGCGGCGGCCACACGCTGGCGCTGGCGCGGTCCATCATGAACGACAAGCAGGTCGCGGAGTTCGAACGCACCAAGGAGTGCAACTTCGCCATCTCGCCGCCGGGCATCGGGCGCTTCCGCGCCAACGCCTTCGTGCAGCAGGGCAAGGTAGGCATGGTGCTGCGGGTGATCCCGGCCCTGCTGCCCACCATCGACACGCTGGGTGTGCCGCAGGTGCTCAAGGAGGTGGCCATGACCAAGCGCGGCCTGTGCATCATGGTCGGCGCCACGGGCTCGGGCAAGTCGACCACGCTGGCGGCCATGGTGGACTGGCGCAATGAGAACTCCTACGGCCACATCATCACCATCGAAGACCCGGTCGAGTTCGTGCACCCGCACAAGAACTGTGTGGTCACGCAGCGTGAGGTGGGGCTGGACACCGACAACTGGGAAATTGCGCTCAAGAACACGCTGCGCCAGGCGCCCGACGTCATATTAATGGGCGAGATCCGCGACCGCGAGACCATGGAGCATGCCGTGGCCTTTGCCGAGACCGGCCACCTGTGCCTGGCCACGCTGCACGCCAACAGCGCCAACCAGGCGCTGACCGCATCATCAACTTCTTTCCCCGAAGAGCGTCGCCCGCAGCTGCTGATGGACCTGTCGCTCAATCTGCGCGCCCTGGTCTCGCAGCGCCTGATCCCCAAGCAGGACGGCGAGGCCGCTGCCGCGTGGAGATCATGTCAATCCCCGCTGATCTCCGACCTGATCTTCCAGGGCGATCTCGGATCAAGGAGATCATGAAGAAGAGCCGCAACCTGGCATGCTGACCTTCGACTGGCCCTGTTCGATCTGTATGAAGGCAACCAGATCAGCTACGAGGACGCGCTGCGCAACGCCGACTCGCTCAACGACCTGCGCCTGCAGATCAAGCTCAACAGCCAGCGCGGCAAGTCGCAGGATCTGAGCGCCGGCACCGAAGGCTTCGCCATCGTCTGACGGCTACTGCGCGGGCGCATGGCGGCGTTGCGGGGCCCGTCAGGCCCTCCTCACGTACCTGAAGTACGTTCCGGGGGCCTGCCACCCGCGCCTTGCCCTGCACCCGCTCGCTACGCCGCGCCACACCTTTGCTTACGGAGCGTCCCATGTCGAGCATCAACCCCAAGACCTACGATCCCACCCCCGCGCGCCAAGTCGCCTTTCTCGGCCTGGGCGTGATGGGCTTTCCCATGGCCGGGCATCTGGCCCGGGCTGGGCACCAGGTCACGGTGTACAACCGCACGCCGGCCAAGGCCCAGGCCTGGGTGGCGGAGTTCGGCGGCCGCGCCGCGGCCACGCCGCGCGAGGCCGCAGCCGGTGCCGACCTCGTGTACGCCTGCGTGGGCAACGACGCCGACCTGCGCAGCGTGGTACTGGGGGCGGACGGCGCTTTTGCCGGCATGAAACCCGGGGCGGTGTTGGCCGACCACACCACGGCCTCGGCCGAAGTGGCGCGCGAGCTGCATGCCGCCGCCCGCGCCCAGGGCCTGCACTTCGTCGACGCGCCGGTCTCCGGCGGCCAGGCCGGGGCCCAGAACGGCATGCTCACGATCATGTGCGGTGGCGACGCGGCCGCCTTTGAAGCGGCCCGGCCCGTGGCCCTGGCCTATGCCCGCGCTTTCACCCGCATCGGCGACAGCGGCGCCGGCCAGTTGGCCAAGATGGTGAACCAGGTCTGCTGCATCGGCGTCATCCAGGGCCTGGCCGAGGCCGTGGCCTTCGGCCAGCAGGCCGGGCTGGACATGAATCTGGTGCTCGAGGTGATCGGCAAGGGCGCGGCGCAGAGCTGGCAGATGGACAACCGCGGCAAGACCATGGTAGCCGACCAGTTCGACTTCGGCTTTGCCGTCGACTGGATGCGCAAGGATCTGGGGCTGGTGCTCGACGAGGCGCGCCGTAACGGCGCCCGCATGCCGGTGACCGCCTTGGTCGACCAGTTCTACGGTGATGTGCAGGAGATGGGCGGCGGCCGCTGGGACACGTCCAGCCTGATCCGCCGACTGCGCTAGGGCCAGGTCGGCCCGGTTGGTCAGCGGGCTAGCGCGCCGGCCCCGACGTGACGGGCTGCTGCATGTCCAGCAGGTCTTCCTCGGTGATGGTCTCGAACAGGCGCACCACTTTCTGCACGCCGCTGGTGCGCCGCACGATGTCGGTCGCCCGGTCGGCCTCGCGCGCCGTCACCCGCCCCAGCAGGTAGACGATGCCCCGTTCGGTGACGATCTTGAACGCGTTGGAGTTGAGATCCCGGGTGTCGATCAGATTGGCCTTGACGCGGCCGGTGACCAGCGTGTCGGAAGAGCGCTGCCCGAGGGTCGACACCCCCACCACCCCCAGCTCGTTGATGATGGCGCGCACGTTCTCCACCCGCGCGACCACCTGCTCGGCCAGCTGCTTGTCCTGCTCGCTCGGCACCTCACCCGTCAACAGCACCTGGCGGTTGTAGCTGGTGACGTTGATGTGCACACGCTCACCCAGATGCTCGCGGATGCGCGCGGCGCCGCGGGTCTCGATGCGCTCGTCTTCGAGCTGAGCCCCCGTCGTGCGCCGGTCCGAGGCGGACATGCCGGTCACCACGGCGCCGCCCACCAGCAGGGGGGCACAGGCGCTCAGGCCGAAACCGGCAAGCAGCGCAAGCAGCACGGCCAGGGCATGGCGACGCGCGGCGCGGCTCATGAATTGTTGTCCTGTTCGCCCAGCAGTTGATGGTCCACGGCGTCACAGATGCAGTGCAGAACCAGGAGATGCACCTCCTGGATGCGGGCCGTGCGGTCGTGCGGCACGCAGATGTGCACATCGGTGTCGCGCAGGGCGCCGGCCATCTTGCCGCCGTTGCGCCCGCTCAGGCCCACCACCACCATCTCGCGCTCATGGGCGGCTTCGATGGCCGCCAGCACATTGGCCGAGTTGCCGCTGGTCGAGATCGCCAGCAGCACGTCGCCGGGTTGCCCCAGGGCGCGCACCTGGCGCGAGAAGACGGCGTTGAAGTCGTAGTCGTTGGCGATGGCCGTCAGGATGGAGCTGTCGGTGGTCAGGGCGATCGCCCCCAGTTCCGGGCGCTCGCGCTCGAAGCGGCCCACGAACTCGGCGGCGAAGTGCTGGGCATCGCCGGCCGAGCCGCCGTTGCCGCAGGCCAGGACCTTGCCGCCGTTGGTGACGCAGGCCAGCACCGCCTGCACGGCGGCGGCGATCGGCTTGCTCAGGACTTGCGCGGCCTGGTACTTCAGGTCGGCGCTGTCGATGAAATGTTGTTCAATGCGTTGCTGCAGCATGTTCCTATGATAACCGTCCGGCCCCGGCCCTGCCCTCGCCGGAGCCACTGGCTCAGCCGGCGTCGAAAGCGGCCTGCAGCCACTGCAGCCCATCGGCGTCGAGCGCCACGACATCGAAGCGGCAGGGCGGCGGCACCCGCCAGCGCTGCAGGTAGTGGCGTGCCGCCAGCACGATGCGCCGCTGCTTGGTGGCGCCGACACTGGCGGCCGCACCCCCATGGTGCGCGCCGCTGCGCTGGCGCACCTCGACAAAGACCAGGGTACCGTCGGCCGCGCACATGATCAGGTCGATCTCGCCGCCGCCGCGCCCCGGCGTCCGATAATTGCGTTCGAGCAGGCGCAGGCCGGCCGCCTGCAGATGCCGCAGGGCCTGCGTTTCGGCCGCATCGCCGGCCGCCCGGGTGGTCGGTTTGCCGGCTGCCGCCGGCCATTTGGGGAACACCATTGAACGCTACTTACGCCTCCGCCCTGTCGGCCGCCCATGATGCGGCCGCTGCCCAGCATTATCCGCAGGGTGCCCTGTACGTGGTGGCCACGCCGATCGGCAACCTGGCCGACATCACACTGCGTGCCCTGCACGTGCTGCAGCTGGTCGACGCCCTGGCCTGCGAGGACACCCGCCACACCCAGAGCCTGCTGCGCGCCTACGGCATCGAGCGCGGCGGCCAGACGCTGCTGGCCCTGCACCAGCACAACGAGGCCGAGGCGGCCCAGCAGGTCATTGCCCGCCTGCAGGCGGGCCAGCGGGTGGCCTATGTCAGCGACGCCGGTACCCCGGCCGTCAGCGACCCGGGCGCGCGCCTGGTGGCGGCCGTGCGCTCCGCCGGCCTGAGCGTGGTGCCCTTGCCCGGGGCCAGCAGTGTCATCGCTGCGCTCAGCGTGGCCGGCGTGGTCGACGAAGCCGGTGCCTTCGTGTTTGCCGGCTTCCTGCCGACCAAGGCCGGCGAGCGCGCGACGGCGGTGCAGGCCCTGGCCAGCGAGCCGCGCGCCGTGCTGCTGCTGGAGGCGCCGCATCGCATCGAGGCCCTGGCCGCGGCCCTGGCCGTGCTGGGGCCGCGCCCGCTCACGGTGGCGCGCGAGCTGACCAAACAGTTCGAACAGATCAGCACCCTGCCCGCGGCCGAACTGCCCGCCTGGCTGGCGGCCGAGGCGAACCGCGCCCGCGGCGAATTCGTGCTGGTGCTGCACCCGCGCGCGCAGCCCGCCACTGGGGACACGCAGGGTCAACGGGTGCTGGAACTGCTGCTGCCCGAGCTGCCGGTCAAGACCGCCGTGCGGCTGGCCGCCGAGATCACCGGCGCACCGCGTAATGCCCTGTACGAGACCGCCCTGAAACTCAAGCAGGGCGATGCCGCGGCATGAACGAGTTTTCCGTCCTTTTTGTCTGCATGGGCAACATCTGCCGCAGCCCGACGGCCCATGGCGTGTTTGCCCGCCGCGTGAGCGAGCAGGGCCTGGCCACGCGCGTGCGCGTCGAGTCCGCGGGCACGCACGGCTACCACGTAGGCCGGCCGCCAGACGAACGCGCGCAGGAGCACGCTGCGCGTCGCGGCTACGATCTGTCCGGCCTGCGGGCACGGCAGATCCACAACCGCGATTTCGAGCGCCACGACCTGATCCTGGTGATGGACGGCGACAACCTGACCCGGCTACAGGCCCTATGCCCGCCGCAGCAGTTGCACAAGCTGCGGCGCCTGACGGAATTCTGCGTGGAACAGTCGGCGGAGGTGGTGCCCGACCCCTACTACGGCGGCGCCTCGGGTTTCGAGCAGGTGCTGGATCTGGTGGAGGATGCCTGCGCCGGCCTGCTGCGGCATGTGCAGGAACAACTGGTCTGAACCGCGCCGGGCGCGGTCTGGTGAACCTACCAGCTGCGCTGCCAGAGCACGGCGACACCCGTCGGCGTGGGCCAGAGGGCGAGTTGCTGGTCGGAGCGGCTGTCGGTGCAGTATTCGGCCCAGGCATAACCCAGGGCAGCGCCGACCACGGTGTCGCCCGCGTAGTGCTGCTCGGCCTTGACCCGGGCTATGGCCGTCAGGGTGGCGGCACCGTACAGCAGCGCCGGATGAACCTGCGTGCCGTAGCGTTTCTGGATGAAGCGGGCGGAGGCAAAGGCCACGGCGGTGTGGCCGGAGGGGTAGCTGTCGTTTCCCGAATGATCCGGGCGTTCCGCGGGCAGTTGCGACTTCAGGGCCTGGGTGCTGACCACGGTGGCGCCCAGCGTCCAGGCCAGTTGACCCGTCCCGTCCCGGTCCTGCTGCTGCAGCGTCAAGGCGGCCGCCGTCGCCGGCAGGCCGACGGCCAGCAGGTCGGAGGTCGTCTTCCAGGACTGGGCCTGGGCCGTACCGCCCAACAGGCCGATCAGTCCCATCGCCACGGCCCGGCGCATCGTTCTCATACAGTCTTGTCCCGGTTGAATGACGGCTGGCGGGCCCGGAGGGCAGGCAGCGGAAATCGGATTGGAAGATCGGCGTCGGCGCAGGGCGCTGCGGGCAGGAACACCGAAACATGGACTGGCGCGGCTGGCGGGGATCGAACCCACGACCCTTGGCTTCGGAGGCCAATACTCTATCCACTGAGCTACAGCCGCGTTGCACTGCAGCCGGTGATTGTAGGCGGTTTCGGCGGGGGCGGCCGTTATAATCAAAAGCTGATGTAGGTCAAACCACCATAAATTTCGAGGATACGACACCATGAGCGAGCAACAGCACGAGGAAGCGCACACCGGCCCGATCAAGACGCCTAAACAGATGATGTGGGCAGCCATTTTTGCCTTTGTGGTGCCGGTTTTTGTCATCATCGGCCTCGTGTCTTTCGTCGGCTCCGGCACCAAACCCGGCGCTGGTGGCAACAGCGAACGGGCGGTTGCAGAGCGCCTGCAGAAGGTCGGCAGCGTGGAGATCCGCGACGGCAATCGTGTGCTCAAGAGCGGCGAGGAAGTCTACAAGGCTCAGTGCTCGGCCTGCCACGCCACCGGTGCGGCGGGTTCGCCCAAGCTGGGTGACAGCGGCGCCTGGTCGGCCCGCATCCGCACCGGCGTGGATGCACTGCTGAACTCGGCCCTCAAGGGCAAGGGCGCCATGGCCCCGCAAGGCGGCGGCGACCACTCCGACGTGGAAATTGCCCGGGCCGTGGTCTTCATGGCCAATGCCGCCGGCGGCAAGTTCGCCGAACCGAAAGCCCCCGAGGCCGCCAAGTAAGCGGTCTGCGCCTCAACAGAAAGCCGCTCGATGAGCGGCTTTTTTTACGCCCGTGACCCGTACCGCTCGCGCAGTTCGCGTTTGAGCACCTTGCCGATGGCGCTGCGCGGCAGTTCGTCCAGATAACGCAGATCGGCCAGGCGCTGGGTCTTGCCCACGCGGCTGTTGGCCCACTCCTTCAGCGCCAGCGCCGACACGGTCTGGCCCTCCTGCAGCACCACGAAGGCCACCGGTGTCTCGCCCCATTGTTCGGACGGCACACCGACCACCGCAGCCTCCAGCACGGCCGCATGCTGGCGCAGCACACCCTCCAGATCGCTCGGGTAGATGTTGAAGCCGCCCGAGATGATCATGTCCTTGCGCCGGTCGAGCAGGACCAGGAAACCTTCGGCATCGAAGCGACCGATGTCACCGGTGCGGATGTAGCGCTGGCCCTGGGGGTCGAACCACTCGGCCTCGCGGGTCTTCTCGGGCCGCTGGTGATAACCCTTCATCATGCCGGGCGAGTGGCCGACCACTTCACCGGCCTCGCCGGGCGGCACCTCGTGCCCGGCCTCGTCGATGAGCCGGATGTCGTGCCCCTGGGCCGGACGGCCCACGGTGTGCAGCTTGTCCGGGTGCAGGTGCGCCTCCAGGATGCAGGTGCCGCCGCCTTCGGTCATGCCGTAGAACTCGACCAGACCGCCCGGCCAGCGCTGCAGTACATCGGCCTTGAGCGCGGCCGAAAACGGCGCACTGGTGGAGAACTTGACGCGGAAGCTGGAGAGGTCGTAGCGCCCGAAGTCGGGTCGCGCCATGATGCGCTGGTACTGCACCGGCACCAGCATGGTGTGTGTCACCCGCTCCCGCTCGGCCAGTTGCAGATAAGCCGCGGCATCGAACTTGGGCATCAGCAGCACGGTGCCGCCATAGGCCAGCGTGGGGAAGAACACCACCAGCGTGGTGTTGGAGTACAGCGGGGTCGACAGCAGGGTCACCGTGTCAGCGCCATAACCGTAGGCGGCGCCGCGCTGCACGTGGACCCAGCGCATGCCATGCGGCTGCACGATGCCCTTGGGTTCACCAGTGGTGCCGGATGAGTAGATGATGTTGAACGGCCAGGCCCGGTCGACCGTGACCGCTTGCGGCCGACGGCCCGGTTCCGCCAGCCAGCCGGTCCAGGCCACACCCGCGCTCCCGCCGTCCAGCGCGATGCGCGGGACACTGGCGGCCCGGCTGCCCAGCGCCTCGGCCACCGCCTGGTCGGTGAACAGCAGACGGGCATCGGCATCGTCGAGCATGCCGGCCAGACTTTCGGGGGTCGCACCCGGCGCCAGCGGCGCCACCACCACGCCGACCCGCAGCGCCCCCAGATAGGTGACCGCGTAGGCCAGGGACGTCCCGGCGCAGATGGCGATCGTTTCGCCAGCCTGGATGCCGTCGCGCTGCAACGCGGCGCCGACGCGGTCCATCAGGGCGTCGAGCGCGCCATAGTCCAGGCTCTCGCCCCCTTGCACCAGGGCGCGGCGCCCCGGCGCTTCCTGCGCGTGCAGGTGGATCAGTTCCGCCAGGGTACTGAAGTCGGCCTCCAGGGCGGCGCGCAGGGCCGGGCTCATGGCGCCGTCCTTGCCAGCTCCTGCTCCTGCAGCTCGCGCCACAGGATCTTGCCGGAGCCTGATTTGGGCAGGGCCGTCACGAACTCCACGATGCGCGGACTCTTGTAGGCCGCCATGTGTTCGTGTGCCCAGGTGATGATGTCCTGCGGGCTGACGCTGTCGCGCGCACCGTCCTTCAGCACCACCAGGGCCTTGACGGTTTCGCCGCGCTTTTCGTCGCGCGCCGCGATTACGCAGGCTTCGTGGATGGCGGGGTGCCGGTACATCAACGCCTCGACCTCGGCTGGCCAGACCTTGTAACCCGAGGCATTGATCATGCGCTTGAGCCGGTCGACCATGAAGAAGTAGCCGTCCTGGTCCACATAGGCCAGGTCCCCCGTGCGCAGAAAACGTCGACCGTCGAGTTCGATGAAGCTCTCGGCCGTCGCCTGCGGCTGGCGCCAGTAACCCTGCATGACCTGCGGGGCGTGGACCACGATCTCGCCGGTCTCGCCCTGCGGCACCTCCTGCAGGGTCAGCGGGTCCAGCACGCGCGCGTCGACGTCGAACACCGGGATGCCCAGGCACTGAGGCTTGGGCCGCTGCGGCGGGTTGATGTGGGTCGCCGCCAGCGTCTCCGACATGCCGTAGCCTTCCACGTAGTCCAGCCCGGTCAGGTCCTTGAGCTTCTTGGCTATCGCCTCCGGCATCGCCGCGCCGCCCCCGCGCACGCCCTGCAGGCTGGAGAGGTCGTACTCGCTCAGGCGCGGGTTGGAGAGGAAGTCCACCACCATGGTCGAGATCGCCTGCCAGATGCCGACGCGGTGCCGCTGCACGGATTGCGCGGCGACGTCGCGGTCCCAGCGCGACAGCAGCACGAGGGTGGCGCCGGCAAACAGCGGCCCGTTCATGCTGCCGGACATGCCGGTGACGTGGAAGAAGGGCAGCACCGACAGATATACCGCATCCTGCGTGCGGCCGAACCACTGCACGCCGCCGACCAGGGTGCTCATGGCGCTGCGGTGGGTGTGCATGCAGCCCTTGGGCTGGCCCGTGGTGCCCGAAGTGTAGGGCATCACACACAGGTCGTCCGGCCCGGCCGTCAACGGCCCCGGGCGCAGCTGGCGCTGCAGCATGTCGGACCACAGCGTCACACCCGGCTGCTGCAGCGGCTCACGCGGCGCCGCCACGAAAGGCGGCACGGCCAGGTCCGTCCCGGTGTGCAGGTAGTCGCTGTAGGCGGCCACCATCAGATGCTGCAGGCCCAGCCCGGCCGCCGGGCCCTGCAGCGGCGCGATCTGCGGGTACAGCTCCTGCGCCACCAGCGCCGTGCTCGCGCCGCTGTCCCGCACATAGTGCTGCAGCTCGTCCGTGCGATTCATCGGATTGATGGGCACGACCACGGCATTGGCGCGCAGGATGCCGTAGTAGGCCAGCACCCATTGCGGACTGTTCTGCATGTAGAGCAGCACCCGGTCACCGGCCTTGACGCCGCAGACCTGCTGCAGGTAGCCGGCGATGCGCTCGCACTGGTCACGGAACTCGGCATACGAAAGCGGCGAGTCGTAGTAGATGATGAAAGGCTTGTCCGGGTAGCGTGTGGCCGAGACCTCGACGTTGTACCAAAGGTTGGTCTGCGGCAGGGTCAGGTGCCGCGGCAAGCCAGCCGGCCAGTGCGGGAAATGTCGGGCGCTCACGGCTGACCTAAGAGGCGGGCGGAACGATGATTGGGCTGCCACGGCCGTAGCTGCTGGCCAGGGCCCCTGCGGCCGTCCCCGCGGGACGGATTCCTGATGCTCATGGAGTCTCCTTCCTGTCCGCCCTGTGCGGCGGCGAGCCGGGCGCACGCAGCGCCGCGATACGGCCGGATTATCGGGCGAGCGCCCCCGGCCCGCTGTCGCGCTGCGGACTGCGCACATAGCCGTGGCGCCGCGGCAGCTCCGTGCCCGCCACGTCCTGCGGCGCCCAGCGCCCGGCCTCCACCAGCTCGGCCACCCGGCCGACGTCCTGGGTGTGCACCAGGCCAAAACCCAGATCCGTCTGCAGGTAGACCCGCCCGCCCTCGTCGAGCTCACAGCGCTGTACCGTGGCCGGCTGGCCGGTGTGCGCACGCACGGTGCCGTCGGCCTCGACGCGCCAGATCCAGGGCGTGGCCTCCAGCTCCACGTAGACACGCTGCGGTCCGTTCTGGAAGTACCAGCGGCCCCGCGCGTCAGCCGCGTAGTTGCGCTGGATGAACTCGATCAGCTTCTCGTGTTTCAGCAGCGAGCCCTTGGCGCCCGGCGCGCCGCTGTCGAAAGCGCCCGCAGCCTGGGCACGGTCGTCGCGCATGTACCAGTTGCCGCGCGCGTCCAGCCCCAGCCAGCCGTAGCAGTCCGGGACGTTCGGCCACTTGGCCATGGCCTGGCGGACGATGTCATCCATGCCCGCTCCTCGTGGCGCCGGCGGCCTGCAGCAGCCACTGCCCGACCGCCTCGGGCATGGGCCGCACGTGGCCCGGCCAGGGGCCGCCGGCAAAACCGACGTGCCCGCCATGCTCGGGCTGCCACAGGGTCACCCAGGGACCCGCGTCCTGCGGGCGCGGCAGGCTGAGCGCCGGCACGAAAGGATCGTTCCTGGCGTTGAGGGCCAGGGCCGGAATGCGGATGCGGTGCAGCAAGGGTTTGGCCGAGGCGCGCGCCCAGTAGTCGTCGGTGTTGCGAAAGCCGTGCAACGGAGCGGTGAAGACGTTGTCGAACTCGTACAGGTCGCGCGCGCGCCGCATGGCCTGGGCGTCGAACAGGCCCGGGTGCTGGGCCAGCTTGGCCCAGGCCTTGGACTTCATGGTGCGCAGGAACATGCGCGTGTACACCTGCCGGTTGAAGCCCCGCCCGATCGCATGCCCGCCGGCGGCCAGGTCCAGCGGCGCCGACACCGCGGCCACCGCGCTCACGACCGACGCCGCAGCCTCGCCCAGCTCACCGGCCCAGCGCAGCAGGGCGTTGCCGCCCAGCGAGACGCCGACGGCCAGCAGCGGCCCCGGGTGGGCACGGCGCAGCTGGCGCAGGATCCAGTCGATCTCGTGGTAGTCCCCCGAGTGGTAGGCGCGCGGCGCGCGATTGATCTCGCCGCTACAGCCGCGGAAGTGGGGCACGGCGAAAGCGAGACCCCGCTGACGGGCGAAATCCGCAAAGGCCTGCGCATAGTGGCTCTGCGAAGAACCCTCCAGGCCGTGAAACAGCACCAGCAAGGTGTTCTCCCGCGCCGGCGCGTCCAGCCAGTCGACATCGATGAAGTCGCCGTCGGGTGTATCCCAGCGTTCGCGCCGCAGGTGTGGCCGCGGGCCGTGCACACGCCGGGCGCACAGGGCGGCCCAGATGGTCTGCAGATTGCCGCCGGGCAGCCAGCGGGGGGCGGTGTAGTTCATGCGTGTCGGGCTCTCACCACTGTGATTTTCCGCCATCCGGCGGGTGTATGCTCGGGTTCGCCCTCACTTGCAGGAGTGTTCCATGAAACGCTGGTTTTCTGTGCTGATTGCGGTGCTGGCCCTGTCGGGCTGCGGCTACAACGATTTCCAACGGCTGGACGAGCAGACCAAGGCCGCCTGGAGCGAGGTGCTCAACCAGTACCAGCGGCGCGCCGACCTGGTGCCCAATCTGGTCGCCACGGTCAAGGGTGAGGCGTCCTTCGAACAGGAGACGCTGACGCGGGTCGTCGAGGCGCGGGCGCGGGCCACCGCCATCCAGGTGACGCCGGAAACGCTGAACAACCCCGAGGCACTGAAGAAATTCCAGGCCGCCCAGGGCGAGTTGGGCAGCGCCCTGAGCCGGCTGATGGTGGTGTCGGAACGCTACCCCACGCTGCAGGCCAACCAGGGTTTCCGAGATCTGCGTGTGCAGCTTGAAGGCACGGAGAACCGGATCGCGATCGCCCGCAACCGCCACATCCAGGCGGTGCAGGAGTACAACGTGCTGCGACGCAGCTTCCCGACCAATCTGACGGCCATGTTGTTCGGCTACGAGGCCAAGCCGGCTTTCGCGCCGGTTGACGAGGCCGCGATCTCCAAACCGCCAGCGGTCGATTTCCAGCAGAAGTAGGCCCCGGCGTGCGCCACCCGCTGCCCGGCGCCTGCACTGCCTAGGCCCCCGTCATGCGACCGTCCTGCCCCGCCCTGCCGGCCTGCCGCTGGCTCTGGCTGCTGTTGTGGCTAGTCGCGGCCTGCGCTTATGCGCAGGGCCCGGGGGAGTTGCAGGCCATCCCCGCGCTGCAGGCCCGTGTCACCGATCTCACGGCCACACTGGACACCGCGCAGCGCGAGCAACTGGAGCGCAAGCTGGCCGCCTTCGAAACCGAGCGCGGCACCCAGATCGTGATCCTGCTGGTGTCGACCACGCAACCGGAGGACATCGCCGCCTATGCCAACCGGGTGTTCAATACCTGGAAGCCGGGGCGTGCGGGCGTGGGCGACGGGCTGCTGATCCTGGTGGCGAAACAGGATCGCAAGATGCGGATCGAGGTGGCGCGCACGCTCGAGGGCGCCGTGCCGGACCTGGCGGCCAAACAGATCATCGACGAGGTGCTCACACCCCGCTTTCGCGCCGGCGATTTCGCGGGCGGGCTGGACCTGGCCGCCGATCGCCTCATGGGCCTGGTGCGCGGCGAAGGCCTGCCGGCCCCGGCACGCGCGGCGCCAGGATCGGCGGACGCCGAGGTCGACTGGATGAACCTGGGCGTGCTGGCCCTGATCGTCGTGCCGGTGCTGGGCACGGTCGCGCGGCTGCTGCTGGGGCACAAGCTGGGCACGGTCGCCACCGGCGCGGTCATCGGCTGGGTGGCCTTCAGCATCAGCGCAAGCCTGGTCCTGGCGGCGCTCGCGGCGCTGGTGGCCATGGTGTTGACCTTTATCGCCGGCACTTCCCAGGGTGCGGCCCTGCTCTCCTCCCGCCGAGGTCATGGGCACGGGGGCCCTTGGGGCGGTGGGGGCTGGGGCGGCGGCGCCGACAGCGGCGGCTGGGGCGGTGGCGGCGGCGGTTTCAGTTCCGGCGGTGGTGGTGATGGCGCCGGCGGCGGCGCCTCGGGAGACTGGTGATGATGGACCGACTGCAGCGCCTGTTGCGCCACCGCTGGCATGACCCGTCCACTTTGCGCCGGGCCTTGCCGCCGGCCGCGCTGGAGCGCCTGAGACGGCGGGTGCAGGCCAGCGAACAGCGTCACAGCGGCGAGGTCCGCCTCTACATCGAGGCGGGCCTGCCCGCCAGCTACCTCTGGCGCAAGTTACCGCTGCCGCAGCTGGTGCGCCAGCGGGCACTCACCCTGTTCGGCAAGCTGCGCGTCTGGGACACCGAGCACAACAACGGGGTGCTGATCTACCTGCTGCTTGCCGAGCGCAGTATCGAGATCGTGGCGGACCGCGGCCTGAACCGTCATGTCGCGCCGCAGGACTGGCAGGCCATGATCGCGCGCATGGCGGCCGCCTTTCGTGCCGGTCATTTCGAGGAGGGCCTGACCCAGGCGCTGGAGGAGATCTCGGCCCTGCTGGTGCAGCATTTCCCGCTGGCCCCCGGCGCCGCCAATCCGGACGAGCTGCCGGATGCGCCGATGCTGGGCCCTTAGGCGCACCGAAAAACAAAGGCCCCGCGCATCGCTGCCGGGGCCTCGTGTCTGCCGGCGTCGCGGCAGCGATGGCGTTTAACGCTTCTGGCGGAACTTGCGTGCCGCCGCAATCTCGGCGGCCATGATCGCGATCTCGGATTGGATCTTGGCGATGTCGATGTCGCTCTTGGCGTTCTTGAGCGCCTCTTCGGCCGCCAGCCGGGCTTCGTTGGCCTTCTCCTCGTCCAGGTCCTTGCCGCGCACGGCGGTGTCGGACAGGACGGTGACGCAGTCGGGCTGCACCTCGAGGATGCCGCCGGCGACGAAGACGAACTCTTCCTTGCCGTCAGCCATCTCGATGCGCACCGAGCCGGGCTTGATGCGCGTGATCAGCGGAGTGTGACGCGGATAGATGCCGAGTTCGCCCGCTTCGCCGGGCAGCGCGACAAAACGCGCCTCGCCCGAGAAGATGGACTCTTCAGCACTGACCACATCGACGTGGATCGTGTTCATGGTGACTCCGGTTGGCCCGCGGGATTAGATCTTCTTGGCTTTTTCGAAGGCGTCGTCGATGGTGCCGACCATGTAGAAGGCCTGCTCGGGCAGGTGGTCGCATTCGCCGTTGACGATCATCTTGAAGCCGCGGATCGTCTCGGCCAGCGGCACGTACTTGCCCGGGGAACCGGTGAACACTTCGGCCACGTGGAAGGGCTGCGACAGGAAACGCTGGATCTTGCGGGCGCGGGCCACGGTCAGCTTGTCTTCCGGTGCCAGTTCGTCCATACCCAGAATCGCGATGATGTCGCGCAGTTCCTTGTAACGCTGCAGCGTGCCCTGCACGGCGCGGGCCGTGGTGTAGTGCTCTTCGCCCACGACTTGCGGGTCGAGCTGGCGGCTGGTGGAGTCCAGCGGGTCCACGGCGGGGTAGATACCCAGCGAGGCGATGTCACGGCTCAGCACCACGGTGGAGTCCAGGTGGGCGAAGGTGGTGGCGGGCGAGGGGTCGGTCAAGTCGTCGGCCGGCACGTACACGGCCTGGATCGAGGTGATCGAG
>JAHRYV010000067.1 GCA_020621965.1 Curvibacter sp. | reverse complement strand
GGGGGTGCCCTTGCCGTGCTCGATGCGATCGACGATGCGCCACATCCAGCCGGTGCCCTCGCGGCAGGGCGTGCACTGCCCGCAGCTTTCCTCGAAGTAGAAGAACGAGAGCCGCAGCAGCGACTTCACCGCGCAGCGCGTCTCGTCGAGCACGATCACCGCGCCCGAGCCGAGCATCGACCCCGCCTTGGCGATCGAGTCGTAGTCCATGTCGACCGTCATCATCTGCTCGCCGGGAATCACCGGGCTGGACGAGCCGCCGGGGATCACCATCTTGAGCTTGCGGCCGTGACGCATTCCGCCGGCCAGCTCGAGCAGCTTCGCAAACGGCGTGCCCATCGGAATCTCGTAGTTGCCCGGCCGCTCCACGTCGCCCGACACCGAGAAGATCTTGGTGCCGCCGTTGTTCGGCTTGCCGACCTCGAGATACTTCTGGCCGCCGTTACGGATGATCCACGGCACCGCGGCGAAGGTCTCGGTGTTGTTGATCGTGGTGGGCTTGCCGTACAGGCCGAAGCTGGCCGGGAACGGCGGCTTGAAGCGCGGCTGGCCCTTCTTGCCTTCCAGCGACTCCAGCAGCGCGGTCTCTTCGCCGCAGATGTAGGCGCCAAAGCCGTGGTGGGCGTGCAGCTGGAAGCTGAAATTGCTGCCGGCGATGTTGTTGCCCAGCAGGCCGGCGGCGCGCGCCTCTTCCAGGGCAGCCTCGAAGCGCTCGTAGACCTCGAAGATCTCGCCGTGGATATAGTTGTAGCCCACGGTGATGCCCATGGCATAGGCCGCGATGGCCATGCCTTCGATCACGATGTGCGGGTTGTACATGAGGATGTCGCGGTCCTTGCAGGTCCCGGGCTCACCCTCGTCGGAGTTGCACACCAGGTACTTCTGGCCCGGGAACTGGCGCGGGCATGAAGCTCCACTTCAGGCCGGTGGGGAAACCGGCGCCGCCGCGGCCGCGCAGGGCGGATTCCTTGACGGTAGCAATGACCTGATCCTGCGTCAGACCCTCACCACCATCCTTGCCCAGGATCTTGCGCAGGGCCTGGTAGCCACCGCGCGCCTCGTAGTCCTTGAGGTGCCAGTTGCCGCCGTTGAGGCCGGCATAGATCTGCGGGTTGATGTGGCGGTTGTGGAAGCAGGTTTCGGTGCCGGTGGCGGCGAACTGCGAAAGTAGTTTTTCAACCGACATCACTTGGCCCCTCCAGCCTTCAGGCCGTCGACCAGCTGGTCCAGCTTGTCGTTGCTCATGAAGCTGCACATGGTGCGGTCGTTCACCAGCAGGACCGGCGAGTCGGCGCAGGCACCCAGGCACTCGCACTGCTGCAGCGTGAACATACCGTCGGCCGTGGTCTCGCCCATGCCGATGCCCAGCTTCTGCTCCAGGTGCTTGAGCGCCCGGGCGCCGTCGCGCAGCTGGCACGGCAGGTTGGTGCAGACGTTGAGCTTGTATTTGCCCACCGGCCGCTGGTTGTACATGTTGTAGAAGGTCGTGACCTCGTGCACGGCCATGGCCGGCATGCCCAGATAGGCGGCAATCTCCGCCTCGCTGTCGGTGCTCACAAAGCCGAGTTCCTGCTGCACGATGGACAGGCAGGCCATGACGGCAGACTGCTTCTGCTCAGGCGGGTATTTGGCGACTTCCTTGGCGAAGCGCGCCTTGATGGATTCCGAGATCATCGATCAATCTCTCCAAACACGATATCCAGCGTGCCGATGATGGCCACGGCGTCGGCCAGCATGTGGCCGCGCGCGAGTTCATCGAGCGTGGCCAGGTGGGCAAAGCCCGGGGCACGGATCTTGAGGCGATAGGGTTTGTTGGCGCCGTCGCTCACCATGTAGATGCCGAACTCGCCCTTGGGGTGCTCGACGGCGGCATAGGCCTCGCCAGCGGGCACACGGAAACCTTCGGAGAAGAGCTTGAAGTGGTGGATCAGCTCTTCCATGTTGGACTTCATGGCCTCGCGCGCGGGCGGCGCGACCTTGTGGTTGTCCGTGATCACCGGGCCGGGGTTGGCACGCAGCCAGGCCGAACACTGCTGGATGATGCGGTTGGACTCGCGCATCTCCTGCACACGCACCAGGTAGCGGTCGTAGCTGTCACCGGTCTTGCCCACCGGGATGTCGAAGTTCACGCGGTCGTAGGCGTCGTAGGGCTGGGTCTTGCGCAGGTCCCAGGCGATGCCCGAGCCGCGCAGCATGGGGCCGGTCATGCCCAGGTTCAGGGCGCGCTCGGCCGTCACGACGCCGATGCCGACCGTGCGCTGTTTCCAGATGCGGTTGTCGGTCAGCAGGGTCTCGTACTCGTCCACGCACTTGGGGAAACGGGCGCAGAAGTCGTCGATGAAGTCCAGCAGCGAACCCTGGCGGTTGGCGTTGAGCTGGGCGACCGCCTTGGCGTTGCGGATCTTGTTGACCTTGTGCTGCGGCATGCTGTCGGGCAGGTCGCGGTAGACACCGCCCGGACGGAAGTAGGCCGCATGCATGCGCGCGCCGGAGACGGCCTCGTACATGTCGAACAGGTCTTCGCGCTCGCGGAAGGTGTAGATCAGGATGGTGGAGCTGCCGCAGTCGTTGCCGTGCGAACCCAGCCACATCAGGTGGTTGAGCAGGCGGGTGATCTCGCCGAACATGGTGCGGATGTACTGGGCACGCAGCGGCACCTCGATACCCAGCAGCTTCTCGATGGCCAGGCAGTAGGCCTGCTCGTTGCACATCATGGACACGTAGTCCAGGCGGTCCATGTAGGGCAACGACTGGATGTAGGTCTTGCTCTCGGCCAGCTTCTCGGTGGCGCGGTGCAGCAGGCCGATGTGCGGGTCGGCGCGCTGCACGACCTCGCCGTCGAGCTCGAGCACCAGGCGCAGCACGCCGTGGGCGGCCGGGTGTTGGGGACCGAAGTTGAGGGTGTAGTTCTTGATCTCGGCCATGATTACTTCAGGCCTCCGTAGTTGTCTTCACGGATGATGCGCGGCGTGATCTCGCGCGGCTCGATGGTCACCGGCTGGTAGACCACGCGCTTGAGCTCGGCGTCGTAGCGCATCTCGACGTGGCCCGACAGCGGGAAGTCCTTGCGGAAGGGGTGGCCGATGAAGCCGTAGTCGGTCAGGATGCGGCGCAGGTCGTCGTGGCCTTCGAAGACGATGCCGTAGAGGTCGAAGGCCTCGCGCTCGTACCAGTTGGCGGCGCGCCAGATATCGGTCACGGAGTCGACCAGCGGGAACTCGTCGTCGGTCGCAAAAACCTTGAGGCGCACGCGCTGGTTCAGGCTGACCGACAGCAGGTGGGAGACCACGCAGTAGCGCGCGCCCTCCCAGACGCCGTCACCATAGGCGGAGTAGTCGACACCACAGAGGTCGATCAGCTGCTCGAACTGGCAACCTTGCGCATCACGCAGGATCAGCGCGGCTGCATGGTAGTCCTGGGCGGCAACCTCGACGGTCACCTCGCCCAGCGCAACCTGGACACGACGCGCCTTGCCGCCCAAAGCGGCGGTCACGGTGTCCTTGAGAGCTTCGGGGTTTACGGCAATAGCAGTCATCACTGTTTCCTCAGACGCGCGCGATGGTCTGTGTGCGGCGGATCTTCTGCTGCAGCTGGATGATCCCGTAGATCAGCGCCTCAGCGGTGGGCGGGCAGCCCGGCACGTAGACGTCGACCGGCACGATGCGGTCGCAACCACGCACCACCGAGTAGCTGTAGTGGTAGTAGCCGCCGCCATTGGCGCAGGAGCCCATGGAGAGCACGTAGCGCGGCTCGCTCATCTGGTCGTAGACCTTGCGCAGGGCCGGGGCCATCTTGTTGCACAGCGTGCCGGCCACGATCATCAGGTCGGACTGGCGCGGGCTGGCGCGGAACACCTCGGCGCCGAAACGGCCGATGTCGTAACGCGCCGCGGCGGCATGCATCATCTCCACCGCGCAGCAGGCCAGACCGAAGGTCATGGGCCAGAGCGAGCCGGTCTTGGCCCAGTTCACCACCGCGTCGTAGCTGGTGGTGATGAAGCCTTCCTTCATCACGCCTTCAATCATGGCATCGATCCTTGCGAGAAATCAGATCATTCCCAGTCCAGGGCGCCTTTTTTCCACTCGTAGACAAAGCCCACGACGAGGATGGCAATGAACACCATGGCCGCCCAGAAACCCACCGCACCCACTTCCTTGAGCGCGACGGCCCAGGGGAAGAGGAAGGCGATTTCCAGATCGAACAGGATGAACAGGATGGCCACGAGGTAGTAGCGCACGTCGAACTTCATGCGCGCGTCTTCGAAGCTTCGAAGCCACACTCGTAGGAGTTCTTGGCGGGTCGGCCGGTTCGGCCCAAGATGCGCCGATAACCTGGGGGTATTCCCACCGCGATGCCGACCAAGATGAACAGGAGAACGGGAAGGTACCGATCGAGGTTCATCTTGAAATACTGATCACCGTTAACCGTCCGGACTGTCCCCGGACGGTCTGTTGTTTGGTGCCGTCGGCGGGACTCGAACTCGCACAGCTTTCGCCACTACCCCCTCAAGATAGCGTGTCTACCAATTTCACCACGACGGCTTGTCTCGGACGTCCGGTTTGCGTGAGGAGATGGCTCACCAGACAGACTTAGAGTTTACCCTGAAATCCCCTCCTCTCCTCGGAGAGAATTTCATTTATTGACCACGATCAACGGGTCGGGATTTGACCCGCGCCCGATGCAGCAGGTGCCGGCGCCGGGGCCGTCACCGACGCCGGAATCTGCGCTTCCGGCGTCGCCGCGGGCGCCGTCACAGCCGGGCTTTCCAGCACGCTGCCCGAGCTGGCGGCGGGACGCGCGTTGCTGAAGTAAGCCAGCAGCAAGGTGCAGACGAAGAACACTGCCGCCAACACCGCCGTGGTGCGCGAGAGGAAGTTGGCACCGCCGCTGGCGCCGAACAGGCTGCCCGAGGCACCGCTGCCGAAAGCGGCGCCCATGTCGGCGCCCTTGCCGTGCTGGATCAGGATCAGGCCGATCATGGCCACGGCCGTCAGCAGTTGCACGGTGAGAATGATGGTAACGACGAAACTCATGTTTACTCCTAAATTCGTAGCAAGCTGCCTTGATGATCAGGCAGCTGCAGCAATGATGGCCAGAAAATCCGGGGCCTTGAGCGAGGCACCGCCGATCAGGCCGCCGTCGATGTCGGGCTGGGCCAGCAGCGTCGCGGCGTTGGCCGCGTTCATGCTGCCGCCATACAGGATCTTGATGCGGTCGAACTGCGGCGTGGCCGCTTTCAACTGCGCGCGCAGCACGGCATGCACCTGCTGCGCCTGCTCGGGGCTGGCGGTCTTGCCGGTGCCGATGGCCCAGACGGGCTCGTAGGCCACGACGACCTCGCTGATGCAGTGACCGTTGAGATGGATGACTGCGGCCAGCTGGCGCTTGACCACCTCTTCCGTCTTGCCGGCTTCACGCTCGGCCAGGGTCTCGCCCACGCAGACGATGGGCGTAACGCCACCGGCCAGGGCACGCTGCGCCTTGGCCGCCACCACGGCATCGGTCTCGCCGTGGTACAGCCTTCGCTCCGAGTGGCCGACGATGGCGTAGCGCACGCCGAAATCCTTGAGCATGGCCACCGACACTTCGCCGGTGTAAGCCCCCAGCTCATGCTGCGACACGTCCTGCGCACCCAGTTCCACCGGGCTGGCCGCGAGCAGCATCTGGCACTGCGCCAGATACGGCGCCGGCACGCAGACCGCGATGTCGCAAGCCGGGTCCTTGAGACCCGAGAGGATGCCCTTGAGCAGGGCCTGGTTGGCCGCCAGGCTGCCGTTCATCTTCCAGTTGCCAGCAATCAGCTTTTTCATGCACCGCTCCAGGTCAGCACGATCTTGCCGATGTGCTGGTTCGATTCCATCAGCGCATGCGCCTGGGCGGCGCCGCTGCCGGTTTCCACGTTCGTGTCCACGGCCGCATAGGTGCTGTGGATCACGGGCTTGATCTTGCCGGCCTCGATCAGGGGCCAGACATGCTTGAGACAGGCCTGCGCGATCGCCTGCTTGAAGGCCACGGGGCGCGGACGCAGCGTGGAGCCGGTGATGGTCAGACGCTTACGCAGCACCAGGCCGGCGTTGAAGCTGCTCTTGGTGCCGCCCTGCACGGCGATGATGACGATGCGGCCGTCCTCGGCCAGGCTCTCGACCTCGCGCGCGACGTACTCGCCGCCCACCATGTCGAGGATCACGTCCACACCCTTGCCCTCTGTCAGGCGCTTGACCTCGTCCTTAAAGTCCTGCGTCTTGTAGTTGATGGCATGGTCGGCGCCCAGCTTCAGGCAGGCGGCGCACTTGTCGTCGCTGCCGGCCGTCACGATCACTCTCGCACCCATGGCTTTGGCCAGCTGGATGGCGGTGACGCCGATGCCACTCGACCCACCCTGGATCAGCAGCGTCTCGCCGGCCTGCAGGCGGCCGCGGTCGAACACATTGCTCCAGACGGTGAAGAAGGTCTCGGGCAGCGAAGCCGCCTCGACATCACTCAGGCCCTTGGGGTACGGCAGGCACTGCGCGATGGGCGCGGTGCACAACTCGGCATAACCGCCGCCGGCCACCAGGGCGCACACCTTGTCGCCCAGCTTCAAACCCGCCTGCGCCAGTTCCGCAGCATTGCCGCCCACGACCTCACCGGCCACTTCGAGGCCGGGGATGTCGGAGGCGCCCGGCGGCACCGGGTAGTTGCCGGTGCGCTGGAACACGTCGGGCCGGTTGATGCCGCTGGCCGCCACGCGGATCAGCAGCTCACCCGCGCCCGGCACCGGGTCGGGGCGCTGGCCCAGACGCAGCACTTCGGGCGCACCGTAGGAAGTGATTTCGATGGCTTTCATGGTCTCTCGCTCCGACAGCGCCGGCGGACTTGCCGCCGGGCGCCGTCGTCAGGGTGACAAAGTCGGATCAGGCCTGTTCGCCGCCGTTGTTCTGGGCCGGACGGTCCAGCAGCGCCTTCATGGACAGCTTGACGCGACCCTTTTCGTCGGTCTCCAGCACCTTGACCTTGACGATCTGGCCTTCGGACAGGTAGTCCGTGACCTTCTCGACGCGCTCGTGGGCGATCTGGCTGATGTGCAGCAGGCCGTCCTT
>JAHRYV010000066.1 GCA_020621965.1 Curvibacter sp. | reverse complement strand
GCTGCACGAGCAGGGCCTGGACGGCCTGATCTGCGACAAGCTGCGCCTGAACACGCCGCCGGCCAACCTCAAGCGCTGGGACTCCCTGGTCTACGAGACCGAGCACCCGCAGGGCGAGGTCACCATCGCCATGGTCGGCAAGTACGTGGAACTGTCGGACAGCTACAAGTCGGTCAACGAAGCGCTGCGCCACGCCGGCATGAAGAATCACGTGCACGTGAAGATCGAGCACGTCGACTCCGAGACCATCACCGACGACACCCTCCAGCGCCTGTCCAAGTACGACGCCATCCTGGTGCCCGGCGGCTTCGGCAAGCGCGGCATCGAGGGCAAGATCAACACCGCCCGCTACGCCCGCGAGCACAAGGTGCCCTACCTGGGCATCTGCCTGGGCATGCAGGTCGCCACCATCGAGTTCGCCCGCCACGTGGCCGGCCTGCAGAACGCCAACAGCACCGAGTTCGAGCCGCAGTGCCAGCACCCGGTGATCGCCCTGATCACCGAGTGGAAGGACGCCGACGGCACCATCAAGACCCGCGACGCCAACTCCGACCTGGGCGGCACCATGCGCCTGGGCGCGCAGAGCTCCGACGTGGCCCCGGGCACGCTGGCGCACCAGATCTACGGCCCCGTGGTGACCGAGCGCCACCGCCACCGCTACGAGGCCAACGTCAACTATCTGGACACGCTGCGCAAGTCCGGCCTGGTGATCTCGGCGCTGACGCAGCGTGAGCACCTGACCGAGATCGTCGAGCTGCCGCAATCCGTGCACCCCTGGTTCGTCGGTGTGCAGTTCCACCCCGAGTTCAAGTCCACCCCCTGGAACGGCCATCCGCTGTTCAATGCCTTCGTCAAAGCGGCGCTGGAGCACCAGGGCGCCGGCAAGAAGAGCCTGAAGGCCGTGGCCTGAAGCCGGAGCAAAGACCATGAAACTCTGCGGCTTCGACGTCGGTCTCGACAAGCGCTTTTTCCTGATCGCCGGCACCTGCTCCATCGAAGGGCTGCAGATGTCCGTCGACGTGGCAGGCCAGCTCAAGGAAGCTTGCACGTCCCTGGGCATCCCCCTGATCTACAAGGGCTCGTTCGACAAGGCCAACCGTTCTTCGGGTGCGACCCGGCGCGGCGTGGGCATGGAGGCCGGCCTGAAAATCCTGGACGAGGTGCGCCGTCAAACCGGCCTGCCCGTCCTCACCGACGTGCACGACGAGTCGCAAGTGGCCGAGGTTGCCAGCGTGGTCGACGTGCTTCAAACCCCGGCTTTCCTGTGCCGCCAGACCGACTTCATCCACGCCGTGGCCAGGTCGGGCAAGCCGGTGAACATCAAGAAGGGCCAGTTTCTCGCCCCCTGGGACATGAAGAACGTGATCGACAAGGCCCGTGCGGCCGCCGTCGAAGCGGGCCTGGACCCGGATCGCTTTCTGGCCTGCGAGCGCGGCGTCAGTTTTGGCTACAACAATCTCGTGGCCGACATGACCAGCCTGGCCGAAATGCGCAAGTCAGGCGCGCCCGTGGTGTTTGACGTGACCCACTCCGTGCAAAAACCCGGCGGCCAAGGCACCAGCAGCGGCGGCGCACGCGAGATGGTGCCCGTGCTGGCCCGCGCCGGTGCGGCCGTGGGCGTCGCAGGCTTCTTCATGGAAACCCACCCCAACCCCGACCAGGCCTGGTCCGACGGCCCCAACGCCGTGCCGCTCAAGCACATGAAGGCCCTGCTGGAAACCCTGGTCGCGCTGGATGACGTGACCAAGAAACACGGCTTCCTGGAAAACCGCTTCGAAGCCTGAACACCATGACCGCCGCCTACATCATTGTCGACATGCAGATCTCCGACATGGAGCAATACAAGCAGTACATGGCCGAGGCGCCCGCAGCAGTAAAGGCCGCCGGCGGCGAATACCTGGTGCGCGGTGGTCGTTTCGAAGTGATGGAAGGCCAATGGCAACCGGCCCGCGTGGCCATGCTGCGCTTTCCAAGCTTTGACAAGGCCAAAGCCTTCTACGACGGCGAAATGTACAAGGCTGCCCGCGCCAAACGCGCCGGTGCCACCCAGTTTTTCAACATGATCCTGGTGGAGGGCGTGCCCGCCCCCATCGTCTGAATATCACTATCCCAATCGAAAGGTAAGCATGAGCGCTATTGTTGATATCGTCGGCCGCGAAGTCCTGGACAGCCGAGGCAACCCCACCGTCGAATGCGACGTCCTGCTGGAGTCCGGCACCATGGGCCGCGCCGCCGTGCCCTCGGGCGCCTCCACCGGCAGCCGCGAGGCCATCGAGCTGCGCGACGGCGACAAGAGCCGTTACCTGGGCAAGGGCGTGCTCAAGGCCGTCGGCACATCAACACCAAAATCTCTGAGGCCGTGCGCTGACCCTGGACGCCTCCGAGCAGGCCTTCCTGGACAAGACCTGATCGACCTGGACGGCACCGAGAACAAGAACCGCCTGGGCGCCAGCGCCATGCTGGCCGTCTCCATGGCCGTGGCCCGCGCCGCCGCCGAAGAGGCCGGCCTGCCCCTGTACCGCTACTTCGGCGGCATGAGCGCCGTGCAGATGCCCGTGCCCATGATGAACGTCATCAACGGCGGCGCCCACGCCAACAACAACCTGGACCTGCAGGAGTTCATGCTGCTGCCGATCGGTGCCCCCAACTTCCGCGAAGCCCTGCGCTACGGCGCCGAGGTGTTCCACGCGCTCAAGAAGATCCTGCACGACAAGGGCATGCCCACCTCGGTCGGTGACGAGGGCGGTTTCGCCCCCAGCGTCGCCAACCACGAGGCCGCCATCCAGCTCATCCTGGAAGCCATCGACAAGGCCGGTTACACCGCCGGCGAGCAGATCGCCCTGGGCCTGGACTGCGCCGCCAGCGAGTTCTACAAGGACGGCAAGTACCACCTCGAAGGCGAAGGCCTGGTCTCAGCGCCAAGAATGGACCGCATGCTGGCCACCTGGTGCGACAAGTACCCATCATCAGCATCGGGACGGCATGGCCGAAGGCGACTGGGACGGCTGGAAGATCCTGACCGAACGCCTGGGCAAGAAGGTGCAGATCGTCGGTGACGACCTCTTCGTCACCAACACCAAGATCCCGAAGGAAGGCATCGACAAGGCATCGCCAACTCGATCTCATCAAGATCAACCAGATCGGCCCTGAGCGAGACTTCGCCGCCATCGAGATGGTAAGCGCGCGGCTACACCGCCGTCATCAGCCACCGTCGGGCGAGACCGAAGACAGCACCATCGCCGACATCGCCGTGGGCACCAGCGCCGGCCAGATCAAGACCGGCTCGCTCAGCCGCTCGGACCGCATGGCCAAGTACAACCAGCTGCTGCGCATCGAGGAAGACCTGGGCGAGATCGCCGTCTGCCCGGCCTGCCTTCTACCCTGAAGTGCCTCCGGCTACGCGCCTCCTCAAGGGGCCACTGCAGCCCGGCAGCCGGTTCTGCGGTATCGCGGCCATTCGAAACCTCCGCGCGGGCCTAGCGATCTATGGACACGCGTCGTCCCGGCCATCTGATCACTCTGCTCGTGGTGTTGCACGCGCAGTTGTGGTTTGGCCGGGGCAGCGTGCCCAAGGTCGCCCGCATGACGGTCGAGCTCGAAGCGCAGAAGCAGAAGAACGCCCAAGCCCAGCTGGTCAACGACCGGCTGGCCGCCGAGGTGCAGGACCTCAAGGAAGGCCTGGAGATGGTCGAAGAGAAAGCACGGCTGGAACTGGGCATGGTCAAGCCCAACGAGATCTACGTCCAGATCGCGAAGTAAGCACCTCTGGCATGAAGATCGCCGTCATCGGCGCGCCCGCCACCGGCAAGAGCCGCCTGGCGCAGGATCTGGCGCTGCACCTGCCCGAACTGCAGATCGGCGACGCCCCCTCCCCTGACACGTTGACACCCGGCGCCTACGAGCGGGTGCTGCTCATGGGCCTGGATCTACCCGGCCACACTCCCGCACAGCAAGAGGCCGACGCCGCGCTGCGTGCGCAGCTGACCGCCATGGGTCTGGGCTTTGGCGTCGTCTATGGGCAAGGCCCGCAGCGTCTGCGCGCCGCACTGCGCCTGATCGAGCCGCAGGACGGCCCGCCGCCGCGCTGGACCGGCATCTGCGAGAAATGCGCCGACCCGGACTGCGAATTCAGACTTTTTACTGCACTGAAGAACTCGACGGCGGCTGGTCACCCGCCGTCGTGAACAGCTGCGCCACGTCGATGCCGTCGAAGCGGTAATTGGCGCCGCAGAACTCGCAGTCGACCAGGATCACGCCGCGCTCGGCCAGAATCTCCTGGGCCTCCGCCTCGCCCAGCCCGCGGATCATGCCGCCCACGCGCTCGCGGCTGCAGGTGCAGGCAAAACGCGGCGCCGTTTCGCCGGCATGCGGCATGAAGCGCTGCAGCTTCTCTTCCCAGAACAGACGGCGCAGGATGGTCTCCACGTCCAGCGTCAGCAGCTCCTCGCGCTTGAGGCTGGAGGCCAGCGTGGCGATGCGGTTGTAGTGCTCGTACATCTCCGCTTCAAACAACTCGGCCTCGGCCGGCTGCTGGCCGGCCAGATTGCCCATGCCTTCGATGGGCAGGCGCTGGATCAGCAGGCCGGCGGCCACCTGCTCGTCGGCCGCCAGCACCAGCACGGTGTCGAGCTGCTCGCTCTGGCGCATGTAGTGCTGCAGCGCGTCGGCCAGCGACTGCATGCGCTGCTCGTTGTTGCCGGTGAGCGGCACCACACCCTGGTAGGGCTGCTGACCCGGCAGGCGGTCCTGGGGGTCGAGCGTGACGGCGCAGCGGCCCTTGCCTTGCACATTGACCATGGCCTCCAGCCCCGCGCCCTCGGGCACGGCGCCCTGCACGGTGGCGGTGGCGCGCAGGCTGAGGTCGGACTGCACCTCGGCCACCGCCAGCTTGACCGGCCCGTCACCGGAGATCTGCAGGATCAGCGCGCCATTGAACTTGATGTTGGACTGCATCAGGGCACTGGCCGCGGCCATCTCGCCCAGCAGCGCCTGCACCGGCGGCGGATAGGCCCCGGTGCTGCTGGCGGCACGGCGCTTGAGAATCTCGGTCCAGGCATCGGTCAGGCGCACGATCATGCCGCGCACCGGCAGGCCTTCGAAGAGGAATTTGTGGAGTTCGGACACGGGTGGGATTTCGTCGTGGAGGCGCTCAGCCGATCTTCTTCAGGCCTTTGCGGAAATGCTCCGCATTGCCGATGTAATGCTGGGCGATGCGCTCCAGCCCGGCGATCTGCTCGGGCGTGAGCTGGCGCACGGCCTTGGCCGGGCTGCCCAGGATCATGGAGCCATCCGGAAATTCCTTGCCCTCGGTCACCAGCGAACCCGCACCGACCAGGCAGTTCTTGCCGATCTTCGCGTGGTTCAACACGATGGCCCCGATGCCGATCAGCGAGCCATCGCCCACGGTGCAGCCGTGCAGCATGACCTTGTGGCCGACCGACACGTTCTCGCCGAGTCTCAGCGGCACGCCTTCGTCGGCATGCAGCACGCTGCCGTCCTGGATGTTGGAGCCGGCGCCGATGTGGATGTGTTCGCTGTCACCGCGGATGATGGTGCCGAACCAGACGCTGACGTTTTCTTCCAGGGTGACTTTGCCGATGACTTGGGCGCTGTCCGCGACGTAGGCGTTGTGGCCTAAGGTGGGGGCGTTACCGTCTAGTTCGTAGATTGCCATTTGCTTGCTCCGTCTCTTGTATTCCGGGGATGGCGCTGATTGTAAAGAGCCTTGGTTTTCTGCTCTTGTGAAGGGTTTGCTTTCGTGGCAAGCCGGGTCTCGCCCCGGCGGGCGAGTCACCTTTCTTTGCTTCGCCAAAGCAAGGTAACCGAAAGAAAGGCGAGCCGGATTCGTCGGCCCTCCGCTGCGCTGCGGGCACGCTGCGTTGCTCGGCCCGGGCGGGGTGCGCGCAAACTCGCTACGCTCAAACATGCGCGCCCCTTTTTCCGCCCGGCCCTGCGCTACTCGCCTCCTCATTACGGCGTGGGGAACCAAATACCAAAGACAACAAGGACGCGCCATGGCGCGTCCTTGTGGATTTTCACAATCTGGTCGCTGCGCCGCGCAATTGCATCTGCCAAGCAGATTGTTGATGTAGGCACTTGAAAATACTAGGAAAGACGCTCATGATGAAAACGTGTGAGCATGTTTTCCCGCACTTCAGCTGTCCAGATCAAGATGGGCACTGCCGCCTCAACCGCATCATGAGGAATCACCATGGACATTTCCTTTCAATGGAATGGGGACGCAATCACTTCAACACAAACTGCGCGAGTGGAAAAAAACATTCGAGAGGAGATGCCAAATCTCATAGAACAGATTTCTGCGCCGCCGGATAGTCTTGTGGTTCATTTGTTTGCTAATGTGTTCTTCTCTTCTCTGGAAGGGGTTGCGACAGATACATCTGGGCGAAAGCTGGTCAAGATCACATACGCCCTTGAGCACCCATGTCTGCGTGAATACTTTTACCTAGGTAGGTCTTGCTCAAACGAAGGCTGATGCTATCGCGTCGCGCGGATCGTGAGTTATCGACTTCCCACAAAGATAGTCATCACGAATGCATGCGAATTTAAGGAGGACGGAATGCAAAAATTCAATCTAAGTGTCGTTAGCCGTTCTTTTTCTTTGTTAGCGCTTGTTTTGTCATTTTTATCTATCCAAGGATTAGCTATTGCGCAAACACACCAAGTCAAGGTGTACCCAGACGGCTCACGTTATGAGGGCGATTGGCTCAACGACAAACCTCACGGAAAGGGAGTCATGAAATGGGCAAATGGGAATCGGTATGAAGGCGACTTTTCTGATGGAAACGTTACCGGGATAGGTTCATATCAATTTTCAAATGGCAATCGCTACTCAGGTCAAGTTGTAAACGGCCAACCATCTGGGAAAGGTTCTTTGACCAACGCAGACAGCAGTCGTTATGAGGGCGAATTTGTAGCCGGCAAATTAACCGGCAAGGGGGTGTTCGTCTGGGCAGACGGAAATAGATACGAAGGCGATTTCATCAACGGAAATCGAACAGGAAAAGGGGTGTTCCACAGTACGGACGGCAGTCGCTATGAGGGAGATTTTGTCGATGGCAGGGCCTTCGGAAAAGGCGTTCTCGTATGGGCGAGCGGGAATCGGTACGTCGGTGAATTTGTAGACGGGAAGATGACGGGCAATGGCGTCCTAACTTTGACTGATGGAACTCGTCGGGCAGGCCTGTGGCGCGACAACCGCCTCGTGAAAAGCGCTGACTCAACAGCTGATTCCGCGAACGCCACCTCAGAGAATACGAATGAAGCAGCCAGCGTGCTTCTCCAGATATTGAACTCGGCTGTCCAGACTCGCAATGCCGGACAACGAGAAGCCCTGAATCGAACCCTCAACTCTCCGTCAGAGCTGAACTTGAATTGCGACACGCGCCGAACCACCATGGGCGCCAGTACCGGAATGAACCAGAGTTTTCAAATCAACTGCCATTAGGCAAGAAGATGAACTCGGGTAAACGGCAAGACGAAGCGTTGCTTCGCTTTCGGAATGATCACCAGTACGCGCGCCAGCGCGTACTGGCTCGGCTGTTGGCTGTTCTGACTCCCCCGCCGTAATGAGGAGGCGAGTAGCGCAGGGAGCGGCGGAGAAAGAGGCGAAGATGTTTGAGCCCGCAGGGCGAGTTTCTGAGCCTCCCGCCGATCCCGAGCAACGCAGCGTGCCCGTAGCGTAGCGGAGGGCCGACGAATCCGGCTCGCCTTTCTTTCGGTTACCTTTCTTTGGCGAAGCA
>JAHRYV010000005.1 GCA_020621965.1 Curvibacter sp. | reverse complement strand
AGCACCGCCCAACGCCGCGATCGGGTTGCGCAGTAGATTTATTCACAAGTTCTCAGGCGGCCAGTGGCACGACTTCCTGTTCCACCCGTTTGGCCAGGTTCTTCTGCGCCAGCTTGATGTCGTAGGCGGTCTGCAGGTTCAGCCAGCTCTGCACGTCACCGCCGAAATAGCGTACCAGGCGCATGGCCGTGTCCACGGTGACGCCGCGCCGCTCCAGCACGATGTCATTGACGCGCGAGGCGGGCACCTTGAGCGCCTTGGCCAGCGCATTGGCGCTCATGTCCAGCGGCTTGAGGTATTCCTCGCGCAAAATTTCGCCGGGATGCACCGGCCGCATGCCGTTGGCGGGGGCTTTGATGGTCATGTTCGGCTCCTTTCCAGGCTCAGTGATAGTCCACGATCTCGACCGCGTGCACGCCATCGGCCCGCCAGACGAAACACAAGCGCCACTGCTCGTTGATACGCAGGCTGTGCTGGCCCTTGCGGTCCCCCGTCAACGCTTCCAGCCGGTTGCCTGGCGGCACCCGCAGGCTCTCCAGCGTCGCCGCGCTGTCGAGCTGTTGCAGCTTGCGCGTGGCCACAATCTGGATGTTGGCCCAGCGCGCTATCCGTTTCCCTGCAAACAGATCGGCCGTGGCCTGATCCGCGAAGGTCTTGATCATGGTGAATTATACCGTTTATCGGTAAATGGTAAATTGGCGTTCAGTGTGACGCCAGCCGCGCGGCTGCCAGGTCCCAGCCGGCCCAGCCGCAGCTCTTGAACAAAACCGGTCCGTGCGGCCGGTTTTTCTTGGCCTGCAGCATCTCCTGCAAGGTGGCCAAGCGCGTCACGTCCAACCCCGCCTGCAGCAGGTCGCCGGCTTCGTGATCGGCGTCACGCGTGTCCACGACCACCGTGCCCTGCGTGGCGAGGTGCCGGCACAGGTCCGGCGCCAGTTCCACCATCTTCGGCGTGAAGGCGCCCACCGCGGCGATGAAGGCGTCGGCTCGGGGCCGGGCGCGCAGCACCACGCCGCTGGCCGGGGTGCAGGTCACCACCAGTGGGCAATCGGCCAGGGCGGCGTCCGGGTCGCTCACCACCTCCGCCTGCAGGCCCAGGGTGCGGGCGTGATCGGCCAGTGAGCGGGCGCTGTCGGCGCTGCGCGAGGCGATGCGCACTTCCCGCACCCCGAGCCCGGCGACAAAGGCCTCCAGGTGCGAACGGCCCTGCACGCCGGCACCGACGATCAGCAGCGGTCCCTGCGGATTCGGCGCCAGGGTCTGCGCCGCCAGCAGCGAGACGGCGGCCGTGCGCCGCGCCGTGACGGTGGGGCCATCGAGCACGAGGCGGCGCTCGCCGCTGGCGAGGTCGAACACCACCACGTCGCCCTGGATGGCCGGGCGGCCACTGCCGGCATTGGCCGGCGTGAATGTGATGAGCTTGGTGATGGCAATGCGGCCATCGAGCGCCGGCATCACGAACAGGCTGCCGCCGCCGGGCAGGGGCTGGACCAGACGGGCGGGCACCTGCACGGCTGCGTCCGCGAGCAGGGCGGCGATCTCGGCGGCCAAGGGCAGCCAGGGCAGGCGGGCGGCAGTCTGGGTGGCGCTGAGCAGGACGGTGTCGGTCATGCCGCCACTCTAGCGCGCCCGTCAGACCGCAGGAACTTCGCCGGGCTCGTCGACGGGCTGGATCGCTGTTGCCATTCGGCGCCAGGATGCAACGCCGTGTAACCACCAAGGTTGATGACACGTTCGTGACATCCCCGCCCCCACCGGTATGGGTGTAATCGGCGGCACCTGAAACCCGAGCTTTTCAGCCACCACTATTCCAAGAGAAGACATACCGCCATGATGAATCGCAGACATTTTGTACACCGCATCGGCTTCGGTGCGGCCATCCTGGGCGCGGGGGGCGTGAGCATCTCCGCCCGCGCGGCCGAGTCGGCCATTTCGGCCAAGCACATCACGATCGGCAGTTCCATGCCGACCACGGGGCCGCTGGCGGGCGCCGGCGTGGATCACACGGCCAGCATCCTGGCGGCCTTTGCCGAGATCAATCGCGCCGGCGGCATCCATGGCCGCGAACTGCGGTTCACCACCAAGGATGACGGTTATTCGGCGCCGCGCACGGTGAGCAACGTCAAGGACATGATCGAGCAGGACAGCGCCTTTGCCTTCATGTCCATCATCGGCACCCCGAACAACGCGGGTGTCCTGCCGCTGACCGAGAAGGCCGGCATCCCGGTGCTGGGCCCGATCACGGGCGCCTCGTCCCTGCGCCAGCCGGGGTTCCGGCACACCTTCCATATCCGTCCGAGCTACACCACCGAAGTGCAGCGCATGGTGTTGCAGCTCGCGCAGGCGGGCATCTCGGCCATTGCCATCGTCTACCTCGACAACCCCTTCGGCAAGGAAGTGCTGGCCGATGCCCAGGCGGCGCTGGCACAGGCGCAGCTGGGGGCGGCCGTGAAGAGCTTCCCCCTGGCGGTGGACGGCAAGAACGCGGCCGAGACGGCGCAGAAGGTCCGCGACAGCAACGTCGGCGCCGTCTTCCTGGGTGCCACGGGCACCGGCACGACGGATTTCGTGCTGGCCCTGCGCAAGATGGGCATCGGCCTGCCGGTGGTGGGCCTGTCCGTGACGTTCACGGACATCAACCGCCTCGGATCGCATGTTGCGGGGCTGGCCGCCGCCTCTTTCCTGCCCAGTGCGAAGAGCAAGAAGTACGCCGCCGTGCGCCGTTATCTGGCGGCCATGGACGCCGCCGGTCTGTCGACGGCGATGGGACTGGGCCTGGAGAGCTACGTGAACGCGCATCTGATGGCCGAGGCGATCCGGCGCGCGGGGCGTGACATCACCCGCGACAAATTGCGCAATGCCCTGGCGGCCACCCGCAATTTCGAGATGGGCGAGCTGAACTTCGGTTTCTCCGAAGCCTCCCCGTTTGTCGCCGGGAGCAGCGTGAAGATGGGGGTGTTCGACAGCGAAGGCGTGCTGCGCACCTAGGGGACCTGAGCGGCGGCCTGCCCGGGCGGGGGATATCAGGGATAATACGGTTTTGCCCAAATTTTGGGCAAGTTGTCGGTTCGGGCCCGCGGCCCGGATCTGAACTGCGCAAGCCGTCGCGTCGACGGCGAATTTTCCCGAGACCTGATGACTTCTGTTTCCCCCGAACCCGTGCCCCAGCGTTATGCCGATCTGACCCTGGCCGAGCCCCTGCGGCGAGCCGTGGCCGACATGGGCTATGAGTTCATGACGCCGATCCAGGCCCAGGCCATTCCCGTGGTGCTGGAGGGGCGCGATGTCATGGGCGCCGCCCAGACCGGCACCGGCAAGACCGCCGCTTTCTCCCTGCCCCTGCTGCAGCGCCTGCTCAAGCACGAAAACAGCTCCACCTCCCCGGCCCGCCACCCCGTGCGCGCCCTGGTGCTGCTGCCCACGCGCGAACTGGCCGACCAGGTGGCCCAGCAGGTCAAGATGTACGCCAAGTACACCAATCTGCGCAGTACCGTGGTCTTCGGCGGCATGGACATGAAGCCGCAGACCCTGGAACTCAAGAAGGGCGTCGAGGTGCTGGTCGCCACGCCCGGCCGCCTGCTGGACCACATCGAGGCCAAGAACGCCGTGCTCAACCAGGTCGAGTACGTGGTGCTCGACGAGGCCGACCGCATGCTGGACATCGGCTTCCTGCCCGACCTGCAGCGCATCCTGTCCTACCTGCCCAAGCAACGCACCACACTGCTGTTTTCCGCCACCTTCTCGCCCGAGATCAAGCGCCTGGCCGGCAGCTACCTGCAGAACCCGGTGACCATCGAGGTGGCGCGCTCCAACGCCACCGCCTCCACCGTCGAGCAGCATTTCTACAGCGTGCCCGAGGACGACAAGCGCCACGCCCTGCACCAGATCCTGCGCCAGCGCGGCATGAAGCAGGCCTTTGTCTTCGTCAACAGCAAGTTGGGCTGCGCCCGCCTGGCCCGCACGCTGGAGCGCGAGGGCCTCAAGACCACCGCGCTGCATGGCGACAAGAGCCAGGACGAGCGCCTCAAGGCGCTGGAGTCCTTCAAGAAGGGCGAGGTCGACCTGCTGGTCTGCACCGACGTGGCCGCCCGCGGCCTGGACATCAAGGACGTGCCGGCGGTGTTCAACTTCGACGTGCCTTTCAACGCGGAAGACTACGTGCACCGCATCGGCCGCACCGGCCGTGCCGGCGCCTCGGGCCTGGCGGTGAGCTTCGTCTCCTCCAAGGACGCGCGCCTGGTGGCCGACATCGAGAAGCTGATCAAGACCAAGATCGATCTGGAGCCGGTGGAGTACGACGAAGACCGCCCCGACATCCGCCGCCAGGGCCGCTTCAACGAAGGCCACCGCCTGTACGAACGCGGCGAAGAGCGCAGCGAGCCGCGCCGTGGCGAGCGCCGCACCGCCCCGCGCGAGAGTGGCCGTGCCGCCGCGCCGGCGCAAGACCCCTTCTTCAACAAGCCGTACGAAGCCCCGCAGACGGTGGCTGAACCCGCGCCGTGGGAAGCCGTCGCCAAGCCGGCCGGTCGTGTGATCTCGGCCAATATCCGCGCCAAGCGCAAGGTGGCGGCGCTGTTCAAGTCGGAAGAGACGTCGAGCTAAGACGCAGCGACGCTTTGGCCTGTCCAGGCCTGCCTGGGCAGGTCTGGCACCGCAGGCCTCAGTCTCCGCGCCGCCCGGGCGTCTGGGCGGCCTCGCACTGCACCTGAATCAACTCGTGTGCGCGGGCTTGCCCCAAGCGCACGGCACTTAGGCAACCGCCCCAGACGCAGCCCGTGTCCAGCGCCAGCACATCGGGCCGGTGCAGCCAGCCCAGCGTGGACCAGTGGCCGAAGGCCACCGTCACATCGGCCGTCCGCCGCCCCGGCACCTCGAACCAGGGCAGGTAACCCGCCGGCGCGCCCGCCGCCCCTTCCTTGCTGGCAAATTCCATCTCGCCCTCGGCGGTGCAAAAACGCAGCCGCGTCAGGGCGTTGACGATCACGCGCAGCCGCGCATCACCCTGCAGACGATCGTCCCAGCGCGCCGGCTCGTTGCCGTACATGCGCCGCAGGAAGCCGGGCAGATCCGGGCCGCGCAGCACGGCTTCCAGTTCGCCGGCCAGCGCCATCGTCTTGCCAGCATCCCAGCTGGGCAGCACCCCGGCATGCACCATCAGGATCTCCTCCCCGTCGTGGGTCTCCCGCAGCGCCAGGTGCTGCCGGCGCAGCCAGTCCAGCAGGGCGGGGCGGTCGGGGGCCTGGAGGATGTCGTGCACCGTGTCGCTGCGGTGCGGCGGGCGCACGCCGTGCGCAATGGCCAGCAGGTGCAGGTCGTGGTTGCCCAGCAGGCAGCGCGCGGCGTCGCCGTAGCCCATCAGCCGGCGCAGCACGGCGGCCGAGTCGGGGCCGCGGTTGACCAGGTCGCCCAGCAGGAACAGGGTGTCGCGGCTGGGCGTGAAGGCGATTTTGTCGAGCAGGCGTTGCAGGGCGCCATCGCAGCCTTGCACGTCGCCGATCAGATAATGGGCCATGGTCCGTACTTCGTCATGGGCTGATTTTCGCATCCGCGCCTCATGCGAAGATGACCCAGGGCCGTTTTGACACGAGCAAGGGGGCGCCTTGGATTAGACTGGGCCGCGCCGTGGTGGCGCGGCGACAAGGGGGAGACGATGAAGCGTGGTTCTTTCTGGCAGAAGGATTGGCTGGTGGGCGTGCTGGTGACGCTCGTGTTGTTCGTCGCCGCCCGCAGCGATCTGATGCAGAGTCTGGAGCGCAAGGCCTACGACCTGGGCGTACGGGCCACCGCGCGCACGCCCAGCGACCGCATCGCCATCATCGCCATCGACGACCAGAGCATCGCCAACCTGGGGCGCTGGCCCTGGCCGCGCGAGATCCACGCGCGCATGATCGACCTGCTGGCCGCCGGGCAGGCCAAGGTGATCGGCCACACCGTGCTCTTCTCCGAGCCGCAGCTCGACGCGGGGCTGGACTACATCTACAAGATCAATGCCTTGCTGGAGGACTCGGGCCTGCGGCGCACTGGCCGGCCCGACGACCTGGCCCGGCTCGACGCCCTGCTGGCCCAGGCCGCACAGAACCTGGACAACGACCGCAAGCTGGCCGAAAGCCTGATGCGGGCCCGCAATGCCTTGCTGGCCCTGTACTTCGAGCCCGGTGAACCCCAGGGCAAGCCCGACCGGGCCCTGCCCGACTTCGTGCAGCGCAACCGCCTGGGCGCCGCGGACCCGGGCGATGGCGTGGAGCCCGATCCGTCCAAGGGCGTGCTCATGCCCATACCGGCGCTGGGCAGTCAGGCGCTGGCGCTGGGCCACCTGAACTTCTCGCGCGATGTCGACGGTGCCGTGCGCAGCGAGCCGCTGGCCATGGACTACTACGGCACGCTCTACCCCTCGCTGTCCCTGATGCTGGCGGCGTACAGCCTGAACCTGCGGCCCGCCGACATCCGCGTGCTGCCGGGCGAGGGTGTGCGGCTGGGCAAGCAGAGCATCGCCACCGACCGCTCGCTGCGCATGCAGACCTACTTCTACCCCGACAGCCAGGGCCGTCCCGCCTTCGCGGTCGACTCCTTCTACGACGTGCTCAGCGGCAAGATTGCGCCGGCCAAGTACCGCGACAAGATCGTGCTGATCGGCGCGTCGGCCGCCGGCGTCGGCACCCTGCAGGTCACGCCGGTGTCCTCCAGCATGCCCTCGGTGGTGACGCTGGCGCACACCGTCTCCAGCATGCTGCAGGGCGACTACTTCGTCTCGCCGTCCTGGGCCGCGCTGGCGCAGCTGGGCATCTTCCTGCTTGTGGCCGCCTACCTGATTGCGCTCCTGCCGCGCCTGCGCGCCGCCACCGGGGCCATCGTCACGGCGGCCCTGTTCGCGGCCCTGCTGGCCGCGCATTTCCTGTTGATGACAACGCAGGCGCTGTGGCTGCCGCTGATGCTGCCGGCCACGCTGCTGCTGGTCGGCCACCTGCTGCTGACCACCAAGCGTTTCCTGGTGACGGAAGAGGGCAAGGAGAAATCCGAGGCCGAGTCGGCCGAAAGCAACCGCATGCTGGGCCTGGCCTTCCAGGGCCAGGGCCAGCTCGACATGGCCTTCGAAAAATTCCGCAAAGTGCCGCTGGACCAGAGTCTGATGGAGCTGATGTACAACCTGGCGCTCGATTTCGAGCGCAAGCGCCAGTTCAACAAGGCCGAGTCGGTGTTCCGCTACATGGCCGACTACGACCCCAGTTTCCGCGACCTGCCCACGCGGCTGGTCCAGTCCAAGGCCATGTCCGAGACAGTCGTGTTCGGCGGCGCGACCGGCCGCGGCAACGACAGCACCCTGGTGCTGGATCGTCCGGGCCTGTCCAAGCCCATGCTGGGCCGCTACGAGATCGAGAAGGAGCTGGGCAAGGGCGCCATGGGCGTGGTCTACCTGGGCAAGGACCCGAAGATCGGCCGCGAGGTGGCCATCAAGACCATGGCGCTGGCCAGCGAGTTCGACGCCGACGTGCTGCAGGAGGTCAAAGAGCGTTTCTTCAGCGAGGCTGCCACGGCCGGCCGGCTGAACCACCCCAACATCGTCACCATGTACGACGCCGGCGAGGAGCACGACCTGGCCTACATCGCCATGGAGTTTCTCAAGGGCCAGGACCTGGTGGCCCACACCAAGCCCGGCCAGCTGCTGCCGCTGCCGGTGGTGATGGACATCGTCGCGCGCGTGGCCGACGCGCTGGACTACGCGCACAGGCAGAACGTCGTTCATCGCGACATCAAGCCCGGCAACATCATGTACGACCCGCAGACCGACGCGGTCAAGGTGGCCGACTTTGGCATCGCCCGCATCACCGACGCCAGCAAGACCCGCACCGGCATGGTCCTGGGCACGCCGTCCTACATGTCGCCCGAACAACTGGCCGGCCTGAAGATCTCCGGCAGTTCCGACCTGTTCTCGCTCGGGGTCACGCTGTACCAGCTGGCCTGCGGCCGGCTGCCCTTCGATGGCGATTCGATGGCGCAGCTGATGTACCGCATCGCCAACGAGCCGCCGGTGGACATCCTGACCGTACGCCCGGACCTGCCGCCCTGCCTGGTGTCCATCGTGGGCAAGGCGCTGGCCAAGCAGCCCGAAGCACGCTACGCCAGCGGCGCCGACATGGCCGAGGCCCTGCGCCAGTGCGCGGCCAGCCTGCCGGCCTGAAACCGCGGCCGGGTGGACCGGTCATGGCGGCAGGTTAAAGTCGGCCGATCATGGAATTTCTGCTGATCGTCGTGCTGATCGTGCTCAACGGCCTGTTCGCCATGTCCGAGCTGGCCCTGGCCGCCAGCCGCAAGGCGCGCCTGCTGGCCATGGCCGAGGCCGGCGACGGCGGCGCCCAGAAGGCACTGGAGCTGCTGGACGACCCCAATCTCTTTCTCTCCACCGTGCAGGTGGGCATCACCTCCATCGGCGTGCTCAACGGCATCGTCGGCGAGGCCGCCTTCAGCGCCGACCTGGCCGATCTGTTCCAGGGCTGGGGCATGTCGGCCAAGGCCGCCGGCATCTGGGCCACCGCGCTGGTGGTGACCCTCATCACTTTCATCACGATCATCTTCGGCGAGCTGGTGCCCAAACGCATCGGCCAGCTCTATCCCGAGCCGGTGGCGCGCTGGATGTCGCGCCCCATGCACTGGCTGGCCATCGTGGCCAAGCCCTTCGTCAAGCTGCTGGCGGCCACCACCCAGGGCGTGCTGCGGCTGTTGCGCATCCCTACCGACGTGACGCGCAGCATGACGGAAGAAGAAATCCGCCACAGCCTGGAAGAGGGCGTGGACGCCGGTGTGATCGAGGCGCAGGAGCACCAGATGGTGCAGAACGTGTTCCGCCTCGACGACCGGCCGCTGACCTCGCTGATGGTGCCGCGCGCCGACGTCGACTGGCTCGACGCCACCCTCGGCGTGGCCGAGTGCCTGCAGCACGTGGGCCAGGCCGGCGAGCGCGGCGCGCATTCCTGGTACCCGGTGTGCCGCGGCTCGCTCGACGACGTGCTGGGCGTGGTCAGCGTGGGCAAGCTGCTCCAGTTGGGGTCGGCGGCCGAAGGGCCGGTCGAGCACCATGTGCATCCCGCCGTCTTTGTGCCGGAAACACTCTCGGGCATGGAGCTGCTGGAGCAGTTCCGCGCCCGCTCGGGGCGCATGGTCTTCGTGGTCGACGAATACGGTGTGGTGCAGGGCCTGCTGACGCCGGGCGATCTGCTGGAGGCCATCACCGGCGAGCTGCAGCCGGTGGCGCAGATCGACGCCTGGGCCACCGCGCGCGAGGACGGCTCCTGGCTGCTCGACGGCCTGATGCCGGTGGACGAGCTCAAGAGCCGGCTGGGCATCCGCGAACTGCCCGACGAGGGGCGCGGGCGCTACAACACGGTGGCCGGCCTGCTGCTGGCCGTCAGCGGCCACCTGCCCAAGGCCGGCGAACGCATCCCCTGCGGCGACTGGCTGTTCGAGGTGGTGGACCTGGATGGCCGGCGTATCGACAAGGTGCTGGCCCAGCGCCTGGCCACCGTCCCGGCGGAACTGCAGCCCGACTGAAGCGGGTCAGTCTTTGGGCTGCGCCTCGCTGCGCAGGCTCTCCAGCAGCGGCTCCAGATGCTGGTACAGAGACAACACCAGCCAGACCGCCGCACCCAGGGTGCCCAGGATGAAGAGCCAGTCGTAGATCTTGCGCAGATCCGGGCCGAGCAGGCCACCCAGCACCAGCAGCAGCACCGGCTGTGCCGCCGGCACGATGATGACCGTGGCCAGCGGCAGCACGAAATGGCTGGCCTGGGCCTGCCAGCCCTTGTGGTTCTTCAGTTCCAGCGCGGCGCGTTGGGCCAGCAGCCACAGCAGCACCAGGGCGCTGCCGTAGCCCAGAAAGCGCACCAGGTTGGCGGCGCTCAGTTTCAGCACGCCCAGATTGGTTTTCTGAAAGAAGCTCAGCTCCCCCAGCGCGGCCCCCAGGACCAGGGTGACGACGATGACCAGCAGATAACGAATCCACCAGGCGGTACTTTTGTTGTTCATGAAACGGTTCCTTGAAGGCGATTCTTTGCGGGGCCTGATTCTAGAGTCCCTGAATGTCGGTTGGCGCTCACCTGCGGCTGAGGGGGACCGTCAGCCGCAGCTTGTGGCCCCAAGATACTAGTGTGGGTATGGAAGGGGATGTGTCCAATTGTTGTACGAAGTCACACCTCACGCCTGCCGTGCTTGTTTTTACACATTGCTACGGTTAAGATGAAAGCTCAACAACCTCTGGAGGAAATATGAAAGCCAAGAAATTGATCGCCGTTGCTGCCGTTGCCCTGATGGCTCTGGCTCCGGCCCTGTCCCAGGCTCAAGGCGCTACCGCTGCTCGCGGTGGTGCTTCGGGCGGCGTTGCAGCCGGTGCTGTGGTCGGTGGTTTCACCCTCGTCACCCTGATCTTCGCCGGTTCCACCAAGGGCACCAGCGGTACCTGATCTCATCCCTGTGATGAAAACCCGAGGCGAGTCCTCGGGTTTTTTTTGTCTGTCATGTTGCAAAGGCGCTGCACGTGTCTCCCGTTTTGCTGAAGTTTGCGGCCCTGTCCCTGCTGGTCCTGGTTGTGGGCTGTACTTCGGGTGCCGACGCATTTCGTGATTCCTTTCGCGGCCTGCTGCCCGGCGGCGAGGCCGACGTTCCCCAGCTCAAGCCCGATCTGAGCTATCTCAGGCTCGGCAATGCCGGCCGTTATGCCTATCTGGGCCTGGGTTACACCGAAGCGCATCCGGCCGGCGAGATCGACGTCTGGTACAGCGCCGCGGGTGAAGTGATCAAGCTGCAGGGTGGGCGCGTGGTCGGCACGGCCGGTCTGGTGCCCGACTGGCGCGCCGTGCGGCTGGCGCCGCTGCCCGACTGGCGCCACATCCCTGCCGCCGGCCTGTCCTACAGCCGCGAGATCGACCAGATGCCCGGCTACCGTTTCGGCCTGAAGCAGACCCTGCAGCTGCGCCCCATCCCCGCGCCCACGGACGTGAGCCTGCACCGCGCCCAGCCGGCCGAACTGAGCTGGTTCGAGGAAACCCAGGTCGACGCCAGCGCCGATTCCCTGCCGCCCGTGCGCTTTGCCGTCGACCTGCGCCAGACGCCGCCGCGCGTGCTCTATTCCGAACAATGCCTCTCGCCCTCCCTCTGCTTCAGCTTCGAGCCCTGGCCCACCGCCGCCCCACCCGCGGCGCCCGCCGCGCCGGCGACCCCGGGGGGAGCGTCTTGAGCCGCCAGCCCGGCGCGCCTGCTGCCGCGGCGCTGGCCCGTGTCGTGCCGCGTGGGCTGGCCGCCCTGCTGGCCCTGGCGGCCGTGACGGCCCAGGCCCAGCCCCAGGGCGGCCCCGAGCTGAACGAAGGCGAGCGCCTGAGCGACTGGCTGCTGCGCCAGCCGCCCGGTGGCTATGCGCCGGGCCTGCAGTGGCGCGTGCCGCAGGAACGGCCCGCGCAAGAGAGCCTGCGCCAGCGCCTGCTGGCCCAGCTCACCCAGCCGACCACGCCGGGTTACCTGGCGCTGCCGCCGCTGGTGCGGGGCCGGTACACCGACTTCGTCCAGTCCCTGCCGGCGACCGGCCGGGTGGCCATCGGTCTGCCCGACGCCCGCTGGCTGCAGGGCATGCCGGAGCAGGACCCCGTGCTGCAGCGCGGCCAGACTGTGCTGCTGCCACCCCGGCCCGCCACCGTCACCGTGCTGCTCGGCAGCGGCCAGGCCTGCCGCCTGCCCCATGTGCCCGGCGCCGATGCGCGCAGTTATCTCGAGGCCTGCCTGGGCGCCGAAGCCGACGCCGTGGAGGCGCTCTGGGTGGCGCAGCCCGACGGGCGCAGCGCCCGCTACGGCGTGGCGGTATGGAACCAGCAGCCGCAGGACGAGGCCGCCCCCGGCGCCTGGATCTGGGCCCCCGGGCGCGACAGCGGCTTCAGCGAGGCGTTTTCGCAAGACTTCATCCGCCTGCTGGCCAGCCAGGGACCGGCCGGCGATACCTTGGCGCTGCCGCCACTGGACGCGCGTCCCGCGGTACGGCCCGCACAAGTGGCGCCGGCGCGCCCTGACCTGGACCTCACCGCCAACGACTGGGGTGCCATCGGTTTGCTGCAAACGCCCACGGCGCGCCTGCAGGACGCGGGCAACTTCCGCTTCCACCTCAGCGCGGTCTACCCCTATACCCGGCTGAACTTCATGTTCCAGCCCTTCGATTGGCTGGAAGCGGGCTTTCGCTACACCGATCTGGCCAACCAGGCTTACAACCCCGACCCCACCATCAGCACCCAGACGCTCAAGGACAAAAGCCTGGACGTCAAGCTGCGCCTGAACCAGGAAAGCCGTTACCTGCCCCAGTTCGCCCTGGGCGCGGTGGACCTGGGCGGCACCGGCCTGTTCGCCGGCGAGTACCTGGTGGCCAGCAAGCGCAGCGGCAACCTGGACTTCAGCCTGGGCCTGGGCTGGGGCTATCTGGGCGGCCGGGGCGACGCCAACAACCCGCTGGCCTGGTTCAACCGCAATATGAAGCAGCGTGCCGGTACGGACTCGGCCTTTGGCGGCACACCCAACACCAACAGCATGTTCACCGGCCCCACGGCCTTCTTCGGCGGCGTGCAATGGCGCCTGCCCTCGGCGCCGCTGCTGCTCAAGCTGGAGTACGAGGGCAACGACTACAGCCGGGATCCCTACGGCAGCGTGTCCTCGGCCAAGTCGGCCTTCAACGCCGGCCTGGTCTACCGCCATTCCCCGGGCATGGACTTCACCGTCGGCTACGAGCGCGGCCAGCAATGGATGGTCGGCATCACCCTGCACGAGAACCTGGCGCGCCTGCATGCACCCAAGCAGCTCGATCCGCCCACGCCCTTCTTCAGCCCGCAGGTGCCGGCCGAGCAGAACAACTGGCAGCGCACGGCGCAAGACATCGAGCAACTGACCCTCTGGCCCGTCCTGGGCCTGGAGCCGCAGGACGATGCGCTGGTGCTGCGCGTGTCCAGCCAGGGCGCCCCCTATGTGCAGGACCGGCTGCAGCGCGCCGTCGCCGTGCTGCACCGCGATGCGCCGCCGCGTTACCTGCGTTTTGTCGTGGTCTTCGTGGAGCGCGGCGCGGCCGTGCATGCGCAGGAGTTCGACCGGGTGGCCTGGGCCAGCCAGCAGGCCGCGGCGCAGCCACCCAGCCTGGCGCAGACCAGCCAGCGCGCCTTTGCGCCGCCAGCCGCCATGGCGCGGCCACAGGCCCCGGCGGGGGCCGGTGCCTCCCTGGTGGCGCCGCCACCGCGCTACAGCTTCGGGGTCGAGCCCATGTTCCAGCAGATCCTGGGCGGGCCGGACGCCTTCGTGCTCTACCAGGCCGGCATCCAGGCCAAGGGCGAGTACCGCTTCGCCCCCTCCACCTGGCTCAGCGGCACCGGCCTGGCTCGCCTGCTCGACAACTACAGCGCCTTCCGCTACGAGGAAGGCAGCGACCTGCCGCGCGTGCGCACCTATGCGCGCGACTACGCCAAGACCTCCAACCTGAACCTGGTGGACCTGCAGCTCACCCATGTGGGGCAACTGACGGACAACCAGTACCTCAGCGTCTATGGCGGCCTGCTGGAGAGCATGTTTGCCGGCGTCGGGGCCGAGTGGCTGTACCGGCCCTGGGGCAGTCCGCTGGCCTGGGGGCTGGACCTCAACCACGTGCGCCAGCGCGACTTCGCCCAGAACTTCGGTCTGCGCGACTACGGCGTCAACACTGGTCATCTATCCATGTACTGGGACACCGGCTGGCAGAACATCCTGGCCAAGGTCAGCGCCGGCCAGTACCTGGCCGGCGACCGCGGCGCGACGGTGGACATCAGCCGCCGCTTCAGCAACGGCGTCATCCTGGGCGCCTGGGCCACCAAGACCAATGTGTCGGCGGCGCAGTTCGGCGAAGGCAGCTTCGACAAGGGCATCTACATCAACATCCCCTTCGACGCCGTGCTGGCCCGCTCCAGCAATGCCACGGCCAATGTGCTCTGGCAGCCCTTGTTGCGCGACGGCGGGGCCCGCCTGGTCCGGGCCTATCCGCTCTACGAGCTGAGCAATCTGCGGGATCGCCAGGGCGCGGGCTATGCACCGGCGGCGCCCCCGCAGGCCAAGACGGGGGAAGCCCTGTTCGACTGAGGGGGAACTCCCTAATTTATGGGAGGAAAGAATCGTCAAATATGGCGCCAACTTGTGCATAATCAACCCATTACAGAAAAACACAATTCGTTACGAAGCGAGTCTTATGGGGGCTGCGGAAATGGACAAGTTAGACGCGGGATACGGCTGGTATTTGCTCTTCAGCAAACCGCGACAGGAAACCCGGGCGCAGATGAACCTCATCCAGCAGGGCTATTCGGTCTTCATGCCGACGCTGCTGGCTGAGAAGGTGGTATCCGGCCGCAGAGTCGACAGCCAGGAACCGCTGTTTCCCCGCTACCTCTTCATCCAGTTGGACGACGTGCAGAGCAACTGGCTGCCGGTGCGCAGCACCCTGGGCGTGTCGCAGCTGGTCCGCTTCGGCGACAAATACTGCCGCGTGCCCGACGCCCTGGTACAGGGCCTGATGGGTGCCGAACAGCAGCGGCGCAATCTGCTGACCGTGGGTGATGCCGTCCGGGTGACCGACGGCCCCTTCAAAGGGCTGGAAGGCATCTACCAGCAGGCCGATGGCTGCCAGCGCGTGCTGGTGCTGATGCAACTATTCTCCAAGCCACAGACCGTGGCGCTACCCGTGGCCAGCGTGCAAAAAGTGTTTGCATGAGCCCCTCGTCCTGCGGCTGAGGGGCGGCTGGTCCTGCCCACCAACGGTGGGCGCGGGCGGACGTGGCCTGAGTGTGGTTTTCCACCTCATGTGCCCGTGTCTGGCGCGCGTTTCCCACCAAAACTTCGCTCTGTGCGCTTATGATTGCGCTGCCGCCTGGCCCCCATGCTCCACCTGTGTCGAGCGCCGCGTTTCTTGGACTACAACGCTCAATCCAAGGGCGGTAGCGTGCCTGATTCGAAACCCATGATGTCAAGAAAACTCCCCGCCTCAAGAACTCTCGCCACTTGGTTGCTTTGTGGCCTTTTGACGCTGCCGAGCTGGGCCCAGACCCTGGATGCCATGACCTCGGTGGGAGGAGGGGGTACAGTGGGTAACCCAGCGGCAGCCAGCCCAGGCGGGGCGCCGAACCTGGGGCCCGGGGCCGCGGCGGCAGCCCGGATGGGCGGCGGCCCGACAGGCCTGCCCGCCGGCACCTCGTCTTTGTTGGACCGGCGGGATGCTGGGCGCGCTGCCGTGCAGCGCCAGGACGGTGAGGCCGGCAGACCGGTAAGCGCTGCTCCCCCCCTGACAGAAACCGAATACCAGAAGTTCATCCGGGAAACCACGGGGCGCAAGCTGCCGCTTTACGGCTATGAGCTGTTTGCCGCCGACCGCTTTCCCAGCCTGAACAACGTGCCGGTGCCGGCCGACTACGTGGTGGGCCCGGGCGACGAGCTGCGGCTCAAGCTCTGGGGCGCGGTAGACGTGGACCTGAGCCTGACGGTCGACCGCAACGGCCAGATCACCATCCCCAAGGTGGGCACGGTCAACGTGGCCGGGGTGAAGTCCTCGGAGCTGGAGCCCCGCCTCAAGGCGCAGGTCGGGCGGGTGTTCACCAACTTCAACCTCAGCGCCACGCTGGGGCAGCTGCGCTCCATGCAGATCTACGTGGTGGGCCAGGCGCGCCAGCCCGGCGCCTACAGCGTCTCCAGTCTGTCCAGCCTGATCAGCGCGCTGTTCGAGAGCGGCGGCCCGGCAGCCACCGGCTCCATGCGCAACATCCAGCTCAAACGCGACGGCCAGCTCGTCACCACCGTCGACCTGTACAAGTTCATCATCCAGGGCGACAAGACGGCCGACGCCAAGTTGCTGCCGGGCGACGTTATCGTCATTCCGCCGGCCGGGCCGCGCGTGACGCTGATGGGCATGCTGGATACGCCGGCCATCTATGAACTGGGCGGCGCCGAAGAGCCCCTGTCGCAGCTGCTGGCCTACGCCGGTGGCGCGCCGGCGCTGACCACGCTGCACAAGGTGCTGGTGGAGCGCATCAACCGCGAACAGGTCAAGGCGCCGCGCGCGGTCGAATCGCGCACCCTGGACGCCACCGGTCTGGCCAGCACCGTGCGTGATGGCGATGTGGTCACCCTGTTCAAGATCAACCCCCAGTTCGCCAATGCGGTCACCCTGCGCGGCAATGTGGCCATGCCGCTGCGCCATGCCTACCAAAAAGGTATGCGCGTGGCCGACCTGATCCCCGAGCGCGAGGCTCTGATCCAGTTCGACTACTACACGCGCAAGAATGCCATGGTGCAGCTTGAATCAGGCGCTGATGTCAAAGAGGAGAAGGTGGCCACCGACATCAAGCACCTGCTGGAAGAGATCAACTGGGAATACGCCGTCATCGAGCGGCTGGACCCGACCGAGGTGCGTACCCAGCTCATTCCTTTCGATCTGGGCAAGGCCGTGCGCGAGCGTGACCCGGTCCACAACCTGGAGCTGCGCCCGGGCGACGTGGTCACCATCTTTGGTGTCAACGACCTGCCGGTCCCGATCGAAAAGCGCACATTGTTCGTCCGCATTGCGGGTGAGGTGAAGGTGCCCGGCATCTACCAGATCGTGCCCGGGGAGACACTGGTTGACGTGGTGAAACGCGCTGGTGGCTTGACCGACAACGCCTATCCCTACGGCCTGGTGTTCACGCGTGAATCCGCCCGCATCGAGCAGCAGGCCAATCTGGACCGCGCCATCCGCCGCATGGAAGCCGACCTCCTTTCCGGGGGGGTGACGCAGGCGCAAAACATCTCGGCAGCCGATGCAGCCACTGCCGTGGCGCAACGCGATGCCCAGCGTGAGGCCCAGCGCCAGATGCTGGCGCGGTTGCATGGCCTGAAATCCAGCGGCCGCATCGCACTGGAGATGGACCCTGGCAACCCGGAATTGCCCGTACTGGCGCTGGAAGACGGCGACCAGATCACCGTGCCCAACCGGCCGAGCTTCGTGGGCGTGTTCGGCGCCGTCATGGCCGAGACCTCCTTCCTCTACCGCCCCGGTGCCAGCGTGCAAGACTACATCGACCGCGCCGGCATGACGGCCGAGGCGGAAGAAGACGCCACTCTGCTGATCCGCGCCGACGGCTCGGTGGAGAGCAACCCCGCCGTCCGCAACTGGTTTGGCGGCGGCGGTTTCATGGGCAAGAGCCTGCAGCCGGGCGACTCCATCTTCGTGCCCGAGCGGCTGGACCGCCGCACCGCCTACACCCGCTTCATCCAGGGCGCCAAGGACTGGACGGCCATCCTGTTCCAGTTCGGCCTGGGCGCCGCCGCCCTCAAGACCCTGCGCTAAGGGGTAGACCCGCATCATGACCGAGCCTGTGCAAACCCAAGAAGAAGACGAAATCAGCCTGCTCGATCTGTTGCAGGTGGTGGCCGACAACCTGCGCCTGCTGGTGCTGGGCCCGCTGGCCGTGGGCCTGCTGGCGCTGGGCATCAGCTTCGCCATCAAGCCCACCTACACCGCCGAAACCCGCTTCCTGCCGCCGCAGCAGCAGCAAAGCGCTGCCGCTGCCATGCTGCAAAGCTTGGGCGCTCTAGGTGGCTTGGCCGGTGCCGCGACCGGCATCAAGAACCCGAACGATCAGTTCGTGGCCATACTGAAAAGTCGCACGCTGCAAGACGTCTTGATCGAGCGCTTCCATCTTATGGAGCGGTTTGAAATGGAACTGAAGGACGATGCCCGTAAAGCCTTGGCTGCCAAGACCCGCATCAGCGCTGGCAAGGACAACCTTATCGACCTTGAGGTCGCTGATCGCGATCCGGCCTTTGCAGCCCAGTTGGCCAATGCCTATGTGGAGGAGTTCCGCAAGCTGCTGGGCCGGCTGGCGCTGACTGAGGCGCAGCAGCGCCGCGCCTTCTTTGAGAATCAGCTGACCCAGACCAAGGACAAGCTAACCCAAGCCGAGCAGGCGCTGCGCGCTACTGGTGTGAATAGCTCGGCCCTCAAGAGCTCACCGGAGGCCGCTATCGGCGCCGTGGCGCAGCTGCAGGCGCAGATTGCCGGCCAAGAGATCAAGCTGGCCAGCATGCGCGGCTACCTTACCGAATCCGCGCCGGATTTCAGGCAGGCCCAGACTGAACTCGCCGCCTTACGCGCCCAATTGGTCAAGGCCGGGAAGCCGAACGGCAATGGCAAGGCCGACGAGGCGGACTACATCGCTCGATACCGCGACTTCAAGTACTACGAGACTCTGTTCGAAGTGTTCGCAAAGCAATACGAGCTGGCCCGGGCCGACGAAGCGCGCGAGGGAAATGTCATCCAGGTTGTGGACGCCGCCGTGCCGCCCGAGCGCAAGAGCAAGCCTAAGAAGGCCCTGATTTCCGTGCTGGCCACGCTGACCAGCGGCATGATTCTGCTGGTGTTCGTATTCATGCGTCAGGCCCTGCGTAATGCCGCGCGGACTCCTGAGTCGGCCGATCGCCTGCAGCGGTTGCGCCAGAGTTTGCGGCGCGCCGTCGGCCGAAGTGGCTAACCTCTCGGGCTACCGGGCTGCGCAGATCTGAGCTATGGCGAGCATGTTCTTGCTGATCTGTCACGCATCAACGCGTCGCAGTGAATCGAGAAAAGCCAAGTCAACCATGTCCGATCCGCCAGATCGAAGCACAAGCTTCACTACGTCTATCTCCTGACGTGGGCGGGCATTTTCCACAAAGCAGCCATCATGCAGCGATTCGTGCCGAGCAAGCCAGCGGAGTGCGACGATATGGCAGCTGAGATATAGGCATTGACGCTGGAGGTCAGGGATATGGCGTACAGCGATCACAAAACAAAGAGATATTCAATATGAAAATCGCCATCGCCGGAATTGGCTATGTCGGCCTCTCAAACGCCGTCCTGCTGGCCCAGCACAATGAAGTCGTCGCCCTGGACATAGTCCCGGAAAAAGTCGCGCTCCTTAGCCAGAAAAAATCCCCAATCGAAGACAAGGCAATCGAGGACTACCTAGCCAACAAGCCGCTCAACTTTCGGGCTACGCTCGACAAAGAAGACGCATACACCGGGGCGGACTTCGTCGTTATCGCTACCCCCACGGACTACGACCCAGAGAGCAACTACTTCAACACCAAGTCTATCGAGGCGGTGATACAGGATGTGAGGGCTATCAACCCGAGCGCAGTGATGGTCATTAAATCTACAGTGCCGGTAGGCTACACGGCCAATACCAAGCGGGCGCTGTGCACCAACAACCTGATCTTCAGCCCAGAGTTTCTCCGCGAGGGCAAGGCTCTTTACGACAACCTATACCCCAGTCGCATCATCGTTGGTGAAAAAACCGCGCGCGCTGAGACCTTCGCCAGACTCCTGCAGCAGGGCGCCATCAAGCGAGACATCCCCACGCTGCTTACTGACAGCACGGAGGCCGAGGCAATCAAGCTCTTTGCCAACACCTATCTGGCGATGCGTGTGGCTTACTTCAATGAGCTCGACACATACGCTGCCACCCACGGGCTTGACACACGGCAGATCATCGATGGTGTTTGCCTCGACCCGCGGATTGGCAATCACTACAACAACCCATCATTTGGGTATGGCGGCTACTGCTTGCCAAAAGACACGAAGCAGCTCTTGGCCAACTACCGCGACGTGCCACAGAAGCTGATCCACGCTATTGTCGAAGCCAATACTACGCGCAAAGACTTCATCGCCGAAGAAATCATCCGCCGCAAACCCAAGGTGGTCGGCATCTACCGGCTGATCATGAAGGCAGGATCTGATAACTTCCGGGCATCCAGCATTCAAGGCGTCATGAAGCGCATTAAGGCAAAAGGGATCAAGGTGATCGTGTATGAGCCGGTACTGAAAGATGCCGAAGTTTACAGCTCCAGGGTTGTGAACGATCTGGAAGAATTCAAGCGAGAGGCAAGCGTCATCATCGCCAATAGAAAATCAGAAGACTTGGCTGATGTGGCTAACAAGGTCTACAGCCGTGACTTATTCGGTGGCGATAGCTGACCCGGTAACCTACAAGTGAATCTCATTCCCGCCTTCATTCAGCGCCGGATCAGCCATAGGCCCAATCTGGTCAAAATTGTTAACAACATTGGCTGGCTTTTTTTCGACAAGATTTTGCGTATGGGTGTGGGCTTATTTGTAGGGGTATGGATTGCCCGTTACCTCGGCCCAGAGCAATATGGCTTGCTCAATTTTTCTATCGCATTTACCGGCTTGTTCGGCGCCATCGCCACCCTAGGCCTGCAAGGCATTGTGGTGCGGGATATCGTGCGGGACCCTGAAAATGCAAAGCTGACCCTTGGTACCACGGCCATACTGCAACTCATCGGCGGACTAATATCGTTTCTGCTTATCCTTGGGGCCGCTGCCTATTTGCGATCGGATGACGTCACTGCCCGTAGCATCATCGCCATCCTCAGTGCAATGATGTTGTTCAAGGCGAGCGAGATTACCGTGTACTGGTTTGAGTCACAGGTACAGTCAAAATACACGGTATGGGTACAAAATAGTGTCTTTCTTATTTTTGCCTTTATTAAAGTTGCGCTAATCGTTCAGCATGCGTCTCTATCAGCATTCGCCTGGGCAATCTTCGCCGAAGCTGCTGTCGTGGCCTTGGCATTAGTGGCGGTGATGGGATTTAAAGGCCCTTCACTTTTCACTTTGAAGGCAAGCATCGTGCGTGCAAAGAGGCTATTCAAGGATAGTTGGCCGCTTATCCTATCGGGCATCGCCGTAACCGTATACATGAAAATCGACCAGATCATGCTGGGGCAGATAATGGGAGATCAGGCTGTTGGCGTATACAGTGCTGCAGCAAGAATTAGCGAGGTTTGGTACTTTATTCCCATGGCGATTGTGGCTTCAGTATTTCCGGTAATTCTTCAGGCTCGGAAGTACGGTGCCGAAATGTATGAGAAGCGCATGCAAATCTTATACAACTCGATGACGTTTATATCAATCAGCGTGGCAATACCCGCCTCATTTTTTTCTGAGTCATTAATTAAAACCACTTATGGTGACGCATACAGCGAGGCTGCTGCAATATTGACGATACATATATGGGGTGGCATTTTCGTCTCGCTTGGTTTTGCAAGCGGCAGGTGGCTGATTGCAGAGGGTTATCAGAAAATGAGTCTGCAAAGGACGCTGCTAGGCGCTGCTGCAAATGTAATCCTAAATGCAATACTAATCCCGGTTTTTGGACTTCACGGGGCAGCATGGGCAACTGTAATTTCTTATTTTATTGCAGGCTTTCTATTTGACATCTTGCAGAATAATACGCGAAGAATGTTTTTCATGAAGTTGAGTTCACTAAATATTTTTTACACACTGCGCTGGATATATAACTTCAAACAGAAAAGACTGCAATGAGATCGCTTCTATACCGCATACTTCCCAAGAAATTGCAGAATAAGATTCTTAACCTGCAGAAGCAGGCTAAAAATTTCTCGATTCTGTCTATTGATTATGGGCAATGGAGAACCATCCGGGACTGGGATTCCAAGAATTCATTGGACGAGCCAATTCCATGGTACACCTATCCTGGAATCGAATATTTATCACATCTAGAATTAGGTGGTTTTAGAGTATTTGAGTTTGGAAGTGGAAACTCTACGATATGGTGGGGTAGGCACTCATTGAGCGTCCATTCGATCGAAAGTGATCCTGATTGGCACAAGCGCGTAATAAGTAGAATTTCTCAAGATGGCGGCTCTATAAACTGCGATTTGAGAGAAGATAAAGACAGCTATGTAAATTCGCTAAGCGAGCAGTACGACATCGTCATTATTGATGGAAAGCACAGACGCGAATGTGCAGAAAAGTTCATTCAAAACTGTAGTAAAAGTGTCATATTAATATTCGACAACTCTGACCGCTATCCTGAAACCATAGACTTGATTCGAAAGAGCTTGGGATGGATGGAGCTGGATTTTCATGGATTCGGCCCAATAAACATGTATACCTGGACGACTTCGATATTTATTAATCCCAGCGAAACTCACAGAATTGTGTACAAAAAGAATTTGCGCCCAATATCGGGCCTGGGAATTATTACTGAGGGTATAGATTAAATGTTGAAATACGCCAAACGTATAACTCCAGTACCTATAAAACAGATCGCCAGAAGAGTTGCTGAGATGTTTGAGTGGGATCCATGGCAGCAAAAATCGTGGTCACAGGAGGGTGAGGATCAAATATTGCGGCGCATATTTGAGAGAAAGTCCTCAGGTTTTTATGTGGACGTTGGAGCGCATCACCCGAAGAGATTTTCGAATACGTATTTATTCTACAAGCGCGGCTGGCGAGGAGTAAATATAGATGCAATGCCCGGCAGCATGATGGAATTCCAAAAAAGTAGACCGCGGGATATTAACTTCGAGTGTGGGGTAGGTCTCACTCGCGGAGAAATTGAATTCTTTATTTTCGATGAGCCGGCACTAAATGGGTTTTCCAAAGAAATCTCACTATTAAGGGAGAAGTCGGCTGTTCCTCAAAAAATTGTGGATAGAAAGATGATAAAGGTGTTGCCCCTAGCGGAAATCCTTGATCAGTTGCTACCGAAAGGACAGAGCATTGATTTCATGACCGTTGATGTTGAAGGTCTAGATTTCGATGTGTTGAGTTCTAATGATTGGGGAAAATATAGACCAGAGTATGTGTTGGCAGAGATTTTAAATAGCAGTCTAGATGAAGTCGAGGGGTCGAATGTTGGGGTCTTAATGGAAAATAATGGATACAAGATATATGCGAAATGCATGAATACAGTATTCTTTAAAAGAATCTAGTGCTATATTCGAATTTTTCTTGGCTAAGAAATTTATAGAAACGAGTCTACGAATCGCTAACGGATGTTGGAGTCGATCTGGGTCGGAAAGATCAGACATCCGCTCGTAGTGCTTTTTAAGTCCTCAGGAATTAGTTTGACGTGTTCACGTCCTGAGGTGGGGAGGGTAGTTGGATTATTAATCGTCCCCACAAAACGCCTGTAAACCGCTTAAATGCTGACGATGAACTATTCCAAAGACAGCGTACGGTCGGCGAGACTAGTTTTTACGCTGTTGATTCTGGACATTCTTCTTGGACCTGCAAGTCCATTGGGTGGGGTTCAGGTATCTCTGATTGTGATAATGTTGATGTTTGCCATTAATTGGCCGCAATATCTGCAACACATTAATCCATGGCGATCACTTCTTCTTCTTTCGATAATTCTAAGCACGATTTACTCCTTCGCAAAGGAGTTCCCAGATACTGTCGCAATTAGCGATCAAATATCACTCACAAGTAATGAAATAATAGTAGAAAATGTAAAGCGATGCCTTTATATATTGATCGCGGCAGCGCTCTATACGACGATTGTGCGAGTGTATCTGAAGTATCAGGGGGCACTAAGAGGGCGCGTAGATAGTGTCTTGGTTGTCGCCTGTCTTATCTATCTACTCTTTGCGGCGCTATTCAAGTGGTCGCCGGACATCTTCTATTACTTGAAGAGCATTTTCTTCATTGTCGATGTGGATGTTAGTGGGCAAATCGAACTTGAAAACGCTGGATACCTAAAGAGATACTCTTTTATATTGCTTGATCCGAATAACGCGGGATATTATATATTAATGATATCGCTGTTTCTTATTGAGAGCGCTTCTGCAACGAAACTCCAGAAACTCATCGCATGGATGGCGGCAATATCTGCCCCGCTCTTAAATTTAAGTGCCGGGACGTTATTGGCGCTATTGGGATATATGGCTGTAGCAATGATCTTCCGCTCGCGAGACGGTGGCAAAGGAGGTCAGTCGCCGTCATTAATGCCGGGGAGGGTGCTTTTGCTTGTGACAATGGTTGCGCTGTCCGGTGTGGTTTTGATATATCTTACGGAAATTTCTGAGCTTATTTCTGGTGTTGATTTAATTGCCCGGTTGACTGATCCCGACTACTCGTCAGGCGGAAGATTGGATAAATATTTTCTAACTTTAAGTAACGAGATTCCTGGATTAATTGGAATGGGCTATGTAATTATATTTGACTCAGAGTATTTTCGGCCCCATTCGGATCATTTGAGATTTATTTATTCATATGGATTGTTGTCGTACGGCCTGGTCTTGATGATCGTGGCGAGAAATATTAAAAACGCCAGGAGTTATCTTTTTGCAGTCCCTGCCATTGCGGCATTCACACTAAACTCTCTGTTGGATGAGACGCGGCTTCTTTACACTTTTGTCGCGCTATTGGCGATTGTCAACGCCGAGTTGGCCCTAAGGGGGAAGGTATCCGTGCCAAGGCCGTTTTGAATGGGTGTTCCGCTACTTCCGAATTGATCTCCGTAACCATATCCATGTCTAAATTAAAATTCGCGGTTATAGTAATAACTTTCAATCGCCCGGCTAGCTTGTATAGGTTGATCAACTCATTGGCCCATGCAAACTATGAGAGCCAGACGGTTGATCTTATTATTAGCATCGACAATAGCGGGAACGAGGAGTCAGCGAAAGTTGCCGATGAATTCGCGTGGAATTACGGCCAGAAATATGTCATCAAACACCCGAAGCGCCTTGGCCTCAGAGAACATGTGCTTAGCTGCGGTGAGTTCTTGCATGAGTATGATGCGGTCGCCGTCTTTGAGGATGACTTAATTGCGTCGCCATCTTTTTTTAGGTACATGCATAACGCGGTGCACTTTTACAGAAATGATGAAGACGTTGCTGGTATTTCTTTGTACAGCCCCCACTGGAGCGAATTCCATTCCCGGCCATTTACACCAATGAAGGGGAGCCATGACGCGTATTTTATGCAGTACGCACAGTCTTGGGGGCAAATTTGGTTGAAGAAACAATGGTTTGCCTTTAAGGATTGGTATCTTCAGAACAAGGATATTGACCTCGCGGCCCCGAGCCTGCCGTCAAATGTGTCTAACTGGCCAAATTCGTCGTGGCTTAAATATCACATTAAATACTGCATCGAGAGAGGTAAGTTTTTCGTCTACCCGTACATCTCGTTAAGTACAAATTTCACCGAAATTGGTCATCACAACAATGCGTCCACTACTACGTATCAAGTGCCAATGGTTTATGGGGATAGCGCTGACTTTTCCTTCCCTCGGATGAGTCTGAATGGTGAGGGTGTATTTTATGATGCCTATTTTGAACGACTATTCGTCGGACGTATTATTAATATTTCCGAAGAAGAGCTCTGCGTTGACCTCTACGGGAAGAAAGACGCTATTTTACACACGAGGTATTTGCTCACGATGGAGAAGAGGGACTATAAGATAGTCCGTTCGTATGGATTGAGGTTGCGGCCGCACGAAATGAATGCAATTTTAGGTGTGCCTGGAGAGTCGATATTCCTTTACGACACGAAAGTGCCTCAAATCAATTCGCCAGAGATGGACATTGATATTGTCAAATGGATATACGACACTAAGGCAATAAATTATGGCGTGTTTGCCAAGCTTTTGATAAAAAAGATTCTATCCAAACTGTCTTTGCCCGAGATATGGGCAAGCATAAAGCACAGAATCAGCAGAAGGTGAGAAACTCGCTATCGCAGGCAAGATCTGAACTCTCGATGAAGAGAGCTCGTTCTGCTTTAACGATAGGTTCCAAGATTGCCTACGCCATTCGGTGCTATGGCTGCTGCTGGGAGGCGTCGCGTGAGACGCCAAGATTTCAGACTGAAGTGGAGCGCACAGTCCCCAAAGCGAAAGACAAGGGCGAATCGACTCGCCGGGTAGTGGGCCGAATTGAGCTGAAGGCGGCAAAGCTGCGGATCCGACCTGATCTTGAGGGCGTAATAAACAACACGGGAAATACGACGCGCCGTATCACAAGTTCAGAATGTCCGATCAGTGGAAATACGAGGGGTTTAAATCGAAGCCGGTGCCAAGGCGAGGCGGCCTTGGCAGCTGGGTAGTATCGGCGCCGTGGTAACCGTCAGAGGCCACCCCCTTCGACCAAACATTTCCCAGGGCGGGAAGAGGCGGAGCTGGGCTCCGGGAGGGGGCGGGCTGCGATGTTGTGGGTATTGATTGTCACGCCCCCGAGCGAGCGCAAGCGACGCCGACAAGAATGCCCTCGATTTGCACGCTGCCGCCCAGGCAAGGCTCATATCTCGGGTGAGGACGGCGCTCGACATGGGGGGACAAGTCTGTTCCGTTGCCCAGGGGGCGAGAGTCAGCACGTAAGAGACCTGAGGTGGCAGGATACTGTTCAAAGAAGATCGGGGAAAGACATCAGTCCTAAGACGGACTAACCGCGAGCGTGCCCCAACGGTTCTTAAATATCTAAATATTCTTCTTGGCGGGTCCTGTTTGCGACGATTGAAGTTCTCACACGAGTAACTAATATCGGGCGAGAGGTTGAATGTGGTCAATCAGTCAAAATGCAATGAATATGTGCCAAAAAAAGATACTAGTATTAAGCCATAACGCATTCAGCAAGACTCAAAACAATGGAAAAACATTAGAGTCATTTTTTAGAAAATGGGAAAAATCAAATCTAGCGCAGATCTTTCTGCAGCCGGAGAATCCGGACTTTGAGTTCTGTGATAACTATTTCAGAATAACTGATTATGAGGCAATGAGTAGTGCGTTCTTTAATGGGGAGATCGGCCACAGATTGCTGTCGAATAGCAATGAATCTGAATTCATTAAAAAGACAAATAGACTAATTCAGAGACTTTACTTGGATAGACGCAGCGGGGTGGAAAGAAAGGGGCTAAGCAGGATCCTTCATAAAGGGTTTGTTGAGAGAGTGCCGTTTCTCATCTTTCTCAGGGATATTATTTGGCGCATGGCGAAATGGGACACCAAGAAACTAAACGATTGGATAGAGGAGTTTTCGCCAGATGTGTTGTTTTTTCAGGGAAGTAGCAGCGTATTTGGATATAAGATAGCCCTGTCTATCTGCGAAAAACATCGAATACCGCTTGTCCTCCAATTGACGGATGACTATACAAGACCTCTGTATAAGTACTCCGTTCTCGAGTTGGTTAATAAATTAAACTATCGCAGAATATTTAAGCGAGCAATAAGTAAGTCTGTTAAGGTCATTGCCGTGAGTGACTACATGGCTAGAGAGTACGGGCCAGTGTTTGGCGGAAGCTACACGACGTTAATGAATTCGGTCGAAGTCAAGGATCTTCAGCCGGAGCCTCTCTGTGGACAAGAAATTAGACTTCTCTATGCCGGGAACGTGCTCTTAAAGAGGTGGGAGGTTCTGGAGAAGATTGGAAAGGCTCTGTCCCATATAAATTCTCGGCACAATTTAAATTGCATCTTGCACATCCACTCGCCAACTCCTATTCCGCAAGATATCGTTAATCGGTTGAGTATTCAAGAGGCAATTAGATGTGGTCGACCTTTGAATCAAAATGAACTTTGGGCGCAAATAGAGGCGTCAAATATTCTTGTTCATGTTGAATCGTTCGATGAGAAAATGAAAAGAATTACTAGGTTGTCTATTTCGACCAAAATACCGGAATACCTTGCATCTCGGCGCTGCATTTTTGCGGTTGGACCGGATGAAGTCGCTTCGATTAAATATCTCTCTGAAAATAGATACGCACACACCGGGACATCGCTAAATTTGGACTGTATTCAGCGAAAGCTGGAGGAGATTATAGTCAGCAGTGACTTGCGCTCCGAATATGTGAGGTCGGCAAGAGCGGGCTATCTGGCAAATCACAGCCCTGAAATTGCGTTGCCGGAAATATCTAAGATTGTCGACTCGGCGTAGGTATTTGGATATTCTTCACTCATAAATACAATGTTTCTTCAGTACATCAACTCGAATGACTCCAATGTTTAAAGACAAGACACTCCTGATATCAGGCGGCACCGGATCCTTTGGCAACGCTGTCCTCAAGCGCTTCTTGGCATCCGACATCGCGGAGATTCGAATTTTCAGTCGCGACGAAAAGAAACAGGACGATATGCGTAAACGCTACAACAGCGCCAAGCTGAAGTTCTACATCGGCGATGTCCGCGATGCGCGCAGCGTCGAGCAGGCCATGCGCGGGGTGGACTACGTCTTCCACGCCGCCGCACTCAAACAGGTGCCATCGTGCGAATTCCATCCCATGCAGGCGGTGCGGACGAATGTCTTGGGGACCGAGAATGTCTTGGAGGCGGCCATCAACGCGGGCGTGAAGCGGGTGGTCTGTTTGAGTACAGACAAGGCGGTCTATCCGATCAATGCCATGGGCATCAGCAAGGCCATGATGGAGAAGGTCATGGTGGCCGCCAGCCGCAACCTGGAAGGTACCGGCACGCTGATCTGCGGCACGCGCTACGGCAATGTGATGGCCTCGCGCGGATCGGTGATACCGTTGTTCGTGGACCAGGTGTTCGCCGGCAAGGCCATCACGGTGACGGATCCGAGCATGACGCGCTTCATGATGACACTGGGCGACGCGGTGGACCTGGTGCTCTATGCCTTCGAGCATGGCAATAACGGGGATATCTTCGTACAGAAGGCGCCCGCCGCTACGGTGGAGGTGCTGACGCGGGCCATCCTCGACCTGATGGGCAAGCCGGATCATCCGGTGCGCGTGATGGGTACCCGCCATGGCGAGAAGCTGTACGAGGCGCTGCTCAGCCGGGAAGAAATGGCCTGCGCCCAGGACATGGGTGACTACTTCCGTGTGCCGCCGGACGGGCGCGATCTGAACTATGCCAAGTACGTGGAGCAGGGCGAGCAGCGCCTGACCCAGACGACGCATGGCGAAGACTACAACTCCCACAACACCACACGGCTGGATGTGGAAGGCATGAAGCGCCTGCTGCTCAAGTTGGATTTCATGCAGCGCATTGCGCGCGGCGAACACGCGGTGGCCGAGGAGTGAGGCCATGAAGGTACTGATCACCGGTGCCAACGGTTTTGTCGGCAAGAACCTGCAACTGCATCTGGCGGAACGCAAGGATGTGCAGGTGCTGTGCTTCACACGGGCCGATGAGGTGGCGCAGCTGCCGGGTCTGCTGCGGGACGTGGACTTTGTTTTTCATCTGGCCGGGGTGAACCGGCCCCAGGACCCGCAGGAGTTCACGGCCGGCAACGTGGACCTGACGGAGGCCCTGTGCCAGGCGGTGGGGGCGGTGGCGGAATCCACGGGCAGGAAGATCCCGATCGTCTACACTTCCTCCATCCAGGCCGCCCGGGACAATCCCTATGGGCAGAGCAAGCGCGGCGCGGAGGAGGCGCTACAGGCCTTGGCGGGCAGCCAACAGGTGCCGGTGCATATCTTCCGCCTGCCCAACGTGTTCGGCAAATGGTGCAAGCCTAACTACAACTCGGCGGTCGCCACCTTCTGCCACAACATCGCGCGCGGCCTGCCGATCCAGGTCAACGACCCGGCGGCGCCGGTGACCCTGGTCTATGTGGACGATGTGCTGGAACGGTTCATCCAGCTGATGGATGGCGCGGACGCCGCGTTGGATGCGGATGGCTTTGCCACGGTCACGCCGCAATACACCACCACCGTGGGCGAGCTGGCGAGCCGGATCCAGGCCTTCAAGGACAGTCGCGGCACGCTGATGACCGACCGCGTGGGCACTGGCCTGGTGCGTGCCCTGTACGCCACCTATGTAAGTTACCTGCCGGTAGAAGCTTTCACCTACACCGTGCCGCAGCACGGTGACCCGCGCGGTGTTTTTGTGGAGATGCTCAAGACGCCGGATTGCGGGCAGTTCTCCTTCTTCACCGCTCATCCTGGTATCACCCGGGGCGGGCACTACCACCACACCAAGACCGAGAAGTTCCTGGTCATCAAGGGGCAGGCACGTTTCAAGTTCCGCCATATGCAGACCGGCCAGACGCATGAACTGGTGACCAGCGGCGACAAGGCCGAGATTGTGGAAACAGTTCCGGGCTGGACGCATGACATCACCAACATCGGCACCGATGAAATGGTGGTCATGCTCTGGGCGAACGAGGTCTTTGACCGTCAGCGCCCGGATACCTACGCCTGCCCCCTCTAAGAACTAGCCATGAAGAAACTAAAAGTCATGACGGTGGTCGGCACCCGGCCCGAGATCATCCGCCTCTCGCGCGTGATGGCGCGCCTGGACGAGCATTGCGACCATGTGTTGGTGCACACCGGCCAGAACTACGACTACGAACTGAACCAGATCTTCTTTGATGACCTGGGCATACGCAAGCCGGACCATTTCTTGAACGCGGCCGGCGGTAGCGCGGCGGAAACCATCGGCAAGATCATCGCGGCAGTGGACGGCGTGCTGGTGGCAGAGCAGCCGGACGCCCTGCTGGTGCTGGGTGACACCAACAGCTGTCTCTCGGTCATTCCGGCCAAGCGGCGCAAGGTGCCGATCTTCCACATGGAGGCGGGCAACCGCTGCTTTGACATGCGGGTGCCGGAGGAAATCAACCGGCGCATCGTGGACCACACGGCGGACATCAACCTCACCTACAGTTCGATTGCGCGGGAGTACCTGCTGCGCGAGGGCCTGCCCCCGGACATGGTCATCAAGACGGGTAGCCCGATGGCTGAAGTGTTGGCGCATTACCGGCCCGGCATCGACGCTTCCAAGGTGCTGGAGCGCTTGCACCTGAAACCAGGCGAGTTCTTCGTGGTGAGCGCGCACCGCGAGGAGAACATTGATTCTGACCGCAACTTCGGCAAGCTGGTGGCGGTACTGAACGCGGTGGCGGAGCAGTACGGCCATCCGGTGATCGTCTCCACTCATCCGCGCACGCAAAAGCGCGTGGATGCCATGGGCGCGCACTTTCACTCCCAGGTGCAGCTGCTCAAACCCTTGGGTTTCACCGACTACAACAAGCTGCAGCTTTCGGCCAAGGCGGTGTTGTCGGACAGCGGCACCATCAACGAAGAGTCGTCCATCCTCAATTTCCCGGCGCTGAATCTGCGCGAGGCGCACGAGCGGCCGGAAGGCATGGAAGAGGCGGCGGTGATGATGGTGGGCCTGGAGGTGGAACGGGTGCTGCAAGGGCTGGCGATTCTGGAGAATCAGCCGCGCGGCGAGGCCCGCCTGCTGCGCCAGGTGGCGGACTACAGCATGCCCAATGTCTCCGACAAGGTGTTGCGCATCATCCAGAGCTACACCGATTATGTAAACCGGGTGGTGTGGAAGAAGTATTGAGGCATGGCGACACGTGTCCTGCTGCTGACGCAATGGTTCGATCCGGAGCCTGTGCCCAAGGGGCTGGCGTTCGCACGGGAGCTGGCGCGCCAGGGCTTTGAAGTCGAGGTCGTCACCGGCTTTCCGAACTATCCCGGTGGCCAAGTCTATCCAGGCTACCGCATCAAGTGGCTGCAGCGCGAAGTGATGGACGGTGTACAGGTGACGCGGGTGCCGCTGTATCCCAGCCATGACCGATCAGCGCTCAAGAGGGTACTGAACTACCTGAGCTTTGCGGCGTCCTCATTGGTCTACGGCCTGTTCATGGCCCGGCGGCCGGACGTGATCTATGCCTATCATCCGCCCTTGACCGTAGGAATCACTGCGGCCTTGCTGCGTCTGCTGCGACGCATTCCTGTGGTGTACGACATCCAGGACATGTGGCCTGATACCTTGCGCGTGACGGGCATGCTGACCAATACGCGCATTCTGGGCATGGTGGAAACAGTCTGTCGTTGGGTCTATCGCCGGGTGGATCAGATCGTCGTGCTGTCACCGGGCTTCAAGCGATTGCTGGTGGAGCGCGGCGTGCCGGCTGCCAAGGTCGAGGTGATCTACAACTGGGCGGACGAAGCGGCGTTGGCAGCGTCGGGTTCCGAGGTGGCGTCCTTGCCCGGCGGCGCGGGTTTCCGTCTTATGTTTGCCGGCAATATGGGCAAGGCGCAGGCGCTGGATTCGGTGCTGGAGGCGGCGGGTCTGTTGCAGGAGCGAGGTGTGCGGGCGCGCATCTATCTGCTTGGCGGCGGGCTGGATGCGCCGCGCTTGCGAGCGCGTGCGGAGGAGCTGGGGCTGACGAATATTCATTTTCTGCCGCCGGTGCCGATGTCGGAGGTGGGGCGCTATCTGCTGGCCAGCGATGCGCTGCTGGTTCATTTGCGCAAGGACCCCTTGTTCGAGATCACCATTCCTTCTAAGACCCAGGCCTATATGGCGATGGGGCGGCCGTTGTTGCTGGCCGTGGCAGGGGACGCGGCACGCTTGGGCCAGGAGGCCGGGGCCGGTCTGGTCGTCGATCCTGAGGATCCGCAGGCGCTTGCCGCGGCGGTCGAAGCCATGGCTGCGAAGTCGCGCGCTGACCTGGAGCGCATGGGCGAACAGGGGCGCAGCTTCTACCAGGAACATCTGGCGCTTGCGGTTGGGGCAGCAAAATTCGCTGCGCTGTTTCGGCAAGTCGCTAAACAATGAGTTGACCAGGAATCCAGAGCCGCATGAAGCGTTTTTTTGATTTTTCTGTTGCCTTGGTCGCGTTCGCCCTGCTAGGCCTGCTCCTTCTGTTGCTGGCCTGGCAGGTGCGCCGCAAGCTGGGCAGTCCTGTGTTCTTCCGCCAAGTGCGGCCAGGTTTGCGCGGGCAGCCATTCCAGATGGTCAAGTTCCGCACCATGACCGATGAGCGCGGCCCGGACGGCCAGTTATTGCCCGACGCGGAGCGACTGACGCCGTTTGGCCGCTTCCTGCGGGCCTCCAGCCTGGACGAGCTGCCTGAGCTTTGGAACGTGCTCAAGGGCGAGATGAGCCTGGTGGGCCCGCGCCCGCTGCTGATGGAATACCTCCCGCTCTACAGCGCGGAGCAGGCGCGCCGGCACGAGGTGCGGCCCGGCATCACGGGTTGGGCGCAGGTGAACGGCCGCAATGCCCTGAGCTGGGAAGACAAGTTCAAGCTCGATGTCTGGTACGTGGACCATCGAAGCCTGTGGTTGGACATCAGGATTCTGTGGCTCACGGTGCGCAAGGTGCTGGTACGCGAGGGCATCAGTGCCGAAGGGGAGGCAACGATGTCCAGGTTTGCCGGACCGTTGAAGAAACAGAAGTCATCAGAGGAGCAATAGTCAAAATGAACAAATTTGCCATCTTCGGCGCCAGCGGTTACGGTCGCGAAGTCATGCCTTTGGCACGGCAACAGTTGGCGGACAGCCAGGGATCCAGCGAGCTTGTGTTTGTCGACGATAGCCCGTCGGTCGCGGAGGTGAATGGTCATCGCGTGTTGACCTACGCGCAGTGGCTGGCGGAGCCGGCCAGTAGTCGCCGCATCAACATCGCAATTGCCAGCAGTACAGCCCGGCAGAAGTTGGTCGAGCGCTGTATAGCGGATGGGGTTGGCTTCTTTGAGGTGAGAGCTGCCAACGTGGTACAGCTGGACGATGTGGTCATTGGCGAAGGGGCAATCCTTAATCCTTTTTCCATGCTGACCAGCAACATACGCATTGGCAAACACTTTCACGCGAATATCTATAGCTACGTTGCTCATGATTGCGTGATTGGCGATTACGTGACCTTTGCGCCCGGAGTCAAATGCAATGGGAACGTGGTCGTGGAAGACCATGCGTATATCGGCACCGGCGCTGTATTGAAGCAGGGCAAGCCGGGCGACCCCTTGGTGATTGGCCGCGGTGCGGTGGTGGGCATGGGTGCCGTGGTGACAAAGAACGTCGCCCCCGGTACGACGGTCGTGGGCAATCCGGCGCGACCGATGGAACCCCGAGTCAAGTAGCGAAGAATCAAGAAAACGAGATGCTGAATACCCCGTTCTCTCCTTGGCCCAGTTTCACTCCGGAAGAAGCCGAGGCCGTGCAGCGTGTGCTGCTGTCCAACCAGGTCAACTACTGGACGGGCACCGAGTGCCGCGAGTTCGAAAAGGAATTCGCTGCCTGGTGCGGCACCCGGCACGCGGTGGCCTTGTCCAACGGCACGCTGGCGCTGGACGTGGCGCTGAAAGCGCTGGGCATCGGCCCCGGCGACGAGGTGGTGGTGACGCCGCGCACCTTCATCGCCAGCATTTCCTGCGTGGTCAACGCCGGCGCCACGCCGGTGTTTGCCGATGTCGACCCCGACAGCGGCAACCTCTCGGCCGCGACCATCGAGCGCGTACTCACGCCGCGTACCAAGGCCGTCGTCTGCGTGCACCTGGCCGGCTGGCCTTGTGACATGGATCCGATCATGGCCTTGGCCGAGCAGCATGGGCTGAAGGTGATCGAGGACTGCGCCCAGGCGCACGGCGCGCTGTACAAGGGGCGCAGCGTGGGCAGCATCGGCCACGTGGGCGCCTGGAGCTTCTGCCAGGACAAGATCATGAGCACCGGCGGCGAGGGCGGCATGGTGACCACCAACGACGAGGCACTGTGGCGCGCCATGTGGTCTTACAAAGACCATGGCAAGAGCTACGCCGCGGTGTACGAACGCCAGCACCCGCCGGGCTTCCGCTGGCTGCACGAGAGCTTCGGCACCAACTGGCGCATGCTGGAGATGCAGGCCGCTATCGGCCGCATCCAGCTGCGCCGCATGGCGGACTGGACGGCCCGCCGCACGGCCCATGCCGAGGCTATTCTGGCGGCTTGCCGTCCGCATGCGGCGGTGCGCGTGCCGGCCGCGCCGGCGGGCAGCGTGCACGCCCACTACAAGTGTTATGTCTATGCGCAGCCGGAGAAGCTGGCCCCGGGCTGGAGCCGCGACCGCATCGTCGAGGCCATCAACGCCCAGGGTGTGCCCTGTTACCAGGGCTCGTGTTCCGAGGTCTATCTGGAGCAGGCCTTCGACGGCACGCCCTGGCGCCCGGCGCAGCGCCTGCCGGTGGCGCGCGCCTTGGGCGAGACCAGCCTGATGTTCCTGGTTCATCCCACCTTGAGCGATGCCGAGATCGGCAAAACCTGCCAGGTCGTGGGCCAGGTGCTGGAGCAGGCCAGTGTCTAGACCGGCTTTCCTGAGCTGGCGGCCCACGCTTTGGCAGGTGGCCTTCTGGGGCGGCCTGCTGCTGGTGTTGGCGGTGGCCTTGCTGCCGGCCCAGTTCGATGGCAATCTGCCCGTCGGGCAAAAGGCCGCGCTCGGGGTGATGACCTTTGCGCTGCTGGCCGCGCTGGGCTACCAAGCCTGGCCGGGGCAGATGCTGGCGGTGTTCTGGGGCTTGCTGGCCTTTGGCGGTCTGCTGGAGATCCTGCAGTCTTTCTCGGCTTATCGCCGTGCCGAATGGGCCGACTTGCTGGCCGATGTCTTGGGCTGTCTGCTCGGCTGGTGGCTCGGCCAGGGGCTGGCCGCCTTGCGGCGGAGCAAGGCGGCCAGCCTGGCCGAGCTGCTCTTGCGCCTGCCGCGCCCGCTCAAGCGCCTGATGGCCCTGGCCCTGGATGCCGTCATCTGCGTCTTCAGCGTCTGGCTGGTGATAGCCCTGCGCCTGGAGCAGTGGGTGGGCCTGGAGGGGCCGCACTGGTGGGCCGTGGGGGCCGCCGTGGCCCTGGCCCTGCCGCTGTTCGTGGTGTTCGGCCTGTACCGCGCCATCTTCCGTTATTCCGGCTTGGGGGCGGTGCTGGCCCTGGTGAAGGCCTTTGTCATCTTCTTCCCGGTTTATGCCCTGGTGTTCGCCGTCATGGGCGTGCCGGGCGTGCCGCGCAGCGTGGGCCTGTCGGTGCCGCTGCTGCTCTTCATGCTGATTGCCGGCAGCCGCATGGTGGCGCGTTTCTGGCTGGGTGGTCTCTATGGGGAGATGATGCGCAACCGCTCCCGCCCGCGCGCCCTGGTCTACGGTGCCGGTGCCTCCGGCCAGCAGCTGGCGCATGCCATCGCCGGCGGCGGCGAGATGGCGGTGCTGGGTTATCTGGACGACGCCCCCGAACTGCAGGGCCACCGGGTGGACGATCTGCCGGTACACGCGCCGACGGAGCTGGCGCGGGTGGTGCGCCAGCACGGCATCACCGACGTGCTGCTGGCCCTGCCCTCGGCCAGCCGCCAGCGCAAGACCGAGGTCCTCAACCTGCTGCAGGCCCAGCAGCTGCGCGTGCGCACCCTGCCGCGGCTGGGTGATTTTGTCAGCGGCCGGGTGCAGGTGGCGGACTTGCGCGAGCTGGAGATCGAGGACCTGCTGGGGCGCGAGCCCGTCAAACCCAATGGCATCCTGCTGAACAAGAACAACCACGGCAAGGTGGTGCTGGTCACCGGGGCCGGCGGCTCCATCGGCAGCGAGCTCTGCCGCCAGGTGCTGGACTGCAACCCCGAAACGCTGCTGCTGGTGGAGCACAACGAATACAGCCTGTATGCGCTGGAGCGCGAGCTGCGCTCGCATCTGGCGCAGAAGTCCGAACTGGACGCGGCGCAGCTGGTGCCGCTGCTGGCCTCGGTGCGCGACCTGGAGCGCATGCGCGAGATCATGTTCACCTGGACACCCGACACGGTGTACCACGCGGCAGCCTACAAGCACGTGCCGCTGGTGGAGCAGAACCCGGCCGAGGGTCTGCGCAACAACGTGCAGGGCACCTGGCATGCGGCGCAGGCGGCGATTGAGGCCGGGGTGTCGGACTTTGTGCTCATCAGCACCGACAAGGCCGTGCGTCCCACCAACGTCATGGGCGCCAGCAAGCGCCTGGCCGAGATGGTGCTGCAGAGCCTGGCGGTGGAACACAAGGGCACGCGTTTTTCCATGGTGCGCTTCGGCAATGTGCTGGGTTCCTCGGGCTCGGTGGTGCCCTTGTTCCGCCAGCAGATCAAGCAGGGCGGCCCCATCACGCTGACGCATCTGGAAGTCACCCGCTATTTCATGACCATCCCCGAGGCGGTGCAGCTGGTCATCCAGGCCGGCGCCATGGCCGGCGGCGGCGAGGTCTTCGTGCTGGACATGGGCGAGCCGGTGCGCATCAGCGATCTGGCCCGGCGCATGGTGGAGTTCTCCGGGCTCAAGGTCCGCTCGGCCGAGCAGCCCGATGGCGACATCGAGCTGCAGGTGGTGGGCCTGCGCCCGGGCGAGAAGCTCTACGAGGAGCTGCTGATCGGCGAGAACCCCCAGCCCACCCTGCACCCGCGCATCCTGAAGGCGCACGAGGACTTCCTGCCCTGGAGCGAGCTGACCCAGGTGCTGGAGGTGCTGGCCTCGGTGCTGGCGGTCAACGACGTCGACGCCCTGCGCGCCATGCTGCAGGAGGTGGTGCACGGCTACCAGCCGGCCGACGAGATCGCCGATCTGGTCTACCGCGAGTCCGAGTTTCCGGCGCATGCGGCGGAACCGGGCTGAGCGTTTACCCCGTTCGGGCTGAGCTTGTCCAAGCCTGTCCCGTGCCAGGACTCAGGGCCCTTCGACAAGCTCAGGGCGAACGAGGGCGCTATAGCGTGGCGATATTCGTGCCAAATAATGGACTGATCATGCTAATATCTGGCAATGTCCATCGGCGCAGCCATATTCTCCGACAGCCAGTCCAGGGTGTATCGCTGGCTCTTTGGTCAGCCCGAGCGGGTTTACCACTTGAGCGAGCTCAGGCGCCTCACGGGTTTGGGCAGTGCCTCGCTGCAGCGGGAGCTCAACCGATTGGTGGAGGCGGGTTTGGTACGCTCCGAGCGGGTGGGCAATATGCGCCACTTTCAGGCGCATGCGCAAAGCCCTGTGTTTGCGGAATTGGTTGCGCTGACGCGCAAGACGCTGGGCGTGGTGCCCTTGTTGCAGGATGCCTTGACGCCCCTGCAGCCCAAACTACAGGCGGCCTGGGTCTATGGTTCGGTCGCCAGGCAAACAGACACAGCGCAAAGTGATGTGGATGTGATGCTGGTGGGGGACGATCTTCTGCTGAGCGAAGTGCTGGATCGGTTGCTGCCGGTGGAGGCGCAGTTGGGCCGGAAGATCAATCCCAACTGCTACACGCCCGAAGAATTCGAGCGGCGCCGCCGCGAGCCCGATTCGTTTGTCAACCGTGTCTTGTCGCAGCCTGTCCTGACGCTGATCGGAGATGCCCATGAGCCTGCCCGAGCTGGATAACCTGGTGCGCATCGGCCAGTTGAAGGCGGAGCCGCGCAACGAGGCGGAAGTCAGGCGCATGCTGGAAATGGCGCGCACGCGGCTGGCGGATGCGCAGCTGGAGCGCGTTTCACGGGAAGGGCGTTTCACCAGTGCCTATAACGCCGCTCATGCGGCGGCTTTGGCGGCGCTGCGCTGGCATGGCTATCGCAGCGAAAACCGATACACGGTTTTTCAATGCCTGGCTCACACGGTGGCTTGGCCTGCCCATCGTTGGCGGGTGTTGGATGCGGCGCATCAAAAGAGAAATCTGGCCGAGTACGAGGGATTCCTGGATGTGGAGGAGTCCACGATACGGGAGTTGTGCGTATTGGTGACGGAACTGGTCGCCGATGTGCAGGCCATGGTGCAGCTCAGCTGAGTGCCGACCGTCAGCCCCGGCCAGTGAACCGGTAGACCCACATCCCCAGATACTCGTGCAGGACGGTGTGCCACTTCTCGGCACCGCCGGCCAGCGAGTACTGCGTCCAGGGCGTGGCCAGCCCGGTGCGGTAATCGGTGGGCCAGGGCGTCACGTTCCAGCCCGCTTTCTCAAAAGTGGCCATGGAACGCGGCATGTGGTTGGCTGAGGTCAACAGCAGCCAGGGCTGGCTCTTGTCCACGCCGGGCAGGGCGGCGCTGAGCACGGCGTTCTCGTAGGTGGTGCGTGAGGCCGACTCCAGCAGCACGCGCCGCAGGTCCACGCCCATCTGGGCATAAAAACGCCGCGCCCGCTCCGCTTCGGTCAAGCCGGTGGGCACGAAGGTTCCCTCGCCACCGGTGTACAGCAGCTTGAGCTGCGGCGCGCGCTGCAGCAGCGGTATGGCCGCCGTCAGGCGCTCGGCTGCCTCGGTCAAGGCCGGTTGTTCATGGCCTTCCCACACATAGGTCGACGCGGTGGCCCCACCCAGCACCACCACACCGGCGTAGCGGCTCAGGTCGATCTGTGCCGGCGCCGGGTATTGCGTCTCCAACCTGCGCAGCAGGGCGTCGGGCAGCGGCTCCCAGCCTTGCAGCACGAGCACGGTCAGCGCGCTCCACAGCAGGGCCGTGCCGCCGCGGCGCCAGCGGCGCTGCAGCAACAAACCCACGGTCAGCAACATGAGCACCCAAGCCAGCGGCTGGGTGAGGAAGGCGAGCAGTTGGGCGACGATGAACATGGGGCGCTATTGTGGCGGGCCAAGGGGACATTCCTGTGGAGCCCGAGAACCTTGTCCTGCGTTATACTGAAAAACTAAAACGTGAGTATAGCCATGCTCCACACTCCTCAATCGGCCCAGGCGCAGGCTGCCTTTGCCCAGGTCCTGGGAGCCGCCCAGCTTGCCCATGTGCGCTCCGTGGCCAGCCTGCCGGGCAGCTTCTCGACCAAGAAGGTCAAGGGCAAGGCCTACGTCTACTACCAGGTCCCGGATCTCATGGGCAGGCAGACCCAGATCTATGTGGGGCCAGCCTCGCCGGAGCTGGACGCGCTAATCGACGAGCATCGCAAGAACCCCCAGGCGCCGCAGCAACAGCACCTGCGCCAGCTCGCCCGAGTGGCCATCGCTGCCGGATGCAGCTACATCATCCCCGCCCACGCCAGAATCATCGGCCGTCTGGCGGACGCGGGCTTCTTCCACGCGGGCGGCATCCTGATCGGCACGCACGTCTACCTGGCCTATCAGAACCTGCTCGGCGTGACCTGGAACACAGGCGCCCAGACGCTGGACCTGGACTTTGCCCATGCCGGCAGGAACGTCTCCATCGCCCTGCCGGCCACCGTGAAGATCGACACGCCGGCCGTGATCGATTCGCTCAGGATGGGTTTTGTACCGGTAAAGAGTCTGACCACCTACGTGAAGTCGGACGAGCCGGACCTTCAGCTCGACTTCGTAACCGCGATGCATCGTGGCGGCGATGAGCCGGTCAAGATCGAGCCGCTGAACGTGACGATGCAGCCGCTCAAGTTCCTGGAGTTCTCGATGGAGAGCCCGATCCAGCTCGCGCTGCTGAGCAATACCGGTCCTATCGTGGTCAATGCGCCGCCGCCCGAGAAGTACGCAGTCCACAAGCTGCTGGTCTACGGCGAGCGGCCCCAGGCCCAGCGCACCAAAGCCAGCAAGGATCTCGACCAGGCGGCGGCGCTCATCGAGTACTTGGCGGAGAACGACGTCGGGGCGCTGCGCGCGGCCTGGACCGATCTGGTGAACCGCGGGCCGGGCTGGAGGGAGCGTGCCCAGCAGGGGAGGGAGTCGCTGCATCGACGCCATCCGGAGCTCGACTTGTCCGCTCTCGCGGATTGACTTGTGCAAGGTGGGGTTGGCCCGCGCGACTATGATCGGCCCTCATGCCCACACCCGCCGACCCAGCTGCCTCTCCCAGCCCCGTCAGCTTCACCCAGGCCCTGCGGTTCTGGTTCAAGCTGGGTTTCATCAGCTTCGGCGGGCCGGCCGGGCAGATTGCCATCATGCACGAGGAGCTGGTGGAGCGGCGGCGCTGGATCTCGGAGCGGCGTTTCCTGCACGCGCTGAACTACTGCATGCTGCTGCCTGGCCCCGAGGCGCAGCAGCTCGCCACCTATCTGGGCTGGCTGATGCATCGCACCTGGGGCGGCATCGCGGCGGGGGTGCTGTTCGTGTTGCCCTCGCTTTTCATCCTGATCGCCTTGTCCTGGCTTTACCTGGCTTATGGCCAGACGCCGCTGGTGGCCGGGCTGTTCTACGGCATCAAGCCGGCGGTCACGGCCATCGTGCTGCAGGCGGCCTGGCGCATCGGTTCACGGGCCTTGAAAAACGGCGTGCTGTGGGCCATTGCGGCGGCGGCCTTCGTGGCCATCTTTGCACTGAACGTGCCGTTTCCGCTCATCGTCGGCGCCGCCGCCGTGATCGGCTTCGTCGGCGGCCGCCTGGCACCGGACAAGTTCAGGACCGGCGGCGGCCATGGTGGCAAGGCCAAGTCCTACGGGCCGGCGCTGATCGACGACGACACGCCCACGCCAGTGCATGCAAGCTTTCGCTGGCCGCACCTGCTGCGGGTGGTCATGGTCGGCAGTTGGCTGTGGCTGATCCCGATGGCCTTGCTGGTCGGGATCTGGGGCTGGGGCCATGCCTATACGCAGATGGGCTGGTTCTTCACCAAGGCCGCGCTGCTGACCTTCGGCGGCGCCTACGCGGTGCTGCCTTACGTCTACCAGGGTGGGGTGACGCATTACGGCTGGCTCACGCCCGAGCAGATGATCGACGGCCTGGCGCTGGGCGAGACCACGCCCGGGCCGCTGATCATGGTGGTGGCTTTCGTCGGCTTCGTCGGCGGTTACGGCCAGGCCCTGCTGGGGCCCAACGCCCTGTTTCTGGCCGGGGCGCTGGCCGCGCTGCTGGTGACCTGGTTCACCTTTCTGCCATCCTTCCTCTTCATCCTGGCCGGCGGGCCGCTGGTGGAGTCCACCCACAACGACCTCAAGTTCACCGCCCCGCTGACCGCCATCACGGCGGCCGTGGTAGGCGTGGTGCTGAACCTGGCCATGTTCTTCGGCTACCACGTGCTGTGGCCCGACCATCTGGGCGGCCGCTTCGACTGGGGCTCGGCCCTGATCGCGCTGGGCGCGGCCGTGGCTCTGCTGCGCTACCGGCGCAACGTCATGCACGTCATTGGCGTGTGTGCGCTGCTGGGGCTGGCGGTGAAAAGCGCCGGCCTTTGAACGTCACCACCCCTGAGGTACGCTGACCAAGGCGATCCGGCAGGTCGAAGTGCCCGCGTTCTGGCTGAGTGGGCGCCATGGTTGGCAAAAACGTTGGCAAAATAGTTTGAAAAAATTTTAAAAAACTGAATAAAAACAATAGTTTACAAATACAAGAAACTTGGCAAAATAAACGCCATGTATACCGATCCGGTCCAGTTTGAGCCTCTCTTGCCTTCAGAGGCACGGCTTGAGCCTCTCTTGGCCAAGTCGCACGTCCTGTTGCGGCAAGCCACGCGGCTGGCGGGGACGCGGGTGCCGCCGGAACTGCGCAACTTGCTGCGCAGCATGAACTCGTACTACACCAACCGCATCGAGGGGCAACACACGCGGCCGCACGAGATCGAGCAGGCTTTGCGCCAGGACTTTTCCCGGGACCTCGGGCTGGCCGCCAGACAGCGCCTGGCCGTCGCCCATATCGAAGCCGAGCAATCGCTGGAAACGCGTTACGCCGGCGAGGCCGGCGCCAAGGCGCTGTATTCGGTCGAGGCGGTGTGTGAGCTGCACCGGGGGCTATTCGGTCGGCTGCCGGCCACTGATCTGGTGACGACGCAGAACGAGCCCATCGTGCCCGGGCAGTTGCGCCAGCGCGAAGTACAGGTGGGCCAGCATGTGGCGCCCGCGCACGCCAGCGTGACGCAGTTTCTGACGCGCTGGGCGACTTTTTACGGCACGGTTCGCCCGGGAGAACTGACCCTGGTCGCGCTGGCGGCTGCCCATCAGCGGCTGGGTTGGATCCACCCCTTTGTCGATGGCAATGGCCGGGTGATGCGCTTGCACACGCATACCTTGCTGAGCGCGCTGGGTTATACCGGCGGGCTGTGGTCACCGCTGCGAGGCTTTGCACGCAGCACCGAGCGCTACTACGCCTTGCTGGCCGATGCGGACAGCGCACGCCGCGGCGACCTGGACGGGCGGGGCAATCTGAGCGAGCAGGCCCTGATGGCCTGGATCGACTACGTGCTCGATACCTGCCTGGATCAGGTCGGCTTCATGTCGGGCATGCTGGACTTCGAGACCATGAAGGCGCGTCTCGAAGCCTGCCTCGTGTTCGAGGAAACCGTGCTGAAGTCGGGCGTGCGCCAGGAGGCCCTGCGGGGCCTGCACTACCTTTTCCTCAGCGGCGAGGAGATGGCTCGCGGCGACTTCAAGAGCATGATCGGCATGAGCGCGCGCGGCGCCACCGATGTGCTGGGCGCGCTGCTCAAGCGGGGATTGCTCAAGTCTGACTCCGCGCAGGGCAAGGTGCGCTTTGGCCTGCCGCAGCACGCCCTGCGTTTCCTGTTTCCGCGTCTATGGCCGGAGGCGGAAGCGGATGCCGCCACTGTTCATGGAGCGCCGTGAACATATCTCCCAGCGTTGGAAGCGCGCTGCTGGGACTGCTGCTTAAGAGCTCCGGCCTTTGAGCGGGCGCTCACATCGCGCCACCTCGACCTTCCGTTTCTGACGCGCATTCCGCACGCGTTCATGTGCGGCGCAATAAATCTTTCCTATCGGTAGTATTGTTAAATCAATAATAAAAATCGATAGCTTTCATCTACAATTCACGCCATCGGTTTGAATTGAACCGGTCATTTTCATAAATGCCTTTTATCAACTACAGGAGTTATCGATGTCCCTGATCAACACCCAGGTCCAGCCCTTCAAGACCACCGCCTTTCACAACGGCAAGTTCGTGGACGTTACCGAAGCCAGCCTGCAGGGCAAGTGGTCCGTGCTGATCTTCATGCCGGCCGCCTTCACCTTCAACTGCCCGACCGAGATCGAGGACGCTGCCGACAACTACGCCGAGTTCCAGAAGGCCGGTGCCGAGGTCTACATCGTCACCACCGACACCCACTTCTCGCACAAGGTGTGGCACGAGACCTCGCCCGCCGTGGGCAAGGCCAAGTTCCCGCTGGTGGGCGACCCGACCCACAAGCTGACCCGCGCTTTCGGCGTGCACATCGAGGAAGAAGGCCTGGCGCTGCGCGGCACCTTCATCATCAACCCCGAAGGCGTGATCAAGACCATGGAAGTGCATGACAACGCCATCGCCCGCGATGTCAAGGAAACCGTGCGCAAACTGAAGGCCGCCCAGTACGTGGCCAAGAACCCCGGCCAGGTCTGCCCCGCCAAGTGGAACGAAGGCGCCAAGACCCTGACCCCCTCGCTGGACCTGGTCGGCAAGATCTAAACCATCTTTCCACCGCTGCCAGTACCGCAGCCCGATGGGCTGCATCCCAGCCGGATGCAGCCCATCCCCCAGCGGCATTGACGCCCCATCCTTACAGGAGAGAAACCATGCTCGACGACACCCTGAAGACCCAGTTGCAGGCCTACCTCGGCAAACTGCAACGCCCGATCCGCCTGATCGCCTCGCTGGACGACGGCGCGGCCTCGGCCGAACTGCGCGCCTTGCTGCAGGACATCGCCGGCCTGTCGGCGCTGGTCACGCTGGATGAGAGCGGCAGCGACGCCCGCAAGCCCTCCTTCGTGATTGCCCGCGAAGGCGAGAGTCACGGCGTGCGTTTTGCGGCGATCCCGCTGGGCCACGAGTTCACCTCGCTGGTGCTGGCCCTGCTGTGGACCGGCGGCCACCCGCCCAAGGTCGAGCCCGAAGTCATCGAGCAGATCCAGGGCCTGGAAGGCGAGTTCAAGTTCGAGGTCTACATGTCCCTGAGCTGCCACAACTGCCCGGACGTGGTGCAGGCCACCAGCCTGATGGCCGTGCTGAACCCGCGTGTGCAGACCACGGTGATCGACGGCGCGCTGTTCCAGGCCGAAGTCGACGCGCGCCAGATCATGGCCGTGCCCATGGTCTACCTCAACGGCCAGGTCTTCGCTTCTGGTCGCATGACGGTGGAGGAGATCGTGGCCAAGCTCGACGTCAAGTCGGAAGCGCGCGAAGCCGCCAAGCTGTCCGCCAAGGACGCGTATGACGTGCTGATCGTCGGCGGCGGCCCGGCCGGTGCGGCGGCGGCCGTCTACGCGGCGCGCAAGGGCATCCGCGTGGGCGTGACGGCCGAGCGTTTCGGCGGCCAGGTCAACGACACCCTGGCCATCGAGAACTACATCTCGGTGCTGGAGACCGACGGCCCCAAGTTCGCCGCCGCGCTGGAAGCCCAGGTGCGCCACTACGAGGTGGACATCATGAACCTGCAGCGTGCCGACAAGCTGATCCCGGCCAGCGAGGCGGGCGGCCTGGTGCAGCTGCAGCTGGCCAACGGCGGCGTGCTCAAGGCGCGCAGTGTCATCCTCTCCACCGGCGCGCGCTGGCGCAACGTCAACGTGCCGGGTGAGCAGGAATACAAGAACCGCGGCGTGGCCTATTGCCCGCACTGCGACGGCCCGCTCTTCAAGGGCAAGCGCGTGGCCGTGATCGGCGGCGGCAATTCGGGTGTGGAAGCGGCCATTGATCTCGCCGGCATCGTGCAGCACGTGACGCTGGTCGAGTTTGCCGACGCCCTCAAGGCCGACGCCGTGCTGGTGAGCAAGCTCAGGAGCCTGCCCAACGTCACCGTCCATGTGAACGCCCAGACCACCGAGATCACCGGCGACGGCTCACGAGTGAACGGCCTGCGCTACAAGGACCGTGTCAGCGGCGCCGAGCAACTGGTCGAGCTCGAAGGTGTGTTCGTGCAGATCGGCCTGGTGCCCAACACCGAGTGGCTCAAGGGCACGCTGGAGCTCAGCCGCTTCGGCGAGATCGTGGTCGACGCCAAGGGCCACACCAGTGTGGCGGGCGTATTCGCCGCCGGTGACTGCACCACCGTGCCCTACAAGCAGATCGTGATCGCCGCGGGCGAGGGCGCCAAGGCCGCGCTCAGCGCCTTCGACCACCTGATCCGCACGCCGGTGGCGCAGAGCGTCGCAGCCTGAACGGCAATACTCCAAGACAAAGGGGCAGGCCTGGCGGCGCTGCCCCTTCTCACGCCGTTACAGACTCAAGCCTGTTCCGGACCTCGCACACTGGGATTCTGTTGAAGACGTTGCCCGGGTTACGGCCGGTTACGACTTCACAGCCGCAAATCCGACTCTTCAGCCGGCAGAGCATATTTCAGGTCGTATATGACGCTGGTGTTCTTGCCAAGGGCTCGGATATAGGCTGCACCCATGTTTTTGAACTCCTTGTGTGCAACGGCCAACAGGATGGCATCGTACGTTCCCTGCTGGGGTTCGCCAATGGGGGTGATGCCATATTCGTGCTGCGCCTCTGACGCTGTGACCCATGGGTCGTAGACGTCGACATTGCAGCAGAAATCCTTCAACTCCTTGACGATATCGACCACCCGGGTATTGCGCAGATCCGGGCAGTTTTCCTTGAAGGTGAGGCCCATGACCAGCACGCGGGAGTTCTCGAGATGTATTCGACGCTTGGCCATGGCTTTCACCAACTGGGCCGCGACGTAGGTGCCCATGCTGTCGTTCAGGCGGCGCCCGGCCAGTATGATTTCCGGGTGGTAGCCTATAGCCTGAGCTTTATGGGTGAGGTAGTAGGGATCCACGCCTATGCAGTGACCGCCGACCAAGCCGGGGCGGAAGGGCAGAAAATTCCATTTGGTGCCGGCGGCCTTGAGCACGGCTTCGGTGTCGATGCCCATCTTGTTGAAGATCAGGGCCAACTCGTTGACGAGTGCAATATTGAGATCACGCTGGGTGTTTTCGATGACCTTGGCGGCCTCCGCGACCTTGATGCTCTCCGCTTTGTGGGTGCCTGCGGTAATGATGTCCTTGTACAGGTCGTCAACAAAATCCGCTATTTCCGGGGTGGACCCCGAGGTCACTTTCACGACGCTTGTGAGTCGACGTTCCTTGTCGCCAGGATTGACGCGCTCGGGGCAATAAGCGCAATAGAAGTCTTGGTTGAATTTGAGGCCGGATCGTTTCTCCAGAATCGGGACGCAGTCTTCTTCGGTACAGCCCGGATAGACGGTCGATTCGTAGATCACGATGTCGCCTTTCTTCAGCACACCCGCCACGGTTTCGCTCGCTTTGACGAGTGGCGTGAGATCGGGGCGCTTGTGCTCGTCGATGGGCGTCGGCACGGTGATGATGTAGCAGTTGCAGTTACGCAGGTCTTCGACACGATAGGTGAAGGTCAGTGACTTGGCTTCCAGCAACTCGTCACGGTCGGCTTCCAGATTGCAGTCAATCCCAGCCTTCAGCTCATCAATGCGTTTTTGGTCGATATCAAAGCCGACGACAGGACGTTTGCGACCAAATTCCACTGCGAGTGGAAGCCCGACATATCCGAGTCCAATGACCGCAATTCTTGCCTGATCGCGATTCATGTTGTTTCTCGCTTTCCAGAATATTGAGTAATGTTGAGGTTCGAACCAAGAGGGATCCTCCTGAGAGCACCAATTTCGAAATCCGCCACTGTGGCCGCAGGGTAAGTGCCCAAGCGACCACCCGGATACAGGGTTATACATCCCCTTCCATGCAGGTCAGCATGAGCCCTATTTCCCGTGTAGCAGGCGAAGCATGGGAGTGGGCGTCTTGGCTGAACACGGTCGAGCGCTTATTCGCGATCTGATCACCGAGCGGTCGCGCCGCGGTGTGTTCGCCAGCATGCCTGAACTGGTTGCCGCGATCAATGACTACGTCGCTCATCAAAATATCGAACCCAAGCCTTTCATCTGGACCGGGAGCGCGCGAGGCGTCCTGCAAAAGGTCAATCGCGCCAATCGCGCTTGTATTTATGTGAGGCATTGTGCGCCCCGCACTTGCGCAACCGGGCGGGCCCCACTAGCGGATTGCGGTGGGTGGTCGTTAGCTGCGGCGGACGGCTCAGCGGCCCGGCCTTGAGCGCGGCCCTGATCAGCACGCCGGTGGCTGAGACAGAGGCGGCAAGAAGGGGATGGCGGCGCCATCCCCTTCTCCGTTCGGCGCAGCGCACCTCAGGCCGTACCGAACTTGGTGTCGAACTGGATGCCGATCTTCTGCAGCAGCGGTGTGGGCAGCAGGCCGCCGGCGCAGACGATGATGGCGTCGTTGCGGTAACGCTGCGGAATGCCGTCGGTGTCGATGACCACGAGTTTGTCGTCGATGGAACGCACATTGGATTTGAGCAGCACGCGCAGGCGGCCGGCCTTCTGTTGTTGCTCCAGCAGCATGCGGTTCTTCTGCTTCACGCGCGAAAACGCTTCGCTGCGGTAAGACAGCGTGACGTCCGTGCCCTCTTCCTGCGACAGGGCGATGGCGGCCTCCAGCGCGCTGTCGCCGCCGCCCACCACCAGCACGGCCTGCCCCTTGTATTGGGCTGGATCGATGAGTCGGTAGGTCACCTTGGGGCTCTCTTCGCCCGGCACTTCCAGCTTGCGTGGTGTGCCGCGCCGGCCCATGGCCAGCAGCACGGTGCGGGCGGTGTAACTGCCGCGATTGGTCTTGACGAGGAAGCGGCCGTTTTCCTTCTCGATGGCTTCCATCTGTTCGCGAAAGGAGATCTTCAGCCCGGTCTTCTTCACGATGTCCATCCAGAAGTCGATCAGCTTTTCCTTCTGCACTTCCGAGAACTTGACCTTGCCCACCAGGTCCAGGTCGAAGGGCGCGGTCATGGCGATCTTCTGCCGCGGGTAATGGTAGACCGCACCGCCCAGCGAGTCTTCCTGCTCGATCAGCTTGTAGCGCAGTTTGTGGTGGATGGCCGAGAGGCCCGCGGACAGGCCGGCCGGGCCGCAGCCGACGATGGCCACGTCGTAGTCGGCCGGGCCGTTGCCCAGCTTCTTCCTGATGGCGGCCATGGCCTCGCGGCCCTGTTGCGCGGCCTTGCGGATCAGGCCCATGCCGCCCAACTCACCGGCGATGAAGATGCCCGGCACATTGGTCTCGAAGTCGGGTGTGATGTTGGGGATGTCGATGCCGCGTTTTTCCGTGCCGAACACCAGCTTGATGGCTTCGGTCGGGCAGGCCGCCATGCAGGCGCCGTGGCCGATGCAGGCGGCGGCGTTTTTCAGTGTCATCTTGCCGTTGATGACGCCGATGGCTTCCTCCGGGCAGGACTTGGCGCACGAGCCGCCGCCCATGCACACACTCGGGTCCACGACGGGGTGCAACGAGGGCGGCTCGACCAGGCCGGCCTGCACGGCTTCCTGCAGCTCGGCCACGTCGGTGGCGTGCCGGCGGTAGTAGCGGCGCAGGTACAGCGTCATGATCAGCAGGATCGCGATGAGATAGACGTAGAGGTAGTTCATGGCGACGAGAAAGAGCGGAGCGCGGGAGAAATGGGGTTCAGGGTTGGACGGTGGTGCGGATCTCGAGCGCGAGCGCGGCCGCGCCAGGGCCGACCGGGCCGACCTGGCCGCTCAGGTCGCCGGCCTGGGCGCGGGCTTCGCCGCTCTTGCTGATGCGCGCCTCGACGATGACCTGCTTCGCGCCGGAGAGTTTGGCCGCCGGCGACATGGCCAGGCTGTCGTCCAGCGTGAAGCGCAGGGGCAGGTCGCGCACCTGCTTGCGCAGGATGGCCAGCGGCATGCGCGAGCCCTGGGCGTCGCGGGCGTAGATGAAGACCGTGTCGTCGGGGCTGGCCTGGCGGGCCAGGGCCGGGGCCAGTGTCACGGTGCCGCTGACGCTGGCGTTCAGGGCGGTGCCGGGGGCCGGCGCGCGTTTGTCCTGCGCCGCTGCTGCCGGCAGACCGGCGAGTTCGCGTGCCTGCGCCAGGCCGGGCTCGAGCTGGCGCACCAGCTCGTGGTCCGGCGCGCCGGCGTCCACCGCCTGCTGCCAGTACTTGACGGCGGCCTTGTAGTCCTTGCGGTCGAAGGCGTGCGTGCCGGCCAGGGCCAGGGCCTTGAGGTGGCGAGGGTCGGCCTTGAGGGCGCGTTCCACCATCTTCATGGCTTCGCCCGCGAGCTGGCGACCGTTTTTCATGGCCAGCGCGTCGGCATAGTCGGCCAGCAGGTCGGCGTCCTTCGGCGCCAGCGCCACGGCTTTTTCGTAGGCTTTCACCGCCTCGGCGTTGCGCTCCAGCACGGTGTAGGAGCGCGCCAGCATGGCCCAGCCTTCGGCGTCCTTGGGTTCCTTCTTCAGGCGCTCGGCCAGCCGCTCCACCATGCCCGCCATCTGCTCGGCGTCGGTGGCGTGTGGCGCGACCTCGCCCGTGGTGTGCGGGTTGCCGCGCGCGGCTTCGCCGCCGGCCAGCAGCGCGGGCGAGCCGGTCCACCAATAACCGGCGCCGGCCACCAGCACGACGGCCGCGCCGATGAGCAGCCACAGCGGGCGCGAGGCGCGCGGTGCGGCGGCGGCGGGGCTCATCACCAGTTCGAGCAGGCGCTGCTCCAGCGGCGCGCGGGCGGCGTCGTATTGCTCGCGCGGCAGGGCGCCGGCCTCATGCAGCTCGCGCAACTGCAGCAGCTGCTTCTTCAGGGTCTTCAGATCGTTGGACATGATGGGGCGGGAATATTTCAACGGGCCTCGTCGGCCGGGGTGGTATCGGTTTCAGGGTCGGCTTCGAACTGGTCGTCGGCGAGCCTGCTGCGCCGGCGCAGCACCACGACCAGGGTGGTCACGCCGGCGATCAGCAGCAGGGCCGGGCCGAACCAGAGCAGGGCCGTGCTGGCCTTGACGGGCGGGCGGTAGAGCACGAAGTCGCCGTAGCGCGCGGTCATGTAGTCGATGACCTGCTGCTCGCTGTCGCCGCGCTGCAGCATCTCGCGTACCTGCTGGCGCAGGTCGGTGGCCAGGCCCGATTGCGAGTCGGCGATGGTCTGGTTCTGGCAGACCAGGCAGCGCAGCTCGGCCGTGATGCGCGCCATGCGCGCTTCCAGCGCCGGGTCGGCGGCGGCGGGCGCGGCTTCACCGGCGTGGCTCAGACTGGCCGCCAGGGCCAGCAGCAGGGGCAGTAGGAATTTAGCCATGGAGCTGCCTCAGCAAGGGTTCGATGCGCTCGCGCAGGACTTCGGGCGTGAGCGGGCCGATGTGTTTGTAGCGCACCACGCCCGTGCGGTCGATGACAAAGGTCTCCGGCACGCCGTAGACGCCCCAGTCGATGCCCACGCGGCCGTCCGGGTCGAACAGCGAGGTCTCGTAAGGGTCGCCGTAGTTGGCCAGCCAGCGCAGGCCGGCGCCGCGCTGGTCCTTGTAGTTCAGGCCGTAGACCGGCACCAGGCGGCGCTTGGCAAAGTCCAGCAGCACCGGGTGCTCTTCGCGGCAGGCGGTGCACCAGGACGCCCAGACGTTGAGCATCCAGACCTTGCCCAGCAGATCCTCGCGGCGGATGGTCAGGGTGGGCTGGTCCAGGCGCGTGAGCGCAAAGCCGGGGGCCGGTTTGTCGATTAGCGGCGAGGGCACTTCCTTGGGGTCGAGCTTGAGCCCGACGGCGAGGAAGGCCACCAGCGTGATGAAGAGCGCCAGCGGGATCAGGAAGCGCAGGGTCTTGCTCATGGCGTCACTCCTTCGGCCTGCGCATTCGCGGCCTGGCGGGTCTGCGGCTGGCGGGCGCGGTAACGCCGGTCGCTGGCGGCGAGCGCGCCGCCCAGCGCCATCAGCAGGCAGCCGCCCCAGATCCAGTCGATGAAGGGCTTGACGTAGATGCGCACGATCCAGGCCTTGCCGTCCACCGCCTCGCCGAGCGAGACATACAGGTCGCGCGTGAGGCCGACGTCGATGGCGGCCTCGGTCATGGGGTTCTGCTGCACGCGGTAGACGCGTTTTTCCGGCTTCAGCTCGGCGACCCGGCGCTCGTTCTGTTTCACCTCGACCAGGCCCTGCACGGCGTAGTAGTTCGGGCCGTTGACGTCACGCAGGCCGCGCAGCGTGAAGGTGTAGCCGCGCAGCGTGGTGCTGTCGCCGATGGCCATGCGCACGTCGCGCTCCACCTCGTAGCCTTTGACCATGGCCACGCCGAAGCAGAACGCCGCTACACCCAGGTGGGCCAGCAGCATGCCGACTTGCGCGCGCGGGATCTGGCGCAGCTTGCGCAGGGCCTGCGCGGCGCCGCCGCCCTGCGGCGCGATGCGCTCCCAGACGTCGGTCGCCACGGTGGCCACGATCCAGTAGGCCAGCAGCAGGCCGAAGCTGGTCACCAGGTGGATCTCACCGGCCAGCCAGCCGCTCAGCAGGGCCGCCACCACGGCCGCGCCCAGCGCCCAGCGCAGGCGCCGCGCGAGGTCCGGCACCTCGGCCTGTTTCCAGCGCGCCAGCGGGCCCACGCCCATGAGGAAAAGCACCGGTGTCATCAGCGGCATGAAGACCGTGTCGAAGTAGGGCGGGCCGACCGAGATCTTGCCCGCACCCAGGGCATCGAGCAGCAGCGGGTAGAGCGTGCCCAGCAGCACGGCGCCGGCGGCCACCAGCAGCAGCACGTTGTTGCCCAGCAGCGCGGTCTCGCGCGAGATCAGCGCGAAGCGCGCCCCCAGGCCGACCTTGGGCGCGCGCCAGGCATACAGCGCCAGCGAGGCGCCGATCACCACCGTCAGCAGGCCCAGGATGAAGAGGCCGCGCCGTGGGTCGGTGGCGAAGGCGTGCACCGAGGACAGCACACCCGAGCGGACCAGGAAGGTGCCCAAGAGCGAGAGCGAGAAGGCCAGGATGGCCAGCAGCACGGTCCAGGACTTGAAGCTGCCGCGCTTTTCGGTCACGGCCAGCGAGTGCATCAGCGCCGTGCCGACCAGCCAGGGCATGAAGGAGGCGTTCTCCACCGGGTCCCAGAACCACCAGCCGCCCCAGCCCAGCTCGTAATAGGCCCAGGCGCTGCCCAGCGCAATGCCCAGCGTGAGGAAGAGCCAGGCCACCGTCGTCCAGGGCCGCGTCCAGCGCGCCCAGGTGGCGTCGAGGTTGCCGCCGATCAACGCCGCGATGGCAAAAGCGAAGGCCACCGAGAAACCGACGTAGCCCATGTAGAGCAGCGGCGGGTGGAACACCATGCCCGGGTCCTGCAGCAGCGGGTTGAGGTCGCGGCCGTCGGCCGGCACCGGGAACAGGCGCTCGAAGGGGTTCGAGGTGGTGAGCATGAACAGCAGGAAACCCAGCGCCACCAGGCCCATGACGGCGAGGATGCGCGCCTGCACGGCCTGCGGCAGGTGCCGGCTGAAACCGGCCACGGCCACCATCCAGCCGCACAGCATCAGCACCCACAGCAGCAGCGAGCCTTCGTGCCCGCCCCAGACGCCGGCGATGCGGTAAGGCAGGGGCAGGGCTGTGTTGGAGTTGGAGGCGACGTAGAGCACCGAGAAGTCGTGGCGGATGAAGGAGGCCGTCAGGCAGGCGAAGGCCAGCAGCACCAGCAGGCCCAGCGTCAGGGACAAGGGCCGCGCCAGCGCCATCCAGTCGGCGCGGCCGCGCGCGGCGCCGGCCAGCGGCAGCACACCCAGCACCAGGGACGTGCCCAGCGCGAGCCAGAGCAGGAAGTGACCGATTTCAGGAATCATGGTTTTTTCTCCGGGGCCGCTGCGGGGGCGGACGCTTTGGCGGCCGCCTGCAGGGCTTGCGCCGCCTCGGGCGGCATGTAGTTCTCGTCGTGTTTGGCCAGCACCTCGCGGGCGATGAAGACGCCCTCGCGCAGCTGGCCCTGGGCCACCACGCCCTTGCCCTCCTTGAACAGGTCGGGCAGGATGCCTTCATAACGCACGGGGATGGACCTGGCCGTGTCGGTGACGACGAAACTCACGACCAGGCCGTCGCGCCTGACGCTGCCTTGCTCGACCAGGCCGCCCAGGCGGAAGGTGCGCCCTTGCGGGGCCTCGTTCGCCGCCACCTGCGTGGGCGAGTAGAAAAAGACCAGATTGCTCTGGAAGGCATTGAGCACCAAGGCGACCACGGCGCCCAGCACCAGCAGCACGCCGGCGGCGATGGCCATCTTGCGGTGACGCGGTTTCATCTCAGCATTCCTCCAGGTTGTCGCGGGCCTGCGCCAGCGCACGGCGGTGGCGGTGCTCGGCCAGCACGGGCTCGAGCAGCATCAGCCCCAGCACCAGGGCATAGGAGCCCCAGACGTAGAGCGCATAACCGCCCATGGCCAGAAATTCATCGAGGCTGTTCCAGTTCATGCTGTCTCCTTGTCGGCCTGGCGGGCCAGATCCTGCACCCAGTCGGCATCGGCCTCGCGCTCCAGCACGATGGCGCGGGTGCGGGTGAAGACCACGGCGAAGGCGTAGGCCCAGCAGGCCACGGTCATCAGCAGCATGGCGGTGAGCATGGTGCTGGCCATCTTGGGCGCGGCCGTCATGCTGACGCTGGCGCCCTGGTGCAGGGTGTTCCACCAGCGCACCGAGAAATAGATGATGGGCACGTTGACGGCGCCCACCAGGGCCAGCAGGGCACCGGCGTGGTCGGCGCGGCGCACGTCGTCGATCGATTCCACCAGCGCGATGTAGCCGAGGTAGAGGAAAAGCAGGATGAGCTCGGAGGTCAGGCGCGCGTCCCACACCCACCAGGTGCCCCAGGTCGGTTTGCCCCACAGGGCGCCGGTCCACAGCGCCATGACGGTGAACAGGGCGCCGGTGGGCGCCAGCGCGCGCGCCACCATGGACGCCAGCCGCGCGTTGAAGGCCCAGCCCACCACGGCCCAGCCGGCCATCACCAGGTAGAGCAGCATGGACAGCCAGGCGGCAGGGACGTGGATGAAGATGACGCGGTAGACCTGGCCCTGGGTGGCATCGGTGGGCGCGACGAAAAAGCCGACGTACAGCCCCGCCACGGCCGTGAGCGCGGCGAGGGCATAGAGCCAGGGCACGAGCCGGCCGGCCAGGGCGTAGAAGCGCGAGGGCGCGGCGTAGGTGTAAAAGCGGGGCGAGGTGTGCATATCAGTGGACCGAGATTCTGAGCGCCGCGGCGGCGGCCGGTGGCGCGCCGAGCAGGCTCAGCAGCAACAGTGCCCCCAGCAAGGAGAGGTGGCCCTGGGCGGACAGGCCGGCCTCCACCGCCGCGACGGCCCCGGCGCCGAAGATCAGCACCGGGACGCACAAGGGCAGCACCAGCAGCAGCAGCAGGATGCCGCCGTTGCGCAGACCCAGCGTGAGGGCCGCGCCGATGCCGCCCAGCAGGCTGAGGATGGGTGTGCCCAGCAACAGGCCGAGGGCGAGGATGGCGATGGAGCGGCCCGGCAGGTCGAACAGCAGGCCCAGCAGCGGCGCCAGCACGATGAGCGGCAGGCCGCTGAGCAGCCAATGGGCCAGGGCCTTGCCGGCGGCCAGCAGCGTGAGCGAGCGGCGCGATAGCAGCAGCTGGTCGAGCGTGCCGTCGGCGTGGTCACTCGCATACAGCGAGCCCAGCGAGAGCATGGCCGCCAGCAGCGCGCAGACCCAGACGATGCCCGGCGCGATCTGGCGCAGGGTCTGCGGCTCGGGGCCGACACCCAGCGGAAAGAGGCTGGCGGCGACGACGAAGAAGACCAGCGGCAGCAGTACCTCGATGCGCCGGCGCGCTGCCAGGCGCAGGTCGCGCCGCACGATGAGCAGGAAAGCGCTGTCAGACATGGGCGGGCCTTGTGTCCAGGTCCAGCGTCTGCACCGCGATGCCCGGCAGCTCGAAGGGCAGGTGGCTGGTCAGCACGACGGCGCCCTGGCGCTGCAGCTGTTCGCGGATCAGTTGCAGCACGACGGCGATGCCGGCCTGGTCCAGCGCGTCGAAGGGTTCGTCCAGCACCCAGAGCGCGGGCGTGTCTTCCAGCGCCAGGCGCGCCAGCGCGACGCGGCGGCGCTGGCCCTGCGACAGGGTGCGCACGCTGCGCTGGCCGCGGTGCTGCACCTGCAGGCGCTGCAGCGCGGCGGCGACGCTCGCCGCCCGGCTGTCGCGGCCGTGCAGGCAGGCCAGGAACTGCAGCGCCTCGACCGCCCGCAGATCGTCCTTGAGGGCGGGGCTGTGGCCGATGTAGACCGGTGCGCAGGCCGGCAGGTCCACCGCGCCCTCATCCGGGAGCGTCAGGCCGACCAGCGCGCGCAGCAGGCTGGTCTTGCCGCAGCCGTTGGGCCCGCGCAGCCACAGCAGCTGGCCGGGGGCGACGCTGAGATCCAGCCCGCGGAACAGCCACTCGCGACCGCGGCGCAGCGACAGTCCGCGCGCCGACAACAGAGGGGGGGTGCGGTTCTCAGAAATCGTAGCGCCCTCCGAAGTAATAGAAGATCCGCTTGGACGATTCCTCGCGCAGCGGGCCCCTGGATTCGGAGATCTCGTACTGGAGCTCGGTCTCCAGCGAGATGTGCTTGCGGATGCGGTAGGTCACGCGCATGCCCGGTGTCCAACGCACCATGCGCGTGTCGGTGCTGTCGACCTGGGTGTAGTAGCGCAGCGAGGGTTCGAGCTGCCACTGCTCGTTCAGGCCGGTCAGGTTGTTGTAGGACAGCAGCTGCCCATTGTAGGTGGGGCCGCTGAGGAAGGTCAGGTTGAAGACGTGTGTGTCGCGGCCCGAATAGAGGTTGGAGCCGATCAGCTGCAGGCCCAGCCCCCACAGGTTGCCCGTGGCCGGCTGGCCCTGCGGCAGGATCACGTCGACGGGCGGGATTTCGTCGACGCTGGTGTAGTTGAGGTTGGCGCCGGTCTGCCAGTTTTTGCTGATGGGCGTGGTGTAGCCCAGCATGGCCTGGTTCTGGAACGGTGTAATGCCCTTGACCCGCGTCACCAGCGTGTCCAGCGGCGTGGTCAGCAGCAGCTCGCGGATGGTGCGCGCGATCGTCGGCGCCGCCGGGTCCTGGAAGAACAGGGCATTGCCCAGGGACAGCAGCGGGGTGGTGCGCCGGTCGATCAGGAAGTTCAGCACGCTGTTGTCCTCGTAAAGCATGGTGCCCTGCAGGCCGGCGATGTTGACGCGCTGGAACACCTGGTCGTAATCCACCTGGCCGAACATGGACAGGCCGCCGCTGAAGTAGCGCAGTTCGGTGCCGTAGGCCTGGCGGTCGGCCTCGCCGTCGATGGTCTGCTGGATCACGTAGAGATTGCCGCTGAGCTCGTGTGTCAGCGCCTCGGCCTCGATGGACAGGCCGGCAAAGCGGCGCTGGGTGTCGAGCAGGTCGTCCGAGGGTTTGCCCGCCACGCCGTTGACGCGCCACTTGGGCGCGAAGGTGTAGCCGGCCTGCACGCCGTCGAAGCGGTAGAGCACGCCGCCGCCGGTGGGAGACTGGCGGCCGACGCGCAAACTGGTGCCGTTGACGAAGGAGCGCTGGTCGAAGTAGAGCGCGGTCAGGCGGTTGCGGTTGCTGCCGTTGGGCAGCAGGTTGGCGCTGGCGGTGTCGCGAAAGACAAAACGCATGTCGTTGTCGCTGTCGCGGTGGCGCCAGTTGAGGTCGACCGTGGACTGCAGCTGCCGCAGGTCGGTGCCGGAGAGTGTGTTGTCCGACTGCAGCACGGGCAGGCCGCTGATCGGCGAGTTCTGGAAGTCCAGTGTGCGCACCTGGGACTGGCCGCCGTAGTAGAAGAGTGAGACAGAGCCGTTGGTGGCGGAGATCGGCTCCATGGGCCGGCGCGGGCGCGCTGCCGGCTCGGGCGCCGGCAGACGGGCGAGTTGCTGGCGGACCTGGTCGCTGTCGCGGCCGGAGGGGTAGAGCTGCAGGAAGAGTTCGAACTCGCGGCGCGCACCCTTGGGGTCGCCGCCGCGCAGGCGGGCGGAGCCGATGAGTTGCTGCGCCTTGCGCGAGGAGCTGTTGGTCGGCAGGTTCAGCAAGGTGTTGAGCGTTTCGATGGCCGTGCGGTGATCGCCCTGCTCATAAGCCAGCTCGGCACCGGCCAGCAGCAAGGCAGCCTTGGCGTTGTACTCGGCCGCGGCCTGCGGGCTGGGGGTGGCGACTTCGACGGCTTCGCTGGGCGTCGGGACGATGGGCAGGGGCGTGACCGGCAGCGCAACGATCGGGGGTTCGACCACCGGTGCGGGTAGCGCGGACACGGGCTCCGGCGCCGCTGGTGGCAAGGGCGTGGCCGGCGCAGCCGCCTGCGCCGCAGGGGCCGTCGTTTCGGCAGCCGTCACTGCGGGAACCGGCAGCGGCAGCGCCGGCAGCACTGGCATGGGCGGTACCGGCATTGTTGCCGCTGCGGGCGCGGGTGCAGGTGCAGGTGCAGGTGCAGGTGCAGGTGCAGGTGCAGGTGCGGGCGGGGTCAGGGCGATGATGGTGGCGCCCGGGAAGCGGCGCAGCAGACGCGCACGCGCGCTCTCGGCGGCCGGCAGGGTGGGGAAGTTGCCGAGGTCGATTTCGTACAGGGTCTTGCCGTTGACCACACGCTGCGAGGTGTAGACCGCCTTGTCCTGCAGTTCCATCGGGACGGCGGCGGCCAGGGGCTGGCCCGGACTGTTCGAGCTCTGCAGCACGATGGCGTAACCGCCCGCGCTGATGGCCGGCACGGCCGCCAGCGGCGCCGGTGTGAGCGCGCTGATGGCGGCGCCGCGGCCATCGAGCACGATCTCCAGGCCGCGCTGGTCGCGGCCGGGGCGCACGCGGTAGCGTGTCGTCTCGCCAAAGTGCAGCACCAGCTTGCGGTTGACGCCGTCGCTCAGCGCGTCTTCGTCGGTGATGCGCAGGGCGGGCAGGCCCGGCAGATCGTTGAGGCGGCGTTCGCTGGTGATCTGGTTCAGGCGTTCCGTGGTCGGCAGCACGCTGTAGAAGATCTGCAGCAGCCGGCCGTTCTGGGTGGACAGCGTGCGCTGGATCTGCACCGGCGTGACGAAGCGCACCTGCACGACGGCGTGGTTGCCCTCGCGCCGCAGTTCGATTTCTTCGAGCAGCTGGGCCCGGGCAGTGGACAGCAGGCCGGCCTGTAGGCAGACGGCCGCAAGGGTCCAGGAAAGGATTCTTCTCGTCATGGTGCGCAAGATCGTGGCCGGCCTGCGCTTGCGGGCCGGCCGGCCACGTGGAGGGACAGGGCGTGCTCAGCCCGGGGTGACTAGTTCCATTTCGAGTAGGGCGCGCCAAAGGTCCCCAGCGGGCGGTGGCAGCTGGACTGCGAGCAGTCGGTCTTGATGGTGGTTCCGCCGCGGTGGTTCAGCGCCATCTTCATCATGTTGCCGAGATAGCTGGTGCTGGTGTCGTGGCAGCTCTTGCACCAGCCGGCGCCGTTGCCCATGCTGTTGTTGTGGTTCATGGTCTGCGCCGTCCAGGTGATGGTGCTGGTGTGACAGGCATTGCACTCCAGCGTGGAGCCGTTGAGCAGGGCGATCACCGGGATGTGGTTGGCCGGCTTGGTGGTCAGGCCGTAGACCGCGCTGCCGTGGCAGGTGGAGCACTGCCCCGTCACGGTGAAGTTGGCGTGGAAGCGGCCCGGGAACCAGGTCGAGAAGCCGGACTTGTGGCAGCTGTCGCAGTTGGCAGCGGCCGAGACGCCGATCGCCTGATAGGGGATGTGATTGGCGGGCTTGCCCATGCCGCTGAGGTAACCGCCGGTGTGGCAGGTGGCGCACTGCGCGGTCACCGGCTGCTGCGTGTGGTTCCAGCTGTTGGGGGTGAACAAGGCTCCCGTCGGGGAGTGGCAGGCGATGCAGTTCAGCGTGGTCGGCATGTGGTTGACCGGCTTGCCGGTGGCGGCCACGTTGTTGTGGCAGCTGCTGCAGTTGGTGGCGACCGTGAACAGGCTGTGGTCGGGCTTGGCCGCGGTCCAGGCGCTGGTGGTCTTGTGGCAGTTCTCGCAATTGCCGGTGACGGTGGCGTGGATGGCGGTGGCGGGTTTGCTCGTCAGCCCGTAGACGCCGCTGAGGTGGCAGGTGGCGCACTGCGTCGACGTCGACACATTGGCGTGGAAGCGCCCGGGGAACCAGGTGCTGAAGCCGGCCTTGTGGCAGCTGTCGCAGTTGGCGCTGGCCGAGGCGGTGACCAGCTGGTACGGGATGTGGTTGGCGGGTTTGCCCATGCCGCTGAGGTAACTGCCGGTGTGGCAGGTGGCGCATTGGGCGGTCACCGGCTGCTGCGTGTGGTTCCAGCTGTTGGGGGTGAACAAGGCGCCCATGGGGGAGTGGCAGGCGATGCAGTTCAGCGTCGTCGGCATGTGGTTGGCCGGCTTGCCCGTGGCGGCCACGTTGTTGTGGCAGCTGGCGCAGTTGGTGGCGGCCGTGTACAGGCTGTGGTCGGGCCGCGCGGCGGTCCAGGCACTGGTGGTCTTGTGGCAGTTCTCGCAGTTGCCGGTGACCGTGGCGTGGATCGGGGTGGCGGGTTTGCTCGTCACCCCGTAGACGCCGCTGAGGTGGCAGGTGGCGCACTGCGTGCTGATCGACACGTTGGCGTGAAAGGTGCCGGGGAACCACGTACTGAAGCCGGCCTTGTGGCAGCTGTCGCAGTTGGCGATGGCCACGCCGCTCAAGACCTGGTAGGGGATGTGGTTGGCGGGTTTGCCCCGGCCGCTGAGGTAGCTGCCGGTGTGGCAGGTGGCGCACTGCGCGGTCACCGGCTGCTGCGTGTGGTTCCAGCTGTGGGGTGTGAAGGTGGCGCCCATGGGGGAGTGGCAGGCGATGCAGTTCAGCGTGGTCGGCATATGGTTGGCCGGCTTGCTGATCGCATTGGTGCCGTTGTGGCAGCTGGCGCAGTTGGTCGCCGCGGTGTACGCGCTGTGGTCAGGCTTGGCTGCGGGCAGCCAGGCCGTGGTGCGGTGGCAGTCGCCGCAATTGCCCGCGGTGGCGATGTGCCCGGCAGACTTGCCCGGGGCCGTCACGCCGTTGTGACAGCGCGTGCAGGCCGTCGGCGCCACGCCCATGTGATTGAACTTGGCACCGCTGAAGGTCACGGTGCTGTGGCAGGAGTCGCAGCTCAGCTGGGTCGGGAGGTGCTGCGGCGGCTTGACCACGTTCTGGCCGGCCAGGCGGGCGCCGGGGGCGTGGCAGCTGGCGCAGTCGCGCGGGGTGCCTTTGAAGACACCGTTGAGGTGACAGGACTCGCAGCGCTGCGACGAGTGCACTCCGCTGAGTTGAAAGCCGGTCTTGGTGTGGTCGAAATTGCGGATCGGGCTCTGGGCCAGCAGCGGGGTGCTGGCGAGCCAGAGCACGAGGCCCAGCAGCATGGCCGCGAACTGACGCAGGGGGCGGCGGAGATTGTCTCGGTTGTTGTTCATTCTTCACGTCCTCTTGTGGTCCCGGCCTGGCTGACGAGGGCAGCATTGCGGGAGCCCTGGCCCAGACTCCCGATGCGGTTTCTGAAGTTCTTCCAGCTGTCGGTGCTGTGGCACTGCTCGCAGCGCGCGCCGAACTGCCCGTCATGCACGTCCTCCGTGCGGTGGCAGCCGATGCAGCTGCTGCCCAGCAAGGCGGCGTCCTTGCCGCGCGGTGCCGGCTCCTTGTGGCAGCTCTCGCAAGCCACCTTGCGGTGCGCGCCGTCAAGCTTGTAGCTGGTGCGCGCGTTGTGGTCGTAGTTCCACAGCCCCCACGCGCGTGTGTTGTGGCAGTTCTCGCAGCGCACGCCGAACTTCAGCTTGTGCTTGTCTTCCTTCTTGTGGCAGCTGTAGCAGTCGCGCGGCGCGTCCTTGTAGCGGGGGGTCTCATGGCATTTCTTGCACGACACGACGATGTGTTTGCCCGTCAGCGGGAAACGGGACTGGCCGTGGTCGAAACGCGTGTCTTTCCAGGAACGGTCGCCGTGGCAGGCCTGGCACTTCGTGCCCTCCTGGCCCTCGTGTTTGTCGTCCTTCTTGTGGCAGCTGTAGCAGTCCAGCGGTGTCTTGCGGAAACTGCGCAGGTCCTTGTGGCAGGCGCTGCACTTGACCTTCTTGTCCGCGTGCGCGTTGCGCAGCTGGAAGTCGGTCTTGTCGTGGTCGAAGCGCCCGCTCGTGTTCTTCCAGTCCTTTTCCGTGTGGCAATCGGCGCACTTTTCGCCCAGAGTGCGCTCGTGCTTGTCGTCCTTCTTGTGGCAGCTGTAGCAGTCCTTGGGCGCTTCCTTGAACATGACGTTTTTGTGGCAGTCCTTGCACTCGGCCTTGGCGTGTTTGCCCAGCAGCGGGAAGTCGGTCTTGTCGTGGTCGAACTTGGCCCGTTCCTTCCAGTCGCGCTCGGTGTGGCAGCTGCCGCAGTTCTTGCCCAGGCTTTCCTTGTGTTTGTCGTCCTTCTTGTGGCAGCTGTAGCAGTCCTGGCTCAGTTTGACCTTGTAGAGATGGCCGGTATGGCAGCTGGCGCAGGTGGTCTTGATGTGTTTGCCGCGCAGCAGGTATTTGGTGTCGGTGTCATGGTTGAAGGTGTTTTCCTTCCATGACTTGGCGTTGTGGCAGCTCTCGCACTTCTCGCCGAACTGGCCCTTGTGGCCCTTCTTGCCGTCGTCGTCCTTCTTGTGGCAGGCTACGCAGGCCAGCGGGGTGTCCTTGAACTGGTTGTCCTGGTGGCAGTCGACGCACTTCACGTCGACGTGCTTGTCCTTCAGCGCGAAGCGGGTCTTGTCGTGGTCGAAGCGCGCCTCCTTCCAGTCCTTCTCGCCGTGGCAATCGGCGCACTTCGGACCGAGCGAGCCTTTGTGCACGTCGTCCTTCTTGTGGCAGTCGTTGCAGGCCTGCGCCGCCTCGCGGTATTTCTTGCCGCTGAGATGGCACTTGTCGCATTCCGTCTCCTGGTGCTTGCCGCGCAGGGCGAAGTCGGTCTGGGCGTGGTCGAACTTCTTCTTGTCGAACTCGGCAATGCGTGCCTCGCGGCCCTTGTGGTCGGTGTGGCAGCTGCGGCAGGCCTGGGCCTTCAGCCGGCCGTGGTAGCCACCCTTGGCGCGCACATCGGTGCCGACGTCCTTGTGGCAGTCCATGCACAGGCCGTCCTGCGCCTTGCGGTCGAAACGCACGTGGCATTGCTTGCACTCGTCCTCGTACTTGGCATGGCCCTCGATGACCTTGCCCGGGGCAATCACCGACTCGATGGTCTGCGCCAGGGCCGGGCCGCACAGCAGCGCCAGCAAGCCGGTGCAGGCCAGGAGGCGCCAATACGCGACCGGGTATTTGAAGAAACCGAGCGCGCGCATGGCAGGTGGCCCCAGGCGGCTCAGTAGGCGTGGACCGCGATCACGTGCACCACGGCACTGATGATCAGCAGGTACACGAAGGGGATGTGCGCCACGTGCCAGAGCGAGAACAGGCGCTCGTAGGCGGTGTACTGGGAAACCCGGACCACGGCGGTGAGGTAGCGGCGGATCAGCTTGCGGGACATGGCCTCGCGGCGCACCAGATCCTGGTGTGACCACTTGCCGTGCTGGGCCAGCTTGCGGATCTGCGGGTGGAGGTCGCGCACGCAGCGCCGGTAGATGATCCACTGCTTGATCGGTAGCCAGAACACCTGGCGAAAGTAGGTCAGCCAGCCGGGCGCGGCCTGCAACTCATCCTGCTCGAAGGCCTTGAGGTCGGCTTCGACCTGGGGTGCGAAGGCCAGGCGCGAACGCACTTCGTCCTGGTCGAACTTGGCGCGGGTCTGCAGTTCCTTGAAGCCGGTCTGCTCGCCGCGCAGGCCACGGTGCACGCGGGCATAGATGAAGCGACCGACCACGCCGCTCAGGGCGACGATGACCATGCTGTACAGCGCCACGCCGGCGTTGAGCGAGCCGATACGGAAGGTCGAATGCAGCAGGATCAGCAGCGGGCCGCCGATGCCCAGCACCATGTGCACCAGGAACCACCATTTGACCCGGCCCCAGTTCTGAGCAAACCGGAAGTGTTTGCGCAGCGGGTAACTGAACAGGATCAGCATCATGCTGCCGCCGATCACACCGAGCCAGTAGCCTAGGTCGTCGCCGGCCTCGAACAGCCCGAGTCTGCTGATCTTCCAGGTCAACCAGACCAGTGCCGCCAGCACCAGATAGACGATGGTGTCTGCGGCCAGCAGGCTGCGGGCCTGAGCCGATTTGTCCGAGGTCAAGTTTGTCGCTGTTGTATTTTGTATGGCGCTCATCGAAGCCGGTCTCGCCTGCAGATTGCCGGCGAATTCCATTTCAACTCTTAAGGCTTCCGATGCTAAGAGAACAGTGGCCTGCCCCAGCCGTTCCGTGCTGGTTGACGAGTATCAAATTGTGTCCCGAGCCATGAACTGTGGCGTGAATTCGCGTAATGCGAATTGTTCGCCAAAGTCAGCTTCTGGTCAGGGCGTGATTTGCGTGAGTGCGCAGGGAGTCCGGTTCGTGCAGGAACTGCTGCGTGGAGGTGGATATTCGCGGCAACGCCAACTGGTGCTGCCGCATTCGCGGTGCCAGCAGCGGGACGCGTGCGGGGTCGCACGGACAGAGGGCGTGCTGCGCGGCGATGTCGTCAGACGGCCGGTATCTGCTCACGGCGACAGGGCGTTCGGCTCCCGGGCGAAAGCTGGCAGCTTGGCCTGCCGCCTACAATGGCCCCTCCGTACGAACAAGCAGACCCGGTGCAAGCGCCCAGGCTGCGACGCCAGACCATCCCATGCAAGTATCTGCTTCGATTTTCAAGGCCTATGACATCCGCGGCATCGTGCCGTCCACCCTGAACGAGGCCGTGGCCGAGGCCTTGGGCCGTGCCTTCGGCAGCGCCGCGCGCCAGGCCGGCGAAACGCGGGTGGCGGTGGGGCGCGATGGCCGCTTGAGCGGCCCGGCCCTGAGCGCGGCGCTGATCCGCGGCCTGGTGGCCACGGGCATCGAGGTCATTGACGTCGGCATGGTCACCACGCCCATGCTCTACTTCGCCGCCAGCACCGTGTGCAGCAGCGGCATCCAGGTCACCGGCAGCCACAACCCGGCCGACTACAACGGCTTCAAGATGGTGCTGGCCGGCCGCGCCATCTATGGCGAGGAGATCCAGGGCCTGCGCCGCACCATGGAAGCGGAGTCGTGGACGTTGCAGGCCGGTGGCTCCGTGCGCAACCTCAATGTCTATGCGCCGTACCGCGACCGCATCGTGAGCGACATCAAGCTGGCGCGGCCGCTGAAGATCGTGGTCGACTCCGGCAACGGCGTGGCCGGCGCCTCGGCCCCGGCCATCCTGCGTGCCATCGGCTGCGAGGTGACCGAGCTGCACAGCGCGGTCGACGGCACCTTCCCCAATCACCATCCGGACCCGAGCAAGCCCGAGAACCTGCGTGACGTGATCGCCGCCCTGCGAAGCGGCGACGCCGAACTTGGCCTGGCCTTCGACGGCGACGGCGACCGTCTGGGCATCGTCACCAAGGACGGCAGCAATATCTATCCTGACCGCCAGATGATGCTGTTCGCCCAGGACGTGCTGTCGCGTGTGCCCGGCGGCACCATCGTGTTCGACGTCAAATGTTCGCAGCGCCTGGCGCCGGCCATCAAAGCCGCCGGCGGCCAGCCGCTGATGTTCAAGACCGGCCACTCGCTGATCAAGGCCAAGATGAAAGAGATCAACTCGCCGCTGGGCGGCGAGATGAGCGGCCATATCTTCTTCAAGGAGCGTTGGTTCGGCTTCGACGACGGCACCTACGCCGCCTGCCGCCTGCTGGAGATCCTGAGCCGTTCGAAGGATGCCAGCGCCGTGCTCAACGCCCTGCCGACCAGCCATTCGACGCCGGAGCTCAACGTGAAGTGCGCCGAGGGCGAGCCGCACCAGCTGGTGGAACAACTGGTGGCCAAGGCCGCGTTCGCGGCGCCGGCCCAGCTCAACACCATCGACGGCGTGCGGGTGGACTGGCCCGACGGCTTCGGCCTGATCCGCGCCTCCAACACCACGCCGGTGCTGGTGCTGCGTTTCGAAGGCCACACCGCCGCAGCGCTGCAGCGCATCGAGGGCGAGATGCTGGCCCTGCTGCGCAGCGTCAAGCCGGATGCGTCCTTCGCCGAAGCCGCCCATTGAACGCGCCCCGGCGTCCCTTGGAGACCCAGGTTTGAAAATACTGATCGTCAAGCTGTCCTCGCTGGGCGACGTGGTGCACGCCATGCCGGCGGTGCAGGACATCCGCCGCGCCCTGCCGCAGGCGCAGATCGACTGGGTGGTGGAGAAGGGTTTTGCGCCGCTGGTGCAGCGCTGCGCGGGCGTGCGCCGTGTCATTCCCTGTGAGCTGCGGCGCTGGCGCAAGGCGCCCTTGGCCGCGACCACGCGTGCCGAATGGAAGGCCTTCAAGACCGAACTGCAGGCCGAGGCCTACGACGCGGTCATCGACCTGCAGGGCCTTACCAAATCGGCCCTGGTGGCCTGGCTGGCGCGGCTGGCGCCCGGCGGCCAGCGTTATGCCCTGGCCAACCGGACCGAGGGTTCGGGTTATGAAGCGCCGACGCGCTGGGTGGCCGACGTGGCCGTGCGCATCGAGCCGCACGTGCACGCGGTGCACCGTTCGCGCCTGCTGTGCGCGCAGGCCCTGGGCTACGAGTTGCCGACCGAGGAGGTCTTCGGACTGCGTGCCGTCACGGCCCCGGCCAAAGCCGCGTCGTCGGCCCGGCCTTGCGTGGCCCTGGTGCACGGCAGTTCACGCGCCGACAAGCAGTGGCCGGCCACGCATTGGCTGGAACTGGCGCGCCGGCTGGACGCGGCCGGTTTCGACGTCGCCCTGCTGCACGGCACTGATGACGAGCAGCGGCGCAGCGAGGCCCTGGCGCGCGAGATGGCCCATGCCGTGGTCTGGCCGCGGCTGGCGCTCGATGCGCTGACCGATGCCCTGGGTGGCTGCGCCGGTGTCATCGGTGTGGACAGCGGCCTGAGCCACATCGCGGTGGCGCTGGACCTGCCGCATGTGCAGCTCTACAACTTCGACACCGCCTGGCGCACCGGTCCCGTGGAGCGCCGGCGCCAGCGCAGCGTCTACGCGCAGCCGGCGCCTGGCGTCGAGGCGGTCTGGTCGGCCTGGCTGGACGTGAGCCGCGCGGCGGGAGCGGCCTGATGCGCGCGGCCTATACGCTGCTGACCTGGCTGGCCCAGCCGCTGGTGCGCCGCAAGCTGCGCCGGCGCGGCCAGCAGGAGCCCGGTTATCTGGTGGCGGTGGAGGAGCGCTTCGGCCGCTACGGCCTGCCGCCGCTGCCGGCCGACGGTCGCACGCTGTGGGTGCATGCGGTCTCGCTGGGCGAGACACGCGCCGCGGCGGTGCTGCTCGCGCGCCTGCGCGCCCAGTGGCCGCAGATGCGCCTGCTGCTGACCCATGGCACAGCCACCGGCCGCGCCGAGGGCGCCAGCCTGCTGCGCGAGGGCGACATGCAGGTCTGGTTGCCCTGGGACACACCGGCGGCGGTGCAGCGTTTTCTCGATCATTTCCGCCCGCGCTTGGGGCTGCTGCTGGAGACCGAGGTCTGGCCCAACCTGGCCGCCGCCTGTGAGCGCAGCGGCGTGCCGCTGGTGCTGGCCAATGCGCGCCTGAGTGACAAGTCGCTGCGCAGCGCGCAGCGGCTGGCCTGGCTGGCGGGCCCTGCCTATCGCAGCCTGGCGGCAGTGTGGGCGCAGACGCAAGACGATGCGGCGCGCCTGACCCGGCTGGGTGCCCCGGTGCAGGGCGTGTACGGCAATCTCAAGTTCGATGCCGCACCGGATGCCGAACAGGTGGCGCGCGGGCGCGCCTGGCGCGCCGCGCTGGGGCGGCCGGTGATCATGTTCGCCAGCTCGCGCGAGGGCGAGGAGGCCGAGCTGCTGCGCTGCCTGCGCCAGGCCGGCGAGGCCGCACGCGCGGTGCAGTGGCTGATCGTGCCGCGCCATCCGCAGCGTTTCGACGAGGTGGCGGCTTTGATCGCCGCGCAGGGTTACACCGTGGCGCGCCGCAGCCAGTGGGGCGAGCAGCCGACGCTGGTCGACCAGTCGGCCGACCTCTGGCTCGGTGACTCCCTGGGTGAGATGGCGGTGTACTACGGGCTGAGTGATGCGGCCCTGCTGGGCGGCAGCTTTGCGCCGCTGGGCGGCCAGAACCTGATCGAGGCGGCGGCCTGTGGCTGCCCGGTGCTCATGGGGCCGCACACCTTCAACTTCGAGGAAGCCGCCAGCCTGGCCGAAGAGGCCGGCGCCGCGCTGCGCTGCGCGGCCCTGGAGCCGGCGGTGGCCACGGCGCTGGCACTGGTGCAGGAGCCCGGGCGCCAGCAGGCCATGGCGGCGGCGGCCAGCGGCTTTGCCCAGGCGCACCGGGGCGCGACCGAGCGCACCTGCCAGGCCCTGCGGGCTTACTTGGACTGAGCGGGCGCGGCCGGCGTGGTCGGTGTCGTGGCCGGTGCCGCCGCGGGGGCGCCGGTGGCCGGGGTTTCGGCCGGCGGCGCCGGCGGGGTCAGCAGGCTGTTGACGCCCTGCAGGTCCTCGCTCTTGAGCGTGCCGTTGGCCTGGCGCAGCTTGAGGCCGCCGACCAGCACGTCGTAACGCGCCTTGGCCAGCTTGGCCTTGGTGTCGAACAACTGGCTCTGCGAGTTCAGCACGTCGATGTTGATGCGCACACCCACCTGGTAACCCAGCTTGTTGGCATCCAGCGCACTCTGGCTGGAGGCCTCGGCCGCTTCCAGCGCCTTCACCTGGCCCAGCCCCGAGACCACGCCGAAGTAGGCGCTGCGGGTGGCCTGGGCGATGTTGCGCTGCGCGGCGTCCAGGTCGGCGCGGGCCTTGTCTTCCAGGGCCAGGGTTTCCTTGACGCGGTTCTGGGTGGCAAAACCGGCGAACAGCGGCATATTGAACTGCACACCCACCGTGGTGAGGGCGTAGCGCGAGTCGGTGGAGCTCAGCGCCGTGCCGCCGACGTTGCGGTTGATGCTGTGGCTGGCGGTGAGGTCCAGCGTGGGCTTGTGGCCGGCCTTGGCCTTGTCGGTCTCGTACTCGGCGATCTCCACGGCCAGGCGCGCCTGGCGGATGGCCGGGTGCTGTTCCTGGCCCTGCTGGACCCAGGTGTTCACGTCTTGCGGCGCCAAGGCGGGCAGCGTGGAGGCGGGCGCCAGCGGGTAGGGGCTGGTGTCGGGCTTGCCGACCAGCTGGTCGAGGGCCAGCTTCTTGACGCGCAGGTCGTTGTCGGCGGCGATCTCCTGCGCGGTCACCAGGTCGTAGCGGGCCTGGGCCTCGCGCGTGTCGGTGATGGTGGCGGTGCCGACCTCGAAGTTGCGCCGGGCCGAGGCCAGCTGCTCGGCCACGGCGGCCTTCTGTGCCTGCACGAAGGCCAGGCTGTCCTGCGCGGCCAGCACGTCGAAGTAGGCCTGGCTCACGCGCACGACCAGATCCTGCTCGGCGGTCTGCAGCTGGGCTTCGGCCAGTTCGGTCTGGCGCGTGCCCTGCTGGTAGCTGGCGTAGTTGGCCGAGCGGTACAGCGGCTGGGTGGCGTTGATGCCGACGTTCTGGTTGTCGAAGGAGCGCGCGGGCTGGCCGGCGGGTTCCTGGTAGTCGATGCGGCTGTTGGACGCACCGGCGGTGAGGTTCACCGTGGGCAGCAGGGCCGATTTGGCCTGATCGGCCTTGGACAGATTGGCTTCGTACTGCGACTTGGCGGCCTGGAAGGCGGCGTCATGGCCGCGGGCGGCGTCATACAGTTCCAGCAGACTCTGGGCCTGCGCGGGCAGGGCCAGGGCAGCGCCGATCGCCAGCGTCAAGGGCAGCAGGCGGAAGGTTTTCATGGTCGTCCTTTCGGGTACTCCGGGGGTGTATATGGATACCGGGGTGTCGGGTTTCAATAGCGCGGCACGCGGGGGTCCAGTTGCATGGACCAGGCGTTGATGCCGCCGTTGATGTTGGCCACGTGCTTGAAGCCCTGGTACTCAAGGAAGGCCGCCACGCGCGCGCTGCGCCCACCGTGGTGGCACAGGCAGGCCACCGGACGGCTCGGGTCGAGCTCGTTGAGGCGCGGCGGGATCACGCCCATGGGGATGTGCACCAGATCGAACTCCGGGGCCGGCGGGATGGTGGCGCGCTCCAGCTCGGACGGCTCGCGCACATCCAGCACGAGCGGTCGGCCGTGGGCCTTGACCTTCTCGATCCAGTCTTTCAAATCGCCGGGGTAGATGTGGTCGATCATGATGGGACCTCCTGCGCCGCAGGACGCGGCCTAGAAATTGAAACGCGGGTGCTCCGGGAAATTCAGCAGGCGCGGCGCCAGCGTGTCCCAGCCCTGGCTCGTCAGGTACTCGACGGTGCTGGTGCGGGTGATCAGGGTGGCGCGCATGACCGGGGCGTCGCCCACGATGGCCATCAGGCGGCCGCCGGTCTTGAGCAGCTCCAGCAGCTTGTGCGGCACATCGGCCACCGAACCGCTGAGCACGATGACGTCGAACGGCGCCTCGACCGGCACGCCCTTGGCGCCGTCGGCTTCGCGGACTTCCACGTTGGAGATGCCGGCCTTCTGCAGGTTGGCGCGCGCCAGGCGCACCAGTTCGGGTTCGATCTCCAGCGAGATCACGCGCTGGGCGCGCTGCGCCAGCAGGGCGGCCATGTAACCCGAGCCGGTGCCGATCTCCAGCACCTTCTCGTGTTTCTGCACGGCCAGGTCCTGCAGCATGCGGGCCTCGACCTTGGGCGCCAGCATGCACTGGCCCGGCTCGCCACCGGCGCGCAGCGGCAGCTCCATGTCGGCGAAGGCCAGGGCCTTGTGGGCCGGCGGCACGAAGTCCTCGCGGCGCACGACCGACAGCAGGTCCAGCACGGCGGCGTCGAGCACGTTCCAGGGGCGGATCTGCTGCTCGATCATGTTGAAGCGGGCTTGTTCGAAGTTCATTTTCATATACTCCATGGGGTATTGTAGAGGATCTTGGAAAATTTTACCGGGCGCTCACTTTTTGGGGCCCAGGCGCCGGCGCAGCCACTGGCTGAAGTCGTCCATATAGCAGTAGACCACAGGCACCACCACCAGCGTCAGCAGCGAGGAGGTGATGACACCGCCGATCACTGCCTGGCCCATGGGGGCGCGCTGCTCCGAGCCTTCGGAGAGGGCAAAGGCCAGCGGCACCATGCCGAAGATCATGGCCAGGGTGGTCATCGGATCGCGCAGCCGCACCGCGCGGCCATCAGCAGGGCGGCGCTGCGCCCATGCCGTCCGCGCGCGCGGAGATGGCGAATCCACCAGCAGGATGGCGTTTTTGGTCACCAGGCCCATGAGCATGACCACGCCGATGATGGAGAACATGGAGGTGGGTGAGCGGAACATCAGCGCGCAGCACCACGCCGATGAGGGTCAGCGGCAGCGAGGTCATCAGCGCCAGCGGCTGGAAGAAGCTCTTGAACTGGCTGGCCAGGATCATGTAGATGAAGATGATGGCCAGCGCCAGCGCCGACAGCGCGTAGCCGAAGGACTCCTGCATGTTCTTGGTCGAGCCGCCGAACTGGTAGCGGTAGCCGGGCGGGAAGGCGACGCCGTCGAGCACCTTGCGGATGTCGGCCGAGATCTCGCCCATCGAGCGGTTGTAGACGTTGGCATTGATGGCCACTTCGCGCATCAGGTCGCGCCGGTTGATCTGGTTGGAGCCGGTGCCCTCGCGCAGCTCGGCGACCTGGTTCAGGCGCACCACGCGCGAGCTGCCGTCGCTGTTGCTGCCCATGGCAAAGGGCAGGCGCTCCAGGTCGGACAGGGTGTTGCGCGCCGTGGGCGCCAGCCGCACGTTGACGTCGTAGGTCTGGTCGTCGCTGGCGCGCCAGTTGCCCACCGTCTGGCCGGCCACCAGGGTGCGCAGGGCGCCGGCGATCTGGCTCACGTTCAGGCCCAGGTCGGCGGCCGCCTCGAGCCGGATCTGCACGTCGATGGTGGGCTTGCCGGCCTTGACGCTGGAGTCCAGGTCCACCAGGCCGGGGATGTCGCGCAGCTGGTCCATCACCAGCTGGCTGAGCCGCTCGAGCTCCTGCAGGTCGCTGCCCTGCAGCGAGAACTCGATCTGCTTCTGCCCGCCCACCGGGTCGAGCAGGCCGGAGTGGGTGACGGTGATGCCCGGCACCTGGCGCAGCCGCTCGCGCAGCGTCGCGGCCATCTGGTCCACGTTGCGCTGGCGGTCCTTGCGGTCGACCAGGCGTACATAGACGCTGGCGTAGTTCTTGCCCAGCGCGTTGCCGGTGTTGAGCGTGGCCAGCGAGTAGCGCACCTCGGGGAACTCGCGCAGGATGGCCTGCACCTGGCGGGTCTTGGCCTCGGTGGCCTCGATGGAGGAGCCCACCGGGGTGTAGAAGTTGACCGTGGTTTCGGAGAAGTCGGCCTTGGGGACGAACTCCGTGCCCAGCAGCGGCACCATGACGATGCTGGTCACGAAGACCCCGAAGGCCAGCGCCAGCGTGGCCGGCTTGTGGCGCAGCGACCAGTCGAGGATGTCGTGGTAGACGTGGGCCAGGTTCTCGGTGGACCGGTCGAACCAGCCGGTGACGCGGCCGATGGTCTTGTCGTAGAAGGTGAGCGCTTCGCCCTTGTGCCCGTGCGTGTGGATGCTGGGGTCGTGCCAGAGCGAGGACAGCATGGGGTCCAGCGTGAAGCTTACGAACATGGAGATCAGCACCGCGGCCACGATGGTGATGCCGAACTCGTGGAAGAACTTGCCGATGATGCCACCCATGAAGCCGATGGGCAGGAACACCGCCACGATGGAGAAGGTGGTGGCCAGCACCGCCAGCCGATCTCCTGCGTGCCGTCCAGCGAGGCCTGATACGGCGCCTTGCCCATCTGCACGTGGCGCACGATGTTCTCGCGCACCACGATGGCGTCGTCGATCAGCAGGCCCACGCACGGGACAGCGCCATCAGCGTGATCATGTTGATGGTGAAGCCGAACCAGTACATGAAGAGGAAGGTGCCGATCAGCGCGATCGGCAGCGTCAGCCCGGTGATGACGGTCGAGCGCCATGAGTTCAGGAACAGGAAGACGATCAGGATGGTCAGGATGGCGCCTTCGAACAGCGTCTGGCGCACGTTCTGCACCGCCACCCGGATCGGGCGCGAGCCGTCGAAGATGGGCTCCAGCCGCACGCCCGGCGGCAACTGGGACTTCATCTCGGTCACGGTGCGGGTCAGGCCGTCGATGACGGCGATGGTGTTCTCGTCCTGCGCCTTCTGCACCGACAGCAGCAGGGTGCGCTGGCCATCGTGCAAGGCCAGGGTCTCGATTTCCTGCGGGCCGTCCTGCACCGTGGCCAGCTGGGCCAGGCGGATCGGTGTGCTGCCCTTGCGCGCCACGATGATGCGGCCGAAGTCCTCCGGCCGGCGCATGCGCGCGTCGATCTGCACCACCAGCTCGTGCGCCTGCGAACGCACCGCGCCCACCGGCAGTTCCTGGTTCTCGCTCTGCACCGCGGCCACCACCTGGGCCGGCGTGATGCCGTAGGCCTCCAGCGCCTCGGGGCGCAGGTAGAGGTTGATCTCGCGTTTGGTGGCGCCCACCAGGGTGACGGCGCCGACGCCGCGCACGTTCTCCAGCCGTTTCTTCAGCACCTGGTCGGCCCAGCTGGTCAGCTCCACCGCGGACGGCACCTTGGCGGCGCTGCTGTCAGGCAAGACCGCCAGCGACCAGATGGCGCGGCTGGCCGGGTCGAAGCGCAGCACCCGCGGCTCCTCGACCTCGTCGCGCAGGGTGGGGCGGATGGCGGCCACCTTCTCGCGCACGTCCTCGGCCGCCTTGCGCCCGTCGATGTGCAGCTGGAACTCGATGATCACCACCGACTGGCTGTCGTAGCTGCGCGAGGTCAGGGCGTTGATGCCGGCAATCGAGTTGACGCCTTCCTCGATCTTCTTGGTGACCTCGCTCTCCACGATCTCGGGCGAGGCGCCGGGATAGGTGGTGCTGATCACCACCACCGGGAAGTCGACGTTGGGGAACTGGTCGACCTGCAGGCGCTGGTAGGAAAACAGGCCCAGCACCACGATGGCCAACATGACCATGGTGGCGAAGACCGGGTTCTTGAGGCTGACGCGCGTGAACCACATGGTCGGGGCCTCAGCGGGCAGGCGCCGCGACCGGGGCCGGGGCGGCGGTGTAGCGCACGACCGTGCCCTCGCGCAGCGGGCCGACCGCGCCGGCCAGCACCGTGCTGCCCTCGGGCAGGCCGTTGACCGCCACCATCTCCTGGCCGTCGGCCTGGCCGCGTGCGCCCAGCGTCACCGTCAGGTGGCGCACCTGCTCGCCCTGCACCACCTGCACATAGGGCAGGGGCTTGTCGTTGCGTACCGCTGCCAGCGGCACGGCGGCGGTCTTGAGCCGCTCGGTGCCGAGCGAGCCTTGCGCGAACAGGCCCTGGCGCAGGCCCGCAATGCCCTTGAGCTGCAGGTAGACCAGCACGCTGCGGCTGCCGGCCTGGGTGCTGGGGTTGATGCGGGCCACCCGCGCGGGCACCGGCTGTGCGTGGCCTTCGACCTGCAGCAGGGCCTGCTGGCCGACACGCACACCCACCGTATCGGCGGCGCTGAGCGCAGCCTCGATCTCCAGGCGTGAGAGGTCGACGATCTCGACGATGCGCGCATCCACCGCCACCCGCTCGCCCGGCTGCGCCAGGCGTTGCGCGATGTAGCCGCTCATGGGTGCCTTGAGCACGGTGTCGTTCAGGCTCTTGCGCGCCACGTCGGCCGCGGCCATGGCGGCCTCGAAGCTGGCACGCGCGCCGTTGAGGTTGGCCTGCGAGGTGTCCAGCGCGGTCTTGGAGATGAAACCCTGGTTCACCAGGGCGCGGTTGTTGTCGAACTGGCGCTGGGCGATGTCGATCTGCGCGCGCGCGGCGTCGGCCTGCAGCTGGGCCTGGCGCAGCCGGGCCTCGTACTCGGCGGGATCGATGCGCGCGACCACCTGGCCGGCCCGCACGGCGTCGCCTTCGCGCACGCTCAGTCCCTGCAGCTCACCCGGCACGCGCGCCTTGACGAAGGCGGTGTTCACCGCCTTGAGCGTGCCCGAGACCGGCAGGCCGCGGGTGAGCTCCAGTGTCCTGAGCGCGAAGACGTCGGCCGCCGCCAGTTCGACCACGGCCTGCGCGCCGCGTGCCGACTGTTCGGCCACGGCGGCCTGCTGGGCCTTGCGCGCGCGCAGCGCGTTGAGCACACCTGCGGCCAGCAGCACCACGACCAGGGCCACCAGGCCCCACTTGATCCAGCGTTTCATGTTCTTTTGCTTTCCTTGGGAAGAGGTCGGCCGTCCGGGCACAGGCCGTACAACAGGGTATCCACCTGCTGCGCGAGGTACTTTTCCGGATCGAGCGGCGTGAGCACGCAGCCACAGGCGCCGAAGGAATGTTTCCACGACATGAGGAAGATCATCGGCGCCAGCACCAGGTACACGGCGTGTTCCATGTCCAGGGGGCGGAATTCACCGCGGTCCACCCCGCGCTGCAGGATGCGCCGGATCAGGTTCTGGCCGGGCTGGATGACTTCCTGCTGGTAGAAGACGGCGAGTTCGGGGAAGTTGCTGGCCTCGCTCATCATCAGCTTGGTGATGCCCGAGGCCGGTGTGGCACCCACGCGCTGCCACCAGGTCTGCATGGCATAACGCAGCATGTCGGCCGTGCTGCCGGTGTAGGCGGCGAATTCGGCTTCCCACTCGGGAATGCGGCCGGCCAGGTTTTCGCGCACCACGGCCTTGAACAGCTCTTCCTTGCTGGCGAAGTAGAGGAACAGCGTGCCCTTGGAGACGCCGGCACGGCGCGCCACTTCCTCGGAGCGGGTGGCGGCATAACCTTTTTCGACGAACAACTCCAGCGCGGCGGCCAACAATTCACCCGGGCGGGCTTCCTTGCGCCGCTCGCGCTTGGCCTGCACTTTGGCGCAGGTGTCGGAGAGGATCCTGGTGATCATGAACGGATCACGATGTTAATGACTGATTGGTTAGTAATGTAATCGCCGCCCCGCCGCCCGTCAAGCCGATATGGTGCCGGTTTCGTACCGGCGCTGGATGGGCGTGCGGTAAATCCCGGGTAAAGGCGGGCCGGCGGGCCCTACCCTAAGATGCGGGGATTCTTCACTCGCAAGTACTCCCCATGCCCGACTCCCTGCCCGTCCTCGTCCTCGGCGGCGGCTGCTTCTGGTGCACCGAAGCCGTGTTCCTGCGCGTGCGCGGCGTGCTCGACGTGCAAAGCGGCTACAGCAACGGCCAACTGGAGCACCCCAGCTACGAACAGGTCTGCCGCGGCGACACCGGCCACAACGAGGTGGTGCGCCTGGTTTATGACCCGGCGCAGGTCAGCGTGCGCCAACTGCTGGGCATCTTCTTCGCCACCCACGACCCCACGACCCTGAACCGCCAGGGCAACGACGTCGGCACCCAATACCGCAGCGCCATCTATTACACCCAGCCCGAGCAGGAGCAGGTGGCGCGCGCGCTGATGGCCGAGCTGGAGCAGGCCCAGGTCTACGACGCGCCCCTCGTCACCGAGGTGCTGCCGCTGGCCAACTACTGGCCGGCCGAAGATTACCACCAGGATTACTACGCCCAGCACCCGAACCAGGGCTACTGCGCCGTGGTGGTCGGCCCCAAGGTGGCCAAGTTCAGGAAGCAGTTTGCCGAGCTGCTCAAGCCGGAGGCCGGCGCATGATCCAGACGCGGTCCCTGGCCTGCCAGTACCCGGGCGGGGCGGAGTTGAGTTTTCCCGACGTCGAGGTGGCGCAAGGCGGCGTGCTGCTGCTGCGCGGGCGCTCGGGCAGCGGCAAATCGAGCTGGCTGGCGCTGGCGGCCGGCCTGTTGCGCCCCAGCGCGGGGACGATCGCCGTGGCGGGCCAGGCGCTGGCGACGCTGACACCGGTGCAGCGCGACGCCTGGCGCGCGCGCCATATCGGTTTCCTGCCGCAGAAACTCTACCTGAGCGACGCGCTCACGGTGGCCGGCAACCTGGAACTGGTCTATTTCGCCGCCGGCTTGGCCGGCGATGAGGCGGCCATCACGGCGGCGCTGCAGGCCCTGGGCGTGGCCGAACTGGCGACGCGGCGGCCGCAGCAGCTCTCGGGCGGGCAGGCCCAGCGTGTGGCACTGGCGCGCGCGGTGCTGTTGAGCCCGCAAGTCATCCTGGCCGACGAGCCCACGGCCAGCCTGGACGACGTGGCCGCGCGCGAGGCCCTGGCCCTGCTGCAGACCAGCGCGCAACGCTGCGGCGCCACGCTGGTGATCGCCACCCATGACGCCCGTGTGGTCCAGGCCTTGCCGCAGGCCCAGGTGCTGGATCTCGACGCGGCGCGCGAGGCAAGCACATGAAGACCCTGGCGCTGTCCTGGCGCTACCTGTGGGCCCGGCCGCTGGCCACGGTGCTCAACCTGCTGCTGCTCACCCTGGGGCTGGCGGCCATCACGCTGGTGCTGCTCACGCGCGCGCAGCTCGACCGCGCCTTCGAGCGCGACCTCGCCGGCATCGACGCGGTGGTTGGCGCCAAGGGCAGTCCGCTGCAACTGATACTGGCCGGCGTGTTCCACCTGGACGTGCCGCCGGGCAACATCCCGCTGCGCGCAGCGCAGGCGCTGGCGCAGGACGCGCGCGTGGCCCAGCTGATCCCGCTGAGCCTGGGTGACAGCTACCGCGGTTTTCGCATCGTCGGCACCACGCACGCCTACCCGCAGCACTACGGCGCGCAGCTGGCCCAGGGCCGGCTCTGGCAGCAGCCCATGGAGGTGGTGCTGGGCGACCAGGCCGCGTTGGCCACCGGCCTGCAGCCGGGCCAGCAATTCGCCGGCGCGCACGGTCTGGCCGACAGCGGCGACGCGCCCGGCCATGCGGCCCATCCCTACCAGGTCAGCGGCGTGCTGGCGCCCTGCGCCTGCGTGCTCGACCGCCTGCTGCTCACGGCCACCGAGTCGGTCTGGGAGGTGCACGAGGTGGCCCATGGCAAGGACGAAGCGCACGAGACCGACCACGAGGATGAAACGCGCGAGATCACCCTGGCCCTGGTGCGCTACCGCAGCCCGCTGGCGGCGGCCAGCTTCCCGCGCTACGTGAACACCAGCACGAACCTGCAGGCGGCCGCGCCGGCGCTGGAGATCACACGCCTGCTGCGCATGGTGGGCGTGGGGGCCGACGTGCTGCGCGGTTTTGCCGCCGTGCTGCTGCTGACCGCGGGCCTGAGCGTCTTCATCGCGCTGTGGAGCGCGGTGCGCGAGCGGCGCGCGGACCTGGCCCTGCTGCGCATGTTGGGTGCGCCGCCGCGCCGGCTGGCCGCGCTGCTGCTGGGCGAGGCGCTGTGGCTGGCCGGCCTGGCCACCGTGCTGGGCCTGGTGGCGGGGCATGGCTTGACAGGCCTGCTAGGCTATTTATTGGCCGCCCAGCAGTCGCTGCCCATGACGGGCTGGCTCTGGCTGGGCGTGGAACTTTGGGTCCCGGCCCTGGCTCTGATCGTGGCCACCCTGGCCGCTTTGCTGCCCGCGCTGGGCGCCTACCGCGCCGAAGCGGGACAATTGCTGAATTCGAGATAAAAAATGCGTGCACTTCTTTCCTCCTTCCTGCTGCTGCTCGCGGCGCAGTTCGCGCAGGCCCAGCTGGCCCCGCCCATTGCCGGCGGGGTGCCCAGCGGCAGCGGCGCCGGCGTGCACAGCCCGCAAAGCCCGTTTCCGCCGCTGAAGGAGCGCGCCGACGTCCTGCCCTGGTCGCTGCTGACCCAGGTGAAAACCAAGGTCGAGAAAAACCGCGTGCTGCCGGTGTTCCCGCCCGAGATCCTGGCGCTGGACAACAAGCCCCAGCGCGTGCAGGGTTTCATGATGCCGCTGGAGCCGGGCGAGAAGCAGACCCATTTCCTGCTGAGTTCCGTGCCGCTGTCCTGCTCCTTCTGCCTGCCCGGCGGGCCGGAGAGCATGATCGAGGTGAAGAGCAAGAAGCCGATCCGCTATGGCCTGGAGCCGCTGGTGGTGCAGGGCCGCCTGGCCGTGCTGCCCAACGACCCCTACGGCCTGTATTACCGCATCACCGACGCCGTGCCGGTGGAGTAATCCGCTTTTCTTCCGCTCCAGATTCCCATGCTGCGCCGCTCCACCCTCGCCACGGCACCGCGCCGGCAACTGCCGGGCACGATGCTGCTCGTGCTGGCGCTGCTGTGGGCGCAACTGCTGGGGCTGGCGCACGGCGTGCTGCACGCCGGGCCGGCGGCGCACGAGGCGGTCGTTCAAGCCGTCGATGCTCCCGCGGCCGGCCTGCTGGCCCACCTGCTGGCGCCGGCCGATGAAGACGGCGACTGCCGCCTGTACGACCAGCTCGGCCACGGCGCACCGCTGCCGCAGCTGCCCGCGCCGGCCGTCGCGGCGCTGCCCGTGCTGGCCGCCTGGAGCCTGCTGTCGTCCCTGTGGCCGCAACCCTGCGCCGCCTTCGCGGCGCGCGCGCCACCGCTGTCTCGCTGAATCCCCACTGCCGCCTCACACCGGGCCCGCTGCCGGTGTGGATTCGCGCTTTTTGATTCAACGAGACCGACATGCCAGACCCCAAGACTTTTCCTTCGTTTTCCCGCACGGCTCTCGCCGTGCTCGCCCTGGCGGCTCTGCCGGCCTGGGCCCAGGAGGAGCCCACGCTGGAGGCCGTCACCGTGACCGGCAACCCGCTCGGTGCCCAGGACCTGATGGCCCCCGTGTTGCGCCTGGAGCGCGACGAGCTGGTGCTGCGCACCCGCCCCACGCTGGGCGAGACGCTGGACGGCACGCCCGGCGTCAGCAGCACCTACTTCGGCCCCAACGCCAGCCGCCCGGTGATCCGTGGCCTGGACGGCGACCGCATCCGCGTCCTGAGCAACGGCGGCGCCAGCCAGGACGTCTCCAGCCTGAGTTATGACCACGCCGTCACGCTGGAGCCCTTGCTGGTCGAACGCATCGAGGTGCTGCGCGGGCCGGCCACGCTGCAGTACGGCGGCAGCGCCGTGGGCGGCGTGGTCAACGTCATCGACAGCCGGATCGCGCGCGAGCCGCTGTTCGACGCCGGCGGCGGCGTGAGTGGCAAGGCCGATGTCGCCGGGGCCACCGGCAACCACGAGCAAAGCGGCGCCGTGCTGCTCGACGCCGGCACGCGGCGTTACACCCTGCACGTGGACGCCATGTCGCGCCAGACCCAGGACGTGGCGGTGCCGCTGGACATCGCCTGCACGCGCGGCGGCGTCACGACCACGGCCCGGCGCCTGTGCAACTCGGCCAGCCAGAGCTGGGGCGGCGCGCTCGGCGGCACCTTGTACTTCGAACGCGGCTACCTCGGCGCGGCGCTCTCCACCCAGGACAGCAGCTACGGCACCGTGGCCGAGGACGAGGTGAGCATCGCCATGCGCTCGACCCGGCTGGCGCTGGAGGGCGAACTGCGCGACTTCAGCGGCCCGCTGCGCAGCGTGCAGGCGCAGTTCAGCCGCAGCGACTACCGCCACACCGAGTCCGACGCCGGCGTGGCCGGCACGCTGTTCAAGAACCAGGGGCATGAGTTGCGCCTGCAGGCGCGCCAGGCCCGCTGGGGCGCGCTCGACGGCGTGCTCGGCCTGCAGTTCGAGCACAACGAGTTTTCCGCCGACGGCACCGAGGCCTACGCGCCCTACAGCCGCACGCGCGCCGGCGCCGCGTTTGCGCACGAGGAGTACACGACCGCCTGGGGCCGGCTCAGCGCCGGCGCGCGGGTGGAGAACGTGCAGGTCGAATCGCTCGGTCATCCGACCCTGGTCACCTTCACGCCGGCCACGCGCAGTTACACGCCGACCAGCCAGGCGCTGGGTGCGCTGTGGAAGACCTCGCCCGAGTGGCAAGTCACCGGCAACCTGTCGTGGAACGAGCGCGCACCGAAAGACTACGAGTTGTTTGCCCATGGCGAGCACGTAGCCACCAACGCCTACGAGATCGGCAACCCGGACCTCGCCAAGGAGCGGTCCAGCAACGTCGACGTCGGCCTGGGCTGGCAGCGCGGCGCCCATCGTGCCCAGCTGCAACTCTTCCAGCACCAGTTCAGCAACTACATCGCGCTTGAGCTCAGCAATCCGTCCACCGTGCCGCCCGAGTACCGCTACACCCAGGTGCCGGCGCGTTTTTCCGGTGTGGAGGCCAGCGGCAACGTCCGCCTGCTCGAGCGCGGCGGCAGCCTGGACCTGGGGCTGCGCGCCGACAGCGTGCGGGCCGAGAACAGCAGCACCGGCCAGCCGCTGCCGCGCATCGCGCCGCTGCGCCTCGGGGCCACGCTGCACTGGCAGCAGGGGGGGGCGGGCGCGCGTGTCGGGGTGGACCAGCTCGCCGCCCAGGACCGGGTGCCCGACGGCCAGCTGCCCACCGCGGGCTACACGCTGTGGCATGCGGCGCTGACCTACCGGCTGCGCTCCGGCGGCGCGCAGCTGCTGTGGTACGCGCGACTGGACAACCTGGGCGATACCCTGGCCTACAGCGCCAACTCTATCCTGACGCAGACCGCGCCGGGCCGCGCGCCCCTGCCCGGGCGCAGCCTCAAGGCCGGCCTGCAGCTGAGCTTCTGAGTCGCGCTGGCGCAACGCCGGAGCGCTCGCCGCGCTCCAATTTATGTAGCTGCGTTGCGTGGCTGCGCAATGCAGGTACAGTCGGGTCCACCAACCGGAGGCCTGACGCGCATGAGCATCCGTAATCTGGACTACCTGCTGACGCCGGCCTCGGTGGCAGTCTTTGGCGCCTCCGTGCGGCCGCACAGCGTGGGCCGCACCGTCTGGTGCAATCTGCGCCAGGGTTTTGCCGGCCCGGTCTATGCCGTCAACCCCAAGTACCGCGAGCTCGATGGCCAGCCGGTTTATCCGAATGTGCCGGCCCTGCCGGCCGTGCCCGACCTGGCCGTGCTGTGCACACCGCCGGCCACGGTGCCGGGGCTGATCGCCGAGCTGGCCGAGCGCGGCACACGCGCGGCCGTGGTGCTGACCGCCGGGCTGGACGCGGCGCAAAAGCAGGCCATGCTGGACGCCGCGCGCCCCAAGCTGCTGCGCATCCTCGGCCCCAACTGCATCGGTCTGCTGGCGCCGCACCAGGGCCTGAACGCCAGCTTTGCGCACATCGGCGCGCGCCCCGGCGAGCTGGCCTTCGTCACCCAGTCCGGCGCCCTGATGACGGCGATGCTGGACTGGGCCGGTTCGCGCGGCATCGGCTTCTCGCATTTCCTCTCGCTGGGCGAGCATGCCGACGTCGATTTCGGCGACCTGCTGGACTACCTGGGCAGCGACGCGCGCACGCGCGCCATCCTGCTCTACATCGAGTCCATCGAGTCGCCGCGCAAGTTCATGTCGGCGGCGCGCGCGGCGGCGCGCAACAAGCCGGTCATCGTGGTCAAGGCCGGGCGCTCGCCGCAGGGCCAGCGCGCGGCGGCCTCGCACACCGGGGCCCTGGCCGGCTCGGACCTGGTGTATGACGCGGCCATCGCGCGCGCCGGCATGCTGCGCGTCGACACCCTGCAGCAGCTTTTCCTGGCAGCCGAGACGCTGGCACGGTATCGGGGTAACACGGCCGACGCGCTCACCATCCTCACCAACGGCGGCGGCGCCGGCGTCATGGCGGCGGATGCCGCGGCCCACATGGGGGTGACGCTGGCCGAGCTGGCGCCGGCCACGCTGCAGCGGCTCGACGCCCAACTGCCCGCCAACTGGTCACATGCCAATCCGGTGGACATCATCGGCGACGCGCCGGTGCAGCGTTATGTGCAGGCCCTGCAGACCCTGGCCGAGGATCCGGCCGCCGGTGCCGTGCTCTTCATCCATGCGCCCACCGCCATCGTGCCCAGCGCCGACATTGCGCGCGCGCTGCTGCCCCTGGCCCGCAGCGATCCGCCGCGTCTGCTGGGCTGCTGGCTGGGCGACGGCGCCGTGGACGAGGCGCGCCAGCTCTTTCGCCAGGCCGGCATCGCCGGTTTCGAGACGCCCGAGGAGGCGGTGCGCGCCTTCACCATGGGCGTGACCTACCGCCGCAACCAGGCGCAGCTGCTGGAGGCGCCGCCGGCGGGCGTCAGCGGGGCGGCGGTCGACGTCGCGGCGGTGCGTTCCCTGGTGCAGCAGGTGCTGGCCAGCGGCCGTGAGCTGCTCAGCGAGCCGGAGGCCAAGGCGGTGCTGGCCGCCTACCGCATCCCGGTGGCGGCCGCACGCCGTGTCGCCCCAGAACCGCAAGCCGCGGTCGCGGCGGCCGAGGCCATCGGCTACCCGGTGGTGCTGAAGATCCTGTCCGACGACATCACGCACAAGTCGGACGTCGGCGGCGTGGTGCTCAATCTGGGCAGCGCGGCGGTTGTCGAGGCGGCCGCGCAGTCCATGCTGGCGCGGGTGCGCCAGGCGCGGCCCGAGGCCCGTCTGCAGGGCTTCACCGTGCAGGCCATGGTCCGGCGTGCCCATGCCCGCGAGCTGATCGTGGGCGCCAGCATCGACAGCGTGTTCGGCCCGGTGGTGCTGTTCGGCCAGGGCGGCACGGCGGTCGAGGTGCTGGCCGACCGCGCGGTGGCGCTGCCGCCGCTCAACGTGCCCCTGGCGCGCGCGCTGGTGGCGCGCACGCGGGTGGCCCGGCTGCTGGGCGCCTGGCGTGACACGCCGGCGGCCGACGAGGCGGCCCTGCTGGGCGTGCTGGTGACGGTGTCGCAACTGCTGGCCGACATTCCCGAGCTGGCCGAACTCGACATCAATCCGCTGCTGGCCAACGAGGAGGGGGTGATCGCCCTGGATGCGCGCATCCGCGTGAGCGCCCGCGGCCCCGCCGGCGCCGACAGCTTTGCCATCCGTCCCTACCCGGCCGAGCTGAGCGAGACGTTGCCCTGGAGCGGGCGCGTGCTGACGCTGCGGCCCGTGCGGCCGGAGGACGAGCTGCAGCACCGCGCCTTCCTGGAGCAACTCGAGCCCGAGGACATCCGCATGCGGATTTTCTACAGCCGCCGCGGCATCGAGCGCAGCGAGCTGGCGCGCCTGGTGCAGATCGACTACGAGCGCGAGATGGCCTTTGTCGCCGTGAGTTCGGATGCCGCCGGCACGGAGCAGACTCTGGGTGTGGTGCGCGCGACCGTCGACCCCGACAACCAGGAGGCCGAGTTCGGCATCATCGTGCGCTCCGACCTCAAGGGCCAGGGTCTGGGCCGGCTGTTGCTGGACAAGCTGATCCGCTATCTGCGCGCGCGCGGCACGCGGCGTCTGGTCGGCAACGTCATCCTGGAGAACCGGCCCATGCGCGACCTGGCGCACCGGCTCGGTTTTGCCGAAGGGCCGGTCGAGGACGGCGACCGCTCCTGTCCGATCGCGCTCGAGCTGCAGCCGCAGAGTCCCTGAGCGGGGGGCGCGCCGGACCCGTCTGGATCGGTCTTGATCTGCATCAAAACAGCGTCCATGCAGGGTATTAAGCTTGACCGCAAGAACAACAGGTGAGGCCGGCCGCTTTTTGGGCGGGGACCGGCTGCGCAAGCAGAAGGGACCTATGGAGCGAGGTGCTGTCATCCGCAAGGAGGCGCGCGATCTGCGCGTGCCGCCGCATTGGGACGACTACGCCGCCGAGTGCCGGACCTTCCGCTGGGATGACGAGCGCGCGCGCCTGGACGGCCTGCCCGGCGGCGGCCTGAACATTGCGCATGAGGCGGTGGACCGCCACGCCAGCGGTGCCCTGCGCGATCGCGTGGCGCTGCGTTTCGTCAGCCGCAGCGCGCCGGCCCTGGAGCTGAGCTACGCGGAACTGGCGCGCCAGACCAACCGTTTTGCCAACGTGCTGCGCTCCCTGGGTGTGGGCCAGGGGGATCGCCTCTTTGTGCTGGCCGGGCGTGTGCCCGAGCTCTACATCGCCGTGCTGGGCGCGCTGAAGAACGGCACCGTGGTCACCCCCATGTTCTCCGCCTTCGGCCCCGAGCCCATCGCCACGCGCATCAACATCGGCGCCGGCGCGGTGCTGGTGACCACCGACCTGCTGTACCGCAGGAAGATCAAGGCCATGCGCGCGCAGATGCCCACGCTGCGCCACGTGCTGCTGGTGGCCGAGGACGGCGGCACGACGAACGAGCCCGACACCCAGGACCTGGCCACGCTGATGCGAGCCGCGTCCGACCAGTTCAGCACCGTGGCCACCGGGGCGCAGGACCCGGCCCTGCTGCATTTCACCAGCGGCACCACCGGCACGCCCAAGGGCGCCATCCACGTGCACGGCGCGGTGGTGGCGCACCAGGCCACGGGCCGCTACGCGCTGGACCTGCACGACGAGGACCGCTACTGGTGCACCGCCGATCCGGGCTGGGTCACCGGCACCTCCTACGGCATCATCGCGCCGCTGCTGCTGGGCGTGACCTCGCTGATCGACCGCGAGGAGTTCGACGCCGAGCGCTGGTACACCCTGCTGGAACAGGAACGCATCACGGTCTGGTACACCGCGCCCACGGCCATCCGCATGCTGATGAAGGCCGGCACGGCGCTGGCGCGGACCCATCGCTTTCCCGACCTGCGTTTCGTCGCCAGCGTGGGTGAGCCGCTCAACCCGGAGGCCGTCTGGTGGGGGCTGGAGGCGCTGGGCCTGCCCATCCACGACAACTGGTGGCAGACGGAGACCGGCGGCATCATGATCGCCAACACCCCGGCCTTCGACATCAAGCCCGGCTCCATGGGCCGGCCGCTGCCGGGCATCGAGGCCTGCATCGTCGAGCACCTGGAGGCCGAGGGCGAGCCGGCGCGCGTGCGTGTGGTCGAGCAGCCCGACGTCGAGGGCGAGCTGGCGCTGCGGGCCGGCTGGCCCTCGATGTTCCGCGGCTACCTGAACAACGAGGCGCGCTACCGCAAGTGTTTTGCCGGAGCGCACCAGGAGCTGTACCTGACGGGCGACCTGGCCCGGCGCGACGCCGACGGTTACTACTGGTTCGTCGGCCGCGCCGACGACGTCATCAAGTCGGCCGGCCACCTGATCGGCCCCTTCGAGGTGGAGAGCGCACTGATGGAGCACCCGGCTGTGGCCGAGGCTGGTGTCATCGGCAAACCCGACCCGGTGGTGGGCGAGGTGGTCAAGGCCTTCGTTTCGCTGAAAGACGGCTACACGGCCGACGAGAGCCTGCGGCTGGACATCCTGGGCCATGCGCGCAAGCGCCTGGGCGCCGCGGTGGCGCCCAAGGAGATCGCCTTCCTGCCGACGCTGCCGCGCACGCGCAGCGGCAAGATCATGCGCCGCCTGCTCAAGGCGCGCGAGCTCGGCCTGCCCGAGGGTGACACCTCGACGCTGGAGGGTGGGGCATGAGCTCCGCCCGGCCGCCCGCCAAGCGTAGCGCAGGCTTTGCCGGCGCGGGGGCTCGCACCGCAGTGCGCAGCACGGAGGTCTCTCTATGAGCTCCTCCTATTACCCGCCGCTGCCGGCGCCGCCCAACGGTCCCGTGCCCTGGAACAAGGGCTTTGCGCACAGCGTGCTGTTCGACCTGCTGCGCGTGCGGCGTATGGAGGAGCGCTGCGCCCAGCTGTATGGCGAGCAGAAGATCCGCGGCTTCCTGCACCTTTACATCGGCGAGGAAGCGGTGGCCACCGGCGCCTTGCGCGCGCTGCAGCCCGAAGACAACGTCGTCGCGGCCTACCGCGACCACGGCCATGCGCTGCTGCGCGGCATGCCGATGCAGAGCATCATGGCCGAGATGTACGGCAAGCAGGAGGGCTGCTCGCGCGGGCGCGGCGGCTCCATGCACCTGTTCGACGCCAAGCGGCGTTTTTATGGTGGCAATGCCATCGTCGGCGGCGGTCTGCCGCTGGCCGTGGGTCTGGCGCTGGCCGACAGGATGAAAAAGCGTCCCGCGCTCACGGCCTGTTTCTTCGGCGAAGGCGCCATGGCCGAGGGCGTGTTCCACGAGGCCATCAACCTGGCGGCCTTGTGGAAGCTGCCGGTGCTCTTCCTGTGCGAGAACAACCTTTACGCCATGGGAACCTCGCTGGCGCGCTCCGAGTCCCAGACCGATCTGTGCGCCAAGGCCCTGTGTTACGGCGTGCCCTCGTTGACGGTGGACGGCATGGATGTGGTCGCGGTGCACTCGGCCGTGCAGGCGGCAGCCGAGCGCGTGCGCAGCGGCACCGGGCCGAAGTTCCTGGAGCTGCGCACCTACCGCTTTCGTGCCCACTCCATGTTCGACCCCGAGCTCTACCGCGACAAGGCCGAGGTCGAGGCCTGGAAGACACGCGGCCCCATCCACAGCTACACCGCGCGCCTCAAGGAGCAGGGCCTGCTGACCGAAGCCGAGTTCCAGGCCGTCGACGCGCGCGCGCAGGCCGAAGTCGAGGTGGCCGTGGCTTATGCCGAGGCCGGCAGCTGGGAGCCGGTGGCGGACCTGTTGCGCGACGTCACCACGCCGCCGGGGGGCACCGCATGAGCCGGCGCATCACCTACCGCGAGGCCGTGCGCGAGGCCCTGCGTGAGGCCCTGCAGGGCGACGAACGCGTCTTCCTGATGGGCGAGGACGTGGGCCACTACGGTGGCACCTACGCGGTGTCCAAGGGCCTGCTCGACGAGTTCGGCAGTGATCGCATCCGCGACACGCCCTTGTCCGAACTGGGCTTCACGGCGGCCGGCGTCGGCGCCGCGCTGGGCGGCCTGCGGCCCATCGTCGAGGTCATGACGGTCAACTTCAGCCTGCTGGCGCTGGACCCCATCGTCAACACCGCGGCCATGCTGCGCCACATGTCGGGCGGCCAGTTCTCGGTGCCCATCGTCATCCGCATGGCCACCGGGGCGGGCCGCCAGGTCGCGGCCCAGCACTCCAACAGCTTCGAGGGCTGGTATGCCCATGTGCCGGGCCTGCGGGTGCTGGCGCCGGCCACCATCGAGGACGCGCGCGGCATGCTGGCACCGGCGCTGGCCGATCCCGACCCGGTGCTGATCTTCGAGCACGCCCTGCTCTACAACAGCGAGGGCGAACTGCCCGACGGCGCGCCGCCGTCGGTAGACATCCGCAGTGCCGCCGTGCGGCGCGAGGGCAGCGACGTCAGCCTGATCACGCACGGCGGCTCCTTGTTCAAGACCCTGCGCGCGGCGGAAGAGCTGGCAGCGCTGGGCATCGCGGCTGAGGTGGTGGACCTGCGTGTGCTGCGCCCGCTGGACGACGCCACCATCATGGCCTCGGTGCGCAAGTGCCGCCGTGCCGTGGTGGTGGACGAAGCCTGGCGTTCGGGCAGCCTGGCCGCCGAGGTGATGGCGAGGATCATGGAGCAGGCCTTCTACGAACTCGACGCCCCGCTGGCGCGGGTGTGCAGCGAGGAAGTGCCCATTCCCTATCCGCGGCATCTGGAAGAAGCAGCGCTGCCGCAGGTGGAGAAGATCGTCGCCACGGTGCGTGCCATGCTGGGGCGCTGAGGAGGCAACACGCATGATCGAGTTCAAACTGCCCTCGCTGGGCGCCGACATGGACCAGGGCAAGCTGCTGCAGTGGCAGGTGCAGCCCGGCGACCACGTCACACGCGGCCAGGTGATCGCGGTGGTCGACACCTCCAAGGCGGCGGTCGACGTCGAGTGCTGGGACGAGGGCACGGTGCACGAACTGCTCGTGCAGCCCGGCCAGACCGTGCCGGTGGGCACGGTGCTGGCGACGCTGCTGGCGCCGGGCGAGGCTGCGCCGCCGGCGGGGGCCGTGCCGGCCGCGCCAGCGGCCCGCGCGGCCGAGCCCGCCAGGCCGGCGAGTGCCGCAGCGGCAGCCGGGCTCGCCCCGGTGGCGACACGGCCGCCGGTGTCGCCGTCGGCGCGCAAACGGGCGCAGGAGCTCGGGGTCGACGTGGCCACGCTGCGCGGCAGCGGAGCCCAGGGCGCGGTCACGCTGGCCGATGTCGAGGCCGCCGCTGCCCCCGCCGCGACAGCGGCACCGGCACCGGCCGACCGCCAGCAGGCCATGCGCCGCGCCATTGCCGCCGCCATGAGCCGCTCCAAGCGCGAGATCCCGCATTACTACCTGAGCGAGACCATCCCCATGGCTGCGGCCCTGGCCTGGCTGCAGCAGCGCAACGAAGGCCTGCCCATCACCGAGCGCATCCTGCCCGCAGTGCTGCAGCTCAAGGCCGTGGCGCTGGCGCTGGCGCGCGTGCCGCAACTCAACGGCTTCTATCGCCAGGAGCGGTTCGAAGCGTCGAGCGCCGTGCACACCGGCGTGGCGATCGCGCTGCGCGGCGGCGGCCTGGTGGCGCCAGCCTTGCACGACGTCGGCACCAAGTCGCTGGCAACAGTCATGCGCGAACTGGCCGACCTGGTGCAGCGCGCGCGTGCCGGCTCGCTGCGTTCCTCCGAGATGAGCGACCCCACCATCACCGTCACCAACCTTGGCGACCAGGGTGTGGAATCGGTGTTCGGCGTGATCTATCCGCCGCAGGTGGCGATCATCGGTTTCGGCAGTGTGGCGGTGCGGCCCTGGGTGGTCGATGGTGAGCTGCGCGCCGTGCCGCTGCTGACCGCCTCGCTGGCGGCCGACCATCGCGTCACCGACGGCCACCAGGGTGCGCTGTTCCTGGCCGAGCTGCGCGAGCTGCTGCAGACCCCCGAGAAACTGGAGACCTCATGAGCCAAGCCCGGCCGCCCGTCAATAGAAGCGCAGGCGATGCCGGCGCGGGGGCTCGCACCGCAGTGCCACCCACGGAGGTTTGTCCATGAGCCCGGACCGCAAGGCGCTCAAGGCCCTGGCGCTGGAGGTGCTGCACGGCATCGCACCCGAAGTCGAGGTGGACGACATCGAGCCGGCCACGCCGCTGCGCCATCAGGTCGATCTGGATTCGATGGACTGGCTGAACTTCCTGATCGGCCTGCACCAGCGCCTGGGCGTGGACATCCCGGAAGCCGACTACGCCCGCCTGATCACGCTGGACAACGTGCTCGACTACCTGCAGGCGCGCCTGTCCTGAGCGTTACCATGGGCGGGTGAACCACCCCGTCCTCTCCGCCCTGGTCCCGGTCGTGCTGCTGGTGGCGCTGGGTTATGCGGCCGGCCGTGCGCGCTGGATCCGCGCCGAGTCCAGCAAGGACCTCTCCAACCTGGTGTTCCTGGTGCTGACGCCGGCGCTGATGTTCCGCACCATGAGCAAGGTCGACGTCCTGCAGCTCGACTTCCGGCCGCTGCTGAGCTACTTTGCAGCCGCGCTCATCCTGTTCGCCGCCACGCTGCTGTGGCAGGGTTTCAACCGGCGCGCCGCCGTGCTGGCCCTGGCCGCCACCTTCAGCAACACGGTGATGATCGGCATTGCGCTGATCGGCCTGGCCTACGGCGAGGCCGCACTGGTGATCCTGCTGACCCTGGTCTCGCTGCACGCGCTGGTGCTGCTGACCGTCGCCACCGTGGTGCTGGAGCTGGCGGTGGCGCGCGAGGCGGCGGCGGCGCGGCCCCAGGCCCTGTGGCGCACCGTGCTGGGCGCGGTGCGCAATGCCGTCATCCACCCCGTGCCCCTGCCCATCCTGGCCGGCCTGCTGTACGCGCAGACCGGCTGGGCCATCCCGGAAGTGGTGGACCGGCCGCTGCAGTGGCTGGGCCAGGCCTTCGGCCCGCTGGCCCTGCTGCTGGTGGGTGTGACGCTGGCCGGCACGGCGGTCGGGCCGCATGTGCGCGGAGCGCTGGCCGTCACGCTGGCCAAGAACCTGCTGCTGCCGGCGCTGGTGGCGCTGCTGGGGCTGCTGCTGGGCCTGAGCGGCCTGCCGCTGCTGGTGATGGTGGTGACGGCGGCGCTGCCCATCGGCGCCAACGTCTTCCTGTTCTCGCAGCGCTACGCCGTGGCCGAGGAACTGGTGACCGCCTGCGTCATCGTCTCCAACGCCGCGGCCCTGCTGACCCTGCCGCTGGTGATGTACGCCGCTGGCCGTCTTTAGGGCGCGAGGCGCTCGCGTGTCCACCCGCCCTGGCCGTCGGGCTGGTAGCGCAGCCGGTCGTGCAGGCGGCTGGGCCGGCCCTGCCAGAACTCCCAGCGCTGCGGCATCAGGCGATAGCCGCCCCAGTGCGGCGGGCGCGGCGGTTTCAGCAGGAACTGCGCCGCGTACTTGGCGGCGTTGGCCACCAGCACGCTGCGCCCGCTGATCACCTGGCTTTGCGGGCTGGCCCAGGCGCCGATGCGTGAATCGAGCGGGCGGCTGTGGAAGTACTCGTCGCTTTCTTCGGCACTGACCTGCTCCACCTGGCCTTCGATGCGCACCACACGCTCCAGTTCGACCCAGTGGAACTGCAGCGCCGCAAACGGGTTGCCGGCCAGTTCGCGGCCCTTGCGGCTTTGGTAGTTGCTGTACCAGACGATGCCGCGCGCGTCATACCCCTTGATCAGCACCACACGGGTGGAGGGCCGCAGATCGCTGCCGACCGTGGCCACCGTCATCGCGTTCGGTTCCGGGATCTCGGACTGGATGGCTTCGCGCAGCCACTGGTCGAATTGCTGCAGCGGGTCGGCGTGCGAGGCGTCCTCGCTGAGTTCATGGCGCTCGTAGCTTTTGCGGAGATCGGCGATATTCGTCATACTGCCAGTATAGATTCGTCGATTCCGCGGGAGTCGCGAGCGCCGTCCACAACAAATCCTGCAAGGAGCCCCGTCCATGGAAAGCCTCGATCTGCGTGTGCTGGCCGACGCGCTGGCCTGGAAGCGCGGCGGCCACGCCGTGACGCTGGTCACCGTGGTGCAGACCTGGGGCAGCGCGCCGCGTCCGCCGGGCGCCTTGCTGGCCGTGCGTGAGGACGGCGTGGTCAGCGGCTCGGTCTCGGGCGGCTGCGTGGAGGACGACCTGATCGCGCGCGCCAAGGCGGCGCTGGCGGCTGGCGCCCACGCTGCGGCCGCTGCGCGGCCCGCGCTCATCGTCTATGGTGTCAACCAGGAAGAGGCGGCCCGTTTCGGCCTGCCCTGCGGCGGCACGCTGCGCCTGCTGCAGGAACCGCTGCAGGACGTGTCCTGGATCGAACAACTGCTGGCGCGCACCGCCGAACACCGGCTGGTGGCGCGCACGCTGGACCTCGCCAGCGGCCAGGTCACGCTGAGTGATGCGGTGCGCGGCCAGTCCCTGCACTACGACGACCGCAGCCTGACCACGGTGTTCGGCCCCAAGTGGCGGCTGCTGCTCATTGGCGCCGGCCAGCTCTCGCAGGCGGTGGCGCAGATGGCCGGCCTGCTGGACTTCGAGGTGCTGGTCTGCGATCCGCGCGAGGAATACGCTTTCACCCTGGGGCTGGAAGGCGTGCAGCGTGTGCCGGGCATGCCCGACGACGTGGTGCGCGAGCTGCTGCCCGACGCGCACACCGCCATCGTGGCGCTGACGCACGACCCCAAGCTCGACGACATGGCGCTGCTGGAGGCTCTCAAGTCGGCCGCCTTCTACGTCGGCGCCCTGGGCTCGCAGCGCAACCAGGCCGCGCGCAAGCAACGCCTGGCCGAGCACTTCGATCTCAGCGCCGGGGAGTTGGCGCGGCTGCACGGCCCGGTGGGGCTGGATCTCGGCGCGCGCACGCCGGCCGAGATTGCCGTGGCCATCCTGGCCGAGATCGTGCAGGTCAAGAACGCCGCCAGGGTGCGCCGGGCCAGCGCACCGGGTTGCGTCACGGCCTGAGGCCCGGCATGGCTGCGCCCACGGTGCTTGTGCTGGCCTCGGGGCGGGGCGAGCGTTTTTTGGCCTCCGGCGGCACGACGCCCAAGCTGCAGGCCCGGCTGGGTGACAAGACCGTGCTGCAGCACACCCTGGACGCGGTACGCGCCAGCGGTCTGCCGTTTCATCTGGAGGACGCGCCCCATCCCGGCATGGGCGACTCGATCGCCGCCGCCGTGCGCGCCACGGCCGATGCCGACGGCTGGCTGATCCTGCCGGCCGACCTGCCCCTGGTGTTGCCCGAGACGCTGCGCCGCGTGGCGGCGGCCCCGGCGGGCCAGACCGTGGTGCGGCCGGTGTACCAGGGCCGGCACGGCCACCCCGTGCGTTTCAGCCGCGACTGCGGGCCGGCGCTGATGGCGCTGGGCGGCGCGCAGGGGGCGGCCGCCGTCGTGCGCCGGCACCGCCTGTGGACGGTGGAGGTGGACGATGCCGGCTGCGTGACCGACATCGACACCGTGCAGGACCTGGAGCAGGCGCTGCAGATCCTGCGCGCACGCGCCCCTCACTGAGCCGCGATGACGGCACAGGCCAGCCGCGGCCCGGCGTTGCCCGTGGGCTGTGTGGTGTAGTCGTCCGGGTCGCGGTGCACGATCAGGCCGCGGCCCACGATGTCTTGGCTGCCGCTGCCCACGGCGATGCTGCCCGACTCGAACTGGATGCGCGCCACACCGTCGCGATCGGCCCGCAGGCTGGGCAGGTCGCCGGCGTGGTGCTCGGCGCCGCCGTGCGCGCCGTGTCGCTGGCCGCGCGGGTTGAAGTGGCCGCCGGCGCTCAGGCCGTCGCCGCTGGAGCAGTCGCCCTTCTCGTGGATGTGAAAGCCGTGCTCAGCATAGGGCTTGAGGCCGCGCACCTCGCCGCTGACCAGCACCTTGTCGCCCCGTTGGACGAAGCGGACCTCGCCGCTGGCGGTGTTGCCGCGCGTGGGCTGCAACTGGGCCGTGGCGGCCGGTCCGCCCGGGGTGGTGCAGGCCGCCAGCAGCGCGGCGGCCGACGCGATCATCAGGACTCGATACATGGTGTACTCCTTGCGCAAGGGCGTGGGCGCCCACTGTAGGCGCGTACCGGTGCGGGCGCAAGCGTGGGCCCGAGCAACCCCGGCTGTGCCGCGGTCTCGCCGCTCAGCGGGCGTGGCGCAGCAGCCGCTCCAGCGCGCGATCGCGGATGCCGTGGGCCTGCAGGCTCTCGAAGGTCAGCCGGGCGTAGTCGTGGGTGCTGCCGTAGCGCCCGCGCGCTTGGGCGAAGATCTGCCGGTACTGCTCCGCACTGAGCTCACCGGTGTAGTTCGGGCTGCGGCGCGACAGCGTGAAGGCCAGGGCCGACACCGGGCCCTGCGGCGTGCGGCAGCGCAGCCAGCGCGGGTCGTAGACCCCGGTGGGCATCTCGCGCTCCCACAAGGCGGACAGGATGTCCGGCGCCTGGTGGCGATGGACGCGAAAAACCATGCCGTGACAGCTGCCGCCGGACAGCAGCGCGAACACCAGCCCCGGGACTTCGGGTGTGCCGCGGTTGACGCGGCTCCACATCTTCAGCGCCCGGTGCCAGCCCAGGACCTGGGCCGGGCGGCGTTCCTCGAAGGCAAAGTCGGGGCGCCAGATCAGCGAGGCGTAGCCGAAGATCCACAGGTCGCCGTGGCCGCCCCATTCGGCCAGCGCGCGCGCCAGCAGGGGAGCGGGGTCGCGCAACGGGCGGGGCAGCCCGGGCGTCGTGTTCATTGCGTGCTCCCGGCCGCAACCGCAAGCCGGCAAATGCGGCCACAATATGCGCGGATCGCGTTCCTGCGCTGTGTCATCTTCGCAAGGGTCTGCATGTCAAGTCGCCAACCGTGGTATCTCTCCATCCTACTGCCGTTGGTGCTGGGGCTGGCCGTCCCGGCCGCGGCAGCGGACAAGCTGGTGATCTCCACCAGCGTGGTGGCGCCTTACACCACGCCCGCGCGCACCGGTTTTCTCGACCGGCTGGTGGCGGCCGTGTTCCGCGAGGTTGGCGTGCAGGCCGAGATCCTGGTCTATCCGGCCGCGTCCGAGCGCAGCCTGCTCAACGCCAATGAGGGCATCGACGACGGCCAGGCTCTGCGCGTGGCGGGACTGGAAAAGACCTACCCCAACCTGATCCGGGTGCCCGAGCCGGTGATGATGAACGACTTCGTCGCCATGAGCCGCAAGCCGGCGTTTGCCACGCCCGACTGGAATGCGCTCAAGCCCTATTCCGTTACCTACATCATCGGCTGGAAGATCTTCGAGTCCAACCTGCCGCCCGGGGTGCCGGCCACGCCGGTGCGCGAAGCCGAGCAGATGTTCGCGCTGCTGGCGCGCGAGCGGGTCGACGTCGCCCTGCACGAACGCTGGCAGGGACTGGCGCAGGCGCGTGATTCGGGCCTGACGGTGCGCGTGATGGAGCCCCCGCTGGTGAGCGTGCCCATGCACATGTATCTGCACAAGAAACATGCCGCCCTGGTGCCGCGCGTGTCGCAGGCCCTGGCCAGGCTCAAGCACAACGGCACCTACCAGCGCCTGGCGGCCGAGACCCTCAAGCCCTGAGCGTCCCTAGGCGCTGGCAAAGAGGTCGGCGGTCTTGTGGGTGGTGCCTAGCCAGGTCTCCAGCGGCTGCGGGCGCGCAAAGAGATAACCCTGCATGGCGTCGCAGCCGTTGCTCGCCAGGAAATCAGCCTGGGCCCGTGTCTCCACGCCCTCGGCCACCACCTTGAGCCCGAGGTGGCGGGCCATGGACAGGATCATCTGCACGATGGCGGTATCTCCGGGGTCGGACGGGGTGTCCACGATGAAACTGCGGTCGATCTTGAGTTCGTGCAAGGGCAGGCGTTTGAGGTAGGCCAGGCTGGAGTAGCCGGTGCCGAAATCGTCGACGGAGAAGCGGATGCCGCGTGCGGCCAGGGCCTCCATGCGCGGGATGGTGTGCGCCAGGTTCTCCAGCAGCAGGCCCTCGGTCACCTCGAAGACCAGCATGCGCGCGTCGGCGCCGCTGCGATCGAGCGTGGCCAGCACCCGCTCGACGAAATCGTTCTGGTGGAACTGGCGCGGGCTGACGTTGAGCGACAGCGGCACCGCGATGCCCAAGGCCTGCAGGCGCCGCTGCGTGCGGCAGGCCTGCTCCAGCACCCAGTCGCCCAGGCGCACGATGAGGCTGGATTCCTCGGCGACGGGAATGAAGCGCGCCGGCGGGATCGCGCCGAGCACCGGATGGACCCAGCGCAGCAGCATCTCCACGCCGACCACCGTCCCGGCGGCATCCACCTGGGATTGCAGGTGCAGGGACAGCTGGTCCTGACCCAGGGCCATGGCCAGGTCGCTCTCCATGGCCAGGTGCTGTTCCACCTCGCGCTGCATAGTGGCTTCGAAGAAGGCGATCCGGTTGCGGCCGGCGGCCTTGGCGCGGTACATGGCGGTATCGGCGTCGCGCAGCAGATCGTCGGCGGACTGGTCCGGGTGGCCGAGCACGACCACGCCGATGCTGGCGCTCACGCCGTAGGGGTGGCCGTCGATGCTGAAGGGCTGCTCGAAGGCCTCCCGTATCTTGCCGGCCATGACCAGGGCGGCGCGCGCGTCGCCGTCGCGCGCAGGCTCGTGGGTGTTCGCCGGCAGGGTGGCCAGGATCGCGAATTCGTCGCCGCCCAGGCGGGCCACGGTGTCGTCGGCCCGCACCAGCGTGCGCAGGCGCTGCGCCACGGCGCCCAGCAGGGCATCGCCGGCCGCGTGGCCCCGGGCATCGTTGACGTTCTTGAAGCGGTCCAGGTCCAGGTAGAGCAGGACGCTGCCCAGGGGCGCGTGTTGCGCCGTCGCCTGGGCCTGGGCCAGCCGGTCCATCAGCAGGCGCCGGTTGGGCAGGCCGCTGAGTTCGTCGTAGTAGGCCAGGCGGTTGAGCGCCGTGGCGGTGCGCTGCAGTTCCTCGTTGACAGCGCGCAGATGCAGCTGGCCCTCTTCGAGCGAATGGGAGATGACCAGCTGTCGGTCGAGCGAACGCTCCAGCCGGCTGAGCAGCACGCCGCAGGAAATCGTGATGACGGCGTTGACGAACAGGAAGTTGATCGTGATGACGGCCCACTCGGCGAAGGGCCGGTGCTCGAAACCCGGCACATGCAGGTCGGCCTGGGCCAGGTAGCCGATGGTCGCCAGCGTGACGGTATTGACGGCCAGCGTCAGCAGGGCCGGGCGCATGCCCAGCAGCAAGGCGCCCAGGACGGGCGTGGCCATGAGATAGATCTGGCTGACCGGTCCCACCTGCAGCAACAGCCAGACGCCCAGCAGATAGGTCAGGGCCAGCAGGTTCCAGGCCCGCCAGCGGTAGTTCAGACCTGGCCAGCGCCACAGGACCAGGACCCAGACCAGGGCCAGGCCGTCGGCCCAGGCAATGGAGCGCAGGCCCTGGTGCACGGCCAGCCAGATGCTGGGCACGGCGGTCAGGGCACCCAGCACGGCGGCGGCCATCAGGATGGTCGAGAGGATGCGCTCGCGCCAGTCATGCGACAGCTCCAGCTCCGCCGGGGCCGGCTGGAGCAGGCGCTCAAGAGGGTCAGGCAAATTCAAGGGACGGTGCTTTCGCGGATCCGGACGGCCGTGTTGCCGTCCTTTCGGCACATCGTACCGCGCTCAGACGGCCCCGCCCGGCCCGGGCGGCCGCTGGGCGTGAGATAAGACAACTTCCGCCCGTTTTCCGGCCGGCGCCGGGTCGTTCGGGCGCGCGGCTCAGGCGCCGTGCTGGATCAGCTCGATCTTGTAGCCGTCGGGGTCGGTGATGAAAGCGATCAGCGTGTTGCCGCCCTTGACCGGGCCGGGTTCGCGCGTGATGCTGCCGCCGAACTGCGCGGCCTTGGCGCGGATCTGCTCGCAGGTGGCGTAGATGTCGTCCACGCCCAGCGCGATATGGCCGTAGGCGCCGCCCATCTCGTATCGGTCGACGCCGTAGTTGTAGGTCAGCTCGATTTCCGCCTGCTCGGGGTTGGCGGCATAACCGAGGAAGGCCAGCGAGTACTTCTGCTCGGGCCGGTCGGTGGTGCGCAGCAGCGTCATGCCCATGACGCGGGTGTAGAAATCGATGGCGCGCTGCAGGTTGCCGACGCGCAGCATGGTGTGGAGGAATCTCATGATCGAAAGGGTGTCGTTAAGTCGATGGCACGGCGGACCGTGTCGGCGCGAGCATACCGCGCGGCGCGAGTTTTGAACACCATCCCTTGGGGAATAATGGCCGATCGAACTTGTTTGCACCATGGTCATGACCACAATCACCAAAGTCATCCTCTACACCGACACCGACGGCCGCGCGCGCTTTCGCGAGGAGGCCGTGCCGCTGGGGCAGGGCACGCCGCAGTCCATGCTGTCGGAGCTGTTTGCCAGCGGCGGCTACCAGCTGCGCCACAGCCCGGTGGGCTTTCGCAGCAGCTTTCACGTCACCACCACGCCGCAGTGGGTCTTCATCCTGCAAGGGCAGATGGAGATCGGTATCCAGGGCGGGGTGTCGCGCATCTTCGGCCCGGGCCAGCACTTCTATTCCGCCGATCTGCTGCCCCCCGGGCAGACCTTCGATGCGGCTATCCATGGCCACTGGAGCCGTCAGGTCGGCCCGGACCCGCTGATCACCTTGTTCGTGCGCGGCTGAAACAAAAACGGCCTGCATAAGGCAGGCCGTTGATGTGAGAGTGTCAGCTCAGTTGCCGATGCGGCCGTAGCTGGTGCGCAGCGGATCCACCCCGCCGCCGCCACTCTTGCCGCTGTCGCGGTTGCGGCCCTGGCCGCCACCACCACCACCGCCACCGCCGGGACGACCACCGCGCCCGCGGTTGCGACCGCCCTGGCTCAGCGCGTCGGTGCCGGTGCGCAGCGGATCGGGCTGGCGCGGCTCGCCGGCACGCTGGCCGTTGCCGCCACCGCCGCTGCTGCGGCGTTGTTCGCTGCTGCGGCCCTGGCCGCCCTGACCCTGGCCTTGACCCTGGGCGCGCTGGCCCTGGGGTTTGGCCTGGCCGCCGCGCGGGGCGTTCTGGCCGCCACCGGCACGCTGGCCCTGGCCGCCGCCCTTGGCGCGTTCGCCCTGGCCGGCCTTGTTGTCACGCACGCGCTGCAGCATTTCGCTGCGTGCCGCCTTGGCGGCCGCGGCCATCACCTCGCGGCTCGGCGGCTTGCCGGCGCCGCCCCAGATGGTCTGGCGGCCCATGGCGATGGGCTCGGCGCGCTCGCCCGGCTCGGGGCCGAAGCCTTCGACCACCTGCACCTCGATCTTCTGCTTGGTGAAGCGCTCGATCTCGGCCATGAAACCTTCCTCGTCCAGGCAGACCAGGTTGACGGCGGCGCCGTCGGCACCGGCGCGGCCGGTACGGCCGATGCGGTGCACATAGTCTTCGCTGACGTTGGGAATCTCGTAGTTCACCACGTGCGGCAGATCGTCGATGTCGATGCCGCGCGCGGCGATGTCGGTGGCCACCAGGGCGCGCACGGTGCCGCTCTTGAAGCCGGCCAGCGCCTGGGTGCGGGCACCCTGGCTCTTGTTGCCGTGCAGCGCCATGGCGGTGATGCCGTTCTTTTCCAGATATTCGGCCACGTTGTTGGCGCCGAACTTGGTGCGCACGAACACCAGCACCTGGCTCCAGTTGTGCTGCTGGATGATGTGCGCCAGCAGCGCCTTCTTCTTGCCGCGGCCCACCGGGTGGATGACCTGGGTGATGCGCTGCACCGTGGTGTTGCGCGGCGTGACCTGCACGCTCTGCGGGTTCTTGAGCAGGCCGTTGGCCAGCTCGCGGATCTCGTCGCTGAAGGTGGCGGAGAACAGCAGGCTCTGCTTGTCCTTGGGCACCAGGGCCAGCACCTTCTTCACGTCATGGATGAAACCCATGTCCAGCATGCGGTCGGCCTCGTCCAGCACCAGGGTCTGCACCGTGGAGAGGTCCAGGAAACCCTGTTGCTGCAGGTCGAGCAGACGGCCCGGGGTGGCGACCAGGATGTCCACGCCCTTCTTGAGGCGGCTGATCTGCGGGTTCATGCCGACACCGCCAAAGACGACCGTGGAGCTCAGTTGCAGGTACTTGCCATAGGTCTGGACCGATTCCTCGACCTGGGCGGCCAGCTCGCGCGTGGGGGTGAGCACCAGGGCGCGGATGCCGGTGCCGCCCCATTTGTTCTGCGCGCTGCGGCTCATGGTGAGGCGATGCAGCAGGGGCAGGGTGAAGGCGGCCGTCTTGCCGGTGCCGGTCTGGGCGCCGCCCAGCAGGTCGTGGCCCTCGAGTACCAGCGGGATGGCCTGGGCCTGGATGGCGGTGGGGGTCTCGTAGCCCTGCTCGCGCACAGCCTTCAGGATGGCCGGAGCCAGTTTCAGATCTTCAAAGTTCATGTAGATGGCGCCCATCCGGGCGCTGGGATATCGGCCTGTACGGGTGCTTGAGGCGCCCGGCCAGTCAAAGGCAGATAGGGTTCAAGGGTGGAACCGTCGGTCCGCGGGACGCGGTGACAAAGCCCCCAGCAGTGTGCTGATGTTGCGCGCAACTGAACGGCAACGCGGCTATTGTCTCATGCTTTGCCGCAACCCGTCCGGCGGCCGGAAATCGATGCCGGCGCAGCGGGTGACGCGTCGTGTCGTTTCGGGCTGCCAAAAATGATCGCATGTGACTTTATTTGTCATGCTGGTAACAAGATGTAGTGCGGTACTGTCCGAACCGCCGGGTCCGAGTGACAATAAATGCCACGAGTGCCGGGGCACGGTCCCGGCTTGTCACTGCATTCCCAATGAAGAAATTCCTCATGCGGCGCCTGGGCGTGTCGGACGATCCGACCGCGGAGCGCCCGTCCCTGCATGATTGCATCGAAGTGGTGCTGCAGCAGTCCGGGCCGCTGATCGACGACGTCATCAAGGGGCTGGACCTGGCCGTCAACCAGGTCGGCAGCAAGTCGTCCAAGGTCAACCAGCGCATCGTCACACCTCAGATCGTCGAGGCCCTGCGTGTCCAGGCGCAGGCGGTGCGCGAGACCTTCGCCGCCCAGCTGCGCCTGGCCATCTACCGCAGCGGCAGCCACGCCAGCGATCCGGAGGCGCTGGTGCGCTTCGACGACATCCAGCTGCTCGACGCCAGCCAGCTCGACGCCAACATCGAATACGCGCTGGCGCAGCAGGAGATCCAGTTCGCCACCGACGAAGTGCTGCCGCCGCTCAACGCCCTGATCAGCAGCCTGATGGGCTGGCTCTCGGTGCAGGCCCACCTCAACCCGCTGCGCCCCGAGACCTTTGCCCGCGCGCTGCGCGAGACCCTGGCGCTGCACGTACCCAGCGAAGAGGCCCGCACAGCGCTCATCTCGCCGGCCGGCGGCATCCTGGGCAACAGCGTGTGTGCGCTCTACAAGGAGCTGGCGGACTGGCTGCGCTCGCAGGGCATCGAGCCCGTGGTGCCCCTGTTGACCACCGGCAGCCCGGGCGCGGGTGGCCAGCCGGCGGAGAACCCCGTGGCCCGCACCATGCTCACGCTGGACAAGCTGCGGCGCCTGCTCACGGGTGAGCTCGACGGCGCCATGCCCAAGAAGGATTTCCTGCATACCGTGCCGGCGCCCGTGGTGGCGCTGGAAGACCTGCGCATGGTCGAGCCCATGCTCAAGCGCCTGAGTGAACGGGCGCAGCGGGCGGCTCCGCCGCCCAGCGCGGCCCAGGGTCAGGAGACCAACCGCAACCGCCAGCTCGGCGAGCAGCTGGGCGAGGAGGTGGTGCGCCTGATGCTGGACAACCTGGCCCGCGACCAGCGCCTGCTGCCGCCCGTGCGGGCGCAGGTCAAGGAGCTCGGCCCCATGCTGCTGCGCCTGTCGCAGACCGACCCGCGCTTTTTCAGCGACCGGCGGCACCCGGCGCGCCAGTTCCTGGACCGCATCACGCACCAGAGCCTGGGTTACAAGACCGAGAACGACGAGCGCTTCCAGCGTTTCCTCAAGATGGTGTCCTCCGCCGTGCTGGAGCTGCTGGGCAGCGACGGCGCGGCCGAGTCCTTCGCCCGTGCGCTGACCATGATCGACGCCCAGTGGTCGCGTGTCGACCTGGAACTGCGGGCCAAGCAGCAGGACGCCGCCCGCGCACTGATGCACGCCGAGCAGCGCAACCTGCTGGCGCAGCGCCACGCGGCCGACTTCCAGGAGCGCATCGCCGACAAGAAGATCCCCGACTTCGTCGCCGCCTTCCTCTGCGGCCCCTGGGCCCAGGCGGTGGCCGAATCCCAGCTGCGCGCCGGCGGCACCAGCGACGCCGACGGTTACCTCGCCCTGGTCGACGACCTGCTCTGGAGCGTGCAGGTCAAGCTGGTGCGCCAGGACCGCGCCCGCCTGGTGCAGATGGTGCCCAATCTGCTGGTCCGCCTGCGCCACGGCCTGCAGCTGATCGACTACCCGCCCGAGCGCATCCCGCGTTTCCTCGACGAACTGATCGCCCGCCACGAGAAGGCTTTCGAGCCGCCCAAGGTGGCGGTGGAGCCCGCGCCCGTGGCGGCGCCGGCCCAACCCGCCGCACTGCCCGCGGCGCGAGGTGGCCCGGTGGCCGGCTTGGAGGTGAGCGAGCCCGACGGCTATTTGGACGACCTGCCCGAGGAGTTCTCGCAGGAGGCCGGCGAGAGCGGCACCGATTTCGGCGTGCTGGCCGCCACCAACCCCGAGAACATCTGGGTGGCCGGCCGCGAGGCCGACGAAGCCGGTTACCTGCCCCAGGGCACTGTCACGCCGGGCGCGGCCGGCGCTCCCGTGTCCAGCACCTGGAACACGGCCGACCTGGCCATCGGCTGCTGGGTGGAACTGCAGCTCAAGGGGGAGTGGGTACGCGCCCAGCTCACCTGGGCCAGCCCGCACGGCACCCTGTTCATGTTCATCTCGGGCAAGGGCCTGGCGCACTCCATGTCGCGCCGCACCATGGAGCAGCTGCGCACCAACGGCCTGATGCGCATCGTGTCCGAGCGCCACGTGGTGGACAACGCCCTGGACGCCGTGGCGCAGACCGCGCTGCTCAACGCCCGCAACACGGGCCGGTCCTAGGGGCTGATTCCCGGAATCGTCGCAATCAGGGACGGGGCGGCATTTTCGGCCGGCAAGGCGCAGAACGCGGGCCATCGCCGGGGCTGTGCATCAGGTTGACGGCTTGCGTTGCGCGCAAAAACCGCGCTGGACCCAGCAGCGCGCAGGGAGAAAACATGAAGACGGGAGATCCATTGGGGACTGCTGAGTCGCAGTGCCTCGAACCGGGACGAAGAGGCCCTGTTGCACGACGGCTGTACGGTGGTGGTCTGCCGCAAGGTTGAACGTGGCGGTGAAGAGGACGCACCGATGAATCCAACGTCATGTGAAAGCACAAAAAGGATGGCGGCATGAACCACTCTGCATTCGAAAAAAGTCAGTTGGCGACGTACATCAGATCGCTGTGCCTGGTATCTGCACTGCTATCCATACCTGTCACCACGCATGCAGATTACTTCATTGATGGTGAAGGCAAGGAGCAACCGTTTTGCGAGGCGATTCTGG
>JAHRYV010000065.1 GCA_020621965.1 Curvibacter sp. | reverse complement strand
CTGCGCTCCGTCCGCCTTGCGCTCGGGCCGCTCGCTACGATTTCTTCACAAGTTTTGCGTCGATCGCCAGAGGGCTTACTGAGCAGGGGGCGCGGAAACCAGCCGCACGGTGTTCGGGTTCTGCGGAATGGGCCGGCGCATCTGGCCCCTGGGGCCCTGGCCTTCGCTCAGGGTGTGCAGCTGGAAGTTGCCGCTCGCGTCCCACAGCCAGGTCTCGATGTAGCTGGCCGCACCGATGCGTACCGGCGCCGGGAAAGGGGCCGCCTTGCGCACGGTGCGCTCGATCTCGGCAATGACCTCCGGGGCATGCTCGGGCGCGCGCATCCAGTTCAGCGCCAACAGATTGCCGCGGCTGTCCACCTGCAGTTCCAGCACACCGATGGCATAGAGGAAGTGGGGCATCACGCCCTGGAAGATGCGGCCGCTGTTCTTGTTGTACAGGTGGTAGGCCGCGTCGAGCCGATAGTCGCCCTGGGTGTCGGCGCTGGAGACCGGACCCATGCCAGGTTGCACTTGCGGCGGCTGGGTGATGACCGGGGCCGACGGTTGCGTGCTGGCCGAAGGCGCCGGCGCGCTGGCGCAACCGGCCAGCAGGGCCGTCAACAGCAGGGCGCTGAGGGCAGGCAGAAAATGGCGCGAAAGGCGGATCTGTTTCATGAGTTTTTGCTCCGGGCGGGCCCGTGTTCCCAACGGGGCCCAGCCTGCAGACTGTAATTAGACCACTTTGCCACAAATGGCGCGCCTCGACATCAACCCAGGCCGCCGGGGGCGCTATTCCGCGGCCCCGGGCGAGGATTTGTGCGCGCGGCGCAACAGGATGCGCTCTGCCGTACGGGGCCGCGCCGGGCGCAAACTCTGTCGCGCTGGACGCCGGGCGGGGTTACCGCCGGGTTACGAGGTCACAATGACGGCAGGAGACAAATTGCATGAGCACCCCTGATCCCCGCGCCCTGCCGCGCGAGTTCCTGACGCACCTCTACCAGGCCGCCGTGCGGCGCGCCCTGCCGCTGCACAACACCGGCGCCCACCTGCCCCGGCCGCCCAAGGGCCGCACCGTCGTCATCGGCGCCGGCAAGGCCGGCGGCGCCATGGCCCAGGCCGTCGAGGCCTTGTGGCCGGCGGACGCGCCGCTGTCGGGCCTGGTGGTCACGCGGTACCACCACACGCCGCCGCGGCCGGCCGGCTTGCCGGCGCGCATTGAGGTGGTCGAAGCCTCGCACCCGGTGCCCGATGCCGCCGGCCTGGCCGCATCGCAGCGCATCCTGCAGCTGGTGCAGGGGCTGACGGCCGATGATCTGGTGCTGTGCCTGATCTCCGGCGGTGGCTCGGCGCTGCTGACGCTGCCGGCCGAGGGGCTGACACTGGAGGACAAGCAGCGCATCAACAAGGCCTTGCTGGCCAGCGGCGCCAACATCGGCGAGATGAACTGCGTGCGCAAGCACCTTTCGCGCATCAAGGGCGGCCGTCTGGCCGCGGCCTGCGCGCCGGCCCAGGTGGTGACGCTGACCATCAGCGACGTGCCGGGCGACGACCCTTCCGTCATCGCCAGCGGCCCGACCGTGCCCGACGCCACCACCTGCGCCGATGCGCTGGCCATCCTGAAGCGCTACCGGATCGAGCTGCCCGCGCCCGTGCTGGCTGCTCTCGAACAAGGCGAGCTGGAGACGCCCAAACCCGGCAGTCCCGTCTTCCAGGGCCAGCCGGTCCACATGATCGCCACACCGCAGCAGTCGCTGGAGGCCGCGGCCGAGGCGGCGCGCGCGGCGGGTCTGAACGCCTACATCCTGAGCGACGAGATGGAGGGCGAATCGCGCGAGGTCGGCAAGGTGCACGCCGCGCTGGCGCGCGCCGTTGCCCAGCGTGGCCAGCCCTTTGCCAAACCGTGTGTCATCCTCAGCGGCGGCGAGACCACGGTTACGGTGCGTCCCCGGGTGGAGGGGGAGGCGCGTGGCCGCGGCGGCCGGGCGGGCGAGTTCTGCATGGGTCTGGCCCTGGCCCTGCAGGGCCAGGCCGGGGTCTGGGCACTGGCCGCCGATACCGACGGCATCGACGGCATGGAAGAGAACGCCGGCGCCTGGGTCGAGCCCGCGACGCTGGCGCGCGCCCAGGCGCTGGGCATGAAGGTGGAGCGTTATCTGGACCGCAATGACGCCTACGGTTTCTTCCAGCCGCTGGGCGATCTGGTCGTCACCGGCCCGACCCACACGAATGTGAACGACTTTCGGGCGTTGCTGGTTCTCTGAGCCAGTTTCGCGCCAGATCGTGCGCGATGTTTGATATTGCTCAAGGTCGGGGCCGGTCGGGGCGGGCACAGTCACCCCCATGCTGCCACCCGAATTCATGGACCCCAATGCCGAGCGCCGTACCATGGCGGCCGGTGTCGTGCTGCTCAAGCGCGGCGGCACGCCGGCTGTCGTGACGTACGTGGAGTCCGGTCGGGTCGCCTTGGGTGTGCTCGAAGGCGAGGTCCTGGCCCACCAGCTTGGCGAGGTCCAGGGGCCGTTCTGGCTGGAGGCTACGGCCGCCGTGCTCAGCCTGCCCAGTGCCGTGGACGCCGTGGCGGAGACCGAGGTGGTGCTGCGGCGCATTCCGCTGGCGCGCTTCCGGCAGGCACTGGCGGCCATGCCGGTGGCGGCGCGCACGGTGATGCAGGACGTCGCGACGGCCCACCGCCGTCAGACCGAACTGGCGGTCAGCCGCCTGGCCAAGGATGCCGAGGCGCGTTGCGCCGAGTGGCTGCTGCGCCACGCCAAACCCGGCGAGCAGGGCGCGCTGGCCGTGCCGCTGGAGCAGCGCAAGCGCCTGATCGCGGCCCAGCTGGGCATCGCGCCGGAGACGCTGTCGCGCGTGCTGCGGCATCTGCGTGAACGCAGCCTGATCAGCGGCACCGGCCGCGTGCTCAATGTGCTGGATCCGGGTGGCTTGCGCGTGCTCGCCGGCGTCTGACCGGTTCCGCCCATGAAAAAACCGCCTCTGCAGGCGGTTTTCTTTTTCAGGAACACAGCGCCCTGATATCGGCCGGGATCGGGATGGCGCGTATGCCCTTGCCGTCCTCGCGGTGCACGGCAAAGATGCGCACTTCGTCGCATTCCATGATCAGGTCCACGGAACCATCGGGGTTCTCGCGCTGGATCCGGTAACGCTGCACGTAGCTCTTGTCGCGCCATTCGGCCACGTGTGCGTGGATCTGCAGGGTGTCGCCGTAGCTGGCCGTCTTGACGAAGCGCGCGTGGGTGTCCACCAGCGGCGTGCCGATCAGCCCGGTGCTCTTCTCGGTCTCGTGCCAGGGCGGCACGCCGCACTGGATGAAGAAGTGGCGCGAGGTGGCGTCGATCCAGCGGAAGAAGTTCGGAAACCAGACGATGCGCGCGGGATCGCAGTCGCCGAATTCGACGCGCTGGGTGTAGACGACGGTGCGGGGCTGGGAAGAAGGCGTATCGGGCATGGTAGGAAATATAGAGCCCTTGCACGGGGAGGGGCAGGATACAACTCGGAGCTCAGTCGCCCTGGATGCCGCGCGCGCGGATCAGGGCGCCGAAACGCTTGGAGTCGTCGGTGGCCTTGGCGGCGAACTGCTGCGGTGTCATCGGTGCGGCCTCGCCGCCCAGGGCGTCGATGCGTTGCCGGACGGTGTCGCTGGCCAGGATCTTGTTGATCTCGCTGTTCAGGCGCGTGATGACGGCCGCCGGCGTGCCCGCCGGGGCGTAGAAGCCGAAGTAGCTGTCGGCGTCGAAGCCCTTGAGGCCGGTGGCTTCATCCACGGTGGGCACGTCCGGGAACAGCGCTGAGCGCTTGGGGCTGCCGACGGCCAGCAGCCGCAGACGGTTGGCGCGCACGTGCGGCAGGGCAATGCCGGGGTCGAAGGTGAAGTCGATCTGGCCGGCCAGCAGGTCGTTGAGCGCCGGCGCCGCGCCGCGGTAGGGCACGTGCACGGCGAAGGTGCCGGTCATGCTCTTGAACATCTCGGTGGCCAGGTGCGGCGAGCTGCCGCTGCCCGGCGTGCCGTAGGACAGCTTGCCCGGGTTGGCCTTCATGTACGCCACCAGTTCCTTGGCGTTGTGGGCCGGCAGGGCCGGCTTGACCACCAGAAACACAGCCACGCGTGCGACCGACGCCACCGGGGTCAGGTCCCGGGCCGGATCGAAGGGCATCTTGGCGTAGATGTGCGGGTTGACCGACACCAGACCGCCCGAGCTCATCAGCAGGGTGTAACCGTCGGCTGCCGACTTGGCCACGGCGTCACCACCGATATTGCCGCCGGAGCCGGCGCGGTTCTCCACCACCACCGGCTGGCCCAGCGCGTCCTGCAGCGGGGCGGCCACCAGGCGCGCCAGCACGTCGGCCACACCACCCGGCGGGAAGGTGACGATGACCTTGACCGGCTTGGTCGGGTAGCCCTGGGCGTGAGCCGCGGGCCACAGACCGGCGGCCATCACCAGGGCGGCCAGCAGGGCGCGGCGCATCAGTCGAGAGGGGGTGTTCAGCTTCATCGTAGTCTCCTTCGTGTAGTCAACTGGTCTTCTTCAGGCGCGGGTTGCGCACCCAACGGATCGGTTGCGGTTTGACGGGACGGGACGGGACACCGTGTTGTACCAAAGTCCGGTCCAGGGTTTTCCCGGTCTCATCCGCCAGTGCAGCGCTGCGCGCCGCCGCGATCGCCGCGGCACGAGCCTCGTCGCTGGCGAAGTGCCGGGCCACGGCCAGGTGCTCCACCACGTGCAGCAGGTTGTCCTTGCCGCGTTCGTTGGTGCTGCCGTAGCCCTTGATGAGCCGGCCGCACTGGGCGAGTTCATGGCCGCTGGCCCAGTGGCGCTGCGTGCCGCTCACCACGGCGGCCAGCCACAACTCGATCAGCGCCTGCTCGGTTGCAAAGCGGCTGCCGTAGGGGCGCAGCCAGCGCAAGGAGGCCAGCGCGCGCAGGGCCAGCATGCCGGACACCGAATGCGTGCCGATCTTCAGCGGCAGGGCCCAGGGTGTCTTGCCCGCCAGCACGCGCTTGCGGTCCCAGGCCAGCACACGCTGTGCCAGGCCCCGTGGCAGCAGGGCGGCGAACTCGGGCGCGCCGGGTTTGAAGTGGTCGTAGACCTTGAGCAGATCAGCCGCGCCGGCCTTCACCTCGCCTTGCACGCGCTGCCAACGACTGGCGCGGCTCTTGAGGTCGGCCACGCGGATGATGTCGTCAAAGGCCATCCACAGTGCCAGCCAGCGCGCCATCTCGCGTGTCACGGCCCAGCCATGCGCGCCCTGCGGATCGCCGGCGCGCTCGGCCCGCAGCACCTGCTGCAGCCGTGTGATGTAACGCTGCGCGTAGGTTGCGTTCTGGTACTCGACCAGGCGGGCATGGCCCAGGGCGATGAGCTCGTGCAGCACGGCGGGGAACAGCGCCGCCATGGCGGCGGGCAGGGCCGGCACCTGGGCTGCCGGGGCCACCGGGACGGGTTGGACGGCCAGCACCTGCTCGATGAACTGATGCCGGCTGCGCTGGGCCTGTACCGCGTCGAAACCCAGTGCGAAACCGCGCAGACTGGCCTGGGCGCTGCCGCCGCTGGCCTTCAGGATGGTTTCGTAGTCGGCGCGGCCCATGGGCAACAGGCCGCTGGCGGCGATGCAGCCCAGCATCACCGCGCTGACGACGGTACCGGCCTGGCGTGTGAGCTCGGCCATGTCGACCACGTGGTGCGCGTGGCTGTGGGCAGCGATCAGATTGAGCAGCTCGCGCGCATCGCGCCGGCCGTCGCCCATCTGCATCTTTTCCATCGTGGTCAGCGCCCGTGCCGTGGAGCTCAGCACCAGGGTGCGTTCGCCGCTGGCGTGGCCCAGGCCGATCTGGCGCACGGTCTCCAGCAGCTCGCTGGAGACCAGTGCGTCGAGCCGGCCTGGCACCGGGTACAGGCCCAGCACCGGGCGCTTGCCGCCCAGTTCTTTGACGGGGACGGGAAAGACTTCGAGGTAGTAGGTGGTGGCGCCGGTGCGCTGCGCCACGCCGGGGATGGACGTGGCCTGCACCGGGTAGCCGGCGTGGCGCGCGGTCTCCACCAGCCACTCGGTCAGCACGCCGCCGCCTTCGCCGCCGAGGGCGCAGAGGAGGAGGGAGATGGGTTGTTGGTTCATGTCTTGAGTTTCTTCTGCGTGGGGCGCTGTGTTGCGGGGGGCTTCTTCTCCCCCCACTCACCCCCCCGCCCCTCTCTGCCCCCCGCCGGGGGCAGAGAGGGGAGCCTGGATTTGGTGGTTGGTGTTTTGGACAGGCTTCTACCGCACGAGCCGTCGCCACTTTGGTCGGGGGCACCAGCAATTCGCGCCGGCGGTCGTAGTAAATGGTTGAGCGTTGGTGTGCCAACGACAGCGGTCGCTGTGCGACCGGCTGTGCACGAGACAGGCTTCGTTGCTGGCCGGCGCAGCCGCCAGCCGTGGCGTGTCGATTCGTGCGAGTTCTCTACGACCGTTGGCGTGCAGGTCGAGGCCAGCGAGGACGCGCGCGACCTCACGCGCCGTAGTAGCGTAGCCGGCGCGAAGAAACAAAATCCAGGCTCCCCTCTCTACCCCGGCGGGGGTAGAGAGGGGCGGGGGGGTGAGTGGGGGATTACAAAAGCGACAAACCACAAACCACCTCACCCTCAAGCCGGTTGCAGCACGCGCACAAACGAACGGCGAACACCAGCCAGCAAGCGCTCATACCAAGAGGGGTTCTGCACCACCTCGGCCCGATAAAACGAAGGGCACAAAGTCGCCGCATGCGCATTGGCCCCACACAACCCACACCCCACACAGCCGTCGATCACGGTCGCCACCGGATCCACCTTCAGCGGATCCGGGTTGTCCTTCAGCGTCAGGGTGGGGCAGCCAGAGAGGCGGATGCAGGCATGGTCGCCCGTGCAGACGTCCTCGTCTACGCCGTACTTCACGCGCTCCACGCGTTTGCCTTGTTTGAGCAGACCAGCCAGCCAGGGTTTGACGCGGCGCTGGCGCTCCAGCTGGCACTCGCCTTCGGCGATGATGACCTTCAGGCCGTTGAAGTCGGAGGTGAAGGCGTCGATCAACGTGCGGCGCACGTGCTCCACCTCGTAGGTGGTCACGGTGCGCAGCCATTGCACGCCCAGGCCCTTGAGCGTGTTCTCGATGGTCTGGTTGGTGTGCACCACGCTCTCGCGCTTGTCGGCCGCACCGGCTTTGGCCGCTTCGTCGGGGGTGGAGATGATGTCCTGCGTGCCGGTGGCCGAGGTGTAGCCGTTCTTGAAGATCAGCAGCACCGCGTCGTCGCCGTTGAAAAGCGCACTCTGCACGCCGGTCAGCAGGCCGTTGTGCCAGAAGCCGCCGTCGCCCATGACCGAGAGCACGCGCCGGTTCATCATGGGCGAGACACCGGCGCGGCTGGCCAGGCTCATGCCGTAACCCAGGATGGAGTGGCCGAAGGAGAAAGGCTCGAAAGTAGCCAGCGCATGGCAGCCGATGTCGGCTGCCACGTGGACGTCACCGACCTGCTGCTGCGCCAGCTTGAGCGCCGCGAACACCGGGCGCTCCGGGCAGCCGATGCACATGCCCGGCGGGCGCGCCGGCAGCGGTTGGCCCAGCTCCGTGGCGATCGTCGCGCGGCGCTCGCGGTTGCCGGCCAGCCAGGCCGGCACGGTGGCGCTCAGCAGCTCGGTGCGGTATTGGCGCAGGAACTTCTCCAGGCCGCCCGCCATGAGTTCGGCCGAGTATTCGCCGGCCAGGGCCAGCATGTCCTTGCCGTGCAGCGGGGTCTGGATGTCGGCGCGGCGCAGCAGGGTGGCGAGCTCCTGCTCGATGTATTCGGGCTGGCCCTCTTCCAGCATCAGCACGGCACGTTTGCCGATGCAGAACTCGGTCAGCTCTTCCGGCACCAGCGGACAGGTCACGTTGAGCACCAGCAGCGGAATGTCGCTGTGGCCGAAGGCATCGGCCAGGCCGAACTGCTGCAGGGTGCGGATCAGGGTGTTGTACAGGCCGCCTTGCACGATCAGCCCCAAATCGCTGTGCTTGCCGGTGTACAGCTCGTTGAGCCTGTGCTCGCGGATGTAACGCCGCGCGGCCGGGATACGTTGTTCGCTCTTGAGTTTCTCGTGGCGGAAGGTCACCGGCGGGTGCGCCAGCCGGTCGTAGTTGAAGGCGGCCGGCTCTTCCATGAGCTGGCGCGTGGATATCCTGGGTGCTTGGTTGTCGCGCGCCGCGAAACTGCCGCGCACGTGGCAGGCGCGGATGCGCAGCTCCAGGATGGCCGGCATGTTGGAGGCTTCGGACAGCGCGAAGCCGTGTTCCACCATGTCCACCATGCGCTCCAGATCCGGGCGCGGGTCGAGCAGGACCATGCCGGACTTGAGCGCGTAGGCGTGGGTGCGCTCCTGGATCACGCTGGCGCCCTCGCCGTAGTCCTCGCCCACGACGATGAGCACGCCGCCGGTCACGCCGGGCGAGGCCAGGTTGGACAGCGCGTCGGCCGCCACATTGGTGCCGACGATGGATTTCCAGGTCACGGCGCCGCGCAGCGGGTAATGGATGGAGGCGCCCAGCATGGCCGCGGCCGAGGCCTCGTTGGCGCAGGCTTCGACGTGCACGCCAAGTTCGTCCATGTAGTCCTTGGCCTGCACCATGACGTCGAGCAGGTGCGACACCGGCGCGCCCTGGTAACCGCCGACGTAGGCCACGCCCGACTGCAGCAGGCCCTTGGTGATGGCCAGGATGCCCTCGCCGTGAAAGGTCTGGCCCTGGCCCAGCGCCAGGGACTTGATTTCCTGGCTGAATGAAACTTCCACGTTGTTTGTCTCCGGTATCTGTCGGGCAGGTCAGCCGCTGAGTGTCAACGTCTGGTTCTCATTAATCAATAAAATAATGTGACTATCGATTATTAGAAATATGCATATCAAGGATCTGGACCTGAACCTGCTGCGCGTGTTCGACGCCGTCTATCGCGCGCGCAAGGTGGGCCGGGCCGCCGAGATGCTGGACCTGACACAGCCCGCCGTGAGCCAGGGCCTGACCCGCCTGCGCCTGCTGCTGCAGGACCCGCTGTTCACCCGCACCGGCAGCGGCGTGCAGCCCACGCCGCGCGCCGAGCGTCTGGCGCCGGCCGTGCGCAGTGCGCTGGCCACGCTGGAGCAGGCGATCAGTGCAACCCAGCAGTTCGACCCGCAGCAGTCGAGCAAGACCTTCCGTCTGCACATGAGCGACATCGGCGAGGGCCGTTTCCTGCCCGAGCTGATGGTGGCGCTGCGCGAGCAGGCGCCCGGCGTGCGCATCGAGACCCTGCCGCTGCCGGCCGCCGGCATCGCCGACGCGCTGGACGGCGGGCAGATCGACTTCGCCTTCGGCTTCCTGCCCACCGTCAAGGACACCCAGCGCGTGCAGCTGCTGCAGGACCGCTACATCGTCATGCTGCGCGCCGGCCATCCCTTCGCCGCCGCCGCGCGCCGGCGCAAGGGGCCTGGCCTGCTGGCCGCCTTGCGGGAGCTGGAATTCGTCGCCGGCCGCACCCATACGGACACCCTGCGCATCCTGCAGCTGCTCAAGCTGGAGGACCGCGTGCGCCTCACCGCCGAGCACTTCATGGTGCTGCCGGCCATCGTGGGCGCCACGGACCTGGCGGTCGTGATGCCGCGCAATATCGCCCGGAGCTTTGCCGCTGGCGGCGGCTACACCCTGATCGAGCCGCCCTTTCCGCTGCGCGACTTCACCGTCTCGCTGCACTGGAGCCGCCGTTTCGAGGCCGACCCCGCCAACCGCTGGCTGCGCGAGACCCTGGTCGAGCTCTTTTCGGTGGCCTAGAACGACTGCCTACAATCTGCGCATTCCCAGGAAAAAACACCATGAGCATCAAGAGCGACAAATGGATCCGCCGCATGGCCGAGCAGCACGGCAT
>JAHRYV010000064.1 GCA_020621965.1 Curvibacter sp. | reverse complement strand
CTCAACGTCAAGAACATCATCATCGCCATCTTCGTGATCGGCATCGTCGGCCTGGTGCTGGAGTACGCGCTGATCAAGCTGGCCACCGCCTTCACCTTCGAAGAAGTCAAGAACTGAGGAGCCCGACATGAGCGAATCTTTCAGCACCAAGTACATCGAGGTCCAGGGCGTCGAGCAGACCTTCAAGACCGCCAAGGGCGCCTTCCCCGCGCTGCGCGACATCAACCTCACGGTCGCCAAGGGTGAGTTCGTCGCGCTCATCGGCCACTCGGGCTGCGGCAAGTCCACTCTGCTCAACCTGATCGCCGGCCTGACCACCCCCACCAACGGCACCCTGCTGTGCGCCAACCGCGAGATCGCCGGCCCCGGCCCCGAGCGCGCGGTGGTGTTCCAGAACCATTCGCTGCTGCCCTGGCTAACCTGTTTTGAAAACGTCTACCTCGCGGTGGAGCGTGTCTTCGGCGCCGCCGGCAAGAGCACCGGCGCCGCCGCCGAAAACAAGGCCCAGCTCAAGGCCCGCACCGAGGCTGCCCTGGCCCTGGTGGGCCTGACGCACGCCGCGCAAAAGCGCCCGGGCGAAATCTCGGGCGGCATGAAACAGCGTGTGGGCATCGCCCGCGCCTTGTCCATGGAACCGCAGGTGCTGCTGATGGACGAGCCCTTCGGCGCGCTGGACGCACTCACCCGCGCCAAGCTGCAGGACGAGTTGCTGGAGATCGTGGCCCGCACGAAAAGCACCGTGGTCATGGTCACGCACGACGTGGACGAGGCCGTGCTGCTGAGCGACAAGATCGTGATGATGACCAACGGACCGGCCGCGACCATCGGCGAGGTGCTGGTCGTGGACCTGCCGCGCCCGCGCCAGCGGGTGCAGCTGGCCGAAGACCCGCGTTACATCAACTACCGCAAGGCCGTGATCGATTTCCTCTACACGCGCCAGGCGCACGTGGAAAAGGCGGCCTGAGGCCCGGCTGACGGCGAGCTCGCGCCGTACACCCGGCGCCCGCCCGGGACGGCTTACGCCCGTCTCAGGACAAAACGCTCAAACAGGGCGGACAGATGCGTGATCAGATCGGCGCCGGGGTAGCTGGTCGTGGCCACGGAGTTCAACTCGCCATCGAGGCAACCCACGCTGCGAAAGATCTGCAAAGCGTAATGGCGCACACCCATCGCGCTCAGGGTCTGCGCCAATGCCAGAATGTCCGCTGGGGCGTGCAGTGCGGGGTGCGCCGTCGTGCGGAACTCGTGGGCCACGCCACTGGCCAGCACAAGAGCAGCGCTATCCCAGGCAGCCCGGGCACTGCCTGCCACCTGGGTGACGGTGTCGTAACCCTGTCGCGTGGCCTTGATGTCCATGCCGACCCAGTCCACCAGCGGCAGAACCTCTTCCAGGCGGCGGGGATACATGCCCGCCGTGTGCAGCCCCACGCCATACCCCAGTGCGCGGACCTCCCGGATCGCATCCGGCAACGCCGGGTCGATGGTGGGTTCGCCGCCGCTGAACACCACCGCGTCGATCAATCCCACGCGCCGTCGGAGCAGTGCCAAGACCGACTCCCACGCCAACGGACCGTCCTCCGTGCGGCTCTGCAAATGCGGGTTGTGGCAATAGCCACAGCGCCAGGGGCAGCCCTGCACAAAAACCACGGCAGCCAGGCGGCCGGGGTAGTCCGTCGTCGTGAACGGCGTGATCCCGCCCACCTTGAGTGGCCGGGTGCCGGTCTCGCTGCTGCAGATTCTCGGCTCTTCAGCCAGCAATATGGGACTTGCAGCTGCGCTCGGTGAAGTAAGTGCGCTCATGGAACTCGCCCTTTTTCCCGGTATTGAACGATGCCATGGGACGGTGGTATCCCATGACACGCGTCCACACTTCGCAGCGCTGGCGTTCGTCGTCGCGCAGAACGACGGGGGTCGAATGGGGAGCAAGCGTGGGGTTTTCTTGTACGGCGTTCATGTCGTTCCTTCTTGGGTTGGTCAAACGGTTTCCAACTGCTTGCGCGCGATGATTTCCGCGTCGCACTTGGGGCAAAAGTCGTGGCGCCCGCCCAGGTAGCCGTGTTTGGGGCAGATGGAGAAGGTGGGCGTGACGGTGATGTAGGGCAGGCGAAAGCGCGACAGGGATCGCTTGACCAGCTGGCGGCAGGCTTCTGCACTGCTGAGTGGTTCAGTCATGTACAGATGCAGCACCGTGCCGCCGGTGTACTTGCGTTGCAGGTCGTCCTGCATTTCCAGTGCCTCGAACGGATCATCGGTGTAGCCCACCGGCAACTGGCTGGAGTTGGTGTAGTAGGGCATGTCCTGGGTGCCCGCTTGCAGGATGCCGGGGAATCGCTTGGCGTCTTCTTTCGCAAACCGGTAGGTCGTGCCTTCGGCGGGCGTGGCCTCCAGGTTGTACATGTGGCCGGTCTGATCCTGGAATTCGAGCATGCGGGCGCGCACGTGGTCCAGCAGGCGAATGGCAAAGGCATGCCCCCATTCCGTGCTGATGTCCTCCTGGTCCTGCGTGAAATTGCGGACCATCTCGTTGATGCCGTTGACGCCCAGCGTGGAGAAGTGGTTGCGCAGCGTGCCCAGGTACCGCTTGGTATACGGGAACAAGCCGTTATCCATATGCCGCTGAATCACCTTGCGCTTGATCTCCAGGCTGTCGCGACCCAGCGCCAACAGAGTGTCCAGCTCCTGGAACATGCCAACCTCGTCGCCCTGGTGCAGATAACCAAGCCGTGCACAGTTGATGGTGACCACGCCGAGCGAACCGGTCTGTTCGGCGGAGCCAAACAGGCCGTTGCCACGCTTGAGCAACTCACGCAGGTCGAGTTGCAGGCGGCAGCACATGGAGCGAATCATGTTCGGCTTGAGTTCCGAATTGATGAAGTTCTGGAAGTAGGGCAAACCGTACTTGGCGGTCATCTCGAACAGCAGCTCGGCATTGGGGCTGTACCAGTCGAAGTCCTCCGTCATGTTGTACGTCGGGATGGGAAAGGTGAACACCCGCCCCTTGGCATCACCCGCCATCATCACTTCGATGTAGGCGCGGTTGATCATGTCCATCTCTTGCTGCAGTTCACCGTAGGTGAAGTCCACCTCCCGGCCTGCAATCACGGGCACCTGCTCACGCAAGTCTTCCGGACAGACCCAGTCGAACGTCAGGTTGGTAAACGGCGTCTGGGTGCCCCAGCGGGAAGGCACGTTCAAGTTGTAGATCAGTTCCTGCAGGCACTGGCGCACGGCGGCGTAATCCATCTGGTCCATTCTTATGAACGGCGCCATGTAGGTATCGAACGAACTGAAGGCCTGGGCGCCGGCCCATTCGTTCTGCAACGTGCCCAGGAAGTTGACGATTTGCCCGACCGCACTGGACATGTGCTTCGGCGGCCCCGACTCGACCTTGCCCGGCACACCATTGAGTCCTTCATTGAGCAAGGTGCGCAGCGACCAGCCGGCGCAGTAGCCCGCCAGCATGTCCAGGTCATGGATGTGCAGGGCCGCATTGCGGTGCGCGGCGCCCACTTCGGGCGGGTAGACGTGGTTGAGCCAGTAGTTCGCAATCACCTTGCCCGAGACGTTGAGTATCAGCCCCCCCAGCGAATAGCCCTGGTTGGCGTTGGCGTTGACGCGCCAATCGAGCTGCTGCAGGTACTCGTTCATGCTGGACTCGACGTCCACCAGGGTCTTGCGGTCATGGCGCAGCTTCTTGTGCTGCTCGCGGTAGACGATGTAGGCGCGCAGGGTCTTGGGGTATCCGGCGTCGAACAGGGCGGCCTCGACCGCATCCTGGATCTGCTCGATGTGCGGCGTCACCGGACCCAGCACCTTGATCTTGGGGGTCACCAGGTACCGTGTGAGCCGCAAGGCCTCGGCTGCATCGAATTCGCCGGTCGATTGAGCCGCGCGCTCCAGTGCGCGGACGATCTTGTGGTCGTCAAACGGCTTGATGCCGCCGTCGCGCTTGATGACATGGGTGAAGACCGAAGCAGTGCTCATGTTCATTTGCCGTACCCCCTGAAACACCATAGGTAGTGTGAGACGCCATACTAGTCACTACGTATAGTGTTTTCCAGAAAATATCACCCGGAGATGCATCTTCGCGCCCGAGGTTGATTTGAATCAGAGAACACGCACGCCGTCGTTGACGGCCGACGCGATCTCCACCCGCCGTGCCCGGCGCGGTGACGCGCAAGAACGTCCGCTGGCGCAGAAGGCCGCCGGCATCACCCAGGCCCGGATATTGCTATCAACACCGTGAGCAGGCCAATGGCGGCCTGAGCTCCCGCATTCGGTGCACCGGCGCACCGGATCGTTCCAGACGAAGGCGTCCACACGTGCGCAGCCCAGCTGCCCAACACGTGTCGACGCCTTTTTTTATGGGCCCACGGACCAGCACGATGAACAACTTGCGCAACTTCCTCCAGGCCGGCCACAGCCCTACGCTGCTGGCCTCTTTCGTCTACTTCACCTACTGCTGCGGCGTCTGGGTGACCAACGGCGCCATGGCGCCCTTCATCAAGGAGTCACTGCAGCTCAGCCCGGCGCAGATCGGCGTCATGCTCTCGGTGCCCATCTTCGCCGGCGCGCTCATGCGTTTCCCCCTGGGCATCCTGGCCCAGTACATCGGGCGCAAGCACGCCACCCTGGTGGAAATGGGCGGCATCGCCATCGCCCTGCTCTACGGCTACTTCTTCGTCGAGTCCTTCAACGACCTGCTGGCCATGGGTGTGCTGCTGGGCATAGCTGGCGCGAGCTTCGGCGTGGCGCTCTCGCTGGGCTCGGGCTCCTTCCCGGCGCGCTACAAGGGCCTGGCCATGGGTCTGGTGGGCGCGGGCAATGTAGGCACCTCCATCTCGGCCCTGCTGGCGCCGCAGCTGGCCCAGGCCTATGGCTGGAAAGCCGTCTACGGCCTGGCGGCGCTGGGCCTGCTGCTGCCCGTGCTGGTGATGATCTTCCTCGCGCGCGAACCCGACGACGTGGACAAACACGCCAGCTTGCGTGACCACATCGCCTGCCTGTTCGAGAAAGACGGCTGGGCCTTCAGCATCATCTACGCCATCACCTTCGGCGGTTTCATCGGCCTGACCACCTTCCTGCCCAGTTATTACTACGACCAGTTCGGCGTGAGCAAGGTGCAGGCCGGCCAGCTCACCATGCTGGCCGCCTTCATGGGCGCGGCCCTGCGCATCTTCGGCGGCTGGATCTCGGACCACTGGGGCGGCATCAACACGCTGACCGCCGTGCTCGTCATCGTCGCCGCCACCCTGCTGCTCTGTGGTCTGGCCGGCGGCTCGCTGGTGCTCACCACCCTGCTCATGATGCTGTGCTTCGCGGCGCTGGGCGCGGGCAACGGCGCCCTCTTCCAGCTCGTGCCACTGCGCTGGCCGCTCACCACCGCCGTGGCCGGCTCCATGATCGGCGAGATCGGCGCCCTGGGCGGCGGCCTGGTGCCCAATGCCATGGGCCTGTCGCGCCAGTACACCGGCAGCTACTTCTGGGGTTTCGCCCTCTTTGCCCTGCTCTCGCTCCTGGTGCTGGGCATGATGCGCTGCATGCAGATCCGCTGGACAAGGACGTGGGCGGAGAAAGGTGGTCGTGCACGGAGTGCGTGATCGGCGCGGTTCACCGTCTGACCGGATGTGAAGTATCAAGAGCTTGTTTCTTGACACTCCACAACTAGGCGGTGTCGACGCAGAGCCCCTGTCGGCACCGGACCGCAACGGCCTCACGACAGGCCCGACTGCAGGCGCTTTACGCTCCGGCCCCCATGCGGTCAGCCTCCTGCACGCGCGAGGGCATCCATACGAAACAGATCAGGTGTTGTCCTTGATCGTCTTGGTGGAACCATTGGCCTTGACGCTGCTGATGCCGCCGTCGCGCGCCGCGGCGGAGGAATACATCTGGCTCGTTCCGATGACCTGGCTGTTGGCCGCCTTCAGATTGAAGTATTCCTTGCCACTGGACGCCGTCTTTCGTTCGTAGCGGTCATCCGCCGCGCAATTGGCTTGCACCGATGCGATGCCGGCCTGCGCGGAAGCCTTGGCCTTATAGAGTTCACTCGTGAGTATGGTCTCGGTATTGCCCGCCTTCAGGACAAAACGAAACTGCCCGTCGCTGCTCTTGTTCAGTTCGTACCAACCAGTCATTTGAGTACTCCTCTTGTTAAACAAAGAATGCGCAGTCTGCGCGGCGAGAACCCGGTAAGCGCCTGGCCGGACGCAGGCAGCGGGACGGTCCCATGAACGAAGTTCAAGTCCATCCCGTCGTCCGCCCCTTATCCGTCGTGTCTGCCCGATTTATAGCAGCCTTCGCCCGGAAACGGCAGCCCCCCTGCCACTGCTATTTCGGCAAAAACAACAGCCAGTAGATCAGCAGCGCATTAAACAGCGCACTCACCACCAGCAGCAGCTTCCACACAAAGGCCGGATCGCGCTGCAGCAACGGTGAAGCGGGTGGCGCGGTGAGCGGGCGTGAAGCCCCGCGCTCCAGCGCCAGCAAGAACTCCTCGGCTGTCTCGAAACGCTGGCGCTGGTCGCGGGCCACGGCTTTGAGCACCACGTGGTCCAGCCAGATGGGTACCTCGGGGTTGTGGCGGCTGGGGGGTGTGGGGTCGCGGTAATAACGGCCGCTTTGGTAGGGCAGCACCTCGCCGTAGGGCAGCTTGCCTTCGGTCAGCAGCTGGTAGAGCGTGACACCCAGGGCAAAGAGGTCGCTCTTGGCGTCGGGGTCTTCGGGCGGCACGTTGGTGTCGATGCCGCCGGCGCGCAGGGCAAAACCCCATTGCTCGGGGTTGATGTAGCTGGGCGTGCCCGCGTGCAGGCGGCGCATGGCTGCGGGTTCGCGCCCGCTCAGGGCCACGCCCAGGTCCAGCAGGCGCAGCACGCCGTCGGCGCCCAAGTGTAGGTTGGCGGGTTTGATGTCGCGGTGCACCACGCCCTGGCGGTGCAGGCGACCCAGGGCCTTGAGCACCTGGGTGGCCAGGTCCACGGCCTGGGTCGGGCTGCAGCGGTGCTGGCGAGCCAGCATCTGCTGCAGGGTCTCGCCGGCATGCCAGTCGTAGAGTAGGTAGAAAGCGGTCTGCCCCTTGCCACCGGGCGGGTGTTCGTGCAGGCGCACCAGGTGCTCGGCCGCGCGTGAGGTCTGCATGCACTGGGCCAGCCAGGCCTCGTGCGCCAGCGCGGCGCATTCCTCGGGGTCGTGGGCGCGCGCGGGGTGCAGGGTCTTGAGGGCGTAGTCGGTCTGGGTGTTTCCGTCCCGCACTTTGTAGATCAGGTTGATGCCGTTGTCGGCCGCCACCTCCTCCACGCGCAGGCCATCGATCAGCTCACCCGGCTTCAGGCGCACCGGAACCGGCAACTCCTGCGCGCTGCGGCTCACGTCCTGCAGCGTCGCGTCCAGCAGGCCCAGCACACGCACCACCAGGGCGGTGGCGTTGTCCTTGCTGCCGGCCTTGATGGCCGCCTGCACCAGGCTGTCGGCTATCACCTGGGCGTTGGCCAGCTCGGCCGTCTCCGCCAGCTGGCGCAGGCGCAGCGAGCCGTGCACACCGTCGCTGAGCAGGACGAAAACGTCGCCCACCTGCAGGTCGCCCTGCATGTAGTCCACCACCAGGCGGTCTTCGGCGCCCACCACGCGCATGAGCTGGTGGCGGAAATCGGGGTGCGGCATGACGTGGTCCACCGTGAGCTGGGTGACCTGGCCCTCGCGCAGCAGGTAGGCCCGCGTGTCGCCCACATGGGCCAGGGTGTAGGAATGGCCGCGCAGCACCAAGGCGGTGAGTGTGGTCAGGCCGGTGGCGGGTTCGCGCCGGCGGTTGGTGGCGGCCAGCCAGGCGTTCTGCGCGGCGATGATGCGGTCCAGCGCCACCGTGGTGTCCCAGGTTTGGGGCGTGCCGTAGTAATCACGCACCAATGTGGCCACCGTGGTCTGGGCCGCCTCCTGGCCCAGGCCGCCGGCGCTCACGCCGTCGGCGATGGCGGCGATCACGCCCATGCCCTCCTGTCCGTCGCCGGGCAGCATGGCGCCGGCGAAGTCTTCGTTGACCGGCTTGGCGCCGGCCAGCGAGGTGTAACCAATGTCCATCTCGAAGCTCATGCCCAACCTTCCGCAAGATTGATGCCCGTGATGGTGCATGGCGAATACTGGCACGGCCCTTGCATAGTTTCCGGCGTAAGTGGCCAAAGCTGGCCCTATTCACTCATCCGGTGCAACGGCGGACCGGATGAGCCCAGGACGAAGGCGTCCCCACGTGCGCTGCACCAGGCAGGCACCGTGAGGACGCCTTTTTTGTTTCTTGCTTGATTTGGATGGACGGAGTTTGCGATGAAAAAACTCAAACTGGTGATGATCGGCAACGGCATGGCCGGCGTGCGCTCGCTCGAAGAGCTGCTGAAGATCGCGCCCGAGCTGTACGAGATCACGGTCTTCGGCGCCGAGCCCCACCCCAACTACAACCGCATCCTGCTCTCGCCGGTGCTCGCCGGCGAGCAGAAGCTGGAAGACATCGTGCTCAACGACTGGGCCTGGTACCAGGACAACGGCATCACCCTGCACGCCGGCTGGACCGTGACCGAGGTGGACCGCGTCAAGCGCGTGGTGCACGCGAAGAACGCCAAGGGCGAGACGATCAGCGCCGACTACGACCGCCTGATCCTGGCCACCGGCTCCAACCCCTTCATCCTGCCCGTGCCGGGCAAGGACCTCCAAGGCGTGCTGGCCTACCGCGACATCGCCGACACCGAGGCCATGATCGCGGCCGCCGCGCAATACAAACACGCCGTCGTGATCGGCGGCGGCCTGCTGGGCCTGGAAGCGGCCAATGGCCTGATGAAACGCGGCATGACGGTCAGCGTGGTGCACGTGATGCCCTGGCTGATGGAGCGCCAGCTCGACGACGTGGCCGGCAAGCTGCTGCAGAAGTCGCTGGCGGACCGCGGCATGCAGTTCCTGATCGGCGCGCAGACGCAGGAACTGGTCGGCAATGAAAACGGCCGCGTCAAGAGCGTGAAGTTCAAGGACGGCACGGAAGTGCCGGCCGACCTGGTGGTGATGGCCGTGGGCATCCGCCCCAACACGGCGCTGGCCGAGCGCATGAAGCTGCACGTGAACCGCGGCATCGTGGTCAGCGACACGCTGCAGACCACCACCGACGCGCGCATCTACGCCGTGGGCGAATGCGCGGCGCACCGCGGCATTGCCTACGGCCTGGTGGCGCCGCTGTTCGAGCAGGGCAAGGTGCTGGCCAACCACCTGGCCGAATACGGCATCGGCCGTTACACCGGTTCGCTGACCTCCACCAAGCTCAAGGTCACGGGCATCGACCTGTTCAGCGCCGGCAACTTCATGGGCGGCGAGGACACGGAAGAGATCGTGATGAGCGACCCGGCCGGCGGTGTCTACAAGAAGCTGGTCATCCGGGACGACAAGCTGGTGGGCGCCTGCCTCTACGGCGACACGGTGGACGGCAGCTGGTACTTCAAGCTGCTGCGCGACGGTCGCAGCGTGGGCGACATCCGCGACCGCCTGATGTTCGGCGAATCGAACATCGGCGACGCCGGCCATGAGGGCCACAGCAAGGCGGCCTCCATGGCCGACAGCGACGAGGTCTGCGGCTGCAACGGCGTGAGCAAGGGCTCCATCTGCAAGGCCATCAAGGAAAAAGGCCTGTTCACGCTGGACGAGGTGCGCAAGCACACCAAGGCCAGCGCCAGCTGCGGCTCCTGCACGGGCCTGGTGGAACAGATCCTGATGTTCACCGCCGGTGGCGACTACTCGGCCACACCCAAGACCCGCGCCATGTGCGGCTGCACCGAACACGGCCACCAGGCGGTGCGCGAGGCCATCCGCAAGGAAAAACTGCTGACCATCGCCTCGGTTTTCCAGTTCATGGAGTGGAAGACGCCCAACGGCTGCGCCTCCTGCCGCCCGGCCGTCAACTACTACCTGATCAGCACCTGGCCCAAGGAGGCCCAGGACGATCCGCAGAGCCGTTACATCAACGAACGCAGCCACGCCAACATCCAGAAGGACGGCACCTAC
>JAHRYV010000063.1 GCA_020621965.1 Curvibacter sp. | reverse complement strand
GCGCAGGCCGCTGTCGTGGGTGCCGCCGGCGCTGGTGGGAATCAGGTTGACGTAACTCTCGCGCACCGGCGCGCCGTCTTCGGTGAAGGCCACGGCCCAGGCCGCGCCCTCGCCTTCGGCAAAGGTGTCGTTGCTGTCGGCGTAACCCTCGCCCTCGAACAGCGGGATCACCGGATCGGCCGGCAGCGATTGCATCAGATAGTCGCGCAGGCCGCCCTTGTAGAGCCAGCTCTGGGTCTCTTTGGTCTTCTCGACCGTCAGTGTGACGGTGACGCCGGGCATGAGCACGGCCTTGCTGCGCAGCAGGTGGGTGAGTTCGCCCATGGGCAGGGCGGCGGACTCGAAATACTTGGCATCGGGCCAGGCGCGCACTGTGGTGCCTTGCTTGCGGTCACCCGCGGCCTGGGCCCGGGTGCTGAGCTTTTCCACCACGTCGCCGCCCGAGAAGGTCAGCGTGGCCACCTTGCCCTCGCGGTAGGTGCTGACCTGCAGACGCTTGGACAGGGCATTGGTGACGGACACGCCCACGCCATGCAGGCCGCCCGAGAAGCTGTAGGCCCCGCCCTGCCCCTTGTCGAACTTGCCGCCGGCGTGCAGTCGGGTGTAGACCAGCTCGATCACCGGGGCCTTCTCCTCCGGATGCAGGCCGAAGGGGATGCCGCGGCCGTCGTCCTCGACGCTGACCGAGCCGTCGGCATGCAGGGTGACGGCGATCTTCTTGCCGTGACCGGCCAGGGCCTCGTCCGCCGCGTTGTCCAGCACTTCCTGGATGATGTGCAGCGGATTATCGGTCCGGGTGTACATGCCTGGACGCTGCTTGACCGGCTCCAGCCCCTTGAGGACGCGGATGGAACCTTCGGAATATTCGGGTGTAGGTTTGACGGCCATGGCGCGGGATTGTAGACCTTCGTCGCGCCCTCACTGGATGTACATACAGTTACAAATCCGGCACCGGCAGGGCGTAAACGAATTGGCTACAGTTCAACGATGAGCATGCATAGCAACAAGAAACTCTCCATGGCCCAGGTGCTGATCTGCGGCGCCGCCATCGTCACCCTCTCCATGGGCATCCGCCACGGCTTCGGCCTGTGGCTGCAGCCGGTCACCCAGACCCAGGGCTGGACACGCGAAACCTTCGCCCTGGCCATGGCCATCCAGAACCTGACCTGGGGCCTGGCCGGCATCTTTGCCGGCATGCTGGCCGACAAGTTCGGTGCCTTCAAGGTCATCATCGCCGGCGCCATCCTCTACGCCCTGGGCCTGGTCGGCATGGCCAATGCGCCCACCCCCCTGCTGTTTGCCCTGAGCTGCGGCGTGCTGATCGGCATCGCCCAGGCCGGCACCACCTATGCCGTGATCTACGGCGTGATCGGACGCAACGTCAGCCTGGATAAACGCTCCTGGGCCATGGGGGTGGCGGCGGCGGCCGGCTCCTTCGGCCAGTTCCTGATGGTGCCCACCGAGGGTTTCCTCATCAGCAGCCTGGGCTGGCAGCAGGCGCTGGTGGCGCTGGGCATGGCCGCGCTGCTCATCATCCCGCTGGCCTGGGGCCTGCACGAGCCCGGCTTTGCCCGCGGCAGCACGCCCCCGAAGCGCGAGCAGACCATCCTGCAGGCGCTGCGCGAGGCCTTCGCCTACCCCAGTTTCCAACTGCTGATGGCCGGTTACTTCGTCTGCGGCTTCCAGGTGGTGTTCATCGGCGTGCACATGCCCAGCTACCTGAAGGACCACAACCTGTCGCCCCAGGTGGCCAGTTATTCGCTGGCGCTGATCGGCCTGTTCAACGTCTTCGGCACCTACATCGCCGGCACCCTGGGTCAGCGCCTGCAGAAGAAGAACATCCTGGCTTTCATCTACTTCGCGCGCTCCATCGCCATCACGGTGTTCCTGCTGGTGCCGCTGTCGCCCATGAGCGTCTACGTCTTCTCGGCGGTGATGGGCCTGCTGTGGCTGTCCACCGTGCCGCCGACCAATGCCGTGGTGGCGCAGATCTTCGGCGTGGCGCACCTGTCCATGCTCAGCGGCTTCGTCTTCTTCAGCCACCAGGTCGGCTCCTTCATGGGGGTCTGGCTCGGTGGTTACCTCTATGACAAGACGGGCAGCTACGACATCGTCTGGTACATCGCCATCGGCCTGGGCGTGGCCGCGGCCCTGGTCAACCTGCCGGTGCGTGAAGCGGCGATCCGGCGCCATGCGCCCCAGGCGGCGTAGGCATGAAACCGTTTCCCAGCCACCGCACGCTGCTGGCCTGGGGCGCGGCCCTGCTGGTGCTGTTGGGCGTGTTCCTGCTGTACACCCGGCCGGATTTCCTGCTGACCCTGGCTGACCAGCTCTGGGCCTGCTTCTGAGCACGCGCCTCCCGCGGTGCGTGGCACACTCCAGGGATGGCCTGCATCACTCCCGCAACGAGTCTCACGGCGGTACACGGCGCCGAGCCCCCCTCGGCCTGGGTGCAGCGCTGGTCGCACCTGGTGCGTCCCGGCGGCGCGGTGCTGGACGTGGCCTGCGGCCATGGCCGCCACCTGCGCTGGTTTGCGCAGCGCGGCCACCCCGTCACCGGCGTGGACCGCTCGCCCGAGGCCATTGCAGCGGTAACCCCGCTGGGCACGGCGGTCGAAGCCGATATCGAGAACGGCCCCTGGCCGCTGCTGCAGGACGGCCAGCCGCGCACCTATGACGCCGTGGTGGTGACCAACTACCTCTGGCGCGCCCTGTTCCCCGTGCTGCTGCAAAGCCTGGCGCCGGGCGGCGTGCTGATCTATGAAACCTTTGCCAGCGGCAACGAGACGGTGGGCAAACCCTCGCGGCCGGATTTCCTGCTGCAGCCGGGCGAACTGCTGCGCAGCTGCAGCGCCTTGCGCGTGGTGGCCTACGAGGACGGCTACCTGGACCAGCCCGAGCGCTTCGTGCAGCGCATCGTGGCGGTACGGGAGGGCGGTCTGTCCACGCCCGGCGCCCCGGCGCGTTATCCACTCTGAGACTTGGCCTTGCGCCCGCGCGGCGCGGTAGCCGGCCTTAGAATGCTCGTTTAGTCAGAACTTACACATCCTGCGGATATGACTTCCTCCAACCGCCGTATCACCGGCAGCATCGTGGCCCTCGTCACCCCCCTGCACGAGGACGGTAGCGTCGACTACCCCACGTTGCGCAAACTGATCGACTGGCATATCGCCGAGGGCACGGACTGCATCGGCGTGGTCGGCACCACGGGCGAATCGCCCACCGTCAATGTGGACGAGCACTGCGAGATCATCCGCGTCTCGGTCGAACAGGCCAAGGGCAAGGTGCCCATCATGGCGGGCTGCGGCGCCAACTCCACCGCCGAGGCCGTCGAGCTGGCCCGCTTCGCCAAAAAAGTCGGCGCCGACTGCCAGCTGCAGGTCGTTCCCTACTACAACAAGCCCACGCAAGAGGGCCAGTACCTGCACTTCAAGGCCATCGCCGAAGCGGTGGGCGACCTGCCCATGGTGCTGTACAACGTGCCCGGGCGCACCGTGGCCGATATGGCGCACGACACCGTGCTGCGCCTGGCCCAGCTGCCAGGCATCGTGGGCATCAAGGAAGCCACCGGCAACATCGAGCGCGCGCAGTGGCTGATCCGCCAGGCGCCGAAGGGCTTCTCCATCTATTCGGGGGATGACCCCACCGCCGTGGCCCTGATGCTGTGCGGCGGCCACGGCAACATCAGCGTGACGGCCAACGTGGCGCCGCGCCTGATGCACGAGCTCTGCGTGGCCGCCATGGCCGGCGACGTCAAGCGCGCCATGGAGATCCAGTTCAAGCTGATGCCGCTGCACAAGCAGCTCTTCATCGAGCCCAACCCCATTCCGGTCAAGTGGGCTCTGCAACGCATGGGCCGCTGCGGCGGCACGCTGCGCCTGCCCATGACGCCGCTGACCGCGACCAACCAGGCCGTGGTCGAAGGCGCCCTGCGCGATGCCGGCCTGCTCTGAAACGCCCCCGAGGATATCGCTGGTGAAGCTTGTACCGAAACTGGCCCTGCTGGGCCTGCCGCTGGCGCTGGTCGCCTGTTCCACGCTGGAGGGCGACAAGGTGGACTACAAGTCCTCCTTCAAGGCGACACCGCTGTCGGTCCCGCCCGACCTGACCCAGTTGCCGCGCGAGACGCGTTATGCCACGCCGGGTGGCACGGTCAGTGCCACCGGCCTGCAGAACGCCACGCAAAGCGGCAGCCAGAACACGGTGGCATCGGCCTATGCCGGCATGCGCGTCGAGGGCAACGGCGCGCACCGCTGGCTGGTGGTGGAGCAGCCGCCGGAGACGCTCTGGCCGCTGCTCAAGGCGTTCTGGCAGGAAACCGGCTTCAAACTCAATCTGGAAGATGCCCGGCTGGGCCTGATGGAAACCGACTGGAACGAGAACCGCGGCAAGCTGCCGCAGGATTTCATCCGCCGCACCGTCGGCAAGTATCTGGACAACCTGTATTCGACCGGTGAACTGGACCAGTACCGCACCCGGCTGGAGCGCAACGCCGCCGGCGGCACCGAGATCTACATCAGTCATCGTGGCCTGGTCGAGGGCTTCAAGGACGAGGACCGCATCAAGACCACCTGGGTGCCGCGCCCCGTCGACCCCGAGCTCGAAATCGAGATGCTGCGCCGCCTGATGGTCAAGCTGGGCGCCTCCAAGGAGCAAGCCGCCTCGCAGACGGCGGCCGTGGCACCCCAGTTGACGGCCAGCCTGGAAACACGCGACGGCCAGCCCCTGGTGCTGGTCGCCGAGAATTTCGAGCGGGCCTGGCGCCGCGTCGGCCTGACGCTGGACCGCACCGGTTTCACCGTCGAGGACCGCGACCGCAGCCAGGGAACCTACTTTGTACGCTACGTGGAGCCGACACCGCCCGGCCAGGAAGAGCCCGGCTTCTTCAGCCGCCTCTTCAGCGGCAAGCCCGCCGACAAGACACCCCGGAAATATCGCATCACGGTGCGCGGCGAGGGCGAACGCAGCACGGTCACGGTGCTCGATGCCAACGGCGCGCCCGAGCTGTCGGCCAACGCCCAGCGCATCCTCAAGGTCATCGCCGACGATCTGCGCTGAAAACCCGCCCGGGCACCGATGCCCCGGGCAGCAGGCGAAAAAAAAGCCACCTTGCGGTGGCTTTTTTTCGCTGGCGAAGAATTACTTCTTGGCCGGCTCGGCAGCAGCCGGAGCAGCAGCGGGAGCCGAAGCGTCGGCAGCCGGAGCGGAAGCGGCGGGAGCAGCAGCGGGAGCGACAGCAGCGGGAGCGGCGGCGGGAGCAGCAGCTTCTTCTTTCTTGCCGCAGGCGGCCAGGGCAGCAGCGGCGATGACGGCGGCCAGAACGAGGGACTTGTTCATGTTGGTAGATCTAGTAGAGAGTTGAGACAATTTCCGGAAATTGCCAGTACGGCGAACCGTACCGACCAAGCAGGTTTGCTTACGCAATTCTTGCTTGGTTGAAAATTATATGGCGAATCCAGTCCCGCATTACAAAAGAAACACTGGAAAACCCTTAGGGAATCACCCCATTCGTAACTCTACGTAAGCTCGGGCCTCAGAGCCCCAGCACCGAAGCCGGAAAACCGGGCGCACTGTCACGTCGGCATTCGTCCAGCAGCTGGCGCAAACCCACGCGCCGGGACGCGGCGCTGTCGCACACCAGCACGTCGCGCTCGACGTCGATGCGCTGCATCACCCAGGCAGGACTCCAGAACACACTGGGAAAGGCCAGTTCGTCGGTGGCGTGGCTCAGCCGGCAGTCGATGATGTGATCCCAGGTCTGGCGCCATTTCACGAAACGGGCGTGCTGGCGCGGAAAGCCGGAATAGTCCATGGCCAGCATGACAAAGTGCCGTCCCCGACTCGACCAGGCCTGCAGCGACTCCAGCACGGCGCGCTCGCCCAGCGGCCAGTCGGCAAAATTGGCGTCACACAGGATCAGTTCGTTCCAGCCCTCGCGCGCCGCGGCCTGCAGGCCGTCGCGCACGGCCTGGGTGAACACACTACGCCCTTCCAGGCGCCCCTGCGGCAGGGCCGTGGGAGGGAAGCTCTCAGTCGGCATGGGCCCAACCATCCTCACACCAGGCCAGCAGCAGCTCACGCGCCGCGGCGCTGGCGCCGGCCACCTCCGCCGCACTCAGGCGGCGCTGGTCGGCCAGCCGGTGCATCAGCGTGGCGTCGCGCCCGGCGGCAAGGTAACTCTCGCCGTTGATGAAGACGTGGTGCGCGTCGTACAGCATGCGCGTGCGCCGGTCCAGCACCACCCCACTACGCCCCCGCGGCAGGGCGCCCGACTCGAACCAGACGTGCGCCTTGGGCTCGCTCAGGGTCTCGCCCAGCGCGCGCGCCAGTGCCTGGGGGTCCTTCAAGGCCTGCTGCACGGCCTGGCGGGCGAAACGCTCCAGCGCGGCCGGCATGGCCGCGGGGCCAGCCACGGCGGTCTGGCGCGGATCACGGTAGAAGTCTTCCCCGACGGCCTCGGCCGCATCCTCGGCCAGGCGCTGCAGCAGCTCCTGCGCCAGTTCGCCGGCCTTGGGCGAGCGAAAACCGACGGAATAGGTCATGCAGTCGCCACCCACGGCCACGCCGTCATGCGCATAGTCGGGCGGCAGGTAGAGCATGTCCCCGGGCTCCAGCACGAACTCCTGCTCCGGCTGGAAATTCGCCAGGATCTTGACCGGCATGTTCGGGCGCAAGCTCAGGTCGTGCTGGCGGCCAATGCGCCAGCGCCGCTGTCCGTGGGCCTGCAGGAGGAAGACGTCGTAGTTGTCGAAGTGCGGCCCGACCCCGCCACCCTCGCTGGCGTAGCTGATCATCAGATCGTCCAGCCGCGCATCGGGTATGAAACGGAAACGGTTCATCAGTTCATGGGCGGCGTCGCTGTGCAGGTCCACGCCCTGGACCAGCAGGGTCCACTCCGGCGTCTTGAGCGCCGGCAGCATGCGGCGCGCGAACGGGCCGCGCTGCAGGGTCCAGGCTTCCTTGCCGCGGCGGCGCTGCAGGGTCACCAGACGCGACTCCACCTCCTCGCGGCCGGCCAGCTCGAACAGCTCGGCGCGCGGCAACAGCGGCGCAAAGCCGGGCACGGCCTGGCGCACCAGCAGCGGCTTCTTGTGCCAGTAGCGTTTCATGAAGGCCTCGGGGCTGAGGCCGCCCAGCAGGGGCAAAGGTTTTTTGATGTCCATGCACGAAACTGTAATGGATGTGCGGCCGGGCCTGAAACCCGGGGCCCCGCGTACGAAGCGGGCGCGGCCCGGGAGGGCGCTATAGTCCTTTCCATGGATATCAATCAGCAATGTGTGGTCGCCCTCACCTGGACGCTCACGGACACTTTGGGCGAGGAACTGGACGTGCTCGACGAGCCGGTGGAGTTCCTGATCGGCGGGCATGACCTGTTCAAGAAGATCGAGGACGCCCTGCAGGGCCACGGCATGGGCGCCACCGTGGCGCTGCAACTCGAACCCGAGGAAGCCTTCGGCGACTACAACGAACAACTGGTCTTCCTGGAGCCGCGCAAGCTGTTCCCGGCCGAGCTGGAGGAAGGCATGACCATCGAGGGCTCGGCCTTGCCCGCCGGCTGCCACCCCGATGCCCCCAAGGATATGCTCTACACCGTGACCGAGCTCTACCCGGAGCACGTGGTGCTGGACGGCAACCACCCGCTGGCCGGCATCGCGCTGCGCCTCAAGCTCAAGGTGGAAGGTGTGCGCGAAGCCACCGAAGAGGAAATCGGCCGCGGCACAGCCGGCACCGGCTTCTTCCGCATTGCGCCGCCGCACGAACACGGCCCCGGCAGCGACAGCCTCCATTAGGGCAACCCGCCGCCCGGCTAAGGCCTAAGGCGGGAACCCCGCGGAACCGGCTTTGCCGGGCCGCTGGGGTTGTCCCCTGAGGGGAGAGACGGCTACACGCAGTGAGCCGTAACAGGGGGGAGCTAACTCTTTCCAGTGGAGCCGTAACCACCGGCGCCGCGCTCGGTGGCGGCGGGGAACTCACTGACGACGTTGAACTGCGCCTGCACCACCGGTACGACCACCAGTTGCGCGATGCGCTCCATCGGTTCGATGGTGAAAGCCGTGCTGCTGCGGTTCCAGGCGCTGACCATCAGCTGGCCCTGGTAGTCGCTGTCGATCAGGCCGACCAGATTGCCCAGCACGATGCCGTGTTTGTGACCCAGGCCCGAGCGCGGCAGGATCAGCGCGGCGTAACCCGGGTCGGCCAGATGGATGGCGATGCCGGTGGGGATCAGCTGCCAGGCATTGGGCAGCAGCGTGACCGCGTCGTGGATGCAGGCCCGCAGGTCCAGGCCGGCGCTGCCGGGGGTCGCGTAGGCGGGGAGCTGATCCGCCATGCGCGGATCGAGGATCTTGACGTCGATATGCATAAGAGATGGGGAGGATTCAAACCTTCAGACGGCGGGCGATCTCGGCCACCAGTTGGCGCGCCAGCACCAGTTTGTCGGCGCGCGGCAGCTCGGTCGTGCCCTGTGCGTCCACCAGCAGCAGGGCGTTGTCGTCCTGGCCGAAAGTGGCCGGGCCGATATTGCCCACCAGCAGGGGCACACCCTTGCGCGCGCGCTTGGCCTGGGCGTTCGCCAGCAGGTCGTGGCTCTCGGCTGCAAAACCGACGCAGAACAGCCGGCCCGCCTTCGCCCGTTCGCTCTGCGCCACGCCGGCCAGGATGTCGGGGTTCTCGACAAAGGTCAGCGCCGGTGTCTGGCCCGAGCCGTCCTTCTTGATCTTCTGTTCGGCCGCATTGGCCGGGCGCCAGTCGGCCACGGCTGCCGTGGCGACAAACACCGTCGCCGCCGACACTTCCGCGTCGACGGCCTGCAGCATCTGGCTTGCCGAGCGCACGTCGACGCGCCGCACACCGCGCGGCGTGGCCAGGTGCACCGGACCGGCCACCAGCGTGACCTCGGCCCCGGCCTCACGCGCGGCGCGGGCGATGGCAAAGCCCATCTTGCCGCTGGAGAGGTTGGTGATGCCGCGCACCGGGTCGATGGCCTCGTAGGTGGGCCCAGCCGTGACCAGCACGCGCTGACCGCGCAGGGGTTTGGGCTGGAAGAAGGCGATCATCTCCTCCAGCAGCTCCTGCGGCTCCAGCATGCGGCCGTCGCCCGTCTCGCCGCAGGCCTGGTCGCCGCTGCCGACCGCGAACACATGGGCGCCGTCGGCCTTGAGCTGGGCCACGTTGCGCTGCGTGGCCGGGTTGGCCCACATCTCGCGGTTCATGGCCGGGGCGATCAGCAGCGGCACCTGGTCGATGGGACGGGCCAGGCACATCAGGCTGAGCAGGTCGTCGGCGCGACCATGCAGCAGCTTGGCCATGAAGTCGGCACTGGCCGGGGCGATCAGGATGGCGTCGGCCTCGCGGCTGAGGTTGATGTGGGCCATGTTGTTGGCCTCGCGCGCGTCCCACTGCGAGTGGTAGACCGGCCGGTTGGAGAGCGCCTGCATCGTCACCGGGGTGATGAACTGGCCAGCGGCCTCGGTCATCACCACCTGCACCGTGGCGCCCTCCTTGACCAGGGCCCGGCAGAGCTCGGCCGCCTTGTAGCAGGCGATGCCCCCGGTCAAGCCCAGGACGATGTGTTTTCCAGCCAGATCATTCATCGCCCGCAATGTAGCAGAGAGAGCATGTTCGGGCTGGCCAGACCGGATGAGCCGCGGCAAAGGCCAGACGCCATTGCCGGGGTCGCAACACCGCAGATCGCCGGCATCACCAGTCCGAAGCCTATAATCTCCGTTTACCACCTCCTCGGACTGCGCGTTCGAACCTGACATGACCAAATTCGTCTTCGTCACCGGCGGTGTGGTGTCCTCCCTGGGCAAGGGAATCGCCTCAGCGTCCTTGGCCGCGATCCTGGAATCGCGGGGCCTCAAAGTCACCCTCATCAAGCTCGATCCCTATCTGAACGTCGATCCCGGCACGATGTCGCCGTTCCAGCACGGCGAGGTGTTCGTGACCGACGACGGCGCGGAGACCGACCTGGACCTCGGCCACTATGAGCGTTTCATCGAAACGCGCATGAAGAAGACCAACAACTTCACC
>JAHRYV010000062.1 GCA_020621965.1 Curvibacter sp. | reverse complement strand
GGCCCTGCTGGGCATGGGCGACATGCTCTACATGGCCAGCGGCACCGGCCTGCCCATCCGCGTGCACGGCGCCTTCGTCAGCGACGACGAGGTGCACCGGGTGGTGAACTACCTCAAGAGCCAGGGCGCGCCCGACTACATCGAGGGCGTGCTCGAAGGCGGCACGGTCGAGGGCGAGGACGGTCTCCTGGGCGAGGGCGGCCCCAGCGGCGAGAAGGACCCGATGTACGATCAGGCGGTGGAGATCGTGCTGAAGAACCGCAAAGCCAGCATCTCGCTGGTGCAGCGCCACCTCAAGATCGGCTACAACCGCGCGGCGCGACTGGTGGAAGACATGGAAAAAGCCGGCCTGGTCAGCCCCATGAGCAGCAATGGCCAGCGCGACATCCTGGTGCCGGCACGTGCGGAGTGAATTCGTGAAAAAACTGATTGCTACTTTTTCGATCGCGGCTTGCGCCCTGGTGGCCCGCGCCGACGGGCTGGAAAGCCTGGGGCTGTTCATCCGCTCCACGGCCAGCGGCCGCGCCGACTTCACCCAGGTGGTGACCTCGCCCGCGCGCGAGGGGCAGGCGGCGCGCAGCCGCACGTCCAGCGGCACCTTCGAGTTCGTGCGGCCCAGCCGCTTCCGCTTCAACTACAAGAAGCCCTTCGAGCAGATCATCGTGGCCGACGGCCAGACCCTGTGGCTGTACGACACCGACCTCAACCAGGTGACGGCCAAGCCGCAGTCGGCGGCGCTGGGCAGCACGCCGGCGGCGCTGATCGCCTCCGCGCCCAATCTGCAGGCCCTGCAGGCCGATTTCACCCTGGCCAACGCGCCCGAGCGCGACGGCCTCCAATGGGTGGTGGCCACGCCGCGCGCGCGCGACGGCCAGCTGCAGTCGGTGCGCGTGGGCCTGCGCGAGAGCGGCCAGGGCGGCGCCCGCACGGCCGAGCTGGCCGTGCTGGAAATCGTCGACAGCTTCGGCCAGCGTTCGGTGCTGAACTTCAGCCGCGTGCAGGTCAATCCGGCCATACCCGCCGAGACCTTCCGCTTCAAGCCGCCGGTCGGCGCCGACGTGATCCGTCAGTAAAGCCGGGCGGCGGGCCGTTCAGGGCTGCCGTGTCTCAGCGTCGCGGCTGTATTCGGTGTGCAGGTGCACCGGGCGGGCGGCGCGTTTGCGCATGCGGATGTTGAGCATCTCCACCCCCAGCGAGAAGGCCATGGCGAAGTAGATGTAGCCCTTGGGCACGTGGTGGTCGAAGCCGTCGGCGATCAGCACCACGCCGACCACGACCAGGAAGGACAGCGCCAGCATCTTGATGGTCGGGTGGTCCGACACGAAGCGGCCGATGGCGCCGGCAAACACCATCATCAGCGCCACCGACGCGATCACCGCGGCGATCATCACGGCCACCTCGTCGACCATGCCCACGGCCGTGATGATGGAGTCCAGCGAGAACACCAGGTCGACGACCATGATCTGCACGATCACGGCGCCGAAGGTTGCCTTGACGGCGCTGGAGGCATGGCCTTCCTCGCCTTCGAGCGACTGGTGGATCTCGCCGGTGCTCTTCCAGATCAGGAACAGGCCGCCGACGATCAGGATCAGGTCGCGCCCCGAGATCTCCCGGCCCATGACGGAGAACAGCGGCGCCACCAGACCGACGATCCAGGACAGCACCAGCAGCAGGCCGATGCGCATGAACATGGCCATGAACAGGCCGAGCCGGCGCGCCAGCGCGCGCTTCTCCGGCGGCAGCTTGTCGACCAGGATGGAGATGAAGATGATGTTGTCGATGCCCAGCACCAGCTCGAGCAAGGTCAGCGTCGCGAAGGCGATCCAGGCCTGGGGATTGGTCAGCAGTTCCATCATGGCGATATCTCCGTTGGGTGGTCAGTTCGCGGCGATGGCCTCGCGCACGGCCGTCAGCTGCCGACGCGAGACCGAGAGCAGTTCGTCCAGGCCCTGCAGGCGCACAGCCCAGCCTTCGCCCTCCTCGGGGTCGTACAACTTCTCCAGCGCGCGCACCGCGCGCCGCGCGACCAGGGCATTGCGGTGGATGCGCATGAATTGCGTCGGGTATTTCTCTTCCAGCTCGCTCAGGGCGCCGTCCAGGATGTAGGCCTTGGCCGCTGTGCGCACCGTGACGTACTTGAGCTCGGCCTTGAAATACAGCACCTCGCTCAACGCGATGCGCTCGGTGCGGCCGCGCTCCTGGATCAGCAGCGTCTCCTCGGGCGCCGCGTTCGGGTCCTGGCGCGCGCGCTGCCGCTCCACCTTCTGCAAGGCCTGCTGCAGGCGTTCCAGGCGCACCGGCTTGGTCAGGTAGTCGGTGGCCTCCAGGTCGAAGGCCTGCACCGCGTGCTCGGCATGCGCCGTGACAAAGACCAGGGCCGGCGCGTGCGGCAGCTCGCGCAGGGCCTGGGCCAGCGTCAGGCCGCTGGCGCCGGGCATGTTGATGTCCAGCAGCGCGACGTCGAAACGCTGGCGGCGCAGCAGCTCGACGGCCTGGCTGGCGTTGGCCGCCTCGCCTTCGACGCTGGCCGCTGGCTCGCGGCAGTCGCCCAGCAAGGTGCGCAGCCGCGAGCGGGCCAGGGCTTCGTCGTCGACGATCAGCGCCTTCAAGCTCATGCCGGCACCTCGATGCGCACCTGGTAGAGGCCGTTCTTGTAGACGGTCTGGAAGCTGCACTGCACGTCGTGCAGCAGGCGCAGCCGGTCGCGCACATTGGCCAGCGCCACCCCGTGGCCGTGGGGGCCCGGACCGGCGGGGACGGCGTTGGTGACCTTGATCACCACACTGGAGCCGCGTCGCTGCGTGGAGATGCGGATCTGCGCACCCGTGGGGCTGGGCTCCACACCGTGGTGCACCGCGTTTTCCAGCAGCGGCTGCAATAGCAGCGGCGGCAGGCGCGCGCCATCGGCCGCCGGGTCCAGCGCCCACTCCAGTTGCAGGCGTTCGCCGAAGCGCACCTGCTCGATCTCCAGGTAACGACGCGCCAGTGCGATCTCGTCGCCCAGCGTCACGGACGGGCCCTGGTCCACCAGGGCGTGGCGGAACAGGTCGCTCAGGTCCTCCAGCAGCGCCTCGGCCTTGGCCGGTTCGGCGCGCACCAGGGCGATGGCGCTGTTGAGCGTGTTGAACAGGAAATGCGGCCGGATGCGCGACTGCAGCTCGGACAGGCGCGCCGCGGTGTCGGCCGGCATGCGGCCGCGCGCGCGCAGCGCCAGCACGGCCACCAGCACCGCGGCCAGCAAGGCCCCGCTGCTGGCGCTGGCCAGCCAGGGGGCCGGCATCAGCAGGCCGGCCAGGGCCAGCATGCCGCAGCCGTAGAGGCCGGCCAGGGCGCCCAGCAGCACGCCGCTGCCGTACTGGGCCGGCAGGGGCAGCAGCGCCAGCGGGCGTTTGAGCAGGCAGGCCGCGACCAGCCAGAACACCGTGGCGGGCAGGGCGCTGCCCGTGAGCAGGGCCAGGCGCACCATCCAGTCGAACGGCGAGGCCGCGCCGTACATGGCGCCCACGGCCATCACCGTCTCCACGAACATCACGGCGCGCAGCGCCACGCCGACCTGGCAGGCGTCGAAGACGGGCGCGGCCTGGGGGGGCGTCGCCACTTGGGACGGTATGGGTTCCTGGAAGACCGATAAAATCTGGGAGTCTTGCATCGTGTGGTGGCCGGGCCGCGCCTCAGGGGCGCCCCCCGATTATTGGTGAATTGTCACCGCCCGCACAATGAATACCTGAAGCGCACGCTTACACACCCTTACACCCACGCCCGCCATGTCCCAAAACCAACTCGACAAGAAATCCGAAGCCTGGTCGGCGCTGTTCTCCGAACCCATGAGCGAGCTGGTCAAGCGCTACACGGCCAGTGTCTTCTTCGACAAGCGCCTGTGGAGCGCCGACATCACCGGCAGCCTGGCCCACGCCGACATGCTGGCCGCGCAGGGCATCATCAGCGCGGCCGACCTGGCCGCCATCCGCGACGGCATGGCGCAGATCGTGGCCGAGATCGAGACCGGCAAGTTCCAGTGGAAGCTCGACCTGGAAGACGTGCACCTGAACATCGAGGCGCGCCTGACCCAGCTGGTGGGCGACGCCGGCAAGCGCCTGCACACCGGCCGCAGCCGCAACGACCAGGTCGCCACCGACGTGCGCCTGTGGCTGCGCACCGAGATCGACATCATCAGCGACCTGTTGGTCGACCTGCAAAAGGCTCTGGTCACGGTGGCCGGGCAGAACGTGGACGTCATCCTGCCCGGTTTCACCCACCTCCAGGTGGCGCAGCCGGTGAGCTTTGGCCACCACATGCTGGCCTATGTGGAGATGTTCGCGCGCGACGCCGAGCGCATGGCCGACGTGCGCAAACGCGTCAACCGCCTGCCCCTGGGCAGCGCCGCGCTGGCCGGCACCAGCTATCCGCTGGACCGCGAGCGCGTGGCCCGCACCCTGGGCATGGTGGATGAGCAGGGCGCAGCCTGCGTCTGCCAGAACAGCCTGGACGCCGTGAGCGACCGCGACTTCGCCATCGAATTCACCGCCGCCGCCTCCTTGGTCATGGTGCACATCAGCCGCCTGAGCGAGGAGCTGATCCTCTGGATGAGCCAGAACTTCGGCTTCATCAAGATTGCGGACCGCTTCACCACCGGCAGTTCCATCATGCCGCAGAAGAAAAACCCGGACGTGCCCGAGCTCGCCCGCGGCAAAACTGGCCGCGTGGTCGGCCACCTCATGGGCCTGATCACCTTGATGAAGGGCCAGCCCCTGGCCTACAACAAGGACAACCAGGAAGACAAGGAGCCGCTGTTCGACACGGTGGATACCTTGAAGGACACGCTGCGCATCTTCACCGAGATGGTGGGTGGCCAACTTAACCCCGAGACCGGCAAGCTCGAAGGCGGCATCACGGTGAACGCGCAGGCCATGGAGCAGGCCGCGCTCAAGGGCTACGCCACCGCCACCGACCTGGCCGACTACCTGGTGAAAAAGGGCCTGCCCTTCCGCGACGCCCACGAAACCGTGGCGCACGCCGTGAAGGCCGCCATCACGCACGCCTGCGACCTGTCCGAGCTGCCGCTGACCGTGCTGCAGCAGTTCAACAAGAGCATCGAGAAGGACGTGTACGACGTGCTGTCGCTGCGCGGTTCTCTCAACGCGCGCCACACCCTGGGCGGCACCGCGCCGGCCCAGGTGAAGGCGCAGGTCGCGCGTCACCAGGCACGCCTGTCCAAATGAACCTGCAAGAGCAAGCCATGACCGCCACCGATACCCTGAGCTGGAACGAGGAGTTCGTCCTCGGCGATGCCCGCACCGACCACACGCACCAGGAGTTCATCGATCTGGTCAACGCCACCACCGCGGCCGCGTCCGAGAAGAAACTGGCCATCTACCAGGAGTTGGTGCGCCACACCGTCGAACACTTCGCGCAGGAAGAGCGCTGGATGAGCGCCTGCGGCATCCCGTCTGACTTCTGCCACTTCGGCCAGCACGCCAGCGTGCTGCAGGTGATGCAGGAAGTGGAGCGCCGCGCCCTCAACGGCGAAATCGCCTACATCGGCAGCATGATCGAGGCCCTGGTCGAGTGGTTCCCCATGCACGCCAGCAGCATGGACGCCGGCCTGGTGAGCTATCTGCAGGAAAAAGGTTTCGACACCGCCACCGAAACCTTCAAGGGCGGCGCGCCCGCCGCGACCGCGGAGGCCGTGCCTTCCTGCGGGCACGAGCCGGGTCACGCCTGCGGCTGAGTTCCCGAGGGCCAGGAATTCCCGGCCAGTGCATCCAGCGGGCTGGCTGTTCCGCCCGCTGCCACCTTGAGCACGTGGGTGTAGAACACGATGCTTTGGGGCCGCTGGTGCGCCCAGGCCCCAAAGCATCGTGCGCGTCTGTGCACCCGCGCACGGCGCCATGCGTGCGGCCACGACGCAACGGCCATGGCATTGGCGCCATGTTTGAGCCGCGCAACTGTTGCAGCCACCACACAACGGGAGCGCCAGCAGGCCGCGGGCGTTGCCCGGCGCAGTACTTGAAACTTACACTGCCCATAGACAAGAAATACACGCTGCCAGCTCGCGCGGTTCAGTTCAACAAGGTTTAATCGACCGCAAGGGGAGGTCCCATGCTTACTTCACACGCCGTCTCGCGGTCGATAAACGCTGTTCGATGGGCGTCTGACATGCGCGCTATTGCTTTCTCTCTGATTCTCTTGTTCCCTCTCTCAGGATGCGTGGGTTACAACTACTCACGCGATGAGGCCGTCTCCGCTAGCGATGATCTATCGCCGGTTGAATTGAGGTACAGGTCGAAGGCGCCCGAACGGAAGCCCGACAAGATCAATCCCGACGGATCGAAAGTATTCATCCTTCACGACGAATGGAAATGGTGTGGTTTGACCATATGGGCAATTGCACCGATTCCACTTTGGTTGCCAACGTGTCGAAATTACACGGACGTCACCTATTCGGGTGACAAGCCAATTAAGCTTACGAAGCAATGGGTCAGAACGTCCGGCAGTCTTTGCGGACCATTGGTGCCGATGATCAAGATGTCTGGTGACTACTGTCAAACCCATGAGAATTGGTAGCCACGTGAGTATGGTTCGAGTAATTCACCTCGGAATCCACAGACGCCCAACCCTGAGGTCAACACGGACCTTGCGCATAAAGCCGCTCAGGGCCGAGTACCTTGAACGTTAGACCGCATGAACAAGCGCAGCGCCGAGACTCGACGCACCTTGCTTCGACCCCTGACTCGGCGGCCGACGTCGCCTGCTCGCCCTGGCAAGCTAAACGACGCATTTCGCGAGTTGGAGCAGCGGGCGGCCGCGAGCAGCCTTTTGCCGAGTCTCGCTGAGGAACACAGAGCGAATCGAGCGTACAAGTTCAAGCAGGTCTGGAAGGATGCCGAAACGGCAAAGTCGCGGATCGAGTTCGCACGCGTGCTCTATCTGGCACGCCGCATTTCGTTCCAGGAGTACATCTTCGTTGTGTCACAGGCGGTTGAAGGCGTACACGATGGTCGCATGGGAGACAAGGCATATCCAGAGCTGGAGAAGATTTCCGCAGCGATGGAACGTGTGGAGAAGAAGCACGGGCTGAGCCAGGGTGAGTTCTGGCCAGTGAAGGATGCTCCCTCCGAGTACCGCCGACTCAACCAGAAATGGTCCGCAGCGGCCGATGTGCGATTTGTCGCGACGCTTACCGAGCTGGAGGGGCACGAAGCCGCAAGCCTGTATCAAGCGAATCGGGCTCAATTTGAGCGGCTGCGGGAACGCGGCCGGCGCTCGGTGTTCCACAAGGACGACTTGATCCCCGCCTTGGCTGACACGGTGAAGCGGTATGAGATCGAAGCGAAAGCAGCTGCACGCGCATCAGCGTTTACGGCTGCTGTAACCTTACTTGGGGCTGCGATGGAGGGGCTGCTGCTACTGCGCTGCCTCCGATCGCCCAAGAAGGCTAACGAGACTGCGGTCCGTCTGCCGCCTAAGCAGAGGCCGAAGGACCCTAGCGCGCCAGCTCGATGGACGTTCGACAATCTCATTCAAGTCTGCCTCCATGCTGGCTGGCTGCCTCGGATCAACACTCAGACGATGTCCGTTATGCCGGATGGTCTGGCCCATGTGCTAAGAGATATGCGCAATCAGATTCATCCAGGGCGGGTATGCACCGATCGACCTTGGGTAGAACTTGAGCAGCGCGACTTCGATGACGCAGAATTGATCTACACAACGTTATTCGTTACGGTGTTTCGTGGTGCTATGTTGCATCGATTCACTGAACCGAACCATGATGGCAATGCGGTCTAACTGATCGTATATGGACTCCCCCTCAAATGCAAGAAACTGGCCGAGTGGGGACCGTGGGGTAAAGCGCCTGCTTCGTATATCCGGCATCTGAGGTGGACTCTGTTGTGGTCCGTGCCGACATGGAATCTGCGTCACCGCGAGACTATCGATACAAGCGGCCACAGGCGAGCCGGAGGAGTTGTCGGTGTTTGCCCAAGGACGATGGCGCTGCCGCACCGCTCCTGTTGGCGCTCTCCGCAGGGCCGCAATTGACGGTGCTGCTCAGCGTGGGTTACTATTTTCGACACTGCCGCTCCAATCTTGCGGTTCAGCGCGGCGCGCCGCAAGCGGCGCGTCCCTGGTCTAGAGTGTCGGGTGGCGCAAGCCGGGCGCGAGTTGTACGCCTTCGTCCAGTCTATGCGCGGATGGGCAAGGCGTTCCCCACTTGTGAGCAAGACACCAGTTCCCGCCGCTGCCCGTTCGCTCTTCAGCACGCAACTACGTGGAGCCAGATATGAATATCGCCCGAATACTCGCTCTTCCTCTGTTTGTTATGGTCTGCTCGGTGGCTGTCGCCCAGGATGCCCGCGAGCGCGGTTTCATACGCAGGGGCATGACGGAAGGTGAAGTGCTCGTTCGTGTCGGCAAGCCTGACCACGAAGCGGTTGTCGCCACCAACTTCAAGGGGCAACCCGAAGAGAAGACCTGGACCTACTTCCCGCACCCCCAGGACCCGGAGACTCTGACGGTCTTCACCTTCAGGGCCGGTGTCGTGGCCGAAATCGAGCGCAAAATCTCACGCTAGGGTCCGGCTCATCAGCGCCGCCTGACGCTGCGTTCGGGCGGGACCCGGGCGCCCATGTGGTCCGCTCAGGGCGCAATCTTGCGTTTGAGCGCGCGCGCCACGCCCGGCGGCAGGCTGGGCAGCGAGCGCAGCAGCCAGGGCAGCACCCGGCGCTTGACGCCGCTGAGCGCTTCCGGGATCACGGCCTCGATGAGGTGCGGCCCCGGTGAGGCCAACGCTGCTTCGAGCGCGCGCGTGAACTCCTCGGCCGTGGTCGCGCGCACCGCGTGCACCCCCATGCCCTGGGCGATCTGCGTGAAGTTCAGCACCGGGCCCCGCAGGTCCAGCTGCGACCTGGCCTTGGGGCCGATGCGCTCGGCGCCCACACGCTCCAGCTCGATATTGAGCACGGAGTACGAGGCGTTGTTGAAGATGATAGTGGTGACGTTGAGCTTCTCGCGCGCCAGGGTCCACAGGGCCTGGATGGTGTACATGGAGGTGCCGTCGCCGATCAGCGCCAGCACCGGCCGCTGCGGGCAGGCGATGGCCGCGCCGACGGCGTTGGGCAGGCCCTGGCCGATGGCGCCGCCGGTGAGGGTGATGAGGTCGTGGCGCGGCGCGCCGGCGGTGAAGCGCCCGAGCATCAGGCCCGAGGTGATGGCTTCGTCGACGACGATAGCATCGGTGGGCAGCAGGTGGCCCACGGCCTTGCAGACCTTCTCGGCGCTGAGCCGGCCGCGCGGGCGGCCCGGCCGCATGGCGGCCTGCAGCACGGGCTGCGCGTCTTGTGCGCCCAGCGCGCGGGCCAGCTTGTCCAGGCTGGCGGTGGTGTCCTGCGCGGGCGAAGCCAGCTCGTGCACGGTGCAGGTCTCGGGCACCAGATAGCTCTTTTTGCCCGGGTAGGCGAAGAAGGACACGGGCGCCTTGGCGTCCACCAGGATGAGGTGCTGCACGTCCGTGAGCTGCACCGTGGCCAGCTCGGCCAGATAGGCCATGCGCTCCACCGCCGGCAGACCGGCGCCGCGCTCCAGCCGGGTGGGGAAGACTTCGGCCAGCAGCTTGACGCCGCTGTGCGCGGCGATGCGGGCGGCGGCCAGCAGGCTGGGCTCGCGCAACGCCCGCCCGCCCAGTAGCAGGGCCGCCTTGCCGCCGCTGGCCTGGGCCTGGCGGATCGCCTGGGCGATGGCCTGCACGGTGGTGTCGTCGGCGGCGGCGGGGGCGGGCAGCGGGGGCGGGGGAGCGGCCACGCCACCCTCACCCCAGGACACGTCGGCGGGCAGGATGAGCGTGGCCACCTGGCCGGGCAGGCCGCGCGCCGCGGTGATGGCGTCGGTGGCGTCGCGGCAGAGCTCGGCGGTGGACTTGGCGGTGCGCACGAAACCGGGCGAGACATTGCGCGCCACGGTTTCGATGTCGGACTGCAGCTGCGCGTCGTACTGCGTGTGGTAGGTGGCGTGGTCCCCCACGATGTTGACCACGGGCACCTTGCCCTTGCGCGCGTTGTGCAGGTTGGCCAGGCCGTTGCCCAGGCCGC
>JAHRYV010000061.1 GCA_020621965.1 Curvibacter sp. | reverse complement strand
CAACAGCAAGAACATCGACTACGTCTGCCAGGCGATTGCCAAGGTGATGTAAGCGGCGCTCGTGCAGCGAAAAAGCCGCCCTCGGGCGGCTTTTTTCTGGCGGCGCGGCTGCGCTGCGGCCCAAGAAGGCCCCGCTTGTCTAATCGGTCAGCCTCCCTATACTGGGCAGGCGTAACCAGCGTGTCATGGCAATGCCGCCAGGGCGCCCTGGATCGTCAGCCCAACCAGGAGAGCGCCATGGGATTCTTCAGCAAGATTCTTGACAAACTCGGCATCGGCAGCGCCGCAGCCGCGTCCCCGACCGCAGTACCGGCAGCCGCGGCCGCAGCCGCACCCAAGGCGATCGCCGTCGTGGATGTCGTCGCGCAACTGGAAAAGCGCGCGGTCGCAAACCCTCAGAAGCTGAACTGGCGGACCTCCATCGTCGACCTGCTCAAGCTGCTCGATATCGACAGCAGCTTCGCGGCGCGCAAGGAACTGGCGACGGAACTCGGCTGCCCGGCGGACCTGATGGGGGATTCGGCCAAGATGAACATATGGCTGCACAAGACCGTGCTGGCGCGCATCGCGGCCAACGGCGGCAACGTCCCCAAGGAACTGCTGGACTGATCCGGCAGCACCACCACCAAACCAGGGAGCCGCCCCATGCAACTCACCGACATGCTTGCCCAGACGGGCGGCCTTCAGTCCATCGCAAGAGAACTGGGCATCGATGAAACCCAGGCCGCCAACGGGGCCGCCGCGCTCGTCCCGGCGATCCTCGGCGGGCTGAAGAAACAGGCACAGTCGCAGCCTGCCGGACTCGAAGGGCTCGGCGGCCTGCTCGGGCAACTCGGCGGCAGCGGCCTGCTCGACAACGTCCTGGCACCGCAGCCGACCGACGTCAGCCGCGGCAACGAGGTCCTCGGCCAGATCTTCGCGTCCAAGGACGTGAGCCGCGCGGTGGCTCAGAATGCGGCGACGCAGTCGGGGCTCGACCCCTCCCTGCTCAAGAAAATGCTGCCCATGCTGGCCATGCTGGTGACCGGCTACATGGCGAAGCAGCAGGACGCCGATGCCGCAGTGGCCGCGTCCCCGGCGGGCGGCGGGCTCGGTGGCCTGCTGGGCAGTCTGCTCGGCGGCAGCCGGGCAACGGCCAGCCCGACGCAGGGACTCGCCTCACTGCTCGATCTGAACGGCGACGGAAATCCCCTGGATGACGTCCTGCAGATGATCGGCCGGGCGAAAGGTTAGTGCCCCCAGCCCTCAGCCGTCGAGCTCCGGGTAGCGACGGAAGATGCCGTCCTCGTTGAACGGAATACGCCGTTCGCTGCGCAGATAAGCCGCCACACGGCGCTGCTGGGCCACGCGTTCGTGCAACGCCAGCACCCGCGGGGTCTTCTTCAGGGCGCGCCCGCTCGCCCTGGGAAAGGCGTAGCGCAGACCCTCCACCAGCTGGAACAGCGACAGGTCGGCGTAACTCAGCCGCGCACCCACCAGGTGCCGGTCGCCCTTGGGGTTGCGCGCCAGCACGGTCTCCAGCCAGCCGAGAAATTTCGGCATGCGCTGGCTGCGGAATTCCTTCGCGGCCCGCTCCGCTTCGGGCTTCTGGTCCTCGTAGTAGAGACTGGAGCCGACCGGGTGGTGGGTGTTGTGCGCCTGGTCCACGGCATCGGCGATCGTGAGCTGGATCTGATGTGTCCACAGGCGATCCGTCTCGCTCGCCCCCACCAGCTTGAGCCGCGGGCCGAGGTACAGCAGGATGGCGGCGGTCTGGGCGATCACCTTCTTGCCGTCTACCAGCACGGGACAGGCAAATGGCGGCCGCGTGTTGGATGCGTCCTGCAGGCACTGGAGCAAGGCCGGCACCCCCTGCCCCGCCGACGCCTCGCCGCGCGCCACGTCGACATAGGGCGCGCCCGCGGCCTCCAGCGCCAGCCGGACAAATTCGCCGCGCCCCTGGATACCGGGCCAGTAGTGGAGTTGGTAGGGCATGGTCTGAAGGCGGGAAACAGAGGGAACGGCCATTCTGTACGCTGGGCGTGCCGTGCGCAACCGTCCCGATCCCCGGCGACCCTGCGCCGCGCCGGGTGAATTCCCGTCAGACCCGAAAGTGCAGTCGGAAAGACTCGCAGAATTGCGCACTGCCGCTGATCGCCAGCGTCAGCGCATGGCGCGGCTCGCCCGGGGAGCCGGGCTGGCTGCTGAACTTGCCGGTCACCTCGTCGTAGCTCAGCGCCTCGGGCACGCTCCATTCCTGCTGGCCGTCGAGCTGATAGTCCCATACGCCGCCTTCTTCCAGCGGAGCGCACTGGTCGGGGAAATTGGCAAAAGCCCAGTCCAGCACACGGGCGATCTCGGCGCGCACCGCAGCCACCCGATGCGCCGGCACCGAGGCCATGGCCTCGAAGGTGCCGTGGCCGTGCGCGTCCTCGCTGTAGTCGAAGTCCAGGTATTGCAGCATCACAGCCCCAGCACGTCGCGCAGCTGCGGCAGCGCAAACTCGGCCGCCCGCTCGCCTTCGACGATGGTGGGCGTGGCGAGATGGAAGTCCATGGCGGCCACGTCGTTGAGCCGGGGCCGGATGACGACGTCGGCCGGCTCGCCGGCCATGCGGCTTTGTGTGATGCGCATCTGCATGATGTTCAGGCTGGAGGTCAGCACGTCCATCATGGACGGGATCTCCACCTCCGCCCGCGGCTCACCGCCCCCGTTGCCATTGGTCTTGGCCAGCGGGCGGAACTTGGACATGATGGCCTCGAGCATCACGTTGTAGCTCGACGGCGGCTCGGGCTCCTTCGCCTGGCTGGCCACCCGGGTGCGATGCAGCATGATGTCCCAGTTCAGGTCCACGGCGATGACGATGTCGGCGCCCATGGCGCGGCACAGCGAGACCGGCACCGGGTTGACCAGGCCGCCGTCGACCAGCAGCCGTCCGTCAAGCTGGGTCGGGGTGAACAGGCCCGGCAGGGCGATGGAAGCACGCACGGCGTCGATGACCGGCCCCTCGCGCAGCCAGACCTCGCGCCCGGTGGCGAGCTCGGTGGCCACGCAGGCGTAGCGTTTGCCCAGCGCGGTTATGCCCGGGTCCTGGTAGCGGCTGCGGAAGAAATCAACCAGCCGGGCGCCTTCGATCAGGCCGCCGCCCATGCGGAAATCCATCATGCCCAGCACGGACGTCCAGGTCAGGCTCTTGACCCAGGGCTCCAGGCGGTCGAGCTCGCCGGCGGCATACACGGCGCCGACCAGCGCGCCGATGGAGGTGCCGCAGACGATGTCGGGCGAGATGCCGGCACGCTCCAGCACACGGATGACGCCGATGTGCGACCAGCCGCGCGCCGAGCCGCTGCCCAGGGCCAGACCGATGCGGGGGTGGTGCTTGCTCATGCTCGGCGACCCGTGTCCGCCTCAGTCCTGTGTGTCGTCGTCGCTGGCGGCGGCGCGGGCCTTGCGGTGGCCAGGCTTGGTCAGCAGTTCCACGTACAAGGCCGTTGCGCCTTCCTTGGCGACGGCGTCGATCTGCTCCATCAGGTTGCCGAAGTGGAGGGCCGCGGCCGTCTCGGCACTGAGGCCGAACCGGCAGTCGAAGTCCCAGAAATCGACACCCTCGGGCAGCGCCTTGCGCCGCTCGCGTTTGACGTATTTGCGGATGTCGTGCTTGACGGCGTCGAGCACGCGGTCGCGGTGTTTGCCCTCGATGTTGAGCGGGTAGGTTTTGCGCACGATGGGCCTTGGTGAGTTTCGCGGGGGGCTTGATTATCGTCGCCCCGCGCCCGTGCCGACGGCAGAGCGCTTAAACTGGGCGCCCCTCACCGTCTGCTCCTCATGCCATTTTCCGCCCTGGGCTTGTCGCCCGCCCTGCTGGCTGCGCTGCGCGAGCGCGCCTACACCAGCCCCACGCCCATCCAGGCCGCGGCCATACCCGCCGTGCTGCAGGGCCGCGATGTGCTGGGCTCGGCGCAGACCGGCTCGGGCAAGACCCTGGCCTTTGCGCTGCCACTGCTGCAACAGCTGGCACAGGCCCCGGCGGCAACACCGCGGCGTGCCCGCGCACTGGTGCTGGTGCCCACGCGCGAACTGGCCGCCCAGGTCGGCGAGGAGTTCCGCCATCTGGCGCAGCAGCTGGGCGCACCGCTCCGGGTGACGGTGGCCTTCGGCGGCGTGTCCATCAACCCGCAGCTCATGGGCCTGCGCGGCGGCACCGACATCGTGGTGGCCACGCCGGGGCGCCTGCTGGACCTGATCGACCACAACGGCCTCACGCTGGCCGGCGTGCAGGTGCTGGTGCTCGACGAGGCCGACCGCCTGCTGGACCTGGGTTTTGCCGAGGAGCTGGCGCGCATCCGCGCCTTGCTGCCGGCGCGGCGCCAGAACCTGTTCTTCTCGGCCACCTTCCCGCCCGCCGTGCAGGCGCTGGCGCAGACCCTGCTGCAGGACCCGCTGCGCATCGACGTGCTGCCCGCGGCGCAGGACCAACCCGACATCGTGCAGCGCGTGATAACCGTCGACGCCGGCCGGCGCACCCAGCTGCTGCGCCAGCTGATCGCCCAGCATGGCTGGCGCCGGGTGCTGGTGTTCGTGGCCACCAAACATGCGGCCGAGATCGTGGCCGACAAGCTGCGCAAGGCGGGCCTGCAGGCCGAGCCCTTCCACGGCGAGCTGAGCCAGGGCAAACGCACGCAGGTGCTGGCCGACTTCAAGGCCGAGCGCCTCAGCGTAGTGGTGGCGACCGACGTGGCCGCGCGTGGCCTGGACATCGCCGAACTGCCGGTGGTGGTGAACTACGACCTGCCGCGCTCCCCCAGCGACTACACCCACCGCATCGGCCGCACCGGCCGCGCCGGCGCCAGCGGCCTGGCGGTAAGCCTGGTCAGCGCCGGCACCGAGGCCCATTTCCGCCTGATCGAGAAACGCCAGGGTCTGCAGCTGCCGCGCGAGCAGGTCCCCGGCTTCGAGCCGGTGGACAGCGCCCCGGCCGCCGCGCCCGGCACGGGCGGCGTCAAGGGCAAACGCCCGAGCAAGAAGGACAAGCTGCGCGCCGCGGCCGCGCGGCAGCCCTGACCCCCAGCCCCGGGCCAGTCCGCCCGCTGGGGGCCGCGTGAGTTCCAGGCCCCGGGAACGCGTGTAAGTATTGGTATCCGGACACCGTCGACGGCATGCCGCTGGCTACCATCGATGCGAGCCGCTGTCACACTCATCAACCGCCGCCCTTCACGTCACAACCATGCCCGACTTTTCCACCCTTGTGTACGCCGAACCCGTCATCACCCTGGCCTACGTCGTGCTGGGCCTGGTGGGCTTCGGCTCCACCCTGGTCGGTGCGCCCTTGCTGGCTCACCTGCTGCCCGTGAGCACCGTCGTGCCGGTGCTGGCGGTGACGGACCTGATCGCCGCCCTGTCCAACGGCTGGCGCCTGAGCGAGCACGTGGTGCGGCGCGAGTTGTGGCGTCTGGTGCCGCCCCTGTTTGCCGGCAGTACGGTGGGCGCCTGGCTGCTGTTCACGCTGCCGGTGCAGTGGCTGATGCCGCTGCTCGGCGGCTTTGTGGTGCTGTACGCACTGCACGGCCTGCGGCCCAAGGAGGCCTTCCACTGGTCGCTGCCGCTGTCGCCGCGCTGGGCCTGGTGCTACGGCAGCGTGGGCGGCATGTTCAGCGCGCTCTTCGGTGCCGGCGGCTGGGTCTATGCGATCTACCTGGCGCGCCGCCTGGACGACGTGCAGCAGATCCGCGCCACGCAGACGGCGGTGCTGATGTTCAGCTCGGGGGTGCGGGTGCTGCTGTTTCTGCTGGCCGGACGCCTGCTGGAACCACAGCTGCTCTGGCTGGTGCTGAGCCTGCTGCCGGCGGTGGCGCTGGGCCTGTACATCGGCCACCACGTCGGCCTGCGCCTGAACCGGCAGCGTTTTCTGCAGGTGCTGCACGGCGTGCTGCTGCTGACCGGCAGCAGCCTGCTGCTGCGTTCGTTGTTCTAGTTGGCCGAGGCAACCTTGCCAAGCAGCGCATCCTTGAGCTGCCAGTCGGCCGGGTCCTGGCCGAGCCAGATGCGCAGCAAGGCACCGTAGAACTCGGGCTCGGGGAAAGGCTCGCCCATGGGAACGTCGCGGATGGAGATCACCGTGCCTTTGCCCGGCACCCAATCCATGTTGATCACCTCGCCGACCTTCATCTTGCGGGCCTCGTAGAAGATCTGGCTCATGCGCATCACGCTGGCGACGATGCGCGTGTATTCGTCATTGGGCGTATTGGCCTTGATGCCCTTGATGAACAGCCGGCCCAGCTCCTCCGAGCCGATCTCCCGCACGAAGGTGAGTCGCAGCCGCTTGGGGCCCGGCTGAGTCCCCACCTCGGTCGGGGTGGAAACCTTCTTGCCCAGGTACAGGCCGGCGGTATAGACCTTGAACACGGCCTTGTAGCGGGTACCGGCGCCGTTGAGCTGCAGCTTCGCTCCGGCCAGGGTGATGTCTTCCTCGTACTTCACACCCTCGACCTCACGGGCCTGGGCCTGCAGGGCCAGCAGGCCCCAACCGATGAACAGCGCAGTCAGAATTTTTCTCATCGCTACCCCTCTTATTGTGGAAATTGTAGAAATCTACCGAGGGCATTCTCGCTGCCTTACAGATGCTTACGAATCACCCGTGGGACATCGTCCGACAAGGGTCGCCTGTCTGTGAAAACTTCACGCCGGCCGTGGCGGCACCAAATGACCCGGGTCAAGGGTCCCTAGGGGCAATCCCCCAGACACGCTTACGCCACAACTGATATATTGCACTGCAGCAATCTGCGAAAGCGAGGCCGCCATGCTGTACCAGCTCTACGAAACCCAGCGCACCCTGATGGAGCCCTTTGCGGATCTGGCCCAGGCCACGGCCAGGGCCTTCAACAACCCCTTGTCGCCGCTGGCCCATCTGCCCCACGCCCAGCGCTTTGCGGCCGGGTACTCGCTGCTGCATCGCCTGGGCAAGGACTACGAAAAGCCGGAGTTCGGCATCCGCACCGTCAGCGTGGACGGCGTCAGCGTGGCCATCCACGAGCGGGTCGAGATCGACAAGCCTTTTTGCGAACTGCGCCGTTTCAAGCGTTTCACCGACGACCCGGCCACCTTGACCCGGCTCAAGAGCCAGCCGGTGGTGCTGATCGTGGCCCCGCTGTCGGGCCACTACGCCACGCTGCTGCGCGACACGGTGCGCACCATGCTGAAAGACCACAAGGTCTACATCACCGACTGGAAAAACGCGCATGGCCGCTGTCGCAGGGCGAGTTCCACCAGACGACTACGTCAACTACGTGCAGGAGTTCATCCGCCACCCGCAGGGTACGGCACCGCCACGATGAGCGCCAGCCCACGTGCCGGAAAGGCCGCGTCCGCTGATGGCCAGCCGCGCAGACCACACCGCTGACCATGACCATGATGGCGGCCCCATCGACGCCCCGCCGCTCGCCCACGGCGGTCAACCTTCGCCATGAACAAGAGCCACAGCTGGTTCGAGCACAACGTGATCTACCGCGTGCCCAACAACTTCCCCGGCGCCGGGCGGCGCGTCTACCCGGGTTTCCTGCAGCACGCCGGCTTCGTGGCCATGAACCCGGACCACCACGCCAAGAGCCACTACGACTATTTCGAGCACCTGATCAAGGGTGACGACACCAGCGCCGAGGCGCACCGCCAGTTCTACGACGAGTACAACGCCGTGCTCGACATGGACGCCGACTACTACCTGGAGACCATCCACACCGTGTTCCAGGACTTCAGCCTGGTGCAGGGGACCTGGGACGTGAAGGGTGTGGACGGCGAGGTCGAGCGCGTCAAGCCGCAGGACATCCAGACCACGGCCCTGCTCTCGATCGAGGGCGAGCTCGACGACATCTCCGGCTCGGGCCAGACCGAAGCCGTGCACGGCCTGTGCCCGGGCGTGCCGCAGCAGCGCAAACAGCACCTGGAAGCCAAGGGCGCCGGCCACTACGGCATCTTCTCGGGCCGGCGCTGGCGCGAGGTCGTCTACCCGGCGGTGCGCGACTTCATCCGCACACACGACACGCCGGCCAAGCCGGCGGGCAAGAAGAAGGCCCGGGCCACCACCGGATAATTGCGGCATGCCCGCGACCGCCGACCAGATCCTAGACGCCCTGCCCCAGACCCAGTGCACACGCTGCGGCTACCCGGATTGCGCCGCCTATGCGCAGGCCATCGCCCACGGTGAGGCCGCCATCAACCAGTGCCCGCCCGGCGGCGCCGAAGGCGTGGCGCGACTGGCGGCACTGACCGGCCAGCCGCTGCTGCCGCTGAACCCGGACTACGGCGACGAAGGCCCGCTGACCGTGGCGGTGATCGACGAGGACTGGTGCATCGGCTGCACGCTGTGCCTCAAGGCCTGCCCCACCGACGCCATCCTGGGCGGCAACAAGCGCATGCACACCGTGATCGAGCCCTACTGCACCGGCTGCGAACTCTGCATCCCGGTCTGCCCGGTGGACTGCATCCGGATGGAGAACGTCAGCGGCGAACGCAGCGGCTGGGCGGCCTGGTCCGCCGAACAGGCTGCGACGGCGCGCAGTCGCCATGCGTTTCATCGCGACCGACTGCAGCGCGAGACGGCGGAAAACGAGCTGCGGCTGGAAGCCAAAGCCCAGGCCAAGCTGGCCGACCTGCCGGCCCACTCGCTGCATACCGACCCGGCGGTGCTGGAGCGCAAGCGTGCCGTCATCGAAGCCGCACTGGCGCGCGCGCGCGCGCGCCGCGAAGGCGGGGCCTGAGGGCCCCGGCCGACTCAGCCCGCCAGGCGGGCAAAGGCCTGCACGACCTCGGGCGGCGCCTGCACCAGCTCGATCAGCACGCCCTCACCGGCGATCGGGAACTCGTCGCTGGCCTTGGGGTGCAGGAAGCAGATGTCAAAGCCGGCAGCGCCCTTGCGGATGCCGCCGGGCGCAAAACGCACACCCTGGGCCGTGAGCCAGTCGACCGCCTTGGGCAGGTCGTCGATCCACAGGCCCACGTGGTTGAGCGGCGTGCTGTGCACGGCGGGTTTCTTCTCCGGATCGAGCGGCTGCATCAGGTCGACCTCGACCTTGAAGGGGCCGGTCCCCATGGCACAGATGTCCTCATCCACGTTCTCGCGTTCGCTGCGGAAGGTGCCGGTGACCTCCAGGCCCAGCATCTCGACCCAGAGCTTCTGCAAGCGGGTCTTGTCCGGCCCGCCGATGGCGATCTGCTGGATGCCCAGCACCTTGAAGGGGCGCTGGCTCATCACTGGAACTCCACGATGGGCTGGTCGACCGTCAGGCTCTCACCCTTCTGCGCCAGCACCTTGCCCACCACGCCATCGGCGGCGGCGAACAGCACGTTCTCCATCTTCATGGCCTCGATCACGGCCACGCGCTCGCCGGCCATGACCTTCTGGCCCGGCTGCACGGCCACGTCGACCAGCAGGCCCGGCATGGGCGAGAGCACGTAACGGCTCATGTCCGGCGGCGCCTTGTAGGGCATGAGCTGGTGCAGCTCGGCCATGCGCGGCGAGATCACCAGCGCCTCGATCAGGGTGCCGTTGTGCTGCAGGCGCAGGGCCAGCGGGTTGCGGGCCGTGCCGCGCTCGACCTGGGTGGTGAAGGGCTGGCCGTCCACGGTGCCGACGATGATGATGTCGTTCAAGCGCGAGGTGCTGCAGATCTCGTAACTCTTGCCGCCCACGCGCACGCGGGCCTTGCCGGTCTCGCCGACAAACTCATCCACGTGCACCGCGTTGTGCGTGTGCCGGCCGTCGCCGGCCAAGGTGATGACCACATAGTCCTTGCCGGCATCGACTGCATAACCCGGCAGCTGGCCGGAGATGGTGGTCGCGCGCTCGCGCGACTTGCGGCGCACGAAGGCCGCCAGCGCGATCAGGAAGGACGGATCTTCGTGCGGCACGTCCTCCGACGAGAAGCCTTTGCCGTAGTGCTCGGCGATGAAACCGGTGTTGAAGTCGCCCGCAACGAATTTGGGGTGCGCCAGCAGCGCGGCCTGGAAGGGGATGTTGGAGCTGATGCCGCGGATGACGAAACCGTTGAGCGCCTCGCGCATCTTGGCGATGGCGTCATTGCGATCCTTGCCGTGCACGATGAGCTTGGCGATCATCGAGTCGTAGTACATCGGGATCTCGCC